>DAOPJV010000016.1:0-96991 GCA_035399845.1 Phycisphaerae bacterium | reverse complement strand
ATCCTGCCCTTTAGAGATATCGACGAAAAACGGGTTTTTGGGATAGGCTCTTAGTATTTGATGATGAAATTGACGTAGGCATTCTTGGGGCGTGTCTCGTGCTCATTGCCGGTAGCGTTCGTGTCAGGTATGTTGGTAATATCCTCCTTCACTACTTCCCCCCCTGACGTAACCTGTCCGCCATTCAATTGTCCATGGCTGGACCTGAAGTTGGGAATTGAGTGGCTGTGTTTTCGAAAAGCATCTCCTTGAAGTGATCCTACGACGCCACCCACTTCCCTTCCGGTTCGCGATTTTCGCTTTGTGGATTCGGCATCTCGATTTGCAGGACTCTTCTCGCCGGGGCCATCCGGGTCATCTACACCGCGCAAGAAATACCCTCGGAGATCCGGAAGGTTGAAGTCACCGTCCTTGATGGGCTTCCCTTGTGCATCTAACTTGATCGCTCCATTCTTATCAAGCGCACACCCGTCCCCCCAATTTTCGCCGATCATTTCCCAAAGACTCAGATATCGATCGCCCTTGGACAAAGCGCGACCATCACACAATAGCCAGCCCTCCGGAACTTTCTCGGCGGCTCCGGCAAAAGCCATGATGGTGCCGGCTGGCACACCGCGATTCCTTAGCAACTCCATTTCGTTGATCAGGCCGTTGCGGTCTTGCGTTGGGATCATTCCACACGCAAGGACGCAAACAAGAACCAATCCAATGATACTGCTTCTTAATGAAGTAAATCGATGCATTCTTTCAGTTTCTCCTTCTTAATAGAAAAAAACGCAGTTTGATAATGATACGAGCGATGAGTCAGTCTGATTCCCGTCGTGCGAGCTTCTGACTGTCCGTAGAGCATGGCTATGCTATACCCATAGCAGTCCTGACACGCGTTATCTCGTCATCTCCATTTCCTGCCATTGGGTGCGTATGATTCACACAACGGAAGTTCTATCTGGATGCGTCTCTCTCCAGCCACAGCCGGGAAGTGCGCTCCCGATAGCCCCTCCTTTCAGCGGGGGTTCGCGACTCGATGTACTGCGCCTTCAAGCGCACAAGAGGCGATCATGCGCCTCCTTCCGGCAGGCGTTGCAACGGAGGTCGGCTAAGCAGAAATCATCCAAGCAGGGCGAGACATGTCTCGATGTTGGCATTACTGGGGTTTCTTGGGGGTGTGCTGAGTGACGCACAATTTCCCAATTCGGGCGATGTGTTACCAGAATCCGTCTCGGTTGCTTGACGCTTGCGAATGTCGTCGCAGAGAAGGCCCGACATTTTCCAACAGGGGAAAAAACGCCTAGGGATGGTCAATTGGGCGGGGCCGATCTCGCCTGCTGGATCCGCCCGTCTTGCCAGCCACGCTGCACGGCGTTGAGTAGGGACTCTACTTGGTGCCGTTTTAGTGACGCCGATACTTCGCCTCCGTCGTGAATCCATCTGGCGATCCAGCCATCCGCTTCTTCGTAGAACATATAGCGATGCTGGTACGCCTCAAGCCGCTTTCGTACTTCTCGATTCGTACTAAGCCCCTTTAATCCGAATCTCAACGCGTCTAGCAGTTCTGGCTGGGCTTCTGCCACGTTTAGGTCATAATCGATGCGGGACGTCAGGTCCTTGATCATTCTGAACTCGCCCGTCACTCCGTTTAATACAGTCACTGTGTTGTCGAGATCGGCATGTCCAGCCTTGACCATTGAGAGCAGTGACGATCCCGGACGTGACTGGGAATTCAGAACGCCTCTCAACGTGTTCCAAATCGCCCCTAGACGCACAGGCATCTCAATCGCACTTCCAACTTCAGCTCCGAAAACCTCGTTCGTGATAACCCAGTCCGCTTGAGCGCGAATGAGTTCCTCGCTCGTACTAGTACTAGAGAGAGTGCAGGCCGGGTCCATCAATCGAACTTGCCGGACCGCATCTAGGGTCCGCTTTTCGCTAGTGATTTCCTGTTTGTCGCGTACAGCGCTCTTATTCGTAAGTTGCCCGTATGTCGGAATCTGAGAAAGCGCCTGGCTGAGCAAGGACCAACGGGTCTCCCGTGCTGCGGGACTGTGCAAAAATGCCTGAGTTTCAGTATCGCCGCTCTTGCCGGCTCGCGTTTTCTCTTCCAGATAGATTTCTGCAGAGCGATACGGGGCAAATCCGATTTCCGGCGTCTTTTTTGCGATCTCAACTTTCGCTTCGTCGCCTTTGGCGAGGGTACCCGACCGCAAAGCGAGGAACGTTACCGTGACGTATTCGAGATCGTCGAGGGTCGGCAGCCTCCGGCCTTCTCTTTTGGCCTTTGGGTACGCGCCCGCTGGCAATCTCAGCATCCAAGTACCGGCGACACCGCGGCCATGCACCCTAGGATGAATGCGAGCAGGTCGCCTCTTATGAATGAGATCAACTGGGCCGTAATGCGCCAGAACCGCATGATGAAACTTGTCGACTTGAGAGCGAATTGAGTCCTCGTTGAAGCTGGGTTGAATCGCATAAGGATTCGTCTCGTCGGTGTCAGTTCGATCCGCGCTGCTGAACCTGGTTGGGAATGCAATGAGCTGGCCTCCATATGGCGAAAGCGAGGGGCCGATTGGCTCCAGTCCGATATTCAAGTGCTCGACCGCAATATCCTTGATACGGTCGTCTTTCCATTTCGGGCAGACAAACGCATCGAGCAACATCGACCAGCGGCCGCCTTCCAAGTCTGCTTTTGGGACGAAGATCGTGGTACCCGGAATCGGGCTCTCAATCGTGTGATTGTATTGCCTCCAATTGTCCCATTTGAATTCATCTGGCCGGGCTGCGGGTCGCATGACCGGGTTATGAAGATGGGGCATGACCGAGAAAAATATCTGGTGCGATACACGGGCAACGTCCCACATTGCGGCGTCGGAATGTAGACGTAGTTCCGCGTCGCTGGGTGATGTTGGCAAAGAGAGCGTGTGTGGGGGCGTAATTCTCACGCTGAACATATAGAGATTGCTCTCTGAGGCGCGGTCTGCCAGCCGCTGCTCAACGTCTTTCAGCTTTGTATATATGGTGCTGGCTTCAGCCGAATTGCGAGCGACAATCGCCCACCTTAGCGCATCGGGATCGCCGCGCATGCGGTATAGCCAGTTTGCGTAGTCAAAAAGGTGCCTATTCGCTCGGTCAAGATCGGCGCGATACTCTCGCAGCATGCCGATTACCGGGGGGCCGGAAGCCATCGCCACCAATTCTTCGATCGGAACCACTTCCGCTGCAAGGTCGCCCTCACCCTTTTCAACGCGTTCGAGCTCGGCTTCAAGCACCTCGATTCGCTCATAGATCTGCCGTTCATCCATGTTGAGAAGTTCCAATTGCGCGTCCGTAAGTCTGTGGACCTCTCCCTTTGTCTTCGCGGACCTTTCTAGATATATGTCCTTCTCTCGAACAATCTCGGCAATATCTCTTCTGAGTCGCTCAAGGCGTTGGTAGTGCAGGTCGAACTCTCCGGCCAAGTATTTTGCTCGAGATCCATGTCGGTTACGCCTAATCATCAATGCGTCGAATTCGGCCTGCTTCTGCTGGACCGCCGAGCTTGCAATCTCGGCTTCGGCATTGATGCGATCTTTCTGGTGCCTGAGCGATCGAATGCGGCTGGCGGCGATCTTCTCCATTTCGGAGCGCACTGCAAATCCATGTTGGCTAACAAGAGCCTTAATTTCGTCAACTTCCGCATTACCGTCGCGCGTAATGCGTCGCACCTCCTTTTTCAACTCCTCCTTTGTCAGTTTTGCCCTGATATCGTCGAGCTTGGACTTGTATCGCCTGAGGCCTGAATCGAGCCGGCGGACCCGATCCCTTGCGTCTTCGATCGTCACGACCACGTCATTCGCATGACGAATGACTTCAGCACCGGCCTTCGACGCTTCGATCATGCTGTTGCTGGCATTGGTGAAGACTCCGTTTGACATGCCGGTAATGATTCCAGTGGGGATGTTGCCTGCCGCCGTAATCGCTGCCTGCGCGGCAACGATCGCCTGCTCCACCGCCGTCGCTCCTTTCTGGAAGTCGTTGATGAACTGCATGGCATCATCGACGTATTTTTGTGCGCGAGCGACTTCGTCTCTGACTATCCTTTCTTTCGCCAGCAACTCGTCCATTGAAGCCTTCACGATTGCGTCCTGTGCTTCTTCCAGAAGTCTTCCGGTTTTGCCTCGTGTGCCCCTAAGACGCTCGTCAAGTTTGGCGATCTGTGTTTCAGCCGCCTTCATGGCAGCGTTCGCTTCCTCACGGATCTCGGCCTCGGCCAAATCTGCAACGCGCGCAGCTTCGACCAATACCTGTGCCCTTGCGGAAGCCAATTCATGAGAGAGCGCTTCACGCTTCTTGTCCAATTCTTCGATCGTCGATTGGCCTGTTGAATTCAGAGTCTTTATCTGTTCCTCAAGTCCCTTTAGCGCCGAGCGAAGTTCCTCCGTGTTGCCGTCAGAAAGTGTGCTTTCAAAGCCGTTGATGAGGCTTGACGCGGCTTGCGGAGTTGCCTCAACATGAATGAGAAACTCCGCGGCGGAATTGGGCAAGAACTGCTTAATTGCATCTCGACTAGCTTCTGCGCTCAATTCTTTTAATATTGCCGCAAGTTGTTGCGTGGTTTCGACGGATTCGTTTCTGCGATCCTTGAGTGCCAGGTTGAGCCGCTCCATATGTTCAGCATTCTTGAAGACCATTTCCTGCAGGCGATATTGCTGTTCCGCGATGAGCTTGGCATTGTCGGACTTCAGACCGCCGATTTCTTTCCGCAGTTCAAACAACTCGCGCGTGATTGCGTCTATCCGCTCGTTCTGGCGTTTCTTCTTAAGTGCGTCCCCTGTGGTTAGTTCCTTGGCGATCTCAAGGACTCTGGTGACGTTGGCCTGTGTAGCCTCCCGCCATGTTTTCTCGGAATTGCTCAGGCCTTGGTCGTCCAGCAGCTTCTTCAACTTGGCGCGTGGCGACGTCCCACTACTCTGAACATCGGGAGCGCCGAAGAGCACCGGGACTTCGAAGTAAGAGTGGCCGCCAAATGCCTTCCGAGCTCCAAGCCAGGCAATTCGTTGGTCGATTTCATCGGCCAGGGCCTGGGCTTCCACGCTGCGCTCTATCAACATTGCCTGATACAGGGCTTCTCTGGCGACGACATACTCCGCAAGTGCTGAATGATCGACGGTACCGCCGGTCAACTGACCGGTAAGGGATGCGCCGAGGAGACGAAACGACGTATCGCCCTTGGCCATCAGCACGTGCGCCCGTGTGACGAGCAGGCGATGCATCAGCAATGCGTATCGAGCTGCTCCGTCTTCGGTTTGTGCGGCTTCTTTTCGAAGTGCCGTGAGACCACTGTCGATGTGGACGTCCGCGGGCTCAAGCAGCTTCAGTTGGGCTTCAACACGCAAATGCAGTGGTGCGTTGTCATCAAGAGCACTTTCCTTGGTCAACTGCTGTTGGAGCAGCAGGGCTTGGGCGGCGAGGAGGCGGCCCTCGGCAGTCCAAGGCACGTCCGGATCTTCTTGAAAGTAGGCGTCAAGCAAAGCAAGGGCATAAGTTGGCAGCCCCAGGTGGACCATGATCATCGCGGTGCGATGAATTTCTGCCGGCGTTGGTCGTGCGGTTTGTCCTGGCGGGTAAGCAATGCGTTGCGCCAAGCCCTTTGGGTCCTTTGGCAGTTCTGCATCTGCAGGACGTGAAGCGTTCGCGCCAACCGCCTGATCCGAACCGAAGCCACGTCGAGACGGGACGCCGATCACGAGACAAGTCGCTGCTGCCGCGGTCATCCAGCCGCATTTCATCAGATTGCTACGCTTCATTGGTTCCTCTGTGCCGGCTCTTGACGAGCCCGCCAACGCCGGATCGCAGCTTCCACCTTCACGGCGGTCAGGCCTTCCTTGACACTTGGCTGTCGAAGCCATTGAACGAAATCTTGGCCTAGTTCCTCCAAGGTGACCCCGCGTTCGGCGTTGGTACGTACACTGTTGGCCTTGCGTCGCGCTTCCTCGATCTTGATTACAGATCCGGTCATCATGTAGCGGTACACGCGATATGAGGGATAGTCCTCATTACGAGTGTCAGGCCAATTCGAGAGTTCGACAACGGCAGCTGTCAATGGAGGATCAGCGAACCCTGTAGCAATGAAAAGCTCATTCAAGTCATTGTCTGCTGCGGTCATGCGTGACTCGCGCTGGTCTTTCGTGGCGATGAATTCGCGCAGGCGATCGGCGGTAGCGACCACGATCTTGCGAATCTGTGATACCGCAACGTATTGCCTGGCCACGGTCTTGGCGAGTTTGTCGATCGCCTCCGTCACGTTGGTGAACTTGGTCTTGAGGTCCGCCGCCTCTGTAAGAATTTGGTCATGGATCAGTCCATGCTCAATTGAATTGGCCAATGCCTGATCGACGACTTTGTGGGCGTCAGCCAGGCTAATAGATGGTTGGCGCGAGAGTAATTCCATCCGCGTCGCTGTGGCGAATTCAAGCGTCAACTCAAGTCTCGCCTGGCCTTCCTCGACGCGGCTCAGGTGGTCGATCGCAAGATTCAGCCCACGCACCGATCGAACATAGCGTTCGGCCAGCCGGATTTGCTCGTCCAAGTCCAAGTCAGACTCAGCGCGTTTGCGTAGTGCGGCAAGTTCGCTTGCCTTTTGTTGATTCTCATGTTGTGAAGTAATCAAACGGACAATTCGTGCCTCCGGGGCAGAATCAAAGGCGAGTACGCGAAGAGCCTCTGAACCGTGGGACCTGACCAATGTCAGTCCGAGAGCGAGATGATGATCGCTCTGCGACGCCCAGTCGTGCATCCAGGCGTTGACTTCCAGCAGCGCATGCGCTGCTGGAAGATCGTCTTCCAGGAGGTACCGCTGTAGCGCAGCGAAACGTTGCTTCGAATCTGCTGGTGCATCAACTGGTTGATGGCTGCCGAAGCAGATCGATTGCTGTTCTTCTGCATGCTGAGGGGGCTCGCTTGGCTGGCTCTTGACCTCGAGCCCGGACGTCGAAGACTTGTTTTCCTCCTGTCGTTCCGATTCCCACCATTGATTATCGATGGCCGCAGTCGGTTTGGTGGCCGGGGAGTTGGCTTCCTTATTGCCAGGCGGCGATTGCGTACCGCCAGGCTTTGTTGTCGTCTCTCCTTCATTCGCCGGTTGCGTGGTCGGCTTGTCACCTAATGCCAGAAGAAACGCGTCCGCGGCTGAGTGGGGTTGCTTCTTGACCTCTTCCTTTACAGCAGTGAGCAGCGCTTCATTGCCATTGAATCGATCAGAAAGTACATCGGCCAGGTCGGAAATCAACTGGGGGTAGGATGGACCCTGAGTTTTGCGGTCAACAGGTACAGGAATTCCCTGATCCTTGAGCAACTTGTCAAGATCCTCAAAGCGAGACAGCCAAGGCGGGGGAAGCCGATCATCGAATCGATCCTTCAGGGCATCGAACGTTTCACGGATCTGTTGAGTGAGCGATCGATTCGCGAACACTCCCGCGATGTAACGCTCTTGTCCGATGTCGATGTCGCGTTTGGCTAATTCCGCCATCAGGTCCATAATACGGTAGGCGATCTTGTCTTCACCGCGTGGATCGCCTGCACCGAGCAGCTCGAGCTGGCGGTCGATCTCTTGCCTCAGCGTTGCCGCATCCGCATTTTCTTCAATGTCGCCAAGGTTACCATGTCCGCCAATTTGCATCAGACGAGATCGAACCACGTCGTCGTAGTGCTTAACCTTAAGCACATTGTCCAGAGGATCAGGTGCACGACCAACGAGATTGCCCTCGCCATCACGTTCGATCCTTAGTGAGACCGCGTCGATTTCGGCCGGAAACTCAAGAGTTATTCGGAGTGTTGCATATGCCTGGATGAGTGATTCGAAACCATCGCCGAACGATTGCTCCTTTTCGGCCGCTTCAAGCAGAGGGCTCACTTTCCGGAATGCCTCGCTCTCATAGAGTGCGGCGCGCTCGCGCTGACTGAGAGCGCCGTACGCTTGCTCCGGTGACAAGATGTCATTGCCGTCGCTGGTCTGTAATTCGCCAGCCGCCATGTCCGCATTGGGCAAGCCGCCATATGCGTAACGCATGGTGGTGATGGCCTGGCGTTTTGCGGTGACCGATTTGATAAGCGCATCGGACGCCTCGCGAAAAACACCCTGTACTGACAACTGAATGGTGTTGTTAGGCCCAGCGCTGTTCGACGGAGATAGCGCTAAGCTCAGGCGCTGGCGAGCGATTCCACGCATCGCCAAGTGATCGCGAGGATCGAGGGGCCGATCTGTCGCGGCAATTGAATCGACATAGAAGCGAGAGATCGCGAGCCGTTGCGTCGATCGAGCCGTTGGAATGGGGTCCTTGCGGAATTCTTCCACAAGTTGCTCTGCAGCGCGATCAAGTCGCCACGCGGCCGCCTGCCGGGTCAATGGCGAGGTGGCTGCCTTGTAGTCCAGCCACTCGTGGCGAACGAGGACCCACGTAATGTCCGCAAGCTTCTTCGAATTCTCCCACGCTTCGCCGTATGCCGCCCGTCTCAGCTCGGGCAGCCAGTTGCGATAGGAGCGGGGTGTATCGGCGACACTGCTGTAAGCCTCGACATAGGCGAGCAAGTCGTCCTTCGAAACTGCATCCGTTTCCGCAGCAACTGGCGTCGCATAGGAGACGACGAAGGCAAGCAAGAGAATCGTCGCGGCCTTACCAAAAGCTGGAACGTCACCGCAGGGGCTGGGCATGAGAGTGCTCCCCAAGAGTTGATCTTCAATGATACCTTTAGGATGTACGGGCGCCCTGCTAACTGTCCTTGAATCCGCGGTCCGCCAGAACTTTACGCCAGTCGTTGCCGTAAAGTTCACGGACGATCTTCTTCAGGAGGGATTCGCGCGACAACTTGCCTCGCTCCAGGACGAATTGCTCGCCGTACAGCACGTAGGCCATGTGCTCAAGCTTAACGGTCAATGACGACCTGGGATCGGGCCGTTTGTTCCATCGGTCCATTCCATTCGGGATCTTATCTTTCGGGGCGTAGGAGTCGGGGGCGCTCGCACCCATAGGCGGCTTGCCCCAGAGTTCGCGTATGCACTGGGTGGTGACCGCTTCTTGGAGCGCAGGGGCCCAATCTGAGCCGCTGGTCTGACCGGCAGCGAATGGTTCCCAAACCAGTAAGGTGATGATCACCATGCCAGCAAAGCCCAGAATCGCGCTCTTGGTCCCGACCGGAACAACAATATCAGAAATGTGCATGTGCTGTACCTCCTATTGATTGGGCGTCATGCACTGACGTTCCCGCCAGTGTTTATTGACTCCCCTTGGGTTCCGATTTCTGATCTTTCTTCGGCTTCAAACTGACCGCGACGCGGAAGCCGAGATCGCGATGGGCCATGAACTCTTGCGGTCCGGATTCTGCAACTGGCCTCTTATAATCGCTATGCGACCAACCATCGGGTGTATAGTAGGCTTCACCTTTCGCGCGCCATTGGCCCTTGACAAAAACGATCTCAGGCGCATTGCAATGCAGTCCGTACACCAGACCACCAAGATGGCTTGCGCTATCAGCAATCGCTGAATCGCTTGCGAGCTCTGCGACGCTGCGGATGAAACGCGGGATCTGTCCCGTTTCTTGCTGATGCGAGGCGGCTTTCCATTGTGCATCAGTCGGAACACCGGCGTATTCCGCTGAAAGCCAACGGCAATAGAGCTCGGCAGCCTCCGGGGAGACAAAACCCATTGGCCTGTCCGGATGTTGCTCGTAATCCTGAGAATATTGTTCGGCCGCAAGGTTTGTGATCTTGCGTTCAATCGGAGAAAGGTCTTTCTCTTTGGAGATCAATGCTCGTATGCGCGCGAGCACAACATACGCAGACAAGTATTTGCCTGCACTGGGTTGCCGGCCGAGATACTCCGACAGGGATTCGCCGGTACAGATGGTGAATTTCCGAGCCTCATTCGTATTCGTGTACCAGATCACGTCTTCTTCTGCGGGATTTGCGAGGAGAGATCTCCAACGATTTTCGAGAAAGTGGGCCCATTGCGATTTGGTAACTTCTCCCTGTTGAAGGTAGTACTGGGTGCTGCCGTTGTCGATCAACACAAATCGGTTGGTCTCGCCGAATTCCGGGCGTTTGAACTTGGTCGAAGCGATTTGTGCCGCGTAACTACGACCTTCCGATGCCCTAACATTGGTGGGGCCCATCTGCGAAGTCAGGGCATGAAACTCGGCCGGGACAGCGACTTCGCTGCCCCACCAGCTTTCCGTATGCACCAAGGTCCTCCCCGGATGCGCATTAGCTACAGGCTCAGAGTTGCCTCGGTATGCCTTGAGATACTGGTTCGGCGTTGGAACTGCATGCCATTTGGCCTGATTCGACGGCTGAACGCTTGGATTGTCAGGATCCCAATCCACTCGGAATACGGCCGAGAAGCAATCATCCGCCAGCGCCTTGCGATCTCGCGCGTCGAACGACATTGACGCCAGCCGCTCGAACGCGACGGGAGTGAGGATGACATTTCGCAGTTGGCGACCTGGCGACTGGAACGCCTGTCGCAATAAGTCGCGAATCACAAACGGGTCATTCGCGCTAAAATGGGAACTCCGCACCGCCAGGCGAGTTGTTTCCGGCCAGCGAGCATTATTCGCACCTGCATATACGTAGATGTAGTCAGATGCTTCAGCGTGGCAATAACGGACCTGTTTATCCCCGTGCGCCTGATGCTCGGTGATCAAATCGACGAGTCCGGACCCGAGGAATATCTCCTCGAATTGTCCCTCTGGTTTCTTTGCTACGAAAAAAACGTTCTCCTGCAATTTGCCGAACAGGATTTCGACCGTGCGGAGATCGGGGAGATAGTACATGCGATTACCGGTCTTGGCTTGAGTGATCGGGCACACTCCGAATCGCTGCTTGTGTGTTTCCTTATTGATGAAAAGACGCCATGCCGGATGCTCCAGGGCCGTGACAATTGATTGCTCCGCTAATTCTGGAACCCCCTTGCTATTCGCAACGGGTAAGGGGATTTCGGGATACCGCTCGGCGAATTCTTCAATTGTCAGAAGCTGTGGTTCGTCCTGGCCGAGAAATGCGTTCTTCCAGCGATTCCATGTTTCGCTATCGTCGTTGCTCCTAAGACTCGCATCTGTGGTTGCAGGCACCAACTGCACTGGGGTCTTTTGTGGTATGGCGGCGGAATCATCGCCTTCAGTCTTGGCCGGCAGAACTTCCACTTCCAGCATGGGAAGATAGAATGTCTTACCGGCGGAAGTCACCGACAACACAAACAGGCGATCGCCGTGCTGGGCCTGCTGGAAGAGCCGGTGATCGAGAGTCTTCTGTGGCTCGCCTTGGCCAAACACGCTCGCGACTAGCACACTGGTGGATACCACCGAGGTGAGACCGGTTGCTGTCCGATTCAATCGAATTCGTAACATAGTTGTACACCTAGTGTTAATCGACTATCCGGCTCATGAAATCGTTCGCATCAATGCCCTGCTGGCATGTGAGTCCAGCGAGGATGTTCACACGCTGCGGCCCTATATCAAACAGCGCGATCTTCGCCATCCCGCAAGCCGCGGGACCAAACGCACATAAACAGGGGAGCCGCGGCAGCAGCACCTTATCAGGTGCGGGTCGGCGAGTTTCGGCCTCCGTCGCTTATGGCCTAGATTGGAAGAGCCACGAGCCTCCAGGCGGTAGCGTCGCTACCTCGCATAGGCAATTGTCAACATACGTCCTTTCCAGAGCAAGCAAAAAACGATTAAGGTCTCATGGAAATTGGATTACACATCTTGCGGTGTAATCTCGAAGCGCGGCCCTCCCTATCCTTGCTTACATAACCGAACTACGATCAACACCACGTCGTAGTTCGCGGTCGTGAGCACGGGGCAGTAATTCCGTTGGGCCCAACTAGACTCTGGGACAGCGGGAGTTGGCATCGACCTTGTGAATGGAACTCCATGAGCTTGGAGAGTACCATCGGCCTCGGAAGCCTCGCCAGGAGTTTCGCAATTCATGTGTTGTGATGTGTAACGATATGGAGACTCACGATGAAGCCGGGAACACCGATCAGAATTGTATTGTTGTTGGCCTTGTGCTCTGCCGCCTTTGCGTTCGCGAATTTGCCCTTGAGGATCGATGATGGCCGAGGCGTCGTCAAGAGCTTGCAGTTGCTTTCTAACCAGGCGCTCATCGTGGGCGAGGTGCGCCTTTGGGCGGGTTCAAGCAACAAATTACCGACCGGCTGGAGGGTATGCGATGGTACGCCGTTGTCCCCCAAAGCGTATCCCGAGCTCTTTTCGGTGATTCAACACAATTATGGAGGAGAGGGGGACCGATTCAAGCTACCGGATTTCTGCAACAAGTTGCCAGTCGGGGCCGATGCCGAGAAGGGATACCCCCTCACGAGTATCGAGGATCCGAAGGGGAATATGAGAAAGCAATCCGGCGGACGCGCAACAGTGAGGCTTGGGGAGCGGCATCTTCCTCGTCATTCTCACGATGTGCAGGGAGTGATTAGCCATAACGGATGTCAGCCCAGGAATGACAGGCACAACGCGATGAACGGTATGGGATGCTGGGAGGTCAATTTCCCTGGGCGGACGAGTGAGTCTGGAGATGGGGACGAATTGGGCATTATCAATCCATATTGCGCAACAACCTTCATCATCTATACTGGAAGAACATCGGAGTAGTTGAGTTCCTGGCGAAATGGGGAGGTCGGGGCGACCTTCGAGTACGTCCCATGGCTTTTCCAAACGCTGATTGCCGATTGTCGCCGGTTGGGGGGCTGTAGAGCAGGGTAGCGCGATGTGGCCCCGGCGAGGAATTGTCCGACACACATTGAGATACCGTTGTTCGTTCCTGTGAAACCAAACCGCTCCAGAGTGGAAGATCTCGAGAGAGATGTCGCGGAGTCGAAGTACTTGGCCATGAAACGAAACTGAGAATGATCTTGGAGATAGGCTGATGAAGACGATACTCTCCGTCATAGTAGGTGCGATAGTATCCTATGCTATCCTTGCCACACGAGTTGAAAGTCATGAAGCCGGCGCAGCTCAACCAAGTGTAGAGGAAGCGAAGGCAGGCCTAATTGAGCAGGTGGCGTCTAACGAATTACGTCTTGTGCCAGTAGGTAGCATTATCGCTTGGCACAAGAACATTGATTATCCTCGTTCAGATAGTCGATTCACGGAGGATCCTGATATGCCGGCCCTGATGATTCCAGCCGGCTGGGTCGAATGTACCAACGCATCGGGTGATCGCATCGTGGAGGATCCAGACAGCCCAATCACAGGTAGAGTGATTCCTCATCTTAACTCTGCAGCGGAGTCGATGCCTGGCGGCAAATTCCTTCGCGGGAGTACGGTGTCCGGCATTCACGAGCAGGATTCCCTTCAAGGACATGCTCACACAATTGGAACGTTGTACGGCTCGGAGTTGATGGGGCCGTTAGTCGAACAGTTACCGGAAGGTCCGCAGGCATGGGGCTCATCGGTTCAACGACGAAACCGTCCAGGCAAACAGAATTACTTCGCCCGGTCGATCATAGACGATGGAAGCAACGGGTCGGTCCGCATTGGCAAGGAGACGCGACCCGTAAACATGAGCGTAGTGTGGATCATGCGCATCAAGTAGAGAGGAGGCTACGGATGGAGCGTACGCGAAGGCTGCTGAAAATGCCCGTTCTGTGGGGTGTTGGGTTCGGGGTCGTTTTCTCGATGCTGTTCTTCAGTCAATCCATGTCTGGCGGAGTCGTGGTTGGACAGAGTGAACCTACAGATTCCTCAGACGGCCTGATTCAACGCTTCGAACGTCACCAGGGCCTTGTTCCAGTGGGGGCGATAGTTGCATGGCACAAACGCGACGTCAGCAGGCTGGTACGCGAAAATTCCAAAAGGCCGGATTGGACCTGGGCTGGACTTCCCAAGATTGGGGATCTGCCGACTGACTTTGGTGAAGGACCATACAACCTCCCCTTCGAGCTCTTGGATGGAAGCGTTTGGGTCGAATGCAATGGTCAGACGCTTGACGACAAGTCACCATATGACGAGTGGCGGTCCTATCGGGTTCCTGGACTTAATGGGGCGGGTTCGAGTGGGAGATTCCTCAGAGGCGGTCATGAATCTGGTGATTTGCAGGACGGTACGCTCTTGCATGCGAATGCGGAGAGAATCGCCCCGGAAGGCGCCTACTTTAGCAACGTCGATCCCGTGGACCGAAAGTACTGGTCGAAACATAGCGTCAGAGTTGACGACTGCCGAGAAGAAAAACCGATTGGTCGTGTAAGGCCTGTCAACATGGCTGTTGTTTGGATCATGCGTTTGCGCTAGCGTGCATGGAAACCAGAGTACCGGTTGCTCGTAGATGTCACCTAGCCACACTCCTCATTCGGCTGGTAGACTAGCCGGAATAGAGGCGTTTATCACAGGTAGCTGAATTGCACCGTTATCGCATGGGAGGCTGAACACCTGTGCTTTCAGGCATACGTTTTCAAATACACACGTGCGGCAGCAAAGCAGGTGCTCCAGCCCGTAAATCTCGCAAAAGGCGCCCCCGTCCTCGCAGCTCCTCGGGCCGCAGCGTTTTCTATTTCCCTCGGTCACCTTGGCGGTCTTCTTTTGATTCGGCGTGCGATGCAGGCATTGATGACTGCTGCCGTCGACAAAATATGAACGCGTCGGCGAAACGCTAGGACGGTCGACTGGGCCAGTCGTGTGTACAGCGCCGTCGCGCCGTGCCCTATCGTGCCAATGATACGCGCATTCCTCGTAATCCCGGCGATCTTGCATGAAGTGGGAACGGATCCCAGTTACCATCACGTAAGCCTCGCTTGAGGTTTGATTGCGCTTCTGTACGGCCCTACGGTTGCTAAAGGAACCATCGTTGCCAAAATGCTCCTCCACCGAGATCAATGGGAGGACACGGTTGCCAATCTCGCGTTCTACCTCCGACTTTAGCCTTTTTGCATAACCATCGATCTTTGCCAGATGATCCGACACCGGGCCGCGATCGCCGCTAGGCACGAAATCCTCGTCATCGCATCGCACCTGAACGAAAGTGCGCTTCTTTGAGCGAAGCCAGAGCACAGGCGAGACCCACATCGACGGCACAATCTGCGTCGTCGATTGCTGATGCGAATACGCAACGCGCATGCCGTACAGGCAGTCTTCAATTGTCGCAGGATCGACGACGAACGGCACATGGGCCGCGAGAACCGACCGGTTCTCATGAGCCACCTCACTGTACGACAGCCATCTCCAAAGCAATTCGTGATGCGCCTGAAGCGCCTCAAAGTCGCCAAAGACGAAGATCCCTGCCGGATCAATCCTGGAATTGCGATTTTCGTCGAATGTACTTTCCGGATTGACGAATAGGACTAGCCAACTGCCATTTGTCAAGACAGCCCTTTGAGGCCATTCGCCTGCATTGGCACCGACCGAGCGGCAATAGCCCGCTAGCTGCTTAATCGCCTCCGCCCAAGGCTTGTCGATGCCCTCCGGCAGGTCTTGATCACCGTCGCGCTGCATCTTGAGGCAATCTGCGATGTGCCGCGCAAACCTGTGAGCCTTCGGGTCTATCCCGCGCACCTCAGCGACTGGCAACTCCATCCTCATCCATTTTGCCTCGACCACGATCAGCGGGCGATCTGTTTCACGGTCATACCCGAAATAGTCCATCCGCTTTCGTCGAGTGCCGGGGGCCGTTCCGGGCGACGTCGGCTGCTCGATTACAAGATTCGTCGCATGGCCATCAGGATCGAGCGGCTGTGCAATATTCCAATTCAAAGCAGCCAAGATGTAGTCTATTAAATAGGTACGAGCATGGCACTCAAGCGCCGCCTTAATACCCTCCTCCTCTGCCCTCTTGTTTCCGTCGCCGCTTGGCCGGCGCAAGACCCTCTCGACAACGGCTCGGACTTCTTTCGCCCGCATCTTGAGTTCGCCGAGCTTAATGCTGAGTTCAGTCGCGTTCTCCGTCCGGCTCATCGGAAGACCTCGCCGAGTCGATACGTCAATCGCGTCGCCTGCGGCCAGCCGGGAGCGACGAATGCGTCGAGAATATCGAGCAGCGCATCGAGAGCGCCGCAGTCCTTCATAAGGAAGTTCTGATACTCGGATAAATATCGCTCGACGATTCGGACTATGAGGTCGGCAGCCATACCCTCGTAATGAAGATCATCCTTCTTGGCGGTGCGCACAAGCGCCGCAATTCGTTGGATCACGCCGACGGGATCTGCGTCTACGAGGAACTCAAGGGTCTCCAGAACGCGGTAAGCTGCTTCGACGAATGCCCCGTCGATGAGGGCATCAAGCAACTCCGCTCCCTCGGTTAGCATTCGCCTCTTATCCTCGACCGACGGCGGCGCCGCTTCACCTTCAGCACCGTCATTCAGTTTCTTGCTGTCGAACGCGCCAGACCCGAAATAGAGCTCAGTGGCCACATGGTCAATCATCATGTGAACTTGCCGAAGGCTGTTGATGTCTTCCTCGGGCCATGCATCGCGCTGTTGTTCGCGGCGTGCCTGCAGTAGCGCTGACTTGCGTTCCTTCAACGAGCCGGTGACGCGTGAGAGCAACTCGAATGCCCATTTGCGAACCCGCGAATTCTCTTCCGCCAACATTGAGGCGTCCTGCCAGCGCAGAAAGTCACGGCAGAGCCTCACGATCTGGCTCGCCTCACTAGGGCGATCGGTGGGCGCGTCCGCGACGGTCGCGATGAAGCGTTCACAGTGATCGTCCTGATACCATAGTGCCCCGCGAAAGTAGAAAGTCGCGCAACCATGCATTAGCTCTTCTTTTGGACTGCCATCGCAGGTGCGCGCGTAAAGTTGATCCACCAAAGGTCTGAATCGCTCGAAATCCGACTTAGGCGATCGCAAAATCACGCCCGAAACGAAGAAGGATAGAATCGCCCCACGAGGCTCGTCCCTGCAGCAACCCTCTACCAGCCGCCAGAAGAGGTCGTTCGCCGTATACGCCAGCCACCCAAGATTACTGAGTATCTGCAGCCGCACGGCATTGACATCATCTTTGGCCAAGCGTTCTATCGCTTCCAGGATTTCGGTATCGACTGTCTCAGCTCGCCCGGCCAAGAGCATCAACCCCAATGCCGCATCGATGCGCGTCGACGGCGCCCCCCAATAGACATGCCCGCGATCCCATTGAGCATCCTCATCCGAAGTGTGTTCCGGCCGCGATGATCTCGATGATCGCAAGAGCACGCGACGCATGAATTGTACGACAGGGGCATCACCGGATAGCCCGTCCGGTCGAGCCAGCTTCGCGCACGCCGCAGTTAAGTCGGCCTCCAGCTCGCTAAGCATCGCATCGTCGGCGCCAGCCGTCCTTCCTGCTTCGATTGCCGCATCGGCTCGTTCAAGAACAGGCAGGTAACTTGCCACCTCCGCTGCTCCGATCGTATTCGAACCTTGTGGGTCGGGAATGACTCTTAGCGCTTTTGCCGCCTCGATGAGCGGCACGTTCTCTGCCTTCTCAATCTCCACTCCTTGCCTGCGCAGGTGCCAATGCTCTTCCTGCGGGCCGCAGGACATCGTGATCGAGAAATCCGGCACGTTTGGCGGCGGACCGCCCTGCTCCTCGAGTTCTGCCAGTCTATTCCGCAGCAATTCGGATTGAATCATCTCGGCGGGGATGCACCCAAGCGCCCGGTCGCGCCGCATTTCCGCAAATTCGCGATGCTCTTCCGGCGTGTTCTCTGGAAGATCGAGAATCGCCTGCTCAATCCTGCCTCGCTGCTCGTGAGAGAAATACTCGAAGCCACTGGCTAGCAAATTCCCGGCCGCTGTCCTAGTGTCAAACTCGCCAAGAATCACCGATGAATAGAGCAACTCCGCAATAAGCGGCCCGAGCGTCCTAGGCGCGCCGGCGCCTGCGCGGAGGACCGTATTCCAGACCACTGCGTACTCCGCCTCTTCCACAATCCGGTCCAGAATGCCGCTAACGGCGGCCTCATCACCTGCATCCGCAATCTTTCTGATCCCGGCAACGAATGCCTCTTGAACCTTGAACCAATTGTCGTAGCCGCCGCCGGCACCTTGCATCCAAACGTAGCTACCATCTTCACGAAAGTGCGCCTGCTTATCGCGAAATGGAAATTGGACCGTGGTCGTGTGTTGCGTGATTTCGCCGTGCCTGCGTTCCACAGTCAGTTGCATCACTTTCAAGTAGATGCGCGTGCCCACATCCGGGTTCTGCTCCATGATCGCTGGAAACGCATTGCAGATATCATGCTGCCCCATTCGCAACATGTCCGCTTCGTTGAATTGCACACCGAGAATGCGACCGCCCATTGGGATGTGCTTGTCGCGGTCGCCAGCCACGGTAAATGCCTTTTCCACAAGCTCAAGCGCGAAGTCGGCGTCATGTTCAGCCAAGATGCCAATCCTCTGCGTAAGCTGGTGAAGCCATTCGTGCCCTCCCCGGTCAAAATTCTCCTGCGAGAGAAGCGGTCGCAGCGCGGCAATTGTCTCCGGCGGTGCGGCGACGATTGTCTTGGTCGCCGTCTCGATTGCCGGGCGAACGAGCCTTGAGGAATCCGAGTTAGACAACCCGTGTTCAATGAGGACCCGCGCAGCCTGATTTGCGTCGCTGAACTGCTGATCCGTCGGCTGGCGATTCGATCGGTTGAATTCAGCAAGGAGGTTCTTAATGGCCCATGCGGCACGGTCGATGTGGGTGATCAGTTCGGCGGCGAGCCCCATCCAATTCCGCTCGGTTACATCTCCGACCATGGGAAACGCTGCCGGATCTGCCGTGTGCCTGGTAACTGCCGCCTGGATTGTGTATTCCAACAGCTGTCGCGCAGCCTCGTCTCCGCTCAAGTTATCTAGCGTCCACCTGCAGTCCGACGGGGTACGATACTGCGCTGCCGCGACGTCTCCAGTAATGATTTTGCCAATCAAGCGAATTCCGCTGTTTGACACAAACGCCCTCGCCCTGCCCCAATACTGCGCCCGAGTCGGGTCACAATGCCAAAGCTCCTCGAAGGCCATGCAGATGCTGGCGCGGATCGCTAGCAACAGATCGCGATTCTGTGGATCGCCCAGCCGTGAAATCGCCTCGTCGCTCAGCCCGTCCATCCACAACCGGCAGACGGCATAGTCGAACAAAATGTTATGGGCGAAACCGACGTTTCGGCGCGCGCGGGGCTCTGCCTCCGTTTCCAAGAGCGCGCCGTGACGCAAGAGGAACTCGATGGCAGGCGTATGCACTCCAACCACCGCGGCGAGATCTGACCGGCGCACGTGGAGCTGTCGACGCTCAACCATCAGATCGACCGCGGCCTTTGCAGCAAACTCTTGGCCGTCAGGGTCATTGGCAGCGTCTTCGGAATCCAGCCCTTCGACGCGATACCGCCAATACAAGTCAAGCAGATCGAGCTGCCTCCTAACGGTGCTGATCTGGTCTTGAGCTACGTTGGACTCAATGATCTGGCAGAGGAGCGATAGATTGAATGGGTTCCTAAACCGCGCCAAAGGAGCACAAGAATGTCAGACAACGTCGACGCCGAATCGCACGAACCGTCACGGCAACGCCCACGAAAATCGAGCCTCGGAATCGTCTCAATGATCCTGGGAATCGTCGCCTTCATGATCTGCTGGATTCCGTTTGTGGGATTCATCGGCATGCCGCTCAGCGTCGTGGGCCTGCTGCTCGGGATCATTGGCATCATCGATTGTCTCGCGAACAAGAAGGCTGGCGCCGCCTTTGCCTTTGCAGGGATCCTCATTTGCGCCATCGCCATCTGGGTGCCGATCGGGCTGTACAGGGGGATCAACGCCGTCCGTGAGAACTTTCGGGCGGCGGCGGAACTCCGCGGAACGGACTCAGATGACGGCGTCGGCCGATACTGGCTGAACGATGCTGGCGACTCAAGCAGGTCGAATGATCTCGTAAGCTTGCAGCGCCCTGACCGAGATCCTCTCCGACCCATGCCGAACGCCGCCTCGAAGCCGTCGAATAGCACAGATTTCAGCTCAATGAGCAACGACGAACTCTTCGACATCCTGGAGGCCGACGAACCCAAGGTTCACTCTGCGGATAAGCCGCTCGTCGTTGGCGATGTCGAGATTCGAATTACATCCGTCACCGTCGGTGTCGTGCCGCTGACCCGAATTGATGGTTCGCTCGGGGAATCCGCAAAGCCTCACCTGAGCATCAAGATAGAGATCAAGAACCTCTCGACAAACTGCAAGATCCGTTACGAGAGCTTCGCGGGGCCGGCGTTTTCGCCATACGCAGATCGCGCGTCACTACGCGACAACTTCGGCAACTCGTACAACGCCGTTGGCTTCAAGTCGCTCGCTGTGCCCGTTGGTCGAACCGAAAGGGAGTCGATCTACCCCGGCAAGTCGATTGCAGATGTCCTCCTCTTCGAGCCCCCGGTCGATGGGATCAAGTTCCTTGATCTCGAATTGCCGTTGAGTCTTGTCGAGGCCAGCGGCGATGCTCGTGTACGAATACCGATGTCGACACTCATACACAGATCACATGACTCGGGTACCTCAACCGACTAACCCTGAGCACACACGCTCTCTCGGCTCACGCGCCGATGGCGGGCGAAGCTTAGCGAGGGAACCGAGCGGAGCGGAGCCCGCCATCGGCGGCACGAATTGAATCGCCTCTGGTGCCGGTGGTCGATAGCCCAACGAGCTGTGCGGCCGGACACGGCTGTAATGGTGTCGCCACTGCTCGATCAGCACCTTTGCTTCCTGCAGCGCGTAGAAGATCCCCACGCTATTACAACAAAGTCCGAAGTCTTCTGCCCAAACCCGGGCATGGTGCAACGGTGGCGTGACGCAGTCTCGGGCAAATCGTCGATTTCTGCGCCAATTGTTCTCATAACCCGGAGCGCCTGCCAACCTTCGCAATTGAATGGCCCTGGCCTCCGTAAGTAATTTGAACTACGAAATATTCTTGCCGCGCGCCTTGATTTTTTTATTTTGGAGTCCAAACTATATGACATGGAACCTGAATCGCCCAAATCAACGCGTAGCCATCAACCGAACGAGGCGTGCGCCTCCCAGGTCGCGACGGGACTGGCCAAGCTAGCACTCGTCTTCCGGCACGAGGCCTGGCAGGCCACCGGTGAGCACGGCCTGTCACCGACGCAGGCTCAAATTCTCGCAGTGATCGCGGGCTCGTTGGCACCGGTCGGCCTCTCGGGCGTTGCCGAACAACTGGCCATCACTGCAGGTACAGCCAGCGCGGCGATCTCCACCCTTGTCGAAAAGCGGCTGATTGAGAAGCGACGCTCGCGGCAGGATGGCCGCGCGATCACGCTCAGGCTGACCGCGCGAGGCAGGCGAATTGCTGCGACAGCAGCTAAGTGGCCGGGAACAGTCCTTTCCGCTGCAGCCGCGCTGCCCGATCGGGATCAAGCGGGACTAGTTCGCGGTCTCGTCGCGCTGATCCGCGAGCTTCAGGAAAAAGGCGCTGTGCCCACCTCACGCATGTGTGTGGGCTGCAAGTATTTCCGGCCGAACGAGTATCCCGGCGAGAAGAAGAAACATCACTGCCAGTACATCGATGCACCGATCGGCGACTCCGATCTGCGCGTGGATTGCGCCGAAATGGAGCCGATTTCGGCCGAACTCGCGCCGCGCCTCTGGCGAGTGTTTGTCGAAGGCCGGCCTCTTGAACACGACGGGCATGGCACTGACACGTCGGCCCAGCCGTCATCCTAAGCGAAGTTTGTCATCAGAAACGGAGAACACCAAATGCCTTGCCGATTCCATATCCTCATCCTCGTCGTTCCATCGCTTGCGGGAATACTGCTCCCCGGATGCGCGGCGACGGGAACCGCAACCATCGGAAAGAGAGATTCGCGGACGATCGGATACAGCCGAAGCGACGCGTCGCAGCCCGCCCGGAACAGTGGCTTTCGAGCAATGTCGGAAGCGGAGTTCGCGCTGCTCAAGAAGTCGTTCCTGTTCACGGACGAAGACGTGCGGTTTTTGCGCATGTCGCGTGGCGTGCTCGAACCGAATGTCGACGAGCTACTGGACGTCTGGTACGGGTTTGTCGGGGCCAATGACCACCTCGTCTATTACTTCTCGCATCCGACGACACGGCAGCCGAACAGCGAGTACCTGATGCGTGTCCGGGCCCGATTCCGCGATTGGGTGCTCACGACCGCCGCCGCTAACTTCGACCAGGCCTGGCTGAATCAACAACTCGAACTCGGGCTGCGGCATCACCGCCTGAAGAAGAACCGGACGGACGGTGTCGAGGCGGTGGCGCACATTCCGATGCGGTACGTGATCGCGCTTCACTACCCGATCACCACGACGCTGAGGCCGTTTCTCGCACGTGGTGGACACATGGAACAGGAAGTCCAGGGAATGTACGAGGCGTGGCGGAAGGCCGTGCTGATGACGGTGATCCTCTGGAGTCAGCCGTATGTCGAGCCCGGCGACTTTTGACCTTTCCGACTTAGCGAGGTGACAGCGCGTCGCCTCTTACCCACTCTCACCAACCATGGAGTAAAATAATGCCAACGAAAGCGACCTTCTATCACGCGGGATGCCCTGTTTGTGTCGACGCCGAACGAACAGTCGCCGATGGGCTGGATCGTAACCGCTTCGATGTCGAGATCGTCCATCTCGGCGAGCACAGAAATCGTATCGCCGAGGCCGAGGGGGCGGGTGTAAAGTCGGTCCCGGCACTGGTCATCGGCGGACAGACATTCCACATCAACCACGGCGCCGATCTGACAGCGCTCAAGGCCTGACGCGCCCGGCGCGATGCGCCTATAAGACACGGGCCGGATGACAGAAACACATTCCGTCGTCCGGCCCTGCTTTGATACGATCCTGCGAATCCAAGTCCCAATCCGTCGATACATTTGAGCTCATCATGGCACGACGATCGAGGCGGCTGCCGCCACGTTGCGCGTGTAGACATCGCCACACCGCAGACGACAAACTCGCCGGCGCCGACATGATTAACATACGGGGCACTACTGAGCGCTACGCAACTCACGCGATCCGGCGTCGAAGTCGCGGCTCACGGAAATATTCCGCGCTCCTTGTAAACCGTTTCCAGCCGCGACAACGCGATGACGTATGCAGCCGTCCTCCAGTCCACGCCGAGTTCGGCCGCCGTGTCACGCACACGGCCGTACGCCGCCTTGATGCGCTTGTGGAGCTTGCGATCCACTTCTTCGAGTTCCCAGAATTCGCTGCGCTTGTTCTGCAGCCACTCGTAATAGCTGACGATGACACCGCCGGCGTTGCAAAGGATATCCGGAATCAGGTCAATTCCGCGTCGCTGCAATACCGCATCGCCCTCAGGATTGGTCGGACCGTTCGCTCCTTCAGCGACGAGCCGCACCTGCAGCCACTGAGCGCTTTCCGCCGTGATCTGGTTTTCCATTGCGGCGGGGATGAAGACGTCAACCGGTGTCTTCATGAACATGATGTGATCAACGAAATCACCCCGAGGGTACTTCATCACGCCGCCGTGGACGCGCGCAAATCGAAGCAGGTCATCCGGATCAATTCCGTTCTCGTTCCGTACGCCGCCGGTCACATCCTCAACCGCGACGAGCTTCGCGCCGAGCTGCGTCAGCAGGCGAGCCGTCCACGATCCGACATTGCCAAACCCCTGAACCGAGAAGGTCAGACCGGCGACATCGATCTTGTGGTCGTGCGTCCATTCCTGGATCGTGAAAACGACGCCCTGCCCTGTCGCCTTGTCTCGCCCCACGCTGCCGCCGGCCTCGACGGGCTTG
Organism: Phycisphaerae bacterium; assembly: GCA_035399845.1. Classification (GTDB taxonomy): domain Bacteria; phylum Planctomycetota; class Phycisphaerae; order UBA1845; family UTPLA1; genus ECT2AJA-110-A. Next base: position 73,296 of record DAOPJV010000016.1, on the reverse strand, counting down.
CCGGTCACGACGTGGATGTTGCGCTGGCGCTCATGCGAGGGGACGGTTGACGCGTAGGTGTCCAGGATCCAGGCCATGATCTGGGCGTTGGTGTTCACATCCGGCGCCGGTATGTCGTACTCGGGACCAATGTTCTCACCCAGCGCGAACGCAAAGCGGCGCGTGATCCGCTCGAGCTCCGCCTCGGAGTATTTCGCCGGATCGAACTGAATTCCGCCCTTCGCGCCGCCGAACGGAATACCTGCGATGGCGCATTTCCAGGTCATCCACGCCGCCAGCGCCCGAACCTCATCGAGGTCGACATCGGGATGGAACCGCAGGCCACCCTTGAAAGGCCCCAATGCATCGTTATGCTGAACCCGATAGCCGGTGAACATCTCCACATGGCCATTGGCCATTTTGACCGGGAAGTTGACGACGATTTCGTTCTTCGTCGCCCCGAGAATCCGCCGGACATCCGGGTCGAGATTCATTACGTCGGCGGCCCGATTGAACTGAACGCCGACATTCTGATAAAGGCTCGATTTGGGTCTTTCAGCGACTCCAGAATGCGGTTGCCCGACATGACCACCGTTGTTTCCGCTGGGAACGGCAGTGCCCCCCTCTTTCTTGTTTCTTGGAGCAACCTCCGGCTGCCTTTCGATCACGGGTAACATTGCTGCCCCTTCTCCTTTCGCGATCACTCGCGTCACATCAGCCAACTTATTCGAACTCGTCACAACTGAAGACGCCGCCTTCGGGCTTTGGAAAGCTGCAACTCGCGAGCTTCACACAGGTCATGCATAGTCCTGGATACCACTCCCGGTTTGCCACAGCAAATCGCTCGACGCCTTCCGACCTCGTCGAAAGCGTTGCGATTGTTTGCAGGCCGCCCCGGCCTGATTCACGTGGTTCGCCAATCGTGTCGGCGAACAAGCCCGGCGTAGTTACGGCTGGCGCTTCCGGATCCGATGTGTGCAATCCCGGAAGCCAGTCCCGATTGGCAAGTCTCTCGCGCGCCGATACGCACCGACGCTCAACAGCTTCCTGAGGCCCGCCGACGTGCCCGCGGTCGGCGTCCAACGATTCGCGATGTGTTTTCTGTGAGTTCATTGTCCAGCTCCTTAGGCCTTGGCAATTTCAGTTTTTCCGCCGGAATGTCGCGGCGTTACAAAAATGAAAGGGCACGTTTCGTGCCGCACGTCAGCTTTGACAGCCAAGCTGGACGGAATGACAATGGGCCACACAAAGCACTATAGAAACGAGAGTTAAGCGGTCCGTCTCGATGACGACGACCTTGAGGAATGCTTCGAGGGACAGCCATGGAATGGGGAGAATCGCACCAGTGGGGCAAAACGCCCCGCTCCGGGCCCAGGCGATTCAGACTGATTCGTCGACACCGGCCGGCCGCTCGAAACGCTTCAATGACTCTCGAAGCGTCTTCCGATCGATCCCGAGTATCTCAGCGGCCTTCGTCTTGTTGCCGCCGACGCTCTCGAGAACCGCATGAATGTGCGCCGCCTCGACCTCGGCGAGAGTTCGATGGACGCGATTGTCGCGCGGAACGGCGTATCGCATCAGCGCCGGCAGATCGACTGCGTCAATCTCGTCGCCGTCGGTCATGATCACCAGTCGTTGGATGACGTTCTCCAGTTCCCTGACGTTGCCGGGCCAGTGATAGTCCCGAAGGCATCGCCACGCGCGATCGGATAGCGATGGAACCACTCGTGCGGCGTCGCGAGCGAATTTTGCCAGGAAATGGCCGGTCAGCAAAATCACATCGTCGCCGCGCTCACGCAATGGCGGCAATTCGATAGTGATCACGTTCAGGCGAAAGAACAGGTCCTCACGAAACGTCCCCCGCCGCGTCATTCCTTCCAGGTCCTTGTTCGTCGCCGCGATGATCCGTACATCGACGGTGCGGGGTTTGGTCGCGCCGACCATCTGCACGTTGCCGTCCTCCAGAACGCGAAGGAGCTTGGCCTGCATCGGGAGCGTCAATTCGGCGATCTCATCGAGGAAGACGGACCCGCCGTCGCCGGAAATGAAGAACCCGGCGCGCGTCGTGACGGCGCCGGTAAAGGCGCCCTTCACATGGCCGAATAATTCACTCTCCACAAGCCCCTCGGGAATCCCTCCGCAGTTCACGGGAACAAACGGCGCGGCCGCCCGACCGCTGCCGTAGTGAATCGCACGCGCCACGAGTTCCTTCCCTGTGCCACTTTCGCCGTTGATCAGGATCGTCGCCGACGTTGTGGCCGCCTTGTTGATGGCCCGAAAGACGCGCTTCATCGGTGTGGAATCGCCGATCAGCCCCGAGTTCGATCCGCTCACGCTCGTCGCGACCATTTCTTCGGACGCCCGGCGCTGCCGCAGCGCAACAATCGTCTTGTTCACAGCTGCGAGCAATTCATCGTCCGTAAAGGGCTTGGTGAGATACTCGTCGGCCCCTTCTTTGACGGCCGATACGGCACTTTCGATGGAGCCGTACCCGGTGATCATGATGATCCCGATGTCCTGCGAATTTCCTCGAAGGTGACGAATCAGGTCAATGCCGTCGACGTACGGCATTCGAAGATCAGTAATCACAACGTCAACGGGCGCGTCATCGACAATACGGATCGCCTCCGAAGCCCCCGAAGCCGTTGCAACTGAGAACCCGGCTGCCGACAGGTTTCGTTTCAGCACCTCCAACGTGCTTGGAGAGTCGTCGACGGCGAGTATTCTGTATATTTCCCTGTTCATTGTGCGTTATTCAACATGACCGTCTTCCGGAGGGGAAGTCGGCAGGCGAACGCAAAAGCGCGTTCCTGACTCCGCCTTGGATTCGTAATCGATCGTCCCCCCGTGCGACAGCACGATCCCATGGACGACCGACAACCCCAGCCCCGTCCCCTGCTCTGGAGACTTTGTCGTAAAGAAGGGTTCGAAGATACGATCCGCGATCTCAGGCGCGATCCCACCGCCTTGGTCCTGGACTTCCAGTTCGCCCCACGGGCCAGAGCCTCGGGTCCGTACCGTCAATCGACCACCCTTCGACATGGACTGTAGCCCGTTGACACAGAGATTGACGACAAGTTGATGAAGTTGCACAGCATCGGCAAACACTACAGGATCGGCGGGATCCAGGTCGCGAGCGACATCGACGCGAGATTCACTGAGGCGCGGCTTGAGCAGCGTAAGGCCCTCATGAACGATGGCGTTCAAATGAACAAACGACTTACTCGGAGGCGATTGCCTGGCAAACAGCATGAGCTTTCGGACAATTGTGCGTGCATGCAGGGCCGCGCCGACAATCTTCTCCAGATCCTGTTCAGTCGACTCGGGGACCCCCGACGCCTTCTTCGCCAGTTGAGCGAAACCGAGAATGGCCCCGAGCGGCTCGTTGATCTCATGCGCGACGCCGGCCGCGAGCTGACCAATCGTGGCGAGTCGATCCGCCTGGCGCACTTGTTCCGCAAGTCGCAGCTTTTCTTCGATCGCCGCCCTGCGCTGCGCGAACTGCGCCACCTCTCTCGCAATCGCGCGCACGAGATGCTGCTCTTCCGGGAGGAATGCTCCTTCAACGAATTCAGGATGTTCTTCGACATATCCGACATCGACAGTGCCTCGACGCCGGCCGTCGATCCGAATTGGCGCCTCCTGGAGATGCACAACCGAATCCATATCACCGTGCGAACAAACAATGTCATCCAACGAGATTCTCGCCGCAATCGAATCCGGGAACTGCCATGCCGATGGGATCAGCTCGACGATTCGCTGTATCGCATCCAACACAGTGATGTCGGGCGTCTCCAGAATCTGGGCAATCGAATAGAGACACATGAGTTCTTTGACGCGTTCTCGCAGTGCGTGCTGGGCGCGACGGTCGTCAATCGCCAGACCGAGTGTCTGGGCAAGCGATTCGTAGAATTCAATATTCTGAGAGGTGAACGCATGCTTGCGCACCGCCATTAAGACGAGCACGCCAGGGCTCTCGGCGTTCATTTCAAAGGGAATGATCGCAAGTGATTGCACGGGCGCGCCGCTTTCGTCCCCACTGAGACGTGGCGCTTCCTTGAAGGCAAGGTCCGCGGTGGCATTGGGTGTCCAGAAGCTGCCGTGAGCTGTCACGCATCGCGAAACTCCTCCGACATCACCACTGGCGACGACCTCAACGACGTTGTCGAGCCACGCCACGAATTCGTTCGCGTCGGCCCCTGCACGTTCTGGCGTATGGCGGGTTTTTGCAGGCGCTTCCTCGGCGTTCTGCAAGTCGAATGAAAAGGACTCCGCCGGACGTTGCGACGCCGACCAGCGGTATCTTCCCACCGGACTCCCATTGTCGACACGAAGTTCCAAGACGTCGCAACATGCAAACGGAAGAATGATCCGGGAAGCTTCGCGAAGAAACTCAAACCGCCCTGGTCCGCGCGTCGCCAGGTGCAGGATGCTCCGCGACACCTGAATGAAATCCAGAGACGTGGCTTGGTCGTCGGGAGATTGTCGTGGAGAGTTCACTTTCACCTTATTGTGATGCGCCGCCTTCGTGTCTTTTTCATGTGAATACAATCTACGCTATGGCGCCAAACATGGATCGATACGGTCTGACCATGTCAGCGCCGATGTGGACGAGCCGAATGCTTCGCGAGGTCCTGCAATTCTCCATCAGACAACGAGTCCTCGATGGCGGGAAACAACTCCCGCTCTTCCCATTGGATGTGCCTGCGGAGCATTAATCCCGCCGCGTTCGCCCACGCCGGATCAACATCGTTGTTAGCGAACATCTCAGCCATGTCGACGTAGGTCCGTATTACAGCGTGCTCGCGCACCAGTCGCTCTCGAAGTCCATCCGCACGAATGACCGGAGACAGGAGTCTTTCCTCCTCCCGGAAGTGTTCCGACAGGTTCGATCGCCAGGCCTTGATCATCTCGGTGACGGCCGACGCCCGATCGTGCTCCGATTTCTGGGCGGACTCGATCAGGTGCTTTGCAATCACAAGCCCAAGCGAATGATCGCGAGAGAACTCGATCAGCGCATCGTGCCGACGTTGCGGAATCGCACGGGGCAATGGCCCAGGGCGCGCCAGACCGAGTTTCAATCCACCAAACTGATTTTCTGACGCTTCACAGAATGGCGTGCTTTGCCCGGGTTGTCGGAGCAGTTCAGCAATCGTGGTGCTGGCAAACGAGCTTTCAATATGTGCCGTCGCTTCGTCAAGACGCTTGTGAAGCGGACAGAGATTGGTGCCGTGCGACTCTAGCTCCAGGGGACACTCGTGTATGCGCTTGATCGGATCGACGGCGTTCACCACCTCCAGCACATTCATGCGATCCGGCGACTTCGCCAGCTTGAATCCCCCGCCCGCACCACGCCTCGACTCAACGAGTCCGGCTCGTCCGAGCATCTGAAGCACTTTTGGGAGGTACCCGGAGGGAACCTTCGTGAGTTTCGCAATGTCGGGTGTGGTCGCGGATCCCCCCTCTTCGAACGCGATTGCCACGATAGCTCGAAGCGCATATTCCGCAGTTGGTGAGATCATTCAAACGCCTTCCGACTTTAATTGGGCCTTGACGTCCAATTTACTGATGCTAGACTGAACAGGCAATGTAGTGAATTGGACCCAAATACTTTCTTTCTTTGAGGCTAATGCTCGTAATGCACACAAAACGCCTTTGGACCGCATTTCTGGTCGTGATTATCGGGTCGTTTGCCGTCCTCGGTTATTACGGGGTCGAGCTATACCGCGAGGCGCCACCTGTCCCTGATCGGGTCGTAACCGATGAGGGTCGGGTGCTCTTTACCGGTAAAGACATTCGCGACGGCCAAAATGTTTGGCAATCTATCGGTGGCCAGGAAGTCGGCAGCATCTGGGGCCACGGTGCCTACATCGCCCCAGACTGGTCAGCGGACTGGCTCCACCGCGAGGCCACCTGGCTTCTCGATCGCTGGGCAACTGCCGAAAACGGCGAGCCCTACGCCACTCAACCCGCCGAAGTCCAGGCAGCGCTGCGGGAACGCCTGAAGGCAACGCTCCGGTCAAACACCTACGACCCTGAAACCGGCGAACTTGTCGTTTCCGACGTTCGAGCGGAGGCGATCAAAGCAGTCAGCGAACACTACGCCGCATTGTTCGGGACCGATCCGGACTTTGATGGCCTTCGCGATGCTTACGCCATTCCGGCGGGCACGATAAAGGCGACCGAACGACAGGACCAGATGAACAGCTTCTTCTTCTGGTCCTCCTGGGCGTGTTCGACCAATCGCCCGGGCATGGCGATCACTTACACGAACAACTGGCCGGCGGAGGAACTCATCGATAACCGACCGACAGGTTCCATCGTCATTTGGTCGGTGATCAGCTTCGTGCTGCTCCTCGCCGGCATTGGCGCTCTCGCCTGGTATTTCGCGGTTCAACGCAAAGGCGAAGAGGAAGAGAGCGGCGTGCCGGATCGAGATCCGCTCCTGGCACTAAACCCAACGCCTTCCATGCGGGCCACGTTGAAGTACTTCTGGGTTGTCGCCGCCCTGATCCTGGCGCAAGTGGGGCTGGGCGCCGTCACGGCCCACTACGGCGTGGAAGGATCAGGGTTCTACGGTTTCCCGCTCGCGGAATATCTGCCCTACGCGGTCACAAGGACCTGGCATACGCAACTCGCAATCTTCTGGATCGCGACGGCGTGGCTGGCGACTGGCTTGTTCATCGCCCCGGCTGTCTCGGGTTACGAGCCCAAGTTCCAGCGCCTCGGCGTCAACGTACTGTTTGTCTGCCTGCTGGTTATCGTCGTTGGATCGCTATTCGGTCAGTGGCTGGGCGTACAGCAGCGCCTTGGATTCGAGGCAAATTTCTGGTTCGGCCATCAGGGCCTCGAATATGTCGATCTCGGACGTTTCTGGCAGGTCTTTCTCTTTGTCGGCCTGTTCCTATGGTTGTTCCTGATGGTTCGCGCCCTGTTGCCGGCGTTCAAGAAACCGGGGGAGAGTCGCAGCCTGCTCGGCATGTTTGTCGTTGCGTCGGCCGCCATCGCCATGTTCTACGGCGCGGGCCTCATGTGGGGGAGACAGACAAATCTGGCGATCATCGAGTACTGGCGTTGGTGGGTGGTTCATCTGTGGGTCGAAGGCTTCTTCGAGGTCTTCGCAACAGTCGTTATCGCCTTCCTCTTCACGCGAATGGGTTTGCTGCGATCCCGAACGGCGACTTCTGCCGTGCTCTTTTCGAGCACGATCTTCCTCGCCGGCGGCATCATTGGCACGTTCCATCACCTGTACTTCACCGGGACGCCAACGGCAATCCTCGCACTCGGCGCCACGTTCAGTGCTCTCGAAGTCGTCCCACTCGTGCTCATCGGTTTCGAGGCTTATGAGAACCTAACCCTCAGCCGATCACGCCCGTGGGTCGTCGCATACAAGTGGCCGATCTATTTTTTCGTCGCCGTCGCGTTCTGGAATCTCATCGGCGCCGGTTTGTTCGGTTTTCTCATCAACCCGCCAATCGCCCTTTACTACATGCAAGGTTTGAACACGACGCCGGTTCACGGACATACGGCTCTGTTCGGCGTGTATGGAATGCTGGGTATCGGCCTGATGCTCTTCTGCCTGAAGGGGCTCGCTACAAGAAACGTCTGGCGCACAAAGTATCTGTCGTTCGCGTTCTGGAGTATCAACATCGGGCTCGCCCTCATGGTGCTGATCAGCCTGTTGCCTGTGGGACTTCTGCAAACGTGGGCGAGCGTTGAACGCGGACTCTGGTACGCGCGTTCCGCGGAATTCCTTCAGACGCCCACCATGGAAGTCCTGAGGTGGCTTCGCGTCGTCGGGGATACCATCTTCGCCGCCGGAATCGTGTCACTTTGTTGGTTCGTGCTCGGATTGAAGACTGGATGGTCATTGCAGCCAGACAAAGACGCTGCCATCGAGGCCCTGCCTGCGACCGCCTGATGCCAGGAACAAGACAAGTCAATCTCAGAGACCCAATACTACGGAGCCATATCAATGCAGAAGAACGAATTGCTGAAGAAGACTGTTGCGGAGTTGGTTGTCGAACGCCCGGAGCGTTCCCGCATTTTTGAAAGGTTCGGGATCGACTACTGCTGCGGTGGAAAACGGCCGCTGAACGATGCCTGCAGGGCGACAGGCGCGTCTCCCGACGCAGTCGTCGACGCCCTGATCGAATCCAGTCAAACTGATCAATCGGGCATCGAAACCGACTGGTCAACCGCAAGCATGGGCGATTTGATCGACCATATCGTGACGAAGCACCATGCCTATCTCCGCACTGAACTGCCGCGTCTGAGTCAGATGGGAGAAAAGGTCGCTCGGGTTCACGGCGAACGATTTACATGGCTGCGAGAATGCCATCGAACCTTCGAAGGCCTTCGCGCCGAGCTGGAGCAGCACATGATGAAGGAGGAACGCGTGCTGTTTCCGATGATCAAGGAACTCGAAAACGCCAACGGCGAAGTGTCGTTGCATTGTGGAAATCTCAATGCCCCGATCTCCGTCATGGAACACGAACACGACAACGCGGGACAGGCACTGAGTACCCTGCGCCGACTCACGAGCGCATTCGTACCGCCGGAAGACGCCTGCAACACGTTCCGCGCCTGGCTGCACGGACTCGCCGAGCTCGAGTCGGACCTGCATCAGCACATTCACAAGGAAAACAACGTACTCTTCCCGCGTGCCCAGGCGCTGGAAGCGAATCCTTCTCCGGCAACGACATCAGCCGAACCTGCCTGATAGACGCTGACAGATTTCGCAGTGTGTGCCGATCAATTCGTAGAGCGTCGGTCACACTTGAGCCGGTATCGGAGCAACAGCCGGGCGATTCACAAGTGAGTCGCGCCGGCTGCCTCTCTGAAGTTAGGTCTTGGCGTCAGATGATGATATGGGCAGGTCAGGCGTCGCAATCCCAACACCCGCTTGACAACCCTCATTCCCCCAACTACACCGGCGGGACTGGCTGTCACGCGAAAATTGGCACAGCCAACGGAAATCCGGATGCGTCACAGAAGCAGCAAAGGCGTTCAGTCAAAACGCGCGGATGTGCTTGTCATCGGATCGGGCGTCGCTGGTCTGCGCTGCTCCCTCGCCGCGTCGCAGCACGGGCGCGTCATACTGACTTGCAAGGATTCGCTCGACGTCTCCAATTCTCAATACGCCCAGGGTGGTATCGCGATCCCTGTCGATAACGACGACGATGTCGCGGCGCACATTGACGATACGATAACGACCGGGTGCGGTTTGTCCGATCGTACCGTCGTGGCGTTTGTGATCGGGCGAGCCCGCCACGCACTCGATGAGCTGCGGTCCTGGGGGGTTGCGTTTGATGATTGCGACGGCGAACTTTCGCTCGGGCGCGAGGGAGGGCACTCACGGAATCGAATCGTCCACGCAGGTGGAGATTCGACCGGCAAGGCGCTGAGCGACGTCCTGACAGATCGCGTCCGGGCTACGGATTCCATAGAAGTTTGCGAGCACGTCTTCATAACTGATCTGATCGTTAACGGCAGACGTTGCGTTGGTGCAATCGGGCTGACGGAATCGAACGAGCGTTTGCGCTTCCTGGCGAACCGCACTGTCATTGCGTCGGGCGGCGCAGGTGATCTATTCCTGAAGACGACGAATCCACCCGGCGCAACAGCCGATGGATGGGCGATCGCCCTGCGAGCCGGCGCGAGCGTCCGGGATCTGGAATTCATGCAGTTTCACCCGACGGCACTGCTGACGAGTTCGCCGCGTCATCCCCTCATCAGCGAAGCCGTTCGAGGCGAAGGCGGTCTTCTCGTCGATCGGAACGGTTGGCGATTCATGGAGCAATACCACCCGATGGCGGAATTGGCGCCGCGCGACGTCGTCAGCCGCGCCATCTGTCAGGAGATGAAAAAGTCGGACGGCATGCCGATGAACATCGATGTCCGCCATCTTCCATCAGGCCTTTTCGCAAAGCGATTTCCGCGAATCGACAAGGCTTGCCGCGACCATGGGTTCGATCCCGCGCGTGAATTGATTCCCATATGTCCCGCCGCGCATTACGCAATCGGAGGGATCAAGGTCGATCTCGACGGCCGATCCACTCTTGACGGCCTACTGGCGTGTGGCGAAGCGGCATCAACCGGCATGCACGGCGCCAATCGACTTGCAAGCAACTCGTTACTCGAAGCCCTGGTGTTGGGCGAAGTGACGGGCAACACAGCGGGCCGTGATGCGGCCGCGGGACCTGAGCTATCTGCGATCCTCCCGATCCACCGGCTCAAGTTGGCGATTCGTGACGAAACGACCCTTCTCAAGGAATCCAAGCGGCAAATCCAGGAATTGTTGTGGAAGTTTTGCGGCGTGGAACGCGACTGTGAGGGACTCGAACGCGCTGCCGAAGTCCTTTCTTCGTTCACGATGTCGAACGAGGAAGCGTCCGGCGAAACTCGCGCCACACGGGAATTCGCGAACATCCACCTAGTCGCCCGCGCAATTGTTGCTGCCGCGTTGACGCGGACTGAGTCGCGCGGTGTGCATTTCCGACGCGACTTCCCGGAATTGGACGACGCAAACTGGCGACGGAGAATCGAACTCGGGCTGAGTCCGACCGGCGATTTGACGTCCTACGTCTGCGACGGAGACTGCTTCAAAGTCCGCCCGCGGGCCGATCAACGCAGGTAAATGCGTGGCTCATGCGGGAATTCGCTTGCACCTTGTCGCGCATGGATCCTATCAATTGGCGGACGTCGCCGTTACCTCAGACCTCACGCTGGAGCGACCTATGCGCAGCATGTAATCCAGCGCGTTACGCGCCTTGGCCGCAATTTCCGTTGGGACTTCGATCTCGTGAATTCCGCGTTCCAGTGAGGCCAGCGTGTCCTCAAGCGTGATCGTCTTCATGTGCGGGCAGCGAACGCTGCACAAGCGGAGCATCTCCTTGCCTGGATTCTCGGCGCAGATGTTGTCGCCCATACTGCACTCCGTCAGCAAGAGGAACCGCTTGGCGCCGGATTCCCGTACGTGGCGGATCATTGCCGACGTGCTGCCCGAAAAATCGGCAGCGGCGACAACGTCCGGCGCGCACTCGGGGTGAGCCAGGACAGCGACATCCGGAAAATCGGCGCGGCTGCGCCGGATGTCGTCGACAGTAAACTGCTCATGCACCTCGCAGCGGCCGCGCCAGCCAACGATCGTGTAATCAAGATCCGGATCATTTGTCGATATGTCCGAGGCGTCGGCAACCGGAAAGAGAATGCGACGTCCCGTTTCGCGCGCGACGTTGCCGGCCAGGAACTCGTCCGGGAGAAAGATGACGGCCGGCGCGTTGAATGATTCGACGACGGCGGCCGCGTTGCTGGACGTGCAGCAGGCATCGCTCTCGGCTTTCACTTCGGCGTAGGTGTTGACATACGTGACGACGGGAACCCCGGGATATCGGCGTCGAAGCTCGCGGATGTCCTCCGCGCTGATGCTGGACGCGAGCGAACAGCCGGCTTCCAGCGACGGCAGGAGCACTGTCTTTGTAGGCGAAAGAATCTTCGCCGTCTCGGCCATGAACCGGACGCCGCAAAAGACGATGATATCTGCCGTGGACTGCGCCGCGATTCGGCTCAGTTCAAGCGAGTCACCGACGAAATCCGCAACACCATGATACAAGGTCGGCTCCATGTAGTTATGGCCGAGTATGACGACATTGCGGCTTTTCTTGAGTTGGTTGATCTGAAAGACGATTTCGGCCTTGCAGAGCAATTCAAAGTCCGGAACGAGATCACCAAGCCGACGCTGAAGTTCCACAAACGTAGCGCCGACCGTCCTGGCATCGATACTCACGTCATTGCCCCTTCTATACCTCTGGAACGTCGCCGACAGGATGTGCCAATCGCGTTGTACTTGCGGATGCGCATGCCGTGTCTTGAGACTCAAAGCAATTATCCGCCCAGTTGAATCATCTGAACAGTCTGTACGGTTCCTCGCTGCTGCTTCGACTCGGCCGCGTTCTGAATCTGTTCGCCTAGGGACTCCCTGTCAAGATGACCATCCCGCCACGCGGAGCGAACATCCACATGAAAGTTTCCCAGCAAGCATGGAAATAATTTTCCATCCGCGGTCAGCCGGATGCGCCTGCAGGAAGAGCAAAACGGCTCCGTGACGGGTGCAATCGTCCCGATGATCCCCTGCAATCCGCCGGACGTCGCCCGGAATCGTGAAGCGGTCGCCCCCGGGGAACTGGGAATCGGCGTCAACTCAAACGATGCCGATAGCTGCCTTCGAATGTCGAATGCGGAAACGAATCGGGCTCGGTTAAACGGCCCGGCAGGCCCGATCGGCATTGCTTCCAGAAACCGAATTTCCGATCCATGGGCAATGGCCCAGCGCGCCATATTCTGTACTTCGGCATCGTTGAGTCCTCGCAACACGACTGTGTTGATCTTCGGCGATGGGAATCCCGCCTCACTGGCCACTCTCAAGCTTTCGAGTACGTCGGAGAGGCGGCCACCCGTTATTTTCTGATAGCAGTCTGCATTCAACGAATCCAGAGACAAGTTCAGGCGATCGAGGCCAGCAGATCGCAGCGACTGAGCAACGCGCGAAAGCCGCCGTCCGTTGGTCGTCACGGCGAGCGACAGTTCGGGACACGCAGCCCGTATCGACTCAATCAATCGAGGAAGCGGCGGATAGAGTAGTGGCTCCCCGCCTGTCAGGCGCAGGTGCGAGAGACCATGATGATCATAGAGATACCGGACAAATTCGATGCGCTGTCCGTCGTTGAGATCCAAGTTAGGCTTGCCGTAAACTGATCGAGCGTTCGGTCGACAATAGATGCATTTGAGGTCACACGCACTGGTAACTGACATACGAAGGTGGTCGATCCGACGCCCGAATGCGTCGATGAGCGGATCGGGAGTTCCAGCGCGATTGTCGTTCATCAACAACTGTGGCACTAATGCGTCCTTTCAGAGGATTGCTCGACGTGAATCGACGAGGCGCCCATTCGGTCTGACCTGTTCGGCCACGCCTCGATCGGAACCAACGTTTTCAGGAACGAGCGAAACGCCTGGGTCTGACTGTCATCGGGCTGGATCTTTAGCGCTTGGTCGATCGCCGTCGCCGCTTCGGTCAATCGCCCCGCCGACGCCAGCGCGACGGCGAGGTTGTAGTGCCCGTCGCCGAATTCGGGTCTCAGCCGCACGCACTCTTCGAGATGGTGGATGCCACGTTCGTGGGCTCCGATCTCGATCGAGATCGTCCCCATTTGATAGTGGGCCTCGACGAAGTCCGGATTTCGCTGCAAGGCCTTTTGAAGACTCAATACCGCCAGCTGTCGTTTTCCCTGTTTGTATTGGGCAACCGCCAACCCATGGTAAGACTCTGCACATGCGTCTTCCAATTCAATCGCGCGTTGAAACATCATCTCGGCAGACGCGAACCGCTCCTGGTGACTAAGCACGGAACCAAGCTTCGCCAGCAATAAGGGATCATGCGGCGATACGGCGAGCGATCGACGCCGCGACGATTCCGCGTTTGTCCAGTCCTTGCGCGCCGTGAAGAGATCGCCCAGCATGCGTTCGACGCGATCCGGCACGATCAAACCCCACGAAGCGCCGCGACTCAGGCAGAGAATCGACTGGTCGACCGCTTCGGAGTCAACCTCTTGAGTGCCAAGGGCGCTCTGATAGAGTTGCTGTCCGCGGAAGACGTTGTAGTGCACCCATGCGGAGTGCATCGTGAATCCCACAACAGGCATGGCAGCCGCGACGAACAACTTGCCGAAACTTGTCATCGCGCCGGATCGCCTGAGCGCCCATCGGTTGAATCGGACGTCGGCGCGCGTGAAAAGTCGAACCACGATGATCGCCGCGTACGAGAGCAGCGCGGCGATCGCGAGCGAGAGAAGGAATGGCACCAAATCGTACAGACCACGATATGTGAACAGGATGATGACAAACACCATGCCAGCGAGCAGTTCCTCGGCAAGCGAGAAGTCAAACAGCTTCTGAACCTGTTTGGTGCCAACGATTCTCTTCAGCAGCGACGGCCTTCCGAAACCAAATCGCAGCGTTTGCTGAGGACAGGCATTGATGCAGTCAAAGTCTTTCATGCACGCCGGATTGACGACCATCCCATATCGCTCAACCTCTTCGTGGACGCGAACATGCGACGTGCATGCGGCGGTGCACTTGGCGCACTGCGTGCAGTCCGGACCGACGCGGATTCGTCCCGGAGCCAGGCGGTCCGCCAAACCAAAGACTGCACCGTAGGGGCAGCCATACGCGCAGAACGAACGGGTGCCGAGCATGTAGACAATCAGGAATCCGCATACGAAGAAAGTGGTCAGCGCGATGCCCGGTCCCGGTAGATTTCGCCAGAAGTTCTCGGTCACGAATGACGCCCATCCGTCGGCATCCGTCGCGACGCGCATCGACGCCCTTTCCGTGCCCTGGGCGATGCGACTGACCTGCGGCCACACGAACATGTACGCCGCGGCGATCATCGGGACCCACAGCAGCAATCTGCTGCGGATAGGTTTCGGCCGGATGCCGATCTTGCCGAGCATCCACGCCGACAGGTCCTGCAATGCGAGAATATGGCATCCCCAGGAACAGAAGAACCGGCCGACGATGGCCGTCGCCAGCACGGCGGCCATCATGAAGAGGAATCCGGCAGTGACGATGCCCAGTTCCAATGCGTGCATGACTTCATTGAACTCAAGCGGAGCGAGCGTCTTGCCGGAGAGCTTCCAATGCACGATATGCATGAATATGAGGACGTGGACTCCGAGTAGGGAGATGGCGCGCCACCGCGCGTACTTGTTGGGAGGCGCGGCGCAAGAACGCGGCACGCGGCGTTTTCGACGAAGTTGTCGCAATGGCCTGCGCGTCATTTTGAAGAGTTCGTGTTTCGATCACCCTGTCAGCCGATTGAGCCAACGGTCTCAGTACCCCGATTCGGCCCAAAACGTGTTCGCTCGGAAAGAATCGTCTCGGCGCACTGACGGCATATGCCGTCGGTCGGGCGCCATTCACCGATCCGCTCGCGTACCCGGCCGTCAAACCAAGCGTCTGCCGACGCGTCGAGTTCGAACCAGTCATACGTCGGGAAACCACACATCGGACACAACGAACCGGATGATTTCGTCGTGCAACATTCCGAATCCTGTGTCGAATCCCAGACCCAGTCGAGCGATCCGCCCGCCTTGCGCAGAATATCCACGTGCGAGGCGGTCTCGCCTTCCCAGAGGCGCTCGAATACGTCAGGCGCGGGTGGCCTGCCGCCAACCGTGAAGGCCCGTCGAAAGGTCTGAGCCAGCCGCAACCTCTGGCAGCGCTCGATGAGGCCCCGACTTTCGAGAATCCGTTCGATGCGAATGTCCCACAATACGCAATAGCGATCCCGCGCGAGTTGCTGCTGCGAGGGAAACCCGGCGATCGATTCGGGTGCGTAGCCGAAAGACGGATCGACCATGTCTTCGACGTGCTGCAGCTCCCGCATCAGCGCATCACGAATCCCGGCTGGCTCGACGAGAAATTCGGGACACAACTGGATCACGAGCGAGGTATGCGAAGTATCGCCATCCGACCGAACAAACAGATCGGCACGTTGCGATTTGCGCCGCGCGGCCGGTCGCACGAATCCCTCTGCGACGCCCTGGACGAGATGCGGAAAGTTGGCAAGCGATTCGTCAATGAAGCGGTCCAGCCTCAACCGCGTGAACCATTCGACAAAGGCCTGCCCAAACCGATTTTCCCTTTCCGCCACATCTTCGATCTGATAGATGGGATCAATCGCCTGATGCAGTTCATTCTGCCGCGCGTCGTCATCGCGCACGGCAAGCCTGACTGCCTGCTCGATCAACTCTGGATGATACTGAAGTCGAATCATCGCGGTTTAGCCTGCGCCCTTTCGTGCAGAGACGTTCAACTGAGTGAATCGCCCGCCTGCGGCCGGAGCGCACTCGCCTGGCACGCCGCAGGACTGCGTGGATTCCGCCGTGGGATCTGTCGGGCGCAATTCGAGGTACGGCGAACCGAGCGTCACGTCCAGCCGGGCGCACTCGCTGGTCAAAAACGCCGAGGCGAAATCGGCGAGATTTGAATAGAAGTCGCTCAATCCCGCCTTGCGAACGCGGCGCAGCAGCGCGGGGAGCCAGCCGGCGAGATGATCGCGCAGAAAACATCGTTGCGTTGAGCGCACGCTGTCGACGAGTTCCGAAATGTCGTGCTCAATGCCGTGTGCCTCTTTCGCACAGAGCACCGCCATAAACTCCGCCTCGACACTGACGTGATCGGGCCGTTCGCTGACGGCGCCCGCCATCTCCAGGCCGTAGGCGGCGTAGAAACCGCTGGTGTCAGCCAGGTCCGACGACCGTTGGATGATCTCGCCCGTTCCATACTCGAGCTCGTATGGCGGACAGGCGCCGCGCACCGAGTGACCGAAAGCGACAGCGTATTCCGACTGGAGTTGCGACGTTCCTGCGGCTGCGTCGCGACTCGATATCCACGATTGCATCGCCCGTAAGGTCGGCCCCGTGGCTTCATCGCAATGCCCCAGCCATTCGGGCCAGTCGCGCCAGTGAGCGGTGTCCTCAAGGGCCGAATACCAGACTTCATCCGGGTATCGAAAGCCGTGTGCGATCAGACCGTAGGCGGCACAGCGTGCCGATGCCGTGTTTCGATCGTCAAGCGTCTGACTATTTGTGATCATGACGTCGCTCCGAAGCCGTCAGATGGTGTTCGCGTGGGCAGCCGGTCGAACGTGCACGGGCTCTTCGACCTGCGTGCGGAAAATCTCTTTACCCTTCTTGTTGAACGCGATCACGGTATCGTTATACATTTCGAACCTGCGACCGCTTCGCGTCGTTTCATAGACCTTGGGGCCTTCCTGAAGTTCGTAGCGCGAGATGATCTGGTTCGACCGCCGAAACAACTGCAGGACGGCGAGAAGTTCACGATCGGGATAGCGATAGCGCTCCACGGCCTGCTCGACGCCCGGCCCGAACATCTGCCGCAGGTACGGCAGCGGTACCCACCGCGGCGGAATGTAGTAACCGTTCGGCTCCGTTCCGAACTGCGGATAAAGCGGCAGCGCCACTTTGGCGACGTGCACCAGGTAGTAGAGCGGGTTGTATCGATCGTCGGTCCACGTGTTGTCCTTGTTGACCTTCACAAGCCCCTGCATGCGGACCTGACCAATGCACGCGGCCATGCATCGCGTTTCCATCGGCGCGCCGTCGGATTCGGGATCCTTCCCTTCCACGCGCGGATAGCACGCGATGCATTTCTCGCTTGTGCGGGTCGTTCCTCGATACAGGGATTTCTTGTAGGGACACGCCTCGACGCACTTGCGATAGCCGCGGCACTCCTTTTGATCGATAAGCACAATCCCGTCTTCCGGGCGTTTGTAAATCGCATTGCGCGGACAGGCAGCCAGGCACGCCGGGTAGGAGCAGTGATTGCACAGTCGTGCAAGATAGAAGAACCAGGCTTTGTGCTTGGTATCGCCCTTGATGTCTTCACCCTTGCCGAAGTCCATCGGCTTCGACTGACCGTGCTGCGGCGTGTCTTCGTAGATGTTGGGAAAGCGCCATTCCTCGTCCGTCGGCAGATATCCAAGCACCTGATTCGGCTGGCTGCCCCGCGCGACGGCATGCGGCACCTCGAAGATGCCCCTTCCGTCGAACTGGCCGTAGGGTTTCGACGTATCGCCGTTCGGAGTTCCACTCCAGCGTTGCTCGCCGGGGTTGGCCTGTTCGAGCTTGTCGAGAACCTTGACGTCCCAATGTTGCGGGTAGCCGCCATAGGGCTTGGTCTCGACGTTGGTCCACCACATGTGCTCCTGGCCCTTGGCGAAGGTCCAGGTGCTCTTGCAGGCCATCGTGCAGGTCTGGCAACCGATGCAGCGGTTGATGTTGATGACGAACGCGAACTGCTCCTTGGGAGCCGCCTCCTCGTAGGGATAACGCATCTGCCGTCCGAGCTGCCAGTTGTATACTGAAGGCATGTCAGTTCTCCTGTGGCCGGGGATCAGCCGCCTGTCTCGAGGACGGGCAATTCAATTCCCGCGGACGTCGTCGCAAGTCGTTCCCTGCCGAGTCGCCGCGATCCGCGAATCGCAATCTCGTCGGCGATCAATTCCCGAATGCGTCGCTCGCCAAGCGTCCGCAACGCCAGTGCCGGTCCAGCGTAGCTCTGCGTGTGAAACATGCGCATGATGCGATCAGCGTCGAAGCCGGCTCGGGCGTACTCCTCGATAAAGCACACGGCCATATCAACCATGGCTTCCTCGCCCCGGGCCTCGACTTCCACGCCATGTAGTGTCATGGGGTCCGTCGGATCTGGATCTTGATAGGGCATGATCGCTCCTAGAACTCGTCGATGATGACTTCATCTTTGCCAGCGCCGTAACCGCCGACGAATCCACCGGCCAGATAGCGCTGCATGACGTCATTTTCGTTGGCAGGGGACAATCCAGTCGTCGCAGGCGCCCAGATTCCCTTTCCGCCCAAACCGCCGTCTTCGGCCTTCACGACGCGAACCAGCGTTTCCTTGGGCACGGTGTTCACGGCGTGATTGTCCGCCTCGCCGCCGAAGATGAACCCCATGTATGCCTTGGTCTTGTGGAACAGCGTGTCGGTCTGGTGCATCGGCATGTGCCAGTTGCGCGTCACGCTTTGCTGAGAACCGTAGCGCAGGTTGGCCTGGTAGCCGTCATCTGATAGCGCGCGACCGTCCTTGCGAGTTTCATGCGCCTTCACGCTCTTTTCGGTCGCGATGTACGGCGCGTGCTTCATCATCACGACGTTGTAGGGATAGGCCGGGTTGTAAATCGCTCGCAGCATCAGTCGGGCGACTTTGTAGAACGGATCGTCGGGTCGGGCGCCGCGATAGGGACGATCGGCGGGGTTGGCGTCGACATATACGTAGTCGCCGTCATTAATGCCCTGGTCTTTCGCGGCCTGCGGATTGATGTGCAATTGGTGCTCCCCGACGTATGGCGCTCGCCGGTCCATACGATGGGGATCACCGAAATTGCTGTCGAAAATCTGGTGCCAGTCAACGTTGCTCCACTGCGAATGCACGCGATGGCGGGTCTTGGGCGTCAGGCAGTAGTACTTAAAGCCCCGCTCCCAGAGGAAGTTGCTCGATCGTCGAACGTCCGGCCAGCCCATCTTGACGTTTCGCACGGTTCGCTCGTCCCAGTGCTCCGCGTCGGCCGGGATTCCGTAATCTTCGGGTCGCACGTACGGGTTGGTCGACACGATCACGTTCGGCAGATACGGCGTCGCCTCCGGACCTTCGCGATGCACGATGAAGTTCTCGCCGTATTCGATCGCCTCCGGAACGTCGGTGTAGGCGTGAATCCGCCCCGTATCCGTGTGGAACGGTTCGTCGTCGTGAACCTGTTCCCAGAACGGAATCCGCGGATAGGTGCGAAACAGCATCAGCGCCGCCCCCGGCGGACCATACTTGCCGGCCATGATATCGCTGAGCTTGTAACCGACGGTCGTCGTGCAGGTATCGAGCAGCCGCTGAATGTAGATACTTCGCTGATTCTCATGTTCGAACTTGAAGTAGTCATGGAAACGGGAATCGCCGATTTCCGTGCCGACGGCCTTCGCGACGTTCGCAAGAATCGTCAGGTCGTCCTTGGAGTCGAATACCGGCTTGATTCCCCCCTTCCATATCTGCAGGAACGGATTGGAACAGGACGCCGTGATTTCCAGATCCTGGAACTCGACCCAACTGTTCGCCGGCAGCCCGATGTCGGCATACTGCACCGACGCCGTCATGACGATGTCCTGCGAGATGATCATCTCGATCATCGGATTGACATTCTTGAACATGTCGTAGGCGTGTTTGGCGTTGTTAAAGAGATTGACGTTGTTGAAGTGCAACGTCTTGGTAGGTGTGGGCATGTGCGTCTGCCCCGTGAACACTTTGCGCCCGGCCTTCGGCGTGTCGACGATGAGCGGACGATCGCCGTGATTCCAGTACGCCGGTTCCTCGCCCTTGCAGCACAATCGAACCTTGACGTCGCGACCGTGCGCCGTCATGTCGAGGTTGGGCGCGAACGGGTCCTCGCCGACCCAACCCTTGAACCCGGGGCCCGTGATCTTGCTGCCCTGGAACAATGCCGCCTTGTAGTTGCCGGCCCAGCCGTGGACGCCGGTTCCCTTCTTGCCGATGTTGCCCGTCAACATGATTGGCAGATACGCCGCGCGGTTGGCTTCGGTCGCATGGAACCAGTGATTGATGCCCTCGCCCTGGTGGATCGCGACAGGTCCGCCATCCTGCGTTGTTTCCCAGATATCGCGCGCCATGCGCTCGATGAGTTCCTTGGGCGAATGGGTGATCTCGGCGACCGAATCGAGATCGTAATCCTTGAGATGCACGCGATACATTGTCCAGAGCGTCTTGACTTCGACTTCCGATCCGTCCGTGAGTTTGACCTTCCACGTGCCGTCGAGTGCCGCCCTGATCCCTTTCCGCGTGAGGCGTTTACCAAGATCGTCACGCGTGACGGCGACGGGCTTATTCGTCTTCGCATCCCAGACGACGCGATCACCGATCTTCTCATGCTGCTCGTCGGTAAGACCCTGTACCTTGTAGCTCGGCCCGTCCTTCGAAAGCTTGCTCTGATAGCCCGGGAAAACGTCTTCCGCCCGCAATCGGTTCAATGTATCCGTCCGAACCAGCAACGGGAAATCCGTGTACTGCGTCAGGAATGATTCGTCGTACCACTTGTTGTCGATCATGCAGCGCGTGACGCCCAGCCACAGTGCCGCATCCGTCTGCGGACGAATCGGAATCCAATAGTCGGCCTTGGTGCTCGGCGCGCCATATTCCGGTGCGATGACGACGATACGACCGCCGCGCTCCATGCACTCGATGAACCAGTGCGAATCCGTGAGTTTGTTCTCCACGAGATTCTTGCCGTTCATGATGATTAGCTTACTGAACCGCAGGTCGTTGAAATCGCAGTCGCTGTTCTGAAGACCGTGGACCCAGGGCTGGCCGGGCGTCTGATCGCCGTGCCACGTGTAGTTGCTCCAGTTGCGACCGCCGCGCGCCTCGTCCGGCCCGACGCCGCGAACATGGGAATCCAGCAGCGCCATCGAGTTGTTCAGCCGGTACATGCCGTACTTGCCGATGACGCCCAGCAGTCCCATGCCCCCGCGCATCTTGAAGGTGCGGGTGCCGGCACCGCCCATTTCCTCGATCATTTCCTCCGGATAGCCCTGGGCGCGCAGTTTCTCCGCCCCGGCTTCACCGCTGTAGCGCCGAGCCACGGCGACATACGCCTTGCCGATATAGCGAAACACGTCATCCCACGCGATGCGCACATGCTCGTCGGTTCCGCGACTGTCGAACTTGTACTTCGATCGGTTGTCATTGACATCGAGGTCGGGGAAACCGGCGTCGGCCCATTCCTTCCAGCCCTTGCGAATGATTGGATGCTTTAGTCGATAAGGACCGTATATCAATCGGTGATACGTGTAACCCTTGGCACACTGCCGGGGATTCCAGTTGGGCGTTGCTTTGTTGCCGTAGATGTCGCCGTAGGTCTGGTAGTCGTACTGCGATCCCATGCGGATGATGACGCCGTTCCGCGTATAGGCTTGTACCCGACAGGCGTGCGTATCGTTCGGCGAGCATACCCACGTAAAGCGACCGTCATAACGGTATTGGTCACGGTAGATCTTCTCCCATCCGCGGTCAGGGTAGAACGCGAGTGGATTGGCGATATCGCCACGGAATGCCAGCGACTTCAGCGGCCAGCCGAGCCCCGACGCAGCGCCGATCGCAATGCCAGTCGTCTTCAGGAAACGGCGTCTCGATATTCCATCCGGATTGATCGCCATGATCGGATCCTCATGTCTCTGGTGCGCGGAACGCGCGGTGAATGGGCGATTACTCGATCACCAGTTTCTGCCAGATGCTGATGTTCTTCTTTCCGTCGCGATCGCCGGCGCTTCCGTTCCAAACGGCGAAAGAGACTGGCAGATAGTCGCCGGGAGCGAACTCGCGTTCATCAGCCGCGCAGTCATGTTCCTGATCGTGTGGGAGTTCCATGCGCCGCTGCAGCTGTACATACCATAGGCCGCGTTCGTAAACAGCCTGTCCCCTGACGATCTGGACAGCGGCCGGTTTTCCATTCAAGGTCCCCGGACCATTTGCCACGAGGCACTCGACCGGCGTCTTAAGCGTAGGATCGGCAACGAGATTTCCCGCCCCCCAAGCCGTGATGAAGAGCGACGCATGCTTGGTGATTAACTCATGCGGCCACTCTGTTTCCGTCATGTCCTTGGGGCGATAGTCCTGCTCGGGGTAGAAATCGACGGCTCTGTCCGGGAAGGCGGCATCCACATCCTGATAGCCTTTTTCGATATTGGTCTCCCGATCCGCCTTCCACATCCAGATATTGACGCCGCCGCCGGGACCGCTACTCCCCATGTAGAACGGCGGATCACTCGACATCGAGAACTGAATGGCGACTGCGTCGCGGAATTCGCTTTGACGCACCGCGGAGTCATCGCGCGACGGATCGAGCCACGCCAGGCGGATAGCCAGTTCGTCGCTGTTGTGAATCGCCTGAACGATCAGGCCTTCAATCCGGTTGTCCTCCCACCAAAGCGGCGTCAGACCTACGTAAACCGGCCGCGCCCGGGACCAAACGTCGTCCATCGGACTTGCCGGCAACGCGCCGCTCAGGCGCGCCGCCACGATCGTTCCCTGCTTGAGCTGAGCCCGCTCCTGTGCGCCTTGGCGCATCAGGGATTGGGTGTAATGAATGATGTCCCAGACCTCGTCGTCAGTGTACGCGCCCTCTGACGCGGGCATCGGCGATCCATTCATCCCTTTGAGGATGCGGGCATATAGCTGATGCCCCTGAGATCCGCCCTTGAATATGCCCTGGACGAAGGAACGTGGCGGGACCGGGAACCCTTCGTCGTCTTCCTTGACCGCTTCGGCGATAGGTTCGCCATCAGCGCCGTGACAGGCGGCACAATTTTCCAGGTACAGGCGGCGACCACGAAACCAGCGAATTTCGTCAAACGGCGGCTCCGGCGGGACCACGATTGCCGGCCCGGGCGTCGTTGCCCTCGCAAGCGCGTTCGACAATTCCGATGCTTCAATGGTGCCGTCAGCGACCCATGCATCGAGCTTGATTCTCGCGGCATCTCGATTAACGGATCGCACAAAGACGACCAAGGCGTCGATGTCCGCCTTCGGCAGATGCGACCAGGGCGGCATGGCAGATCCGGGCATGCCGTTGCTGATGGTGCGGAACAGATCCTCGTCACTCGGAATCAGATTCTGCGTCGTGGAAAGCTTGAACTTGCCCTTCGTGAAATCGCGCGGCCGAGGGTTCATAAGGTAGGCAAACTTGCCGGCGCCATCGCCGTTCTCACCATGACAAATGGCACACTGTGTTGCGAAGAGCGTTCGCCCACGCTCGAGAAGGTCCGAGTCCCCAGTTGATTGCGTACGGAAGTCAAACCGAAGCGATGCGGTATCGACCTCTCGCATCTGGCCCACGGCATGCTCGTCCGGAGACTGAGCGTCGGCATCGATCTGAAAAGCCAGTCCCAATGCAAGCAACACGACGCTCATGGCAGAAGCCCGGACAACACGAGGCATACGTCTGTGTCGATGTCGTGAATTCATGGAGCAAATCCTCCATTGGTCCGAATCCGCATATTACGTACTTCTTGATCGACAGGTCAAGTATTATCTCAAAAAAAGGGACTACCGCTTCTGCTGACGCCGTCGGTGGCCACCAAGACCTTCTACGCCGACGTCTGCAATCGTCGTTTCGTTGAGCATTTCACGAAACGCCATCGAAATCGGCTTCCAGTGCTCGTGAAAGCCGCACGGGTTGTCGTCATTGCACCGCGGCTGGCCGAATGGACACTTTGAGCGATCCAGCAGGTCGTCGTAGTTGGAGAGAATATCGATCAGCTTGATTTTCTCGCTCGGCCGTGTCAGCCGAAATCCGCCGCCCACTCCCCGCGTTGACGTGAGCAGACCCGCACGCACGGCGTTGTTGAGAATCCTCGACAGGTACTGCGACGGCACGCCCGTATTTGCCGCAATGTCCTTCGTCAGGACTGGCTGATCACCTTCCTGATCGGCGATGTAAGCGAATGCTCTCAAGGCGTATTGGGCGGTTACTGACAGCATGACTGTTCTTCTTGGTTCTCCGACGACCCCGACTGACATTTCGGCGCCGGGGGCGATCGCGCCCCCGGCAAACGGAGAACTCAATTCCGCTGCCAGACGAGTATCATGTCTCCACTAGCCGATTCGTCAAACGCATCCCCCGAATACGCCCCGCATACGCTCAACACCGAACCGCCGGCGTCGGAGATCATCGCCTCCAGGTCCCGTCGTCCCAGATCCTGCATCGAGGCCGTCTTCGCATGATACATAGCGGGATCGCTGTCGAGATCCACATCGAGGACCGTCGTCGCCAATCGCCCATTCAATTCGTGCATCGTCTTAATCAAGAGCGTATCGCGCCCAGCGATTCGGCCCCGCCTCACGCGCTTGACGGCCACGCCGTTGAGAACGATCGCATTCCGATTCAGGACCTGGATTACACCGATGCCTTCGGGACGCACGATTCCAACCATCGCGCCGATGGCACGCTTGGCGGCCTGCTTGCTTTCGGCGAGCGCAAGCGAGTTTCCAAGGCAAACCACAGCGTCAACCAATGTTCCATTTGACGGCTCCGTGAAGGAGCGGCAGCACCAGGTGAGTCCGTTGGGCTCTCCATGCAACGTCTGACAACGGTCGATCATCGCTGCGCTGACATCGGAGGCCTCGACTTTCAGCCCCCACGAGTGAAACATGGCGGCATGATGACCCGTTCCACATGCGACGTCCGCCACGCTGCGAACCGCAAACTCATCGAACAGCGATCGAAAGAAAGGCGCCTCACGCTTGAGCCGTCGGGGCCAATCGACCATCAGATCGTATTGTTCCGCCAGCGCGTCAAACGCCTTGTCGTTCTCGGTCTCAGGCATGATTCAGAACCGTCAGTGACAACGATCCGCGATCGCGATCGGTTTCGACATTGGGCGACTCGTTGAACGCCACGCGGTTCAACTCCGATACCAGTTGGTTGACATCCAACTGATGATGCGCCGCGGCCGTACGCACCGAAATGGTCCTCGCCATGGTGCGCCGCATGACCGGATTGGCCAGCGGCGTGAATCCCTTAGTAAGCAGCAGAGGCAAGGTTTCAGGAAACCACTCCACAATGTGGCCGATCTTGTCGTCGGCTGTAATCCTCGAAGGTCGTTCCTCGATCTCATCAGACGGATTCCATCCCGCCATGATGCGCCACAGATGCAGTCCGACGAGCGCAATCGCCGTCAATTCCAACAGCCCGCTGACACCCGCCACCGGATACGCCCAGTCTGCGAAGTCCGTTGCAATCTGAAACGACACCCGCATCAGGCAGCCGATGTTGATCAACAAAAACGGGAGCCATAGCGATCGCAACTTACGAATATCCACACCGTTCAGCGTCGGCACGACTTTGGACGCCATGCCCAGAATCATCAGGCTGATAAAGCCGACCGTGATCGCATGTCGCACCGCCCCGTAGTATGCATGCGAAAAACCAATCGCCAGCGACTCCTGCCCGCCGGCCGAGAGCGCCCCCGCCGACGGCAGGATGACGCGCAGGTAGAGCGGCAACAGCACGAGCATGAACATCGACGTATGCAGCCACGCAACCGCCGTTCTGACGTACTTGACGGATCGATCCGACTCCGTCGGCCGGGCCAACAACCCCCAGCGAAGCGTCAACAGTATGCTGATTCCAGCGAGCAGCAGCATGCATGCGTACATCGGAATCACGAATGTCTGATTCCCAGTACGACGCATCAACACGAAAAATGCAGCCTCACCGCATATGGCGGCGACGAGAACGACGAGAGAACGCGTCACCAGTTTCCGCCCGGGCTTGGCCAGACCGAACAACGCCGGGAACATTCGTATGCCTACTCCAAGGATCATCAGCATTGCGAACCCGTGGATCTGTAAGTCCCGCAGCGGCGCCTGGTAGGTCGACACGATGCGCAGCAAGTCCGCTTTGCTTGCGGCCGCCGTCGTCGCGCAGAGCAGCCCGAGATCGCCGATGGCTTGGAGGAAGAAGAACGCGAGCGCCGCAAGGATATAGGCGTCGTGCCGCTCGAGCGGCTTTCCGCTCAGGCGAAATGTCTGCATCAGGACGCCGATGAAAAGCAAAATGGCGGCAATTTCAGCAATCCCACCGGCAATCGCCAATTCGCGAAACATGGTCCGTTCAAACATCGGCTCGCCCACGGCTCGGGCGAAAATCCCGAACACCATGAGATAGAAACTCATGTTCGCCAGATCAGGTCGCCACAGATTCGTGTGCTTCATGCGCGGAAACGCTTGGTAGGCGAATCCCATGACGAAGAGCCCGACCCATCCGAAGATCTGCGCGTGTCCGTGTGCGTTAATATCATGAATGGAGACGCTCGTGAAGGCGCCGCTCCATCCGATCTGAAGCAACAGCAACGCGCCCCATGCCGCGCCGGCGGTCAGTACAACGACGATGCCGGCCTTGAAAAAGCGGCGATAGATGTTGTCACCCATCTCGTCTAGCCAGTGCTTCTGATTCGCCGGATGCGAAGATGCTGTTTCCGTGCTGAACCGAGCGGCGTTCAGTTCCTTCAGCAACTGACCTTCATCCACGCCGTGGGCACGAGCGAAATACGCCAACGACTCGGCAGGACCGTGAGCCCCGCCACAGCCGCGAAGCCCGTACTTGTCAAATACAGCGCGCGTCGCGGGAAGTGCCCGCAGGACCTCAGGAATCATCATGTCGTCGGTAATCGTCGGCGTCCGATTCACTGTCGAGTTCATGTTCGCCTCCCGCCGCCCATCCCCGACTCTCGTCGGGCACAATCTGGAATATCGACCGACAGACGGCTATTCTTGACCTACAGATCAAGAATAGCCTGCGCATGGCGACGTGTCAACGTCGAATGGCGACTTGTGGCGCGAAAGCCCAGCTCGGAGGGCCCCATTCTCCGCTACGAGGGTCAGTCGCCAGCCCTACGGACGTGACCGGGAAGTGCCCCTCTCAGAAGCGACGATTCCACAGGACTTGAATCACAAGACACTTCCGCGGTATATTCTTGACAACACGATCAAGTAGTCCTTTTACGTTTCGACTCAGGGGTCCGATTGTGTTCCGTCGACGTTTCCTCAATCTAGCCGCGCTGATTTCCGCCATCGTCACTTTGAATCCACTCGCCAGTCGCGCTGATGTCGTGACAGGCACAGTGAAGCGCGCCGAGGATCTGGCCCCGATCTCCGGCGCCAAAGTGACGCTGCAGGCGTCGCTGACCCAAACATTTGCAGCGATTGACGGCACGTTCAGCATCGACATCCCCGAGGGGCAGGCCCTCGTGATCGTCGGCGCCGCCAAGGGATACTACAACGCCGGCGTGACACTGACCGCGCCGACATCCGGCGTCGAGATCCTCCTCACACAGGTCCCCCTGCAGGATGATCCGAATTATCAATTCATGTCACCTGAGACCTGCGGAACCTGCCATCCCAATCAGCTTGCCAATTGGAACAACTCACCGATGGCCAAAGCCGGCACCAATACATGGGTGCACGACATCTACAACGGCATGGGGACGCCGGGCGGTCTCGGCGGATTCGTCTACACGCGAGATTCGGTGTTCGCCGGCAACAACCCCAATTCGGAGTGCGCCTCTTGCCATCAGCCGGAATCATGGATTCCCACGCCTTTCAGTCGCATGGAAGGGCCGCAAGATACGGGTTATCCTTCGACTCCCGCTGCACACGGCATCTCCTGCGACGTTTGCCACAAAGTCGCCGACATCGACGTCACCAAGATCGACTTCCCCGGCATCTTCCCCGGCGCCGTCAAGTTCCAGCGCCCTCAGGGACCGTCCCCCCATCAGGTGCAATACGGGCTCCTCGGCGACACGACTGTCAATCTGACCAACCTGATGCGCGCGTCGTACCAACCGCAGCTGTCTGCGGAAGTCTGCGGCGCCTGCCACCAGGATCGCAGCGATCCGGATGAGAATCACACCTATACCGGCCCGATATCGGAACCGACCTACACGGAGTGGGCCGATTCGCCCTACTCCGATCCGCAGTCACCCTATTACGCAGACTGCATCAGTTGCCACATGCCGCCGACCGGCGAGACACAATTCTGCCAGGTCCAGATCCCGCCGCTGACACGGGACCCCAGCCTGATCCGATCGCACGACATTCGCGGCACTACGCCGCAGTTTCTCGAAAATGCCGTCACGATGACGATGTTGACAAACGTCCAAGCAGGGACACTCGAAATCGAGGTCACGATCGACAACGATCTGACGGGCCATCACGTCCCAACAGGCGTGACGACACGCAACATGATTCTCGTTGTCGAGGCATGGCCGGAAGGTGAAGATCCGATTGGAGACCTGCTCCCGTACACGGGCAGTCAGTTTGTGCATGACCTGGGCGGGCTCGGTGATCCCGCACTGGGCTATTACGGTGGTCGCCCCGGAAAGCTCTATGCGAAATTGAATCATGACGCGTTGAACAACGCGCCGACGTTCTTCACGGACGCCGTCGGTTTCGTCTTTGACAATCGCCTGGCTGCCCTGGAAAGCGATACAACAAACTACGCATTCCAATTACCGAATGAAGCCGGCGAAATCCACGTTCGCGCCCGACTCCTCTACCGTCGCGCCTGGCGCGCGCTGGTTGACGCGAAGGGTTGGACGCAGGACGGGCACGGCAACCCCCTCGGCGACGTGCAGCCGCCACACTACGGACATCTCATGGAACTGTCCGAAACAACAATTCCATACTGTCCATCCGCCGGCACAGGGGACGTGAATAACGACGGACTGGTCGACGGCCTCGACATCACCGCATTCGTCACCGTTCTTTTGAACAACGCGAACGGCCCCGCTTCTACCGCATTCTGTGAAGCGAATCTCCATCCCGATGCCGTCGTCGACGTCTCCGACCTCAACTTGTTCGTCCTGACCATGCTCGAATAATTGCGCTTGTCGGGATCGGAACAATCGAGGTCTTAGCGGATTAGGAGTATTCGAGCGTGCGCTTTTCACCTTCAAGCGCCCGGATTCTCGTCGCGTCTTGAGAAACCTCAAGTGTCCCCACATAGTGACCATCGATTGCACGAATCGCCAGGTACTGCACATGAATAAAGCGTTCGCCCAATTGCATCCAGAACTCAGCGACGTCTTGAGTCCCAGCCCGAAAATCCTCCAAGATCCGCGTGACAGTCTTGACACTCTTCGGCGCGTGGCAGCGAAGGACACTTCGCCCGACGATGGACCGGCTCCGAGGAAACACGCGCCCCGGCCCTTCGGTAAAGAACCGGACACGATCATTCACATCAACAAACGTCAGATCAAACGGCAGAGCAATCAGCACACGGGATAACTCCTTGTGCGAAAGTCCGCCGCCGGGCGAGTCGAACACGGATTGCGTAGACTGACTCGAGAATTTAACGGAATCTGAGGGTACGCGACGCTCTGCGTCAGGCCTTGTGATGGGCCGCACCAGACACCACCCTATTTCCTGCGAGTCGCGCGAGATGTTCAGCCAATCCTCGTTTCCCAATACTCCCAACAGTATGGGACACAGGATACTCTCTTCCTTCTGGATGGAGATCTTGATGCTCTTGATTGCCGCAACAGCACTTGCTTTCAACAAGCGCCTGCTCCATCCCCGGATTTCGCCCTTGAGAACCTGTCGCAGCGCCCGAAGCCTGTCCCGAACGCCAGACTGATACGCCCACAAGATCCACGACAGACCGTTCGAACCACGGCGCTCAAGGTGAGGCAGGAACAGGTCCTGAACGCGACGGTAATGCCTCTCTAAATCACTGTGTGCCTCAACGAGCCGCCGAAGCGGGCCCAGATCGGACTGGTCCAGATGCGAATCCCTCGGGACGAATGCACTCAGAACCGGGGTGATTTCAGCAACTAGGGCGACAATCGCCGTGTTTTCGCGGAACAGCGTCGAGACTGGATGCCACTCAGCCAGCCTCTGGACCTGCTGCTCCTGCTCCCCAACTGCGCGATCTTGGGCACCTACGATCCTGTCAATAACACACCGGCGTATTCCCAGTGATAGCATTTCGTCCACCAGGAGTCCTCGCTCCGGATTGCCCAGCCCCCCTACGCGATTCGCTATGCGCGATCGGATTTCGGATTCACATTCACCACGACAAAGTCCTCGAGTCACGACCTGGCAAATTGCCACGATTTCTTCCACGATCGCATTTCGCCGTGACGTAGCCCCGTCGGCTTGCGGATACTGGTGAACCACACTGTCGCTCCTTCCCCGCGCACACACCTTGAGCCGAGCCGATTCTCAATAGAATCGTCTCACTTCTACCATTGCGTCGCACACGATCGAAGACCGCGTCATGTCGCAATGCAACGACGGGAAGCGCCCGCCACTTCTCGAAATGTGGGAGGCTCGTAAGTCTTGCCATTTCTGAGTCGCCGGTCTTCACGGCTCATCATGAACCTCAGGTATCGGCCTACTACCGGCGCGACGAGCCGGGATTTGAGCCCGAATTCTGTGTAGATGTCGTTGAGTACGCGAGCGATCGCCGCAGACACCTTTTTGTTGTGGCGAAACCAATCACGGGCGGCCCACAGCGCGCTGCTGAAGGTCGTCGCAAGATCGCGACTCTCCCAGGTAATTCGCTCTCGAACAGCGCGATCAGGATGGTTCTTGTAACGACGCCAGCCGAGGAGGGTAGTGCGTGCCAAACGAGCTATGCTCGGCCCGTTCACGTCAAAGTCGCGCTGAAATGCCTGCAGCAGGAAATCGGTTTCCTGTCCGTTCTGAATATGCCAGTGCCTGAAGTTGAATCGATACTGGCCGTGTGTATCCGCCAGATCGACTTCGCCTGTTGTCAACAGTGTTCCGTCCGAATGATGCTTGGCGTGAAGGGGCGTTCCCGGAATCGGCGTATACAACATGAACTGGTGAAAGTCCGTATTGTGGGCCACCGCATGGTCAATCGCCGCACCGATGTTTTCAGGTGTATGCGATTCCAATCCGACGATGGTCGAGCCGAGAACGCGAATGCCATGAGACTGCAAGGTGGAAACCAAGCCAAGCGTGTCGGATCCGCTCAGCTTGGCGTAGCCGGTGTCTTTTCCCTCAAGCCCCATCCAGACCCATGAAATCCCGAGACGGACCAATTGCTCCATCGTGTACTTCTTCAAGACGTTCGCCGAACTGAAGACATAGAGCGACCATCCTTTGGCATTGGCCTTCATCAACTCCAGTAGTCGTAACGCCCTCTTGCGATGCAGCAGAAAGTTCTCATCCATCACGAAGAACGAACGAACACGCAGGTCCCGCTCTAATTCACACATGACACGATAGAGCTCGTCCCCGGTTTCATAGAAATGCACAAAACACCCTTTGCCCCCGAACATCGCCGATGTCGAGCAAAAATTACAGCCAATCGGACATCCGACCGACGGTATCAATGTGGCGGCAACGTCTCCGGGGCGGCTACTGACGCGCACTCCCATGACGCGGGCGTTGATTCCGGACAAGATTCGCGGATGCCTGATCGGGCGATCCACGGATTCACCCAGATACTGTCGCATCCAACGAACACCTTCCCCTCTCACGACATGATCCGCATCGATGCGCTCCGTCAAGTCAGGCAAGTTTGCAACATGCCCGCCCACGACGATTACGGCCTCCGGGAGATGTTGACGAACCAGCTGGCACATCTTTCGCACCTTCCCGACGTTGGGAATGATCGAGCTGATTCCGACAACGTCGTACCGGTTCGTCATGATTTCTTCGATGAATCGATTCAAGTCCGGAAAATCCAGAAGCGTGCTCGGTGCGCTGATGTTCTCCTGAATCAACATGATTCCCCACGATCTATGGAACATCCGCAATGAGAACGGCCCCTGGAGTCGAGTCACCTGATTGTGATACAACTCCATGGGGTTGATCGTACGGCTCCCGTATTCGTCGTCTTGCGCGTAAGGCCCGAATACGCTTGTAAGCAGAACGCGGGCTCGTGATCCTGCGGGATGCGCAGGGCACGTGGGTGGTCTTTCTATGAGATCGAGTTTCATCGAAGTCCTTGTAAATGTTCTCAGAACGGCCCGTATTCGCATCCCGACATCGAGTCATCGATGGCCGATTGCCGACAAACGACCACATTACGGGCCAAGCTTGCCTTGGCCCTTTTGCCCGATAGACTACAAGAAGATCAACAGGTACACAATAGGCTTTGTGTCAAAGCCAGGACGTCGATGGCAAAATGTGACAGCCCCGATTCTGTCAATCCTAGTCCTAACGGGGTAATCAGGAATTGAGCACCTGGAAAGAAGGCGTCTATGCGCCAAGAGAACAGCCTTTGATCAAACAGTATATGAGTATTTGTTGATCGTTGTTCGCGTAGCACTGATTGACCGGCCCGGGCGTGGACTAGCTGAAAATGCCTGATCACAACGCTTGACGTTATGCTGCACCAGCCTGTTCATACGTCCGTCGTAGATTGGACGAGCGGTACATTGACCTCGCTTCGGATGACACGATCGCCGAACATCGAGATTCTGGCGACCGGACGCCACCGGCAAGAATAAAGAACCACACTGACGTAATTCGAGTTCTGAAGTGAACGCGATTCTCACCATCGACGAGCCAATCATGAGAAATAACTATGATATTGAATCTACCCATGAGCATATCGAACGTCAGAACGAGGCTATGTAATGTCGTTATCAATGGATTCGTCAACTGACGTCAGGCTATGAATCATCACTGGAGGCTTACACCTTGCAGACCACGCTCGAAGTTAGCGAGATCTCGCAAGCACACAACAGAATCTGGACAATAATGATTCGTCCCACGCCGATTGCAAGTATTACCAGTTCGGAGAAATCACCATTTTCTCTTGCTTCGCGGCCGCAACAATCCGTAGGATCATAGGCCCTGGTTCGTGACCAATCGTGTTTTCGCAAGTTTGTGTTGTCAGCCGCTTGGGTGGAGTGAGGATGCGTCGAATGACTCGAGAGCAAATCAAGGCCGCTGTTTGGGGGCTGCTCGCGACGGCGATCCTTACCGTCTTGATCATCTTGGGGTCGCGCAACCTTGAGCACTTTGACGCCGCCTTGGTCGGATACACCTTCGCTTCCATCTTCGCGGCGTTCGCGATCACGTATCGATATGCGATGTGGCTCCAGCGGCCTCCGACGGCCTTGTATTGGCGCCGCGGCTGGCGGGTGTTCTTTCGCCGGCCATTTTTGCGCCGAAATCTTCGCGTGTGGCTCGGCCGGATTTGGTCAGGATTCGCATTGAATCTCTTCATCTGGCGGCGTGGCCGCCGGCGCTGGCTCGCACACTGGCTCATCATGTGGGGATGCGTGATCGCCGCTGCCATCACATTTCCCCTCGTGTTCGGGTGGATTCACTTCGAAACGCCGCCCGGCGATTTCGAGCACTATCGCGTATTCGTCTTCGGTTTTCCGACGATTAAGTTTGCCATCGACGGCGGGCTCGGGTTCGTCATCTTTCACGGATTGGTGTGGGCGGCGCTTCTCGTCATCCCCGGGGTGATGATCGCCATGTACCGCCGCATGCGCGATCACGGGGCCGGCGCGGTTCAACAGTTCGGCGAGGACTTTCTTCCGCTCATCCTCCTGTTCGCGATCAGCATGACGGGCCTGATGCTGACCGCCAGCTATACGTGGATGAAGGGATATGGCTACGATTTTCTCGCGATCCTGCACGCGATCACGGTCATCTTCGCCCTCTTGTGGCTCCCGTTCGGCAAGTTCTTTCACATCTTTCAGCGGCCCGCACAATTGGGCGTGGCGTTCTACAAGGATGTCGGCGGTATGAGTGAACCGGCCCGCTGCGCTCGATGCGGCGCCGAGTACGCGTCGAAGATGCACGTGGACGACCTGATCGAGGTTGAAAAGGCGCTGGGATACCGTTACGACGTCGACGACGGTCGCATAGACCACTATCAGCGTATTTGTCCGCAATGCCGACGAGCGAGCCTCGCGATCGCGCAAGGAAAGTTGTGGGAGCTTGCGCGTGGGCAGATGGAAACAACGCACACCGCCGGGATGGACATCGCCGATTTGCTGACGGGTGAGAGTGGAGGGTAGGCATGGCGCAAGCGATCGATAATACGGCGCTACTCGAAAAATTCGGACCCCATGGTGCGTTCTCGACGGGGTTGCGCCTGGCGGCCAACGTCGAACCGGACCGGGTCGTCAACACGCACTGCTGCTTTTGCGGTCAGCAATGCGGCATTCAGTTGAAGGTGAAAGACAACGAGGTCATCGGTTTCGAACCCTGGTTCGACTTTCCGTTCAGTCGCGGCATGCTCTGTCCGAAGGGCGTCAAGCGTTACCTGCAAGGGTCGCACCCTGATCGACTGCTGCACGCCTACCAGCGCGACCCGTCGGCACCCGAGGGGTTTCGCGAACTCGGATATGAGCGAGCCGTCGAGCAAGTGGCCGGGGCTATCTCCCGCATTCAGCGCGAACACGGTCCCGATGCCTTTGCGATCCTGACTGGTGCGAGCCTGACGACCGAGAAGGCCTATCTGATGGGCAAGTTTGCCCGCGTCTGTCTGGGCACCGCGAACATCGACTACAATGGTCGCCTCTGCATGGTCAGCGCCGCGGCAGGGAACAAGAAGGCGTTCGGCATCGATCGGGCGGCGAATCCCTGGGATGACATTCTGCACGCCGACATGATCTGGATCAGCGGCGCCAATGTGGCGGAGTGCGCCCCCATCACGACCGACTACGTCTGGCGGGCGCGCGATCTTGGTGCGAAGATCATTGTCGTCGATCCCCGCATCACGCCTATCGCGCGAACGTGCGATCTGTTTCTTCCGGTCAAGCCGGGCAGAGACATCGCCCTGTTCAACGGAATCCTGCACCTGATGATCGAGCGGGATTGGCTGGATCATGACTTTATTCAGAATCAAACGGTTGGCTTCGACAAGGTCGCGGAGTGCGTGAACCCATGGACGCCTGCGCGAACGGCGGAAGTGACGGGCATTCCGGAGCGGCTGATCCACCAGGCGGCCGAATGGTGGGGCACGGCTAAGTCGAGCTTTCTGATGCACGCGCGCGGGATCGAGCATCACAGCCACGGCGTGCAGAACGTGCTTGGCGCGATCAACATCGTGCTGGCATCGGGTCGAATCGGTCGCGAGGGCGGCGGGTATGCGACGATCACCGGTCAGGGCAACGGCCAGGGCGGCCGTGAGCATGGCCAGAAGTGTGACCAGTTGCCGGGGGCGCGCGACATCTCGAATCCCGAGCATCGTGATTACATTGCCAAAGTC
This sequence comes from Phycisphaerae bacterium, assembly GCA_035399845.1. GTDB lineage: Bacteria > Planctomycetota > Phycisphaerae > UBA1845 > UTPLA1 > ECT2AJA-110-A. The sequence goes on along the minus strand of DAOPJV010000016.1, from coordinate 37,946 downwards.
TGGGGGATCAAGCCCGAAGAGATGCCGGGGCCCGGTGTGGATGCATACGAGATCATTCGGAAGATCGACTCCGGTGAGATCCGCGGTCTGTTGAGCATCTGTTTCAATCCGAAGATCTCGTTGCCGGACAACAACTTCGTGGCGCGAGCGCTCGATAAACTCGACTTCTACGTGGCGATCGACTTTTTCTTGAACGAAACAGCGCGCCACGCGGATATCGTGCTGCCCGGTTCGTTGCACGAGGAAGACGAAGGTGTCGTTACGCAGATCGAAGGCCGCGTCATCAAGATCAACAAGGCCGTCGAATGCCCCGGCGAAGCGAGGCAGGACTGGCGCATCATCCAGGACATTGCGGCGGCCCTCGATCGGCCGCACGGTTTCACGTTTACCGAGCCGAAAGAAATTTTTGACGAGTTGCGCACTGCGTCGCGCGGCGGCGTGGCCGACTATTCGGGCATCACGTACGAGAAGATCGATAATCAGTACGGCGTGTTCTGGCCGTGCCCGTCGGAAGACCATCCCGGTACACCGCGGCTTTTCGAGCCGGGCTCGTGGAATCCCGTCGCCAAGGGTGCAGGTCCCTTCTACTTCCCGGACGGCAAGGCCCGATTCAACGTCGCCGATTACACGCCGCCCGCCGAGGATGTCGATTCGGAATTCCCGATCATGCTGACGACCGGCCGCGTCGTGAGCCAGTTCCTCTCGGGTACACAGACGCGCCGAATCGGTCCACTCGTAGAGCAGTTTCCTGAACCGCGAATCGAGATGCACCCGCAGCTCGCCGAGCGGATCGGCGTGGTCGACGGTGATTGGGTGACGACGGAGTCGCGCCGCGGCGATTGCACGTTGCAGGCGCTCGTCGTCACGACGATTCGACCTGACACGGTATTCATTCCGTATCACTGGCCCGGCCGCAAGAGCGCGAACCAACTGACGATCTCGGCGCAAGATCCGATTTCGAAGATCCCGGAGTACAAAGTCTGCGCCGTTCGCCTTCGAAAGGCGGAGCGGGTGCCGGATGCGAAGTGAGGCTGGTAAGATCCCCACGATCACCGGACCTGCTGGACGGCGATCGCATCACACGACGGAGCGTTAATGTCTGTACCAGGGCACATGGAGTTTTTCGTCGATCCGAGCCGGTGCATCGGTTGCCAGTCGTGCGTGCAGGCGTGCAGCGAATGCGACACGCACAAGGGGCAGTCGATGATTCACCTTGAGTATGTCGAGCGCTCGGTGTCGACGCAGACCACGCCGGTCATCTGTATGCACTGCGACTCGCCGACCTGCGCCGAGGTGTGCCCGGCGGATGCGATCAAGCGCACGGCCGACGGTGTCGTTCAGAGCGCCCGCAAGCCGCGCTGCATCGCCTGCAACAACTGCGTACTCGCCTGTCCGTTCGGCGTGCCCAAAATGATGGTCGAGTTCGACCTCATGATGAAGTGCGACATGTGCTACGACCGAACGTCAGTTGGTAAGAAGCCCATGTGCGCAAGCGTCTGTCCGAGCCAGGCTTTGTTTTTCGGCACTCGTGAACAGATCGAACAATCACGGCCCAACGCCGCTCCGTTGAATCGATTTCAATTCGGTAACCAGGAGATTACGACGAAGGTGAACATGATGGTTCCCGCGACGCATGCGGCGCGGGTGGAGCACATCGACGTTGCCGCGGCGCTGGAATCGGGGCCGACCGAACGTCGCGTCGCCCTTTCCGTCATGGACCCGGGGCAACAGGGAGTGAGATGACGATGGACAAGAAGATTTCGCTTCCCGTGATCACCCCCGACGGCCGGCCGCCGGAGGCCCAACCGAAGTGGCGGCACGACTTTCCGATCGACGTTCCCGAGGCGGACTACGTCGCCCGCCGCGACTTCACGAAGTTCATGGTATTGACCAGTTTTGCGTTCGTGATCGGTCAATTCTGGATCGGTCTCAAGCGCGCATTCCGCAGGGAATCCGCCGGGACTTCCGCACAACGCATCGCATCGGTCGCCGCGGTGCCGGTTGGTGGGGCGGTGTCGTTCAGCTTTCCGAAACCCAATGACGCATGCCTGCTCATGCGGACCGGTACCGATGATTTCGTGGCCTACTCAGCAAAGTGCACGCATCTTTCTTGCGCAGTCCTGCCCGACGTCAAGAACAATGCGCTGCGCTGCCCGTGCCACAACGGACTGTTTGATCTTGCGACCGGAAGGCCGCTCGCGGGCCCGCCGAGTCGTCCGCTGCCTCGAATTCGGATCGAAGTGAGGAAGGGCGAGATATTTGCGACGGCGGTGGAGGAGCGAATGACATGAATCGTGATTCAAATCGCGAGCAACTCAGCACCGTGATCTATGGCATCTTGTGCATCGTTCTCATCCTGCTTGTGCTGCAGCTCTGGCTGTTGAGCGCGACGATGAACGCATACCTTGGCGGAGACGAATCGATTGTATGGCCGGCCGCGTGGGCAAGTGTCGCCTGTTTTCTGCTGAATGCCGGGCTGCTCTGGCAGGTTTTCAGACTGGAGTCGTAATGGATTCGGTCGGACCAGTTGAAACGACAGCTCCGTCTCGAGCATCGGAGATGTCGAGTCGATGGGCAGGCATCGAGACGCTCCATCCCGCCTATTTCGCGCTGGTCATGGCAACCGGCATCGTCTCAATTGCGTCTCAACTGTTGGGCATGACTCGTGTCGCGTTTGTCCTGTTCGTCCTGAACATCGTGTTCTATGTTACCCTCTGGGGACTGACCGGCCTGCGAGTTGTGTGGTTTGCGCGTCAGATGGTGTCCGATCTGACGGATCACGGACGAAGTGTCGGCTTCTTTACCATGGTGGCCGGGACCTGCGTTTTCGGGAGCCAGTGTTTCATCATCGCGTCGCGGCCGATGCTGGCGGCTGCCCTGTGGGTCCTGGGTATCGCGCTATGGATATTCTTCACCTACGCGATCTTCACGAGTCTGACCGTAAAGGGCGAAAAGCCGTCGCTCGCGCAGGGAATTAACGGTGGCTGGCTGGTTGCCGTCGTCGCCACCCAATCGGTGAGTATACTCGGCACCCAACTCGCGCCGTTCTTCGGCCCGCATCATGAAGGAATTCTCTTCTTCACGTTGTCGATGTGGCTTGGCGGCGGCATGCTGTACATCTGGATCATCTCGCTGATCTTCTATCGCTACACGTTCTTCGTGCTCGAGCCGTCGGATCTGTCGCCGCCGTATTGGATCAACATGGGCGCGATGGCGATCTCGACGCTCGCGGGCGCGATGCTGATCTCCGCGGCGCCGGAATCGGCACTGCTCCGGCAGATTCTCCCGTTTTTGAAAGGCTTCACGCTATTCTTCTGGGCGACCGCGACGTGGTGGATACCGATGCTATTGATCTTGGGCGTCTGGCGCCACGGTTACAAGCGGTTTTCGCTTCGATACGATCCCCTTTACTGGGGCGCCGTCTTCCCCCTGGGCATGTATACGGCGTGTACGTTGCGTGTCTCCCAGGCGATGGACATCGAATTCATCACGTCAATTCCAAACGTGTTCATCTGGATCGCCCTGGCCGCATGGAGCCTGACATTCGTGGGGCTGATCCGCCGGATAATGACCCTCCTCGCTGCCCGCGCCGCCTGACGCGTACATCGAAACGATGATTGCATGATGAGCGCGGCCCGTCTACGCTCGCGCGCGTTATTGCACGACGCCGATCGCTTCCATCGCTGGATGCCGGCTGCGCGAGCGTTGCGTCGGAATCAGGGTTACACGCGTCGTCAGCAGGAAGCTCGCTAGGCAGGCGGCGGCCAGCGCCGGCATGAACGCGGTTCCCGATAGCGACGTGAGAATGACCGTCGTCGCAACGGGCGTTTTGGTCACTGCTACGTTCGTGGCGGCCATCATGCACAGTATGATGACCGGTGCCGGCACTTGCGGAAATACTGCACTCGCGGCGAGCGAAGCCGCCAGACCGACGGCGCCGCCGATCAGAAATAACGGGAATATGAAACCGCCCCGAAATCCCGAATGCAGCGTTGCGCCGACGGCGATCATCTTTAGCATGGCGAGCAGCAGCAGCAAACCCACGGCTCCCCACAAGCCGACGCCGCTACAAAGCGCCTCGCCGGATGACAGAAGCCCGTCGATCTGATACTCGCCCCAGAAGAGCGTCGCGGGCATCACCTGCGCGATCAGCCCGATAACGAGTCCGCCCAGTGTCGCCAGCAGAATCTTGCGATGGACCAGCGGGTGCAGGAGCCGCTCGATGCGTGTGAAAACTGCGACGAACAGGATGCCCACAAGACCACCTCCAAGCCCCGCAGCGAGGCCGATGGCGATTGTCCAAACCGAGAGGTGGGGAACGACGGCGAGGTGATAGAGCGGCCCGTCGTAGCCGACCACGGAACGAAAAACGAAGAATGCGACCACCGCGGAGATGATGGATGGCATCAGTGCTTCGTAGTACTCGAGACCGCGGCGATGGGGAATCTCCAGCGCGAACAGTGCTCCGCCCAGCGGCGCGCCGAAAAAGGCGCCCAGCGCGGCGGCCATTCCGCAGAACGTGAACGTACGCACAAAATCGCCAGACAGTCTCAGCCGGTCTCCCACCCAAGAACCGAACGAGCCGATGATCTGCACCAGCGGCGCTTCGGGCCCCGCACTCCCGCCGGCGATGATGGAGACGAGCGACGCAGCGACCATCGACGGCGTCTGACGCGTGTCGATGCGACCGTGCTCCATGTGGATGTTGTTCACGACGGCGGCAATTTCGCCGGGAGTACCAAGTAAGTGCAACACAAGTCCGACGAGCAGGCCGCCGATCGTTGTGATAACAAGAATGATCGGATGGAATGTTGGGGTTTCAGCGAGGTGCGCGGGATCGATTCCCGCGCCACCTGTCCAGACCCAGTCGAGCATCGTGCGCATCAAGCCGTAATAGCCCAGCGCCAGCACACCGCCGCCCAGACCGATGATAATAGCCCAAGTCCAAAGTTGCCTCGCTCCGAGCCTCACACCGCTGTCCCGCTTCCGCTCCTCGCCAAGGCCCCTGAGAGCGCCGCCCGATTCCGTCCTATCCATCGATACCCAGTCTCCATTGGCGAATGACGAAGTCCTCAAGTCGACTCTGCCATGAAAGGCATAAGACTACATTATATCATCAAAGTATCGAGGCCCGACGAAGACGAGATTCGTGGTTTGACGCTGGGCCGCCCCTATCCAAGGAGCTACTTGGCACTTTGACGACTCTTGCGTGACGAAAGTTGCTCGGCGGCTGAATTCCCAGAAAATGTTGACCGAGAACTTGATGTTGTCGTGTCCTTTGAGTGGATTGTGGGGTTTCATTGATCTAAGTTGCGGCCAGCAGAACAATACGAGGTACGGATTAACTGGCGTAGAAATCGCCACCGTGCACAAGCTACTATCTGGAAACTCGAATGATCACACAGCGGGCCCAAAGAGTTCTCTCGGATATTGACTAGTTTCGAAGAGAGAGAAAGTACTATTCCTAAGCCCTGCAGCCGGGATCCGCCAACGTCCGGTTTCAGCAGGCGAGATTGTCGATGTGATAGTCACGCAATCACGAAGGGTCGTCGACTTCATTGCCGTTCTTGAGTTTGGACGCCAGTGTTCCTTCATCATGCCTATTCCGCAGGCAGGGCGCGTGCCTGATCGGGCAATACCAACAGAGTACCTTCAAAGAAGTTTGTCCACGATACCGGCAAAATATCCAGTTATTGCCTTGATGTACCGCGCCCGATTTGCCCTCATGTAGTCAGTTCACGAGGTCGGCCTATGTGGGCCGGTATTTAGCGAAGCTGGTCGAAGGCTCGGCCGTTTGAAGGGAGCGACGGTATGACGACAAAGAAGACCAACAAGAAGGCGGGCAAGAAGAGCGAGAGTGCGCGTCGTGCACCGACGAATACAACCAAGGCGTCAAGCGTGAGTAAGCACCTGACGACCAAGCGCCGTAGGCCCGAGAGTGAGAAACACCCAAGCGGCCTCGACCTTGCGGCTGACGTGCTTGTGAAGTCCGGCACACCCCTAAACGCAAGGACGATCGCTGAACGCGTTATCGCTGCAGGCTGGAAGACGAGCGGACTGACTCCATGGGCAACGCTGTATTCGGCGATCCAGCGCGAGATCGACAAGAAGGGAAAGGAATCTCGTTTCAAGAAGGTCGGCCGCGGTCTATTCGAATTTCAGAAGCAGAGTGAAGCCAAATGACAGCTTCGACGTCGCCATCGAACGCGAAAATCAAGAGCCGCCCCACCGCGCGACTCAGCATCGACAAGCTCTCGGCACGCGCGCGGACTCGTCTGCTGGCACTGGCCGCGGAGTACGATCCGCTCGGCCGGATGCTCACCAAGGCGAGGTGTCGCAAGCAAGTGATGGAAGGTGACGGTTCTGATGGCGGCGTCGAATCTTCCGATCTGCCAACCGACGCCGTCTCGGATTCGAGTGCACCCCGGCCAATGCGCGACATGCGGCTTCCGCCACCGGGCCAGTGTCTGCGACGCGACTACAAAGGCCGTGAGATTCTCGTTCGGGTCCTCGAGCGAGGATTCGAATTCGAAGGCAAGCCCTACCGCAGTCTCAGCGCCATCGCGAAAGCCGTCACGGGATCTCACTGGAATGGCCACCTCTTCTTTGGTCTCACGCGCCAGGAGAAATAGCACATGCCTCGACGAAGTAGGAACCACCTGGACGCAGCACCGAAGGCTGAACCGGTGTCGACCGAGATTCAGACGGTGCGTTGCGCCATCTACACGCGCAAGTCCACAAGTGAGGGGCTCGATTCGGCCTTCAACTCGCTCGATGCCCAGCGAGAAGCCGCCGAAGCCTACATCGCTTCGCAAAAACACATGGGCTGGACGGTTATCCCCAATCGATACGACGATGGCGGCTTCTCAGGAGGTTCGACAGAACGCCCCGGTCTCCAGCAACTGCTTGACGACATCGAGGCCGGAACGATCGACTGCGTCGTCGTATACAAGGTAGACCGGCTCTCGCGATCGCTCCTCGACTTTGCACGCATCATGAAGCTCTTCGAGGACAAGAACATTCATTTCGTGAGCGTCACGCAACACTTCAATACGGCTGAATCGATGGGACGGCTGACGCTAAACATCCTGCTCTCCTTCGCCCAATTCGAACGCGAGATCATCGGCGAACGGATCCGCGACAAGATCGCGGCATCACGCAAGCGCGGTAAATGGCCGGGCGGCAATCTGCTGCTTGGATACGATCTGGACCGAGAGAATCGGCGGCTCCTAGTCAATGAGGACGAAGCTGAGCAGGTACGCGATATCTTCAACTTGTATCTCGAACACGAGTCGCTATTGCCGGTCGTCGAAATCCTTCGACAGCGTGGGTGGAAGACCAAGTCGTGGATTGACCGAAATGGCAAGCGCCAAGGTGGACGCGAGTTCGATCGCTGGAATCTCTACCTGCTGCTAAACAACGTCGGTTACCTCGGCAAAGTCCGCCACAAGGAGGACATCTACGAAGGAGAACATGACGCCATCATCGCCCCTGGCACCTTCGAAGGGGCCCGCAAGATGATGGAACGGAATCGTCGCAATCGCGGCAAATTCTCGCGCAACAAGTATGGCGCGTTGCTCTACGGGATCCTGCGCTGTGGGCATTGTGACCGCGCGATGATCCACTGCCCCACCCAGAAGGATGGGCGACGCTATCGATACTACGTCTGCATCCGGACCCAAACGGCGGGAAAGAACGCCTGCCCAACTGGCTGGATCAACGCGCCTCGCCTGGAGAAGGAAGTACTGGATCGACTCCAGGAAATCACCGGACGAATCGAGGACCCAGAAGTTGGTTCTGTCGCCACGTCGATTTCGCCACAGCGCGCGGAAACGCTGACGCCAAAAGCGCTTGCCAAGCGGCTACGACAGATCGTAGAGAGGGTGGAATACGATCACGAACGGAAGACGATTCGCCTACTGATTCGCTCCAACGACGAGGATGCTCACACGAACGACACCAAGATCAGCGCGTTTGAGTCGGGTGATTCAATCGAAACAACATTGGGATGCCAAGCCAACCATGCAGGCGTTTGAATTCAAAGTTGACGTCGCGGCCCGGAAACGCGCGAAGCAGCGCCGTCGGGACAGTTCGCGCGACCTGCCGCCACTCCAGCGACTCTTGATCCTCGCTCATCAGATCGAAGAGGCACTGGCCGAAGGCCGCGCTTCCTCCCTTGCCGACGCCGCCCTACAACTCGGCGTTAGCCAGGCTCGGCTCTCCCAGATCCGACGGTTCACTCGTCTCATTCCCGAAATCCAGGAACAGATCCTCTTTGGCGATCCGCCCGAGATCCTGAAGCTCAGTGAACGCGACTTCCTCGATGTCCTGCTCGCATGGGCACCCGAGAATCAGCGCCTCCACCTCAGTCGAATTCTCGGCAGCACCGAATGATTCCGACGGCTCGCAAATAGCCCCACCCGCCAGCTGAACTGATCGCATACATATCGAGGCACATGCTGGGATCCGAAATCGACCCGGAGCACCAGTACGCGCTCGATTCCGCGATACATCTTTTAAGCTCGGATATGCACCTCGCCCCGAATTCCGAGAGGATTTCGCCCTAAACGGCCGAATTCCTTGGCCACCCCGACATCGAACATACCAGAGAGGAAACGCTGGCGCGACGAGGCCACATGGGCGCGAATCAGCTGCGCACACAAGTCTCGCTTCCGGCGCGAGTTGCACAGCCAACGATGACGACTGCACCGCGCTCAGCCTGCAACATGCGTTAAGCTGGCGCGAGCTTGTTTCTAAAGTAGGGAATCGACTGGGAGCGCTGGGACTCGAACCCAGGACCCACGGCTTAAAAGGCCGCTGCTCTACCGACTGAGCTACGCTCCCGCAATTGGGTCGTTAATGATAGCCAGGCGCGCACGATCGGCAACCCGCCGACGACGCGGGTCAGCGCCGGACCGGAATCGCAATGACTTCACCACTCAGCTCGGCGCCACCGTCCCGAATTGTCACGCTCGCCCCCTCTGACTGCCCGGTCCGAACGTACCCGAGCGCCATCATCGAATCGATCGCCGGCGAATAGGCGACACTCGTGACTCGCCCCACTTCCGACTCCCCCGCGTGAATGGTCGCGCCCCTGGCCGGCGCCTCGTCGCCCGCCAGCTTCAGGCCGACGAGGCGGCGCGCCAGACCGCCGCGGGATCGCATGCGCTCGAGCACTTTCTGCCCCAGGTAGCAGCCCTTCTGATAGCTGATTCCGCGTTCGATCTGCCCTGTCTCGGGGGGAATCACTTCGTTATCAATGTCCTCGATCGAGACCGGCAGCCCCGCCTCGATGCGCAGTGTGTCGACGATGCCCGCATCGATCGGCGTCGCCCCCGCCGCCGTCGCCGCGGTCGCGATCACCTCGATCGCCGCATCTCGATCGGCGCCGACGGCAATGAAGTCCGCGCCGATGAGCCCCGTGAAATCATGACGAAACATCAGCGTGGGCGTTCCGCCGATATCGCGCGTCTCATGCTGCAGCCACGCCTTCGGCGTGAGATTCCCGAAATGAAGCGCCTCGCACGTCGGGACCGCCGCGGGTCCGATGACGGCGATTCGCCGCTGCGCGTCCGTCCGATTCTCGAGCGCGATATCCTCCGTGATGTGGTATCGATCGAGCCACTTCATCGCCGATTCCAACCAGCGGCGATCGACGTCGAGCCAGATCGACTCGGGCCGGACAAGGAGATTCATGTCGAAGACGACGCGACCTTTGACATTCACGCTGAACGCGTACACACCGTCGCCGGGTGTCAGCGTTTTGACAGTGTTCGTGACGAGATTGTGCAGCCACGCGGCGCGATCGGCGCCCGTGATTTCGATCAGTCCGCGATCGTCGCGGCGCCACAGGCCACCTGTTGAGATGGCGGCGGCGTAACCGGCATGAGCAGCGTTTGCGTTCAACGTGCGAACTCCAGGGTCGATCTGTGTGGCGATTTGCAGCTACCTGATCGTAACGAGGACGGCGCGAGCGTAATCCGGATCGCCCTGAAAATCCTGCGGCGGCGTGAGCCACTCGATGTTGACGATCCGACGGCGTCCCGACGCCGTGTGGAAGGCCGCCTCGATCACCTTCCGCGGCAGGCGCCGATCGTTTGTCGCAAACAGGATTCTGCCGTCGGACCGCAATCGGTCCACGGCGCCACCCAGGACATCGTCTATCCGTTCGGACAGGACGAACACGCTCTTCGGCTTCTTGATCCTCGCGAACGTGGGAGGATCGACAATGATCAGATCGTAGTCGCGTCCCTGCCGCCGGGCCCGTTCGTAGAATTTCAGCGAATCGTCGCGGATGAATCGATGCTCCTCGATCGACAACGCGTTCGCCGCGAAGTTCCGCCGCCCCCAGTCCAGATAGCGCGCCGAGAGATCGACACTCGTGACTTCGGCGGCGCCGCCCGCCGCCGCGGCGACGGAAAATCCACAGGTGTAGGCGAAGAGATTCAGCACCCGTCCGCCGGCGGCAATCGACTGAACGCGGGCGCGATTGTCCCGATGCTCCAGAAACAGCCCCGTCGAAAACCCGTCGAAGGGTCGGATCATCAGGCTGACACCATTCTCCCGAATCGCGAATTCCTCCGCCGAGGGCGCACCGATCCAGGGGTCCGCGGAATGATGCGCATCCCCCAGCCCCCCCTCGGCCGACCTGTCACGCAGAAAACGCTTGAGGTACGCCGACGTCGCTCCCACACGACCCATCAGCGTCTCGATCCGCGGCGCCAGTTGCTCCGGACTCGCCGACGCCCGCCCCTCGTGATGCTGCACGATCAGCGCGCCGGCGAACTGTTCGACGACGACCCCGGCAATCCCGTCCGCCGAATCATGGACGAGGCGAACGGCGTTCGACACGCCGCTGCTGATGAGACTCGCGCGTCGCGCGAACGCGGCGTCAAGTCTCGCCGTCAGCTCGCTGTCCGACAGTCGCTCGGGCGTGGGTTCGATTGCATTTCTCACGTCGGGAACCTCTCCACATTCGTTTCCGGTCGCCCATCCAGATGCGCCGGCAGAAATCCTGTCGCCTCAGTTGAACACAACTGATCCAGCCCCAGAAGACGGACGACCTCGCGTTCAAACGCCTCGATCCCGTCGCCCGTCAGCGCCGACACGCCGGATACGTCGTCCGCCGTCGGCGCCGCGTCTGTCTTGTTGAGGACGATCATCGTCGGCGCGGCGCCCTGAATGGCGTCCAGCGTCGCGCGAATCGCGCCGCGCCGTTCGTCAGGCGCCGCCGTGGCGTCGGCCACAATCAGCGCCAGATCACTCGCCCTGGCCTGCGCCGCGCCTCGCCGTATCGCTTCGAGTTCGATCTCGCAGGGCGACTCCCGAATACCGGCCGTATCCGTCAGCGTCACGGGCCAGCCGTCGATCATCGCCGTTTCATCGACCCAGTCCCGCGTCGTTCCGGCCTCACTCGACACAATCACGCGGCGATGGCCGATCAGGCGATTCGCCAGCGTGCTCTTGCCGGCGTTGGGTGGTCCGACCAGCGCGACACGAATCCCCCGAACCGCCCGGATCCCCACCCGTGTGCGACGATCGTACTCGGCGATCTCCTCGCCGGAACGCCCGCCGAATGTCGCGAAATACGTTGGAAGCAGCGTCCGCTGTGCGACCAGCCATCGAGCGAGCCGGCGCGAGCCAGCACTGAGCAGCGCCTTGTCCACATCGCGTTCGATCGGCGAACGCCCACCAAATCGGTCCTCGAACGCCATTCCCGAGATTCGCGTCGCCCCGGCGCCAGACAGCGCCTGAATCACGCGCTGCACGATTCGAGCGCCGCCGTGCGTACCAATCTCGATGCGTCTCGTCCCCCCGATCGCCGACGCCGTCACAACCGCGTCATCAAGCGGCCGCCCCGCGTCATGAATCCGCACAAAGCGCGGGGCATCCTGATGGAACTGTTCGATCGGTCGTCCAGCCGGAGACCTGCACAGCGAGGTCACGATCGATTCGGCGCCAGGGCCGGCGACACCGATCACGGCGATCGCGCCTGGCGCCGGCGACGTCAGCAAGGCGACATACGTCGAGGAGTCCGGATTCACTGCGATTCGCGGAACGTCGAATAGTGACGCTTGTGGGCGAGGGCGATGCCTCGGATGCACAAGTCGGGCACGACATGATCGATGAAGTCACACTGCGAGCGGATCAGGTCGGCGCCGCCGCCCGTCGCCACGAGGTTGGGCCATTGCCCCAGGGCGTCGGCGTATCGTTCGACAATCTCGCGAATACCACCGACGACGCCATAGACAATGCCGTTGCGAATGGCGGAGGCGGTATCGGTCCCGAAGACGCTCGTCGGCGCCTCGATCGTCACCTCCGGGAGCTGCGCCGTGCCCGTGGCGAGCGACCTGGCCTGCAGGAAGAGCCCGGGGAGGATCGACCCGCCCATGAAGACGCCTTCGTCGTTCACGCAGTCGATCGTGATCGCCGTGCCGAAGCTGGCGACGGCGCAGGCGTGGCCCAGCGTCTCATAGGCCGCCGCCGCCGCGCACACGCGGTCGAGACCGACAAGGTCCGGCTCCTCGATGGCGAGCGAGAGCGGGCGATGGAGTTCGGCGCCAACACATCGAAGGTCTTCGCCGATGATGCCGGAGATGCGTTGGCGGAGATCGTCCATGACCTCCGGCACGACGGACGCCGCCGCCGCCGCCCGCATCCGGTCCTTCGGCAGCGCCTCCCAGGCTTCGGCCGCCGCCCGGTCCACGCCGTCGGCGTCGGAAAGCTCGAATCGGAAATTCGTATAGACCCGATCCGCCACGCTCGTCGCGACGGAAACATGGGAGTTCCCAACCTCAAGAATCAGCAGCGATGCGCTCGCTCGTGGATCGTCAAGGGCGTCCAATTCCCGCCTCCATTACCGGACACATAACGGCGACGCCCGACCTCGGACGCGCGAAACCGGGGCGATTATAGAGGCAATCGGCGCCGGCCGCGCTTGGACGATTCGGACGTGGATACGCCTGAAGCCGCCGATGGCCCCGGAATACGACGCGCCAACGGACCCCACGGTCTCCAGCCGCAGAATCAGGGCGTCGATGGGAATTTCCGGCGGCCGTCGCGAGTTATACGGAGGACAGCGGCCCTTGTGCGCTGACACACCTTTTCTTTGCCCTCTTCTTCCCAAGCGAGCAGAATCTCCTTCTGCTCGGACCGTTGACCGCCCCGCCTACCCAGCGGGGCGGTCCTTTGTTTTTCCGGGGCCGACCATCTCGCCGCAGCGGCGCCGAGTCGCCACGGGTCTAGAATGCGGTCATGACGACTGAGCGGGTCATCCTTGTCGACGAATCTGATCGCGCAATGGGGGAGGCGGAGAAGCTTGCCGCGCATGAGAACGGCGGCCAGCTGCACCGGGCGTTCTCGATCTTCCTGTTTGACGCTCGGGGCCGGCTGCTCCTCCAGCAGCGCGCCGCGTGCAAGTACCACTTCGCCGGTCGATGGTCGAACACCTGCTGCGGCCATCCTCGCCCCGGCGAGCCCCTGATCGGCGCGGCCGAGCGCCGCCTCCACGAGGAGTTCGGAATCGCGTCGCGTCTCAAAGCGACAACAGAACTCCGGTACCACGCTCACGATCCTGTGTCCGGGCTGACGGAGCGCGAGTACCTGCACATTCTGGCGGGCGCGTTCGATGGAGCGCCGACGCCCAATCCAGAGGAGATCGCGGATTTCCGATGGGCGACGATCGACGTGATCCAGGCGGAACTCGCGGCCGACGCCACACACTATTCGCCCTGGTTTCCGATCGCCCTGAACGCGCTCCTCGCGGCCGACGACGCCGGGCCGATTCGCCCGTGATTCCACGGAAGCGCGCTAACGCGCTGCGCCTTACGGCGCCGCATCGAGCCGGCCGATTCGATCCACTCGATCGCCGGCGGACGCCGAGGCCATCCACATGTCAGCGGCCACTGGCGAGACGGGACGCGCGCGGTTTGCGCGTCGCGCCGAAGGTCAGCTGACCCGAAAGCGCACAATCGTCCAACCGTCGAACATACGTCACGGAATTGACGCTCCCGATAGGGCGCCTTACGCTTTTTTTGCCGGTCTACGACCGACGCTGCGGCGCGACGCAATTGTCTTCCCGCCAGTGAGCGCCTTCGCCCAGCGTCGAACGGATCCTGCGAGATTGAACCGTCCCCCGATTGCCGACGTAACGTTTGGGGCGGACAGAAGACGCATACGACGAATTGCGAACTGATATCGCGCACGGCTCGAAAGGAGCACACTCTCACATGGCATCGAAATTCGTTTACTTCTTCGGAAACGGAAAAGCGGAAGGTCGCGGCGATCAGAAGACGCTGCTCGGTGGCAAGGGCGCCGGCCTCGCGGAGATGACCAACATCGGTCTGCCCGTGCCCGGCGGCTTCACGATCACGACGGAGGCCTGCCGCCTCTACTATGAGCGGAAGCAGAAGTGGCCCGAAGGCCTCGAGAAGCAGGTGCGCGACAACGTTCGCAAGCTCGAACGCGCCTGTGGCAAGAAGCTCGGCGACAAGAAGAACCCGCTGCTCGTCTCCGTGCGATCCGGCGCCGCCGTGTCGATGCCCGGCATGATGGAAACAGTGCTCAACCTCGGCCTGAACGACGAGTCTGTCGAGGGACTCGCCCGGGCGACGGACAACGCCCGGTTCGCCTGGGACTCCTATCGCCGGTTCATTCAGATGTACTCGACGGTCGTCGTCGGTCTGTCGAAGGATGTACTCGAACACAAGCTCGAGAAGATGAAGGAGTCGCTCGGTATCGAGATCGACTCGGAAATCAGCGCCGAGTCGCTCCGCGAGCTCTGCGGCGAATTCAAGGACTTCTTCCGCGATCAGACGGGCAAGGATTTCCCGCAGGATCCGTGGGAGCAGCTCGTCGGCGCCATCAACGCCGTCTTCAGCTCGTGGAACGCCGACAAGGCGATCAAGTATCGCGAAGTCGAGAAGATCCACGGTCTGCCGGGCACGGGCGTCAACATCGTTCAGATGGTCTTCGGCAACATGGGTGACGACAGCGGCACGGGCGTCTGCTTTACGCGCGATCCGTCCAGCGGCGAAAACGTCTTCTACGGCGATCTGCTCATGAACGCCCAGGGCGAAGACGTCGTCGCGGGTATCCGCACGCCGATGGCCCTCGACGAACTGAGGAAGCTGTCACCGGCGGCCTACGAACAGCTCTGCGCCGTACGCGTCATGCTGGAAGTCCACTACAAGGAAATGCAGGACCTCGAGTTCACGATCGAGCGCGGCAAGCTCTACATGCTCCAGTGCCGCCGCGGCAAGCGAACGCCGGCCGCCACGTTCAAGATCGCCGTGGACCACGCCACGAAGCCCCTGCTCAGCAAGGGTGACGCCTCGAAGCTCGTGAAGAAGAAGTACCTGCCGAGCCGCTACGCCGCTGCCGCCACGAAGCCCGTCCTCACGAAGGATGAGGCGATCGAGCGCATCTCCGCGACGGACATCGAGCGACTCTTCTACCCGATCATCGATCCCGATTTCGATTCGCAACAGCTGGCCGTCAAGAAGCTCGGGACAGGCATCAACGCCGTTCCCGGCGCCGCCTCCGGCCAGATCGTCTTCAACGCCTCGACGGCGGAGAAGTGGGCGGCGGATGGCAAGAAGGTCATCCTCGTCCGCAAGGAGACGAGCCCGGAAGACGTCGGCGGCATGCACGTCGCCCAGGGCATCCTGACCGCCACGGGCGGCAAGACGTCGCACGCGGCCGTCGTCGCTCGCGGCTGGGGCAAGTGCTGCATCGTCGGCGCCTCGTCCGCCAAGATCAACGAATCCGCGGGCACGATGACGATCAACGGCAAGACCCTCAAGGAAGGCGACTCGATCACCCTCGACGGCTCTGAGGGCGTCATATACCAGGGCGACCTGCCGCTGGTCACGCCGGAACTGCCGGACGAGTACTACACGCTCATGCAGTGGTGCGACGCCCGACGCCGGCTCAAGGTCCGAACCAACGCCGACACACCTTACGACGCCGAGAACGCCGTCAACATGGGCGCCGAGGGCATTGGTCTCTGCCGCACGGAGCACATGTTCTTCGATACGGAAGAACGCCGCCGCGCGATCCAGGAGATGATCCTGGCCGATTCGACGGATGCCCGCACGAAGGCCCTCGACAAGCTGCTGCCCTTCCAGCGGCAGGACTTCATCGGCATCTTCGAGGCCATGGACGGTCGCCCCGTCACCATCCGCCTCGTCGATCCGCCGCTTCATGAATTCGTCCCGCACACAAAGGACAAGCAGCAGGAACTCGCCGACGACCTGATGGTCGATTTCGAGACGGTCGCGTCGCGCGTCGAGCAGCTCAAGGAGTCCAACCCGATGCTCGGTCATCGTGGCTGCCGACTGGCGATCACGTACCCCGAGATTCTGGACATGCAGGTCCGGGCGATCATCGAGGCGGCGATCGAGTGCCGCCGTCGCAACATCAAGGTCTCGCCCGAGATCATGATCCCGCTCTGCATCGATTCGAAGGAACTTCAGATCCTGACGGATCGAACGCGGGACGTGGCGAACGAGATCATCGCCCGCTCCGGTCTGAAGGTGAAGTACCTCGTCGGAACGATGATCGAGACACCGCGCGCGGCCCTGACGGCCGACAGGATCGCGGAGGTCGCGGACTTCTTCAGCTTCGGCACGAACGACCTGACGCAGACGGTCATGGCGCTGTCCCGCGACGACGCCGGTCGCTTCCTGCCGGATTACGTCGATCAGAACAAGTCGGGCATCTTCCCGGCGGATCCGTTCCAGTCGATCGACATCGACGGCGTCGGCATGCTCGTCGAACACGCGATCGAGCACGCCCGCCGCATCAAGAAGGACCTGAAGATCGGCATCTGCGGCGAGCACGGCGGTGACGCCGAGAGCGTCCACTTCTGCCATCGGGCGAACATGGACTACGTGAGCTGCTCGCCCTATCGCGTGCCCATCGCGCGGCTTGCGGCGGCCCAGGCCGTCATCATGGACGGCTCGGCGAAGCGATCGAAGGCCAGGGCCAAGCCGGCGCCGGCCCGCAAGGCGCCGACGAAGACGAAGGCCAGGCGCGTCGCGCCGAAGCCGACGACGAAGAAGAAGACGTCCAAGGCGAAGGCAAAGGCCAGCAAGACGACGAAGTCGGCCCGAACGGCGACGAAGTCGCGCAAGCAGTCACCGCCGAAGAGCGTCTCCCGCCCCGTCGCCAAGAAGAAGACGACGACGAAGCGCAGCCGCACGGGCGCGACGGCCCGCGCCTGAGCGCAATCGCTGAACGGCCGATGAGGCCGCACGCATGATGACAAGGCCCCGGGCGAATTCGCCCGGGGCTTTTTCATGCGCCCCGTTGCTCGCCGCGCCTCGACGATCGGGTTAGACTCTTCGACGTATTGCAGAGATTCCGCAACCTCCTTGAACAGAGACTGAATCCCATGGCTGGACGCCGATTTCTCGTGACTGGGGCCCTGCCCTATTCAAACAACCGCCTGCACGTCGGCCATATCGCCGGCGCCTACCTGCCGGCCGATATCTTCGTGCGCTACCTGCGATCGAATGGCGACGACGTTCGATTCATCTGCGGCAGCGACGACAACGGCGTTGCGATTGAGATCTCCGCGATGAAGGAAGGATCGACGCCGCAGGCCGTGTCGGCGAAGTACAACGCACTCCAGCAAGAGGCGTTCGAGGGGCTCGGCATTCACTTCGACATTTACGGCGGCACGCACCAGCCCGACTTTGTCGAGACACATAACCGGCTCAGCCAGGACTTCTTCAAGTCGATTCACGATAACGGACACTTCGTAAAGAAGAAGACGGAACAGCTGTTTGATGTGCAGGCCGGCAAATTCCTGCCCGATCGCTTCGTTAAGGGCGCCTGCTATCACAAGCTCGAGGATGGGTCGCCATGCGGCAATCCTGAGTCCTATGGCGATCAGTGCGAGCAGTGCGGAAACACCATTGACGCGCTGCAACTGATCAACCCGATCAGCACCATCACGAATACGACGCCGGAGAAACGCGAAACAACCCACTGGTACCTCAAGCTGGGCAAATTCCAGGGCATGCTCGCGGACTGGTTCAGCATTACGTCGCTCGACTGGCGACCCACGGTCACGAATTTCTGCCTCGGCGCCATCAAGAAGGGGCTCCCCGAGCGCGCGATGACGCGCGATCTGTCGTGGGGCGTGCCCGTCCCGCTGGACGATCCTGACGCGGCAAACAAAGTGCTGTACGTCTGGTTCGACGCGCCGATCGGCTATGTCAGCTTCACGGCGGCGCTCGCCGCGCAGCAGGGGCGCGACTGGCGGGAATATCAGGAGTGGTGGCAGGATCCTGACTGCAGGATCGTCCACTTTATCGGTGAGGACAACATTGTCTTCCACGCGCTGATCTGGCCGGCGATGCTTCTCGGCACGCAGTACACGGCGGACGAGATCGAGAAGCTCGGCGCGGACTACAAGCCGCGCGAAGAGGCGGGCTACTACCAGCTGCCGCACAACGTCGTCGCAAATTCCTTCCTGAATATCAAGTTTCCGGGGAAGGGCGAGGAAGAGAAGATCAGCAAGTCACGGGGTACGGCTGTCTGGATTGATGAGTACCTCCGGACCTTCGATCCCGATCCGCTCCGCTACTACCTCACGGTCATCGCGCCAGAGAACCAGCGGACCGCCTGGAGCTTTGACGACTTTGTCGAGCGCAACAACAACGAACTGATCGCGACGCTCGGTAACTTCATCAATCGCTGGCAGAAGATCGTGACGGAGCACTTCGATCGCAGGGTTCCCGCTCGGGATCGAGCCGAACAGCTGGAGGTGGACCTGCTGGCGACGATCGGCGCCGTTCCCGACTCCGTCGGCGAGGACATCGAGGCGACGCGCTTCAAGTCGGCCCTCAATCGCATCATGGACGCCTTCCGCGCCTGCAATCGATACATCGACGAGCGCGAGCCCTGGAAAACGCGAAAGAGCGATCTCGATCTCTGCGCCACGACCGTCCACACCTGCATCCAGGCCGTGCGCACCCTCGGTGTCGTTCTGGAACCCTTCCTGCCCTTCGCGTCGGAGAAGATCCGCGTGTCGCTCGGCGTCGACAAAGACGCCTGGACCTGGCCCCGCGCGACGGAGGCCCTGCCGATCGGTCACGCGCTCGGCCCGGCCCCGGACGTGCTGTTTC
Source organism: Phycisphaerae bacterium (assembly GCA_035399845.1). Taxonomy (GTDB): domain Bacteria; phylum Planctomycetota; class Phycisphaerae; order UBA1845; family UTPLA1; genus ECT2AJA-110-A. Next base: position 18,810 of record DAOPJV010000016.1, on the reverse strand, counting down.
GAAAGCTCGACATCAAGGAATTCAGCGAATAGCGGAATATTGGTGATTTGGTGATTTCGTGATCCGGGCGGACTCACCGACCTGCGTCACGTTGCGGCTTCGTCATGATCCGGCGTTTGATGGGGTTCGATGTGGATCAGAAGGGATGAGACGTGGGGCATCCGCTCCCGGACCAGCGCCTTGGCGTGGCCGGTCAGGCTGTGGGCGTCGGCGACGCTCATCGTGGCGGGCACTTCGGCGTGCATGATGACCCGATAGGTCCGCCCCACTTTTCGCGCCTCGCATCGTTCGACCGCCAGAATCCCCTCGACATCGAGAACGACGTCGGCGCACTGCGTCGCAATGGCCGGCGTGTTCTTGTCCATCAATTCGCCAAGCGGCGCTCGCAGCAGGTAAACGCCATTGAGAAAGATGATGACGGACGCCGCCAGGGCCGCCCAGTCGTCCGCGGGCGCGAAGCGTTCGCCGCCGATGAGGGCGATGGCGATCCCCAGGAACGCCGCCGCCGACGTGAGCGCATCCGATCGATGATGCCAGGCCTCGGCGCGTCCCGCGCTGCTCTCCGTCGGCGCCGCGGCGCGGCTGGCGAATCGAAACATGAACTCCTTGACGACAATGACGACGATCAGCGCGAGCAGCGTGTACCACGCCGGCGGTCGATGCGGTACTCGTATGCCGTCAATGGACTCAATGGCGATCCCGATGCCCGCGACCACGACGAGCAGACCGACGGCGAGGGCCGCGAGAGACTCGGCCTTTCCGTGGCCGAAGGGATGATCCTCGTCGGCGGGTTTGTTCCCGTATTCGAGGGCGCGCCAGACAATGAGTGAGCCGGCGACATCGACCATCGACTCGACGGCGTCCGCCACGAGCGCGAAGGAATTGCCCACGATGCCCGCGATCAGTTTGAAGCCGGCCAGCGTCATGTTGACGACGAGACCTGTCAGCGCGGCCTGTTCGGGGGCGGCGGCGCCGGTGTTGCGCGGATCGGGCGTTGGCGGATTCGCGGACGTCATTGTCGGAAAAGCAGAACCGCCGGATCGCGGCCCGTCAACCATCCGCCGGGCGTCGCGCCCCCCCCTACAACTCCAGCAGCTCCATCAGAATGTTGTCACTGAAGGTCGCCGACTTGGTCAGGCCCAGGTGGTCTTCAAACAGGAACGTGATGTGGCGCCAGCCGACCGGCGACTGCAATGTCGGGCGATAGGCGCCGCCCCGCCGTTCGTCCATCAGCGCGCTGTATCGCGGGACTGTTCCGTCGCCCGCGGCCGTCGCATGCGTCGACAGGGATCCGTCCCGCGAGTTCACTGACAGGACGGCGGGCGTTGCGATGGCGTCGCCCGCGTAGAGGCAGAGCTCCAGATCGGCAGGCGGTGTCGCGGGCCGATCCAGCGCCGCCTGGAATCGCCTCGCGTTTGTGAGGCATTTGCCGAGATGGTCGATCGCGACGCGTCGGCGGGCGTCGTCATCCGCGGCGTCCGGCAGGAGCGTGGCCAGCGGTCTCGCCTGCCTGGAATCGAACGGTCCCCAATGGTATTGGCGCCATACGCCGATATCTGACAGGTCCTCGACGACGCGACTTTCATCATTGTCGACAATCAATGCGCCATGCCGTCCACGTGGCAGCAGTTCATAGATGGCGGGAATCGTGCCGACGAGCGCCGCCGGATAGGGTTCGATGATGGGCGCCGGCCGGGCGCCGCGAACCAGTTGATCCAGCGCCGAGACGCTGCCGGCGTTCGGGGCGCCGACCAGAATCGCCTTGTCGACGTACTGGGCGCCGGCCCATGTCAGTTCCGGGAGATCACCGTTTTCCGGCAGGGGCGCATCGCCGTAACGCAGGAAGTAGCGCGTCAGAAGTCCCCCCATCGAATGCGCAACAATGCCGAACTTCACGTCATCGCAATCGCGTCCGTACTTCTTTCGCAACTGGCCGCGGATGTACTCGCGCTTTTCCTCAATGAAGGCCTTCAGCAGCGCCGCGTTTTCAACGTTACTTCGCCGCCAGTCATAGGCGAACTGAAAACAGGTAAAATGGGCCTCGCCGTAATCAACGGCGCCGGCGATGGCAAGCTGCTGATCGCGATAACCGCCCACGCCGAGCGTGACGAGGAGATTGAAATACGCGTTCAGTTCCAACGGCAGTCCGAAGACGGAGAGCCTGACGCGATCCAGCGCCCCATCGGCGACGACGTCGTCACGCAGGTCCGCCAGGGCCGTCCCTTCACCCATTGGCATCGCAAACAGACGCGCGCCGTCGGGCGTGCTCGGATCGGCGTATCCGCCACCAAAACCGCCCCAGACGACTCTTCCCGTGTCGCGCTGCGCCAGCCGCGACCCGAGAATCCCGGGTATCACGATGACAGGGCGCCGTTGAGGATTGTCGTCACGCGCCGCGCTGCGATATATCTCGCCGATGTCCGCGACCTCCCGCTGATCAATACAACCCGCCGGGGCCGAAACGAACCACAAGAGTCCAAGGAAGCTGACGCCCCCCACCCGTCCTGAAAATCTGAACATCATCCGCTCCGAATACGACGCCATCGCGCGTCCGATCGACTCGATCCCTTCGCGTCCACGGAAGAGATTCCATCCCGGCGTGTCGGGATTGCAGAGGTTCTCAATGGCTCAGCCGTCACTCGGAACGCCCCGCCCCATCGCCTGATAGGCGGCGCGCCACTCAACCGGGCGGCCCAGGGGGAGGCCTTCGTGATGGCCCGCGACGATCGTCCGGACCCGCATGCGACCACAACCGGACTGAATCGTGAAGCCGCCGATCAGGTCGATATCGCTTTCGCCGATTCGGAGGCGAAGGCGTAGCGGCTGGTGAACGTGTCCGTTGGCGCCAGGCGTTTGTGCGAATACCGCTCAGGAATCGGCGCAATCGCGGGCTCGTCGGCGTCCGTCGTGAGGTCCCAGCCATTCACCGCCGTCTCGACGCCGAGAAATCGGAACAGCCCCGAACCACCGAGGGCGTGGACGACGCCAATCTTATTCAGCGCCTTCGAAATCGCCGCGAGATCGCTGAATCGGGGGATGTTCGGTGATTCGGCGTACACGCGGAAGACTCCATCACGGCGCGGCGCGGCGAAGTCTGCACGATCGCGCCGCAAGTCAGCCGCTGTGATCTTACCGCGGCATTGTAAGAACACGGAACGCCGCGATGCGGCTCGCGTCGCTGGAACGAGATTCCCTTCTCGTTCCACGTCCCGCGGCTGGAACGAGAATCCCTTCTCAATTCGCTGCTCTGAAAATCAACCACTGGGACGAGATTCCCTTCTCGTCCCAATCCCCGCCGCTGGAACGAGATTCCTTTCTCGTTCCTCCTCCCAGCGGGAATCCCTTCCCGCAGATTGCCGCGCGCCACGATGAACCTGTAACGCCCCTTCGGGGCTTGGCCATGACGTCGGTCAACGTGACCCAGGGTGACGCTTCGTCCGCGTTGCGGACTTCGCTTTGCCCCATCTGTCCTGTTGCGCCCCGATGGGGCGAAGACTCGCAGAGCGGGGGCGCCCGCCTGTGGATCAGAGCCGTGCTGGCCCGCAAGGCGAGACTGTCCGGGAATTGTGTCGCCCTTTCAGGGCTAAACCCGAGGAAAAAACGCTAACCACGGGTTGCGCTCCGACCGCTATGCGGTCTCCGCTCCACCCGTGGCTAAAAACTGACGCTCCTTCGGAGCTGTGCCGCTGGTACGAGATTCGATTCTCGATCGCTGGAACGAGAATCCCTTCTCGTTCCTCCTCCCTCGAGAATCCCTTCCCGCTAGCGCTTGGACGACCTCAATTGACCGAGTCGGGGGTTTATGCGCGCCATCCGCGCATCGCCGCCCTCGGCGGCGTGAATTCGAACACGATGTCGCGCGCGAAGCGTCGCCGTGATGACACGGCGGCTATGAGCGGTTTCGGCGCCGCGGAGTCCGCATCGTAAAAACACGGAACGCCGCGATGCGGCTCGCGACCGTCGCGGCGTTCACGGGTGCGCCATGCGTCTGAACGATCAAGACGCACGCACACACGGGAAGGAGATTGCTGAGACGAGCGATTACAGCGGAATGCTGATCCCGATGCCGCAGACACCGATATGGAGCGTGGGCCCGGGGCGATCCTTGTCGGCGGATTCCTCTTCGGTATCGAAGATCCGTCCGTCGGCGGCGTGAACGAGCGACGCCTTGATGTCGAGATCGTCGTCGTTCTGAACCCAGTCCTTATGCACGCGAATCCGGAGTTTGCCCTCGTATTCCCGTTCGCCCTTCTTGTCCTTCTTTGGGTCGATCAGCTCGGCGACAACGACAATCGGCTCGCCCTTGTCGTCCGTCACGGGCTTGTCATCTCGCATCAGCTCGAGCCCCAGGATGAACGCATCGTCCGAGGCGAATCCCTCCAGCTCGACTTCATACTCGATCTCAACGATCCAGAAACAGCCATCGTGACGCAGGTCGACATCAAGCGAGTCGATCCTGGCCTTCTGTTTGTCCGAACGATGCCGCGAGGCTGTCGCGCCCACGCGTCGCTCGCCGGCGCCGGTATCTCGCTCGGCGCTACGCGTCACGCCCCTCGATGGTGGCGCCTCTGTTCCCCGGGAAGTCACGACGCGCGCCGTCGAATTGTTCCTCTCTGATTCTCGCGGCGCCCGCCCGAAGACCGGTGTCACAATCAGCAGGCCAATCGCGCACATCGCGATCGATGATCCTTGTCGCATCCGCATCTGCGTCTCCTGATTACATAGTGAATCCGTGACAGAATGACTCCCGGGATTGGACCCGATTTCTGACGGTCCGTTGAAGAAAGTTCTGAAGCGGATGGAAAAAAGGCCGCGCCGGACGCCGCAGTCCGTACTTACGACAGGTCGAGTTGGCGTTTCGTCGTTGTCACGTATTGATGTGCAAGCCGGGTCGGCTCGGGGAGGCGATATTTCCCGCAGCAACGAAGCACGAGCCGCTCCGCCTCTTTCAGCAGGATGCGATGCCCCACGCTGATAAACAGCGGACTGACGCCGTCGCGCGTTCGGACAACACGACCGATGATGTCTCGATTGTGCGTCAGTCTTCGGGAACCGCCGCGCCGGACCGCCGGTTCGGCATAGTCTCCGCAGAGGCGACTCTTGGCGCATCCGATCGTCGGCCTGTCCAGGAGGACGCCCACGTGACAGGCGAGACCGAAGCGACGCGGATGGGCAAGTCCCTGCCCGTCGATCATGAACACATCAGGCGTCGAAGTCAGCAACGCCACGGCGTCCATGACCGCCGGCGCCTCCCGAAAACTGAGCAGGCCGGGGATATAAGGGAAATCGCAGCGGCGTACGACATGCGAACTCTCGATCACACGCTTCGAGTCGAGGTCCCAGACAACGACGCCCGCGATGATCGCGTCGGACTTTGCATCGTAGGACGCGTCGGTTCCGGCGACGAGACGGACCCGATGTGTCAGCGGGATCGCCAGCACACGATCGGCAAGCTGGCGCTGAATTGCGACGGCCTCTTTCGGCGACAGATCCCATCGATGTTGAAGCGTGGCGGCCACAATCGACAGGGTAGCCGAGCGCCGCTGCGCCTCGCAACCCGCCGATCAGGGCCCCGCGTTGGCGGTCGTCGACTTCGTCAGTCGCGCCTGCATGACGCCGGAGGCGAAACCGTTGACCTGGGACGTCTCAGACAGTCGCGTCACACTGATCGTCAGGCTCGCGCCCTGGCCGAAACCGGCCTGCGCGATCTGCGCGTCCGTGATCGTTACGGCGCCCGTGTCCCCGACCGGCCCGATCGACATCGACTTGGCTTCGCCGAGCAGCGTCTGCGAGACACGGACCTCGATCTGCAGGCTCGGATCGGCGTTGGTCCATTCGATCGTGAATCCGGACAGTGAAGCGGTTCCGCCAGACGCCGGCGCCGTGATCTCGAAGTCGCCCGGCTCGGCCAGCGTCGTCGATTCGACGCCGCGCGTCGGCTCTCGCACGACAAGCGTATAGGTCGAATTGGCGTCAATCGACGCAAAGAACGTGCTTCCCGTTCGATTGAAGTCCTCGCCGTTGATTGTGATCGACTGTTCGTCCGTCAGGTTCACGTTGGCGATACCACGCGTGAACGACGCCTCGACGGCCGCCTGCGCCTGCCCGGCGGTCCGCCGAATCGTGACGATGGCGTTGGCGTCATCGAGGGTCGTGCCGGTATTTACGTTGACGCGGACACCGCAGACCTGGCCGGACATGCAGACGAGGCAGATCGCCAGAAGGAACGCGTTGCGTTTCATCAGATATCACTCCACGCGAGAGTTGGTCTCTTTGTTGATCCCATTGGGCGCGTCGACGGCGCTAGTTGATGACAATCGTGATTTCCTGCGAATCCACGCTCGCCGGGGAATCGCGGTCCGTCACTTCAATGGTAAACGTGAACGAACCCGCCTGCGTCGGAATGCCCGAGATCACGCCGGTCCGTCGATTCGTTGGCAGCGACAGGCCATTCGGAAGAACACCCGCCGTGATCGCGAAGGAATACGGCGTGAAGCCCGCAACGGCCATGACTTCCTGCGAATAGAAGAGGCCCGTCGTTCCATCCGGCAGCGACGATGTCGTGATCATCACGGCGGGCGGCTTGATTTCGAAGAAAAAGTCTCGCGTGACGACCTGCGGCGGCGAACCGCTGTCCGTGACGGTCGCGCGAATCGTTCGCCCGGAATCGGGCTGTGTGGGCGTGCCGCTGAAGGAGCCGTCGGTATCGTCGAACACAATACCGCCCGGCAGACCGATGACCTCGTAGGTGTAAGGCGGCGTTCCGCCGGCGACGTCGAGCTGTTCGGAGTAGGGCTCGCTCTGGCGCGCCGCGTCGATCGTCGAGCCGAGTGTGAGCTTCGGAAGGATCGTCAGGCCGAAGCTGCGCTCGCCGTTGCGGATCGTGAAACCCCCCTGCGTCGCGACGACACTGAAGCTGAACACACCTGTCTGGGCCGGCACGCCGACGATGAATCCCGTCGAGCGTTCCAGGACCAGCCCCGCCGGCAGGCTTCCGGCGATGACTTGCCACTCTTCGCCGCCACCCGCGTCGGTCATCAGGGCCTGGTTATAGGCGTCGCCTTCGACGCCATCGGGGAGTACTCCCGGAAGGATCACCAGCAGCGGTCCCTCGCAGGCCGCGAAAGGCGCGCAAAGCGCGACAGTGATCACCAACGACATCCATCGATTCGGCCGGATCATTCAGACGGCTCCTGGGTTGTGCGAGGGACTTTCCCGAGTCGCCGCGCGTCAGGCGAGGAGTTTGACACGCTGCATACCGACTCGTTAATCGGAAGGTTAACCCCGCCGCCCGAAGCGCGTCAATTTCGGGCGGCGCGCGATTTTCGGGCCCTTCGTGAGCGGACCGCGTCACGCGGCTCACAACGCCATCGTACGACCCGAACGCCTGTTGCGATCGCGCAGAATTCGCGCAATCGGCGTTCGAAATCTCCCAATCGATTCAACTCGACGCGACAGGTCAGATTCAGCGACAATAGCGCAATGCCCGACGCGTCGGACGCCATTGCAGAGCTTCGATTCCGCCACCCGTGGCGCCCCTACCAGGCCCGCGTTCTGGCCGCCATTGACGCGCATCTGAAAGACGATCGACTTCATATCGTGGCGGCGCCAGGCAGCGGCAAGACGATCCTGGGCCTGGAGATCTTTCGCCGCCTGGGCCACGCCGCGGTCGTCTTTGCGCCAACGATCACGATTCGCGATCAGTGGCTGGCGAGACTCTCACTCTTCCTTCCTGAGGGCAAGTCGCCGCCGGACTGGGCGTCGAATTCGCTGGAGGCGCCGGGCGCGCTGACCTGTGTCACCTACCAGTCGCTGCACGCCAGGGTCCGCCAGGCGAGCGTCGATGCGTCGGAAGAAGAACCCGGCGCCGACGAGGCGTCGGACGACGCGCCGCAACTTGATCAGATTCAGCGGCTCGTCCGCACGTTGCGCGAAGGCGACGTGCGAACGCTCATCCTCGATGAGGCCCATCATCTGCGACGCGACTGGTGGCGAGCGCTCGATCGTATCGCCCACGCGCTGGAGGATGTCACACTCGTCTCCCTGACGGCGACGCCCCCCTACGATGTCGTCGGCCTGGAGTGGTCACGCTACGAGTCCCTCTGCGGCCCCATCGACGAGGAAATCTCCGTCCCGGAACTCGTCAAATCCGGCGTACTCGCGCCGCATGATGACTTCGTCCGGGCCGTCGCACCGGACGAACAGACTCGACTGCTCACACGCCAGTACGACGACGCCGTTGCGCGGGTGCTCGGCGACTTCGAACGTGACAAACAACTCATCGACGCTGTTGCGAATCACGCATGGATGACGGCGCCGAGTGACGCGACACGGGACATCCTGGAGACGCCCGACGTCGCTGTCGCGATGATCGCGTTTCTGAACCATGTCGGCCGACCCGCGCCGCGGGACGCGGCAATGCTGCTGGCGCCCGGGGATGGCAAGCCAGTCGAGATGTCCCGGCGCTGGTGGCAGGCGCTCATCAAGTCCTACCTGTCTGACGCCCACTGGCCGACGGACCACGAGATGAGAGCGCATCGCGACGCCATGGCGAAGACGCTTCGCGCGGCGGGCCTGCTTTATCGCAGGGAACTGCGGATCGAGGCCTCTCGGCCGGTCGCCGACGAAATCGCCATGACCGCCGCCAAGTCGCATGAGTGCCTGGACATCCATCGGATGGAACGCGAGGCCCGCGGCGCTGCGCTGCGTCAGGTCATTCTGACGGACTACATTCGCGATGGCGCCCCCAGGGCGAACGGCGTGCAGCTTGGCGCCTGGCCGATTTTCCACGAACTTGCGAACGCCGTTGCGGCGGAACATCGATCGCGCCTCACGCTGCTGACGGGGCGCCTGACGCTCATTCACAAAGAGACCGCCGAGGCGTTTCTGCAGGCGCTTGGCGAGAACGCGGCGTCTGTCACGCTGGCGCCATCGAACCTGCCTGACGGCTTTCTGCGGGCCACGACGTCGCGTAACGACCTTCTGGTTCCGGCTATCACGGAGCTCTTCGCGCAAGGTCGCGTCGACACCATTGTCGGAACTCGGGCCCTGCTGGGCGAAGGCTGGGACGCGCCATGTGTGAACTCGCTGATTCTCGTGAGCTACGTCGGAGCGTACATGACCACAAACCAGATGCGCGGTCGGGCGATTCGCCGCGATCCGGATCGCCCCGACAAGGCGGCGAGCATCTGGCACGTCGTGGCCGTGGATCATGAGACGGAGGCGGGCCTGCAGGACGCCTGGACGCTGGACCGACGATTTGACGCCTTTGTCGGTCTGGACGCGTGGGCGCCCGTCATCGAGAGCGGTATCGCGCGCATAAAGCTGCCGGAGCCGTGGTCGGAGCGGTTCATCGAGCGCGTCAACGCGGACATGTGCGAGCGATTGCGGCGCATCGGCGACCTGCATCAGCGCTGGCGTGAGGCGATTGACATTGGCGCCGAAGGGCGCGTGATTCCCACGCTGCGATCCAATAGTCGCCTGGCGCCCCGGAAGCTGCTCGTCAGGAACACAGTCGCGCGGCTCTTGGCCATGGCCGCGGCGGCGGCAATCGGACCGATCCAGTTCCTGGTCAGCGCCGCGGTTCGCTCCGGCGGCGATGGACGTTCCCTCGCGGGCGCATTGGCGATCGCCGGGACCCTCGCGCTCATCGGCATGGCCCCCGGACTTCATCGGGCGATTCGAACCATGCTGCGCTTCTATCCTGTTGACGGATCGTTGCGCCAGATCTCTCTCGCCCTGCGCGACGCGCTGGTTGAAACGGGACGAATCACGAGCTCCGCGGATCAACTCGACCTGATTGTCGAGACCCAAACGAACGGCGTCGTATCCGTGGCGCTCAGGGGCGCCACGTTCTACGAGTCGTCTCTGTTTGCCGATTGCCTTCGGGAGATTCTGGCGCCGATCGACAACCCGCGTTACCTGATCGTGCGGCGGGGCTCGCGATGGATCGGCCAGTCCATCGACTACCACGCGGTTCCGACAATTCTCGGCGAGCGGAAGGAACAGGCGTCCGTATTCCATCGCGCGTGGACACGTCAGGTCGGCGGGTCCTCGCTGATCTACACGCGAACGCCCGAGGGCTGGAGCGCGTTGCTGCGCGCGCGTGTCATGGCGTTCTCCAGTACCGATCGCGAGGCGGCGCAGCGTCTCGATCAATGGCGGTAGACGTTTGAGGGAATGACGCCTTCCCGCCCAATCCAGAAACGCCCGAGGTTCAACCGGCCCCCCATTCCGAGCCGCCGCAGTCATGCGGCGAACCAGACGTCGTCGCGGCCCGCTGAACTCGGTGAGGCTTCGCCGCGCGCCGTGGCCAATGGCGAAACAATCGGGCCATGACTGGCCCGGCTCGGAACGACGCCCCGGAAAAAAAGGAGATTTTCGCGTGTACGCGTCCCCTCCCATGTCGCACCCATTGACTCGGGAGCGGGATTCACGCCGGAAGGGACCGGCCACGGGCTCCTGAAAAAAACGGGACACGCGCCTGACGGGCGAAAGGACACGCGACGATGTGCATCTGCGAGACAATGACGCCGGAGACAACGACGACCGGGGATTTTTCGGAACGAATGGCCCAGATGATCAACAACGCCGGACTCGCGCTGATGACAAGCGTCGGGCATCGCACGGGCCTGTTCGACACTATGGCGACAATCCCACCCGCCGCGAGTGGCGTGATCGCCAAAGCGGCCGGCCTGAATGAGCGATACGTCCGCGAATGGCTCGGCGCCATGGTCAGCGGACAGATCGTGACGTACGACGCCGAAACGAAGACCTACGCCCTGCCGCCTGAGCACGCCGCCCTGCTGACACGCAACGCCGCGCCGAACAACTTCGCGGCCGTCACGCAGTTCATTGCCGTACTCGGCGGAGTCGAGGACAGAATTGTCGAGTGTTTCAGAGAAGGCGGCGGCGTGTCTTACTCCGAGTTCCCGCGATTTCACGCCGTGATGGCGGAAGAGAGCGATCAGACAGTCGCGTCGAGCGTCGTGGAGACGATTCTCCCCCTGGCCGGCGACATCATCGAACGACTGCAGGCCGGCATCGACGTTCTCGACGTCGGCTGCGGCCGGGGCCACGCCCTGCTGACAATGGCCACGGCGTTTCCGCGCAGTCGATTCTGCGGCTACGACTTCTGCGAGGAGGCGATCGCCCACGCCCAGGCGCTCGCGACGGAACGCGGACTGGCGAATATCCGATTCGCCGTACGCGATGTGGCGACGCTGCGGGACACGGAGGCGTTTGACTTCATCACTGCGTTCGACTCGATTCACGACCAGGCGGCGCCGGCAAAGGTGCTCGCGAACATTCAGCGCGCCCTTCGCGCCGGCGGAACATTCCTGATGCAGGATATCTCCGGCTCATCACACGTCGAGAAGAACGCTGACAACGCCATGGCGCCATTCATGTACACCGTTTCCTGCATGCACTGCATGAGTGTCTCGCTCGCTCAGGGCGGCGAAGGCCTCGGCGCGATGTGGGGACGCGAGAAGGCGCAGGAGATGCTCCGCGACGCGGGCTTCGTCACTGTCGCCATCAGGAACCTGGCGCACGACATCCTGAACGACTACTACGTCATTCATAAGTAGCGCACACCTGACAGATTGTCTCCCATTTTCACGACGTACGCGTGAATGCAGGCGCCCTCGATGCGAAACCCACACGCATCCGGGGGCGCTTGTCATTTGGCGCCGACGCATGTCGCGACGATCTCCCTGTATTGCAGTGGCGTCGTCGCCTGTCGTTTTTTTCGACGCATCGAGACGGATGAAAAATCGCCGCGCATGCCCGCATTCCGTGTGATATCTGCCCCATTTTCCTTGAAATCGGACATTCGACTAACGCCGTCCATCCCATCGGGTCTTGCTATCCGTTCGCCCCGACCCGCTCGCAAACGGGGACAAGAAAGGCAGGAAGAACGATGTTGAAGAATACGAAGATCCGACGGAACTCGATGATCGCGACCGCCATGTCGATGGCGTTGCTCGGAACGTCGACGTCCGTCTTCGCTGACGGTGGACGGAATCGTCGCGGCCATCGCGACGCCGATCTCGATGTGTCGGCCCGACTGAGCTTCAACCACGGCGGCGCCATTCTGAAGCTGAAGATCGACGCCGAGATCGAAGGCCGATTCCTTCGTGACGCCTACAACGTCGTCGTGACGATCGAGCCCGCGGACAATCAGTTCGGCCGACGCGCCGTACGACCGCAGACGTTGATCATCCCGCTGAATCGCCCCAGCGAAATCGATCGCCATGAGATCGAGTTCAGGCGGCGCCTGAGCGTGGCGCTGCCGCACAACCTTGCCAGGTTCGGAAACAACCTCGTCGTCAGGGCGAAACTCGTCAGCGCGTCAAGCGGCCATGTTCTCGATCGCGACACGACATTCGTGACCAGCGACCTGCAGACGCCGCGTCGCGGCCGACATCGCGGCCCCCGATTCGGCGGCGTGGTCATTCGATAACGACTCAGAATCTCCATCCTCAGCCGACGAGGTCGGATGCGGGCGCGCCCCATCCGACCTCGCCTTATTCTGTGATGAGCGCTAGCGCGGCGGAATCGCCTCACTGAGAACACGGCCCTGGGCGCAGCTGGGGGGCTCAATGCCGAGCAGCGCCGACAGCGTCACAACGATGTCACACGGCGACGCCGCGCCGTAGTATCGACCGGGGGCGACATTCTTCCCGCGCAGCAGAATCGGCACATGGCGCTCGGGCGCCGATCCGCCGTTGTGCCCCGCCAGATTCGCATCACGCTTCTTCCAGCCCGGGCGGATCTGCAGACAGATCTGTCCGGCGTTCTCGGGGTTCCACGAATTCCACGCAAGCAGTCGGCCCATGTCCGTCTCGGGCGGCGCCCCGCCCGAGAGTGTGTCGGGGCCGAACGCGTCCGTGATGAACTCCTTCGCTCGCAGAAAATCGACCGCCGATTCGAAGAAGGCCTGGCGACGCTCCGTCGGCAGCGTGTCGACCAGCGACGCGTTGAAATAGATCCACGGTACCTCCACGCCGACGACGATCAGGCGCTTCGGGTTCTCCTCGCCCGGCTTGTCGAAGAACTGCGCCTGAAGGCGCCCGTTGAGATCGACGCCGAGTTGTCGCGGGTCGTAGAGACCGCCGGGCAGGCTCAGGCGCCGCGTCACCTCTGGTGTGGCGGCGACACCATGATCGGCCGCGAGCGCGAGGAGATATCGATCGGGACCGACCTGTTTGTCGAGCATCGCCAGCAGTCGCGCGATCTGTCGATCGGTCTGTACCGTCATGTCCATGACTTCAGCGCTCTGCGGCCCGAAAAAATGCCCGACAAGATCATTCGAGGAGAATCCGACGCAGAGCAGATCGGGGACATCATCCTGACCGAGTTGCTCCGCCGCGATGGCGCGCTCGACGAGATCGAGTGTCACTTCAATCCCCGCGGGCGTGGCGGACATCGCATCGTGGAACGCCGCGAGGGAGGCCTCCTTCCGCTCCGGCAGCGCGTGCGGAAATTGAAGGCCCAACTGCTCGATGATCGGATGCCAGGCTGACTCCAGCGGATAAGCGCCCTCCCTGGCGGACTCGGGCGTCAGCGGTCGCCACACATACCCCGCGAAGCGCTTTGTCGGGTCTTCGTCGTTCAGCGCCGTCACGTACGCCGGCAGCGTGTCGCCGTAGAATGAGCTCGATACCCAGCGGCCCGCGCCGAAATCCCACCAGAGCGCCGTGTCCGCCAGCTGACCGCCGAGGAAGATCGCCGCCCGATCCTTCAGCGCAATGGAGACGACGCGCGTGCGTCGATCCGCGAGCTTCATCTGATCGCCCAGCGTCGGCGCGCGAAGGCGTCGGGGCGAGCGATTGCTTCCGCCCCGCTCCGACGAGGGAACGCCGGCACACGTATCGTCATAGACGGCGTACTGTGACTGCGTCGTTCCAGTGTTCATGAACCACTTGTTTCCGACGATGCCGTGCACGCGCGGGTTGGCGCCTGTGGCGATCGTGGCGTGCCCCGGCGCCGTGGCCGAGGCGCTGGAGGTGAAATGGGCGTTGGCGAAGTGGGCGCCCTCCCGAAACAGTCGACGAAAGCCGTCGTCGCCGAACCAGGGTTCAAATCGTGTCAGGTAATCCGCGCGAAGCTGATCGATCACGACAATGACGACGAGCCGCGGCGCCTCGCGTTGATGATCCTCCGCCCGGACCGACGGCGCGAAGCGCGTTGTGACAGCCAGGGCAAACAACGCCAGGACGCGAACGGGAATATTCATGGAGGGCACGATCCTTCTCCCGAGGGTTGCTTCAGTCCTCTTGAGTGACGATTCTCGCAGGATAGACGTAAGGGGCGTCGTGACGAAAGTCGCATCCCGCTAATAACGAGTGAAGACGCGACGTCCCCCGCGGCCGGCGGACGCCTCAGATGGAATCGCCGCAGGCCGGACATCTTGGAAACGAGGCGTTTGGAAGCCGAAATCCGCAATTGGGACAGGCGTAGCCCTGCTGCGGCGACGCATTCCTGTTTCGTCGGCGGATCCAGAACACAATGACGATGAAGACGCCGGCAATCACGGCGCCAGTCAGTCCCGTGCGCATCGATTACGGCCTCACGCCGGCGGCGTCTTCGAGGTCCCCTTTGGCGACACCTCGCTTCACGAGTCGGAATCTGACCTGGCGCGGCTCCGTCGCCTCCAGCACGGTACAGTCGCTGAACTCCGGAGGCAGCAGGAACACCACGTCACGCGTCTTGATGTCGCCGCGATCGGTGCTCGCGGTATCTGCGGCCAGGATCTCGACAAACGCACGGATCTTCGTCGCATCGAGCTGGGAGACACGATCCTTCGGACCGCGTACGTAGAGGTGGAGGCCGACGAATTCGCCACTCTCCGCGATGACGGCGTAGTCGCGCTGGACGCTGTCGGGAATCGACCATTTGACAGTGATGGGGCCCTTCTCCTGCGTCACTTCCAGCGTGTCGATGCGACCGCTCAAGTCGATCTTCTTCGGCGAAACGCGGACGGCTTCGGGCGGCAGTTCGATCGGCAGCTCGAGTGACACATCCGCGGTGATGTCAAACTCCTCCCCCGGCAGACGTTTCGTGATCAACGCGCCCGCATGCACAACGGCGCGGCGATCCGCCTGAAATCGGCCGTCACTCACAACGAATTCGGGCAGCGTCGCCGTTACTTTCTTCGTCTTCGACTGCCCGACGACACGCAGCTCGCCGTAGTCGAATCGAAGCGGAATGTCCGGAACATCGACGTACCTGTCGATCCGGACTTTCACCGTCTCCGGGTCCGCTTCCACGACGGCGCCCACCTGTCGCAGTTCGGGAATCTGTCGCAACAGGTCCCTGGCCGTGGACAGGCCCTGCGGTTCCGTTGAGACGGAACGAAAATCATCGAGGGGAATCCGAATGACCTCGCCCCCCGGCGCCTCATACTTTGAACGAAATGTCTCGATGCGGCTGCGGCGTCCGTGCACCTTGATCGTGACGGTCCGATGATACGGGGGATCGGCGAAGGCCACGTACCGATCGGGATTCGCGCTGGTCGGCACGATCGTGACGCTGAACTCGTCGTCCGTCGCCACCCACTGATCCGCGACAATCCAGATCAGAAGCGTGATCGCAACAACGGCCACGCCGGTGCGAACACGACTTCCCATGGATTCCAACCGACTCGCCATAACCTTCGCTGACCCCTTACGCGTTAGCCTCGTCGCTGCGGCGCATCAGCTCCGCGCGGAGAATGTGCCGCAGACTTTCCGCAGTGAGATTCCGCTGCATGTTGCCGCCCTGCACGACGCTGACGATGCCGTTCTCCTCGCTGACCACCAGGACCAGGGCGTCCGATTCCTGGGAGAGACCGATGGCGGCGCGATGGCGCGAGCCGAGGGCAATGCTGACTTCATCGGAGTCGGCCAGCGGAAACTGCACGGCGGCCGCCGTGACGCGCCCCTGGGCAATGACGACCCCCATGTCGTGCAGGCTGGTCCCGGGCCAGAATATCGTTGTGAGCAGATCCTTGCTCACTTCGGCGTCCAGGCGCACGCCCGCGTCAATCAGGGCGCCAAGCTCCGTGGACTTCTCGAAGGCGACGAGCGCGCCGATCTTGTTCTTGGAAAGATAGGCCGAGGCCTCGACCACCTGCTCGATGACGCGTTCCATGGCCTGCGGTGAATCAGCGAACCACGTCGCCGCCCCGAGGCGAATCAGGGCGCGCCGCAGCTCCGGCTGGAAGGCGACGAGCGCGACCAGGAACAAGGCGCCGGTAAAGAGCGGATAGAGCGTCTGGATGCGCTCCATGTGGAAGACGCCGGCGATCCACGAGAGCAGCAGCGTGCTGCCCAGCAGCAGGAGCACGAATCCGCGAAGGAGACGAGCCCCGCGCGTGCCGCGCAAAAATCGCATGACGGCGTACACGGCGGCCCCGATCAGGAAGAGCTCCACGAGATCGGGCCACTGGGCCCGCTCGATGATGCCGGTGATCTGATTGATGGGGCTGTCGAGCATCGTCGATCTATTTCTCGGTCCATACCGCCGGCGACTTTTGCCCGCTCTGTGGGCCATCGCGGCGACGCCCGCAGCATATCGCGGAATCGGCGTTCCAGCTATCATGCCCCCCGGCCAACGGGTCGCCCCCCGCATCAGACACGCATGCTGTCGTCAGCGTGGACCGCGCGTCGGAATCGAACGCGGCGGCGGGAATCGCCCCCGTCAGGAGACTGCAAATCGCCATGAGTGACAAGACGGTACTCGTGACCCGACTGATTCCGGAGATCGGAATCCGAACGCTCCAGAAGGCCGGACTGCGCGTCCGGATGAACCAGCAGGCCCGGCAGTTTCGCGTCTCCGAACTGGCCGACGCCGTGGCCGACGTCGATGGCGTCATCTGCCAGGTGGAAGATCGCTTCCAGCCGCGCGTTCTCGACGCGGCGGCGCCACGCTGCAAGGTCATCGCCACGTGCGCCGTCGGATACGACAACATTGATGTCGCCCACGCCGCGTCGCTCGGCATCGCCGTCACCAACACGCCCGACGTCCTCACGAACGCGACGGCCGATCTCACATGGGCCCTGCTGCTCGGCGCCGCCCGCCGACTCAGCGAGGCGGAGCGGTTTGTCCGCGCCGGCGCCTGGCGCGGCTGGGGCATGCTCCAGTACCTCGGCGCCGACGTGTATGGCAAGACGCTGGGGATCATCGGACCGGGACGCATCGGGACCGCCGTTGCGCGGCGGGCGGCGGGATTCGACATGCCGATGCTCTACCACGCGCGACACGACAAGCCGGCGATGAACGACCTCGGGGCCAGACGGGCGTCACTCCACGACCTGCTCGGACAGAGTGACTACATCACGCTGCACGTTCCGCTGACCTCGGACACGCGACAGATGATTGACGCCGACGCCTTCGCTCAGATCAGGAAGGGCGCGATCCTGATCAACACGGCTCGCGGCGCCGTCCTCGATCAGGCGGAACTCATCGGCGCGCTGCGGAGCGGACGACTCGCGGCCGCGGGTCTCGACGTCTATGACGGCGAACCCGCCATCCCGCAGGAACTGCTCGCGATGGACAACGTCGTCGCCCTGCCCCACATCGGCTCCGCGACAGTGACGACGCGTAATCGCATGGCGGAAATGGCCGCCCAGAATGTTGTCGCCGTTCTGAAGGGAGAGGCGCCCCTGAACCCGGTGACACCCGCAAGTGCGGAGTAAGTTGCGCCTGGCGAGATGATGGCCCGCCGACGAGACATGAAGCCGAGCTCGCGAGGAACCGGCGGACGGACGCCACGCGAAACACCGCCGACACTTGTCGTGGATGCGGCGTCGGGGCCCCATCCGGCCATTCTGCGACTGTGCCGGCTCATTGAGGCGATTCCCGAAGGTCGCGTCTGCACCTACGGCGCCCTTGCTGAGGGAATCGGCTGGCCGCGATACGCGAGACTCGTGGGCCGATTTCTGAAGGAATCGCCGATGGCTCAGACGCTCCCCTGGCATCGTGTCGTCGGCGCCGGCGGGCGGATCGCCCCCCGCGTCGGAACCGGTCCGGATCGGCAGAGATCGCGACTGGAGCGCGAGGGTGTTGCGTTCAGCGACGCAGGACGCGTTTGGATCGCGAAATACGCATGGAAACCGAGTGAACTCGCATGAGCGGGCGTCGCTCGCGCGACGCGCCGACTTTTTCGGACACAGTCGCCACAAAACGCGATAGGTGTACGTTCACGCCCTCGATCTATATTATTGACGGGCACAGGGAGGACGAGGCGGTTCCCAAGGGCCGCGCCAGACTTCAGCATGCTGAGATTCAAGGTATTTCATGACGGCAGACCGGCGCCTTCGTTCGACTTGTCGAGCGCTTACCTCGTCGGCAACGATCGGGTTCCGATTCGCGCGGAGATCAAATTCTCGGCGGGAGAGATTGTCGCCGAGTCGCGTACGCGCGGCGCCGCGGCCCTGGCGATCCTCTGGACTGTCAAAGGTGTCGGGCGCGTCATGATGGAGACCCCCCGTCTCTGCGAGCGACCTGGCCCCTACAACCTGAACGTCGAACTCGCCCGCGGTCAGCTCATGCGCATCAGTCAGAAGCGCGAGGACTGGGGACTCTACGACTTCGAGGAAGGCCGGGACCTCTACGATCGCGTGGACGCGGCCCGCAAGCTTCTGATTTCGGCGATCACGGCCTCGGACGAAGTAACGGCCGCGGCCTTCGGCGATCAGGCCCTCACGGAAAGCGTCCGAGTCGGCGAGGATCTCAGCAAGTTTCACGCCGATGTCTTCCTCGATCGACGCCAGGCGGCCAGCCAGCTTTCGAAACGCACGTTCGGCTGCCGTATCGAAAGCTGGC
>DAOPJV010000015.1:103206-108591 GCA_035399845.1 Phycisphaerae bacterium | reverse complement strand
CCGCGAAGAAGTCTCGATCGATGTACTCGTCCATGATACTGAAGCACTCCGGCGAGACCAGATACCCATGGCCCGCTGGAATGACTGCATTCTCAAGGAGCATCTGCTCCGAAAGATGCGCATATGCCAAAGTGTGGCGGAACTCGCGAGCTTCGGGATACCGACCTTCCAACCTGGATGGCGACATCGTGATCAGCTCAAAATAAGGCGGCGCATCCCAGTGCAACGATATGTCATCCACCTGCGTCAGGAGGAACCAATCGTCGTCATCCAGCGAGTGCCTTTCACTGTAGAGCACCCATTCCATATTCAGATTCTGGTCGAATTCGCCCTTGGCGTACGGCAACGAGAATAGCCGCATGTATGAGACCTGGTCGAATTCCAGCCCTGGGAGCCCACCGAGTTTGTCGCGCAGCGGTTCGGAAACGACCAGGCTTCTCCCCGGTTCATAGACAGGCGGTACGCCGTAGACATTTCGAACGACAACTAGCTTTGATTGCGGACCACTATCGATGAACCGTCCCTTGGCTATCTGCGATCGAACTCCGTCCCGCCATGCGGCGCCGTGAAACAACTGATAATGATACTCGTCGAATACGCCGTCGAGACGGCTCCGACGGCAGATTGCATGCACGATCATTTCATCGCCCTTGCATCGACTCCGTGATCACGAACGACCGATCTGGATACGCCCCTATGTTGTCATCGTAGCGAATTGACTGGCGCCGTGTCACGGGGCGCTGTTGTACACAACGATTCATGCGGTCATATCCGGCCGGGTGGCTCATCCTCTGCGAGGATGGGATCTCGATGATCGAACGCCGGTAGCGCCGTGTGGACAAACTCGTGGTTCCCCCTGCGAACTCATCGTCGCGCCCCCACCCCTGAAGGGGTGGGCCACCCGATCGACTTCACGCGCGAACGGATCGTCGCGCAAGTCCAACACATCCACGCAACACGACCACTTGCTGACGCGCGTGGCTCGGAATTCGGGCGCATGAAAAAGCCGCCCCACATTGGGAGCCGGGTGGCCCAGCCTCTCCGAGGGATGGGGCGCGATGATAGGACTGCAAACGAGATCACTCGATGTGCATCAGGCGCCATTCGCGTTCGTATCGTCGCATCGGCGCCAGTCAGAGCCGCCGTGTCCTCACGGCGAAGTACGGCTCGCACAAGTGGAAAGATTCGCCACGCTGAGGACAGCGAGGCTCAGTCGCATTGTCCAGTTCCTCCAGGGATCCGTACGCCCCCCCCGATCGACTTCACGCGCGAGAGGATCGTCGCGCGCTTCCAACGCACCCACGCAACGCGCCCACTTGCTGACGCGCGTGGCTCGAAACTCGGGCGCATGAAGAAAGCCGCCCCGTCACACGAGGCAGCTTTGAATTCTCTAACAACAGTCAGCTTCGATCAGAGCGCGTGATAGAGGAAGCCGCGGGCCGTCTTCTCGCCCAGGTTTCCTTCCTCCACATGCTTGTCGAGCAGCGGGTTCGGCTTGTAGCGCTCGTCCTGGCCGGACTGGCTGTAGAACTCCGCCAGCAGCTTCCGGACGATGTCGAGACCAACGTAGTCGGCGGTCGACAAAGGTCCTTCCGGATAGTTGAAGCCGAGCTCCATTGTGATGTTCACATCCCGCGGGATCGCGATCGAATCCGCCGCGAGGGCCGCCTCGTTCATGACGGCCAGCAGGATGCGGGCGTAAAGCCAGGTCGAGCGATCGGCCGGCTTGCCGAGTTCGGCGGCGAACGCCTTCAGGGCGTCGGAGGCCTGCCAGCCGCTCGTGTCCTTCAGCGTCGCCTGATAGGCGGGCCTGGCGTCGCCGTCGCCATGGGTGTAGAAACCGCGCCCTGTCTTGCGGCCCAGATGACCCTCGGCCACGAGCCCCTGCTGGATCTTGCTGGGCGTGAAACGGGCGGGCCTGCCGAAGTCGTTGTACACGACTTCCGTGACGCTCAGGTTCACATCCATGCCGATCAGGTCGAGCAGCTCGAAAGGTCCCATCCGGAACCCACCGACGTTTCGCATCGCGCTGTCGATGGCCGGCACATCCGCCTCGCCCTGCTCGAGCAGCGTGAGCGCCTCGAGGTAGAACGGCCGGTTCACGCGATTGCCGATGAACCCGGGCGAATCCTTCACTTTCACGGCCGTCTTGTCGAGCTTCGCGCAGACGGCGCGGGCGTCGACCAGGGCCTGATCGCTCGTGCCCTCGGCGCTGACGAGCTCGACGAGCTTCATGATCGGCGCCGGGTTGAAAAAGTGCATGCCGAGGAATCGATCCTTGCGCTGCACGGCCGAGGAGAGCTTCGTCACGCTCAGGCTCGACGTGTTCGTCGCGAGCAGTGTGCGATCGGAGACGACCTTCTCCAGATCGGCGAAGATCTTCGTCTTGAGTTCAAAGTTCTCGGGGACCGCCTCGACGACGACTTCCGCCTTGGCGAAGTCGCTCATGGACTCGGCGATGTTCAGATTGGCCAGCGTCGCGTCGCGATCGTGCGCCGGCAGCTTGCCGCGCTGAACGCGACTGTCCAGCCGCTCCCTGATGCCGTCGTAGGCCTTCCGCACGAGCGCCGGATCGGTATCCAGCGTGCGCACCACGAACCCCGCTTCCGCGGCCGCGTGCGCGATGCCCGCGCCCATGGTTCCCGAACCGATTACGCCAAACAGTCTCTCACTCACCAGCAAACTCCGGTTGTCGCTTCTCGATAAACGCCTTCACGCCTTCGTCGTAGTCCTTCGTCCGTCCCGCGATGCTCTGGAGCATCGCCTCATAGTCCAGCTGGGCCGGCATGCTGTTGGTCATGCCCGCCATCATGGCCTGCCGCGTCAGCACGAGGCCCTTCGTCGGCCGCTTCGCCAGCCTCTCGGCGAGGGCCGTCGTTTCGGCGGCAAGATTGTCGTCTTCAACGATGCGATTGACCAGCCCCATTTGCTGCGCAGATTCCGCCGTTATCGGCTCGCTCATCCAGGCGATTTCGAGGGCTTTGGCGTAGCCCACGAGCCGCGGCAGCGTCCATGTCATGCCGCTGTCGGGGACGAGACCGATGTTGCTGAAGGCGGAAACGAACTTCACACGGCTGGCGCAGATGCGATAGTCACAGGCCAGGGCGAGGCTCCAGCCCGCCCCCGCGGCCGCCCCATTGATGCTGGCGATCGTGGGAACGCGGAGCGACGTCAGGGCCTCGACGACGGGGTTGTAGCCCGCGCGGAGCCGGGCGGCGAAGTCCATGGGCCGATCGCCGCCGATGGCCTCCTTCAGATCCTGGCCGACGCAGAAGGCCTTGCCCGCGCCGGTGATCACGAGGCAGCGGACGCTCGCGTCCCTGGCGATGCCCTTGAGCTCCTTGGCGAGCTCCTTCGTCATCGCGCCGTTGACGCTGTTCATGGCGTCGGGGCGATTGAGTGTGATCGTGCGAACGTGATTCGCGTCCGTGATTTGCAGGGTTTCGTATGACATGTCATTCACTCATTTGGCTCGATCGACTTCAGACCGGCGAGAGCGGGCGCCTCGCCCGCATGATTTCTTTTTTCGGGCGGGCAAGTCGCCCGCACTCCCCCACTCGGAACTCGCGACTCGTAACTCACGACTCAATACTCACGACTCACTACTTCCCCGTATACTTCGCCTTCCGCTTCTCAATGAACGCCGCCATGCCTTCCTTCTGGTCCTCGGTCCCGAACAGCATGTAGAACATCTTCCGTTCGTAGTCGAGGCCTTCCGATAGCGGCGACTCGAACGCCTTGAGGACGGCTTCTTTCGCAAAGCGCACGGCCATCGGCGACTTCTCGCCGATCTGCTTCGCGATGTTGATCGCCTCTTCACGATACAGCTCGTTCGGCACGACCTTCGTCACGAGCCCCGCGTCGTACGCCTCCTGCGCCGAAAAGAACCGGCCGGTCAGGATCAGCTCCATCGCCCGATACTTACCCACGGCCTTGCCAAGACGCTGCGTGCCGCCGGCGCCGGGGATCACGCCGATGTTGATCTCGGGCTGACCGAACTGGGCGCCTTCCGCCGCCACGATCATGTCGCAGTGCATCGCCAGCTCGCATCCGCCGCCCAGGCAGAAGCCGCTGACGGCCGCGATGATCGGCTTGCGCACGCGCTTGATGCGCTCCCAGCGCGCGAGGTTGTTCCGTTCGTACATGTCGACGATCGACGCCTCGGCCATCTCCTTGATGTCGGCGCCGGCCGCGAACGCGCGATCATTGCCTGTCAGCACCATCACACGCACGGCCGGATCGTTGTCGAGCCGCTCCATCGTCTCGATCAACTGATCCATCAGCGGGATGTTCAGGGCGTTCAGGACATCGGGCCGATTCAGCGTCAGGATCGCGATCGGTCCCTCCAACGTCGTCAATATGAAATCGTCCGCCATGGGAATGCTCGCAAAAAGTTGAATGCGTGGAGATCGTCAACACACGTCGAACGCCGTCGTCTACAGGCGTCCGAAGCCCGCATTCCTAGCACGCCCCGAGATTTGCGTCAACCGAATTGCGGCTCATCCGCTGCCGGGAAGCTGCAGCCAGTCCCATTTCGGCTTTTCGTCGGGCTCGTTCCAGCCCTCGGGCGTCTGGCCGGCGCTGGCGAAGGGATCGCTCGTTTTCGCGAGCCACGCGCGCCACGCCATCGGATCGTAGTGATGCGTCACGCCCGTCAGCGCCACGAGCGAGGACTCGGCGGCGCGCCGCACGGCGAAGTCCTCATCCTCCAGCGCGTCGACCAGGGCAGGCGGAACCTTGCGATCGCGATAGTAGGCGAGCGTGTCGATGGCCGTCAGCCGCACGCGCTGCTCGGGCTCCGATCGGACCGTCTCAATCAGCCCCGTCACGACGGCGGGTGGCGCGTCATTCGCCCCGCCCGACGCCGACGCGATGGCGTACAGCGTGCGAACCGCCCCCCAGCGAACCGACGCCGGCGCCGGGACAATCTCCTCCGACGGCTGGCGTCTGGACTCGAGCACGGCGATCGCCGTCGTCTGCGAACGCGGATCAGCGATCTGCTCCATCGCGCGAAACGCGGCGCAGCGCACGCTCGCGTCGATATCCGATTTCGCGACGGTCTCGTAGAGCTTCATCGCCCAGTCGGCCCTCGCGTCGCGCGATTCCGACAGACCGACAACACCGCGGCGACGATCGTTCGGCCGCTCCGACTCCAGCGCCATCTTCGTCCATTCGTCGCTGGATCGCATCGAATCCGGCCGCCAGTCCCGACGCCGCGACGACTTGCAGCCGGCGGGCGCCGTCAACAGCACGAGCATCAACACAAGGGTTGCATGCTTGCCCCAAAAGGCAAGCATGTGGACGACACCACGGGTGGCATGCTTGCCCCTAAAGGCAAGCATGTGGAAGTCGCGGTTGTGTCGAAACGAAGTGAGTAGCGTCATT
>DAOPJV010000015.1:0-103106 GCA_035399845.1 Phycisphaerae bacterium | reverse complement strand
AAAGGCAAGCATGTGGAAGTCGCGGTTGTGTCGAAACGAAGTGAGTAGCGTCATTCCATTGGCTCAATCTTCGACAAGTTTCTTCTTGGCGCCTCAACCGCCCGTTCTTCCGCGTCCGCTGGCGCCGCTCCCTTGCGGTCGCGGTTCGGTCCATCAGCGGCGCCATCAGGCCGAGTCACTTCGCCGCGTTCGCATGCCCAGCGGCGAAAAACTGCTCCGGCGAGATCCAGGTCACATCGACAATTGTCTTGTTCAGGAACCGCTGACCCAGTTCGCGGAAACGCTGCGGGTTGTCACTGACGTAACACGTGAGCCGCCCCGCGTCGTTCGTGTCATTCAGGCCCGATCGATCCTTCAGTTCCGCGATGACCGCCCGGGCCGTCTGCTCGCCGGAGTCGATGAGTGTCACGCTGTCGCCCATCACGGCGCCGATCGCGTCGCGCAGCAGCGGATAGTGCGTGCAGCCCATCACGAGCACATTCGGATCGAGGCGAACAATTGGTTCCAGGTAATCCCGCGCCACAGCCAGTGTGATCGCGTCGTTGCTGGACCGCCCTTCCTCGGCGATCGGCACGAACAGCGGGCAGGGCTTCTGAACGACGCGGGCGTTCGCGTCGAAGCGCTTCATCGCCCGGCGATAGGCGTCGGAGTTGATCGTCGCCTCCGTCGCAATGACGCCGATCGTGCCGCCGCGCGCCTGGAGGACCGCCTCTCGAGCCCCGGGCTCAACGACGCCGATGCATGGCACCGGCAGCGAATCCTGCAACGTCGGCAGCGCCGCGGCGCTCGCCGTGTTGCAGGCGACGACCATGAACTTCGGGTCGAACTGAAGCAGAAAATCGCAGGTCTCGCGGGCGAATCGCGTGACTGTTTCGCTGCTCTTGATGCCGTAGGGAACGCGGGCCGTGTCGCCGAAATAGATGATGTCTTCGTTCGGCAGGCGATACATCAGCTCCCGCACGACGGTCAGCCCGCCGATACCGGAGTCAAACACAGCGATACAGCGATTGTCGGAAGACATGATTTCAGCATCCCTGCTTCATTCAATGGCGCCACGACCCACCCGCGTGGCCGGCGGCATCCTATCCGCTCGACGCCGCGTCTCAAAGCGCGCGTCATTTCACAGACTACTCTGACATCGGCGGCGTCTCTGTCTCTTCGTAGATGCCGATGGCGTCGATGGCCCAGGCGGCAACGCTTCGCACCTGATCGTCATCATCCTTCAGCGCCCGCCGGATGGCGGGGACCGCGGCGGCCGCCGATCGACCAATCCTGCCGAGGGCGTCAATCACGTACCAGCGCACATTCGGGCTCGGGTCCTCGATCAAGCTGAGCAGGGCCGGAACCGCATCCGTTCCGATGAGCTGAAGCGCCCCGATGGCCTTTCGCTGCGCAACCTCCGGTGAATTGCGAATCACATCGACAAGGGCCGGGATCGCCGATTTCGCCTCGGCGCCGATCCGACCAATGGCGACAGCGGCGTATTCCCGTGTTTTCTCATTCTCGTCGTTCAGCGCCGCCACGAGCTGCGGCAACGCCGGCGCCGCGGCCCGGCCGATGTTCCCCAGCGACTTAACCGCCTGGAGCCGCACATCCGCGAACGTGTCCGTCGTCGCCCTGGCCAGTTCGTTGACCGCCGGCGCCGCCAACTCGTTCATGTTTCCAAGAAGGCGCGCAGCCGTCTCGCGGACGTCGGGCCGTTCATCCGCCAACAGCGACACCAGCCGATCCCGCTCGACGTGCAGCTTCTTGCCACAGGCGTCCAGATTCGCGGCCATCAGGTTTCGAAACACCAGGTCCTCGGACTGAAGACCATCGATCATGGCGGGATAGGCGGCGTCGCCGATCGAACGGAGCGTTCGCCCGGCCCGGTCCGCCAGCGGCAGGTTCTCGTCACCCAACAGCGTGACCAGCAGGGGCGTCGCCGCCGCCGCGTCAACGCCGATCAGGCCGATCGCCCGAACCGCCTCCATCCGGGCGTCCTCCGACCCGTCGCGCGCGACGCCCATCAGCGGCTTGACCGAAGCCCGACCAATCATGCCCAGGGCGCTGGCCGCCCGACGGCGCATCCGGGAATCTTCGCTCTCGAGGCGTTCAATAAGCACGGGAATCGCCGACGCCGCGTCCGGACCAATCCGTCCGAGGGCCTGCGCCAGGTCGGGTCGCGAATCGGGATACTTGCGAAGCAGTTCCGCGAGCGCCGGGACCGCGTCGGCCCCCTTCTCACGCGTTCGCCCCAGGGCGTCCACCGCGAGATGGGCGACACGTTCGTTGGGATCATCCAACAGCTCGATCAGAAGCGGCACGATTGGCGCCGCCGACTCTTCCAGATCGCCGACGATTTCCACGCACGCTTCCTTGGTCGCCGCGTCGGTACTGCGGGCGCCTTTCGAGAGCGCAGGCGTGACAGCCGTTCCCATCGAACGCAGCGCGCTGGCGCACGCCGCGCGAACGCCTTCCGATTCATCGACCAGCCCCACGACCAGCGCGTCGCTCGCGCCGGCGGCGCCGGGACCGATGTCCATCAGCGCCTCCGCCGCCTGTTTCCGCACGCTGGCGAATTCGTCGCGCAGCGCAACGGCCAGCGCCTCCGCCGCGCCGACCGCCGGAGGTCCCACACCACCCAGCGCGCCAACGATCGCAAGGCGTTCCGCCTTGTCGCCGCTGTCGCCCAAGCGCCTGACCAGCGTCGGTACCGCCGCATCGGCCTCTGATCCGATTCGGGCAATGACGTTGGCGGCCTGTATCCGCACGCGCAGGCTGGTATCCCCCAGCAGTTCGATCAGTTCGCCAATCGCCTCCACGGCGTCGGAGTCCGTCATCTGCAGCGCGTCGAACGCGTATTGCCGAACGTAGTAATCGCGATCACCACAGGCGCGCACCAGTCGGACCACAGCGCCCGGAGACGCCGGTCCGATACGGCGGATCGCCAGCGCCGCCTCCCGGCGTACGTCGTCGGATTCATCGACGAGGCGCTGCGCGACGTCGTCGAGCGCCGACGTTGCGCGCGCGCCATAGAGCCCCAGGACATAGGCCGCCGTCGCCCGGATCTGGGCGTCATCGTCAAGCAACGCGTTCGCCACGTTCGGAATGACGCCGTTTCGATCAGCGCCGATCTTTCCGAGCGCCAACAGCGCCTGTCGCCGCACGCCCGTATCGCCTTCGACGAGGGCGCTGAGCAGTCCCTCGACGGCGCCGTCGGCGTCCGCGCCGAGACGCCCGAGCGCCACCGCCGCCTCTCGACGGACGGCCGGCTCCGGATCGGACAACAGCGCGACGAGGTCGGGGATTCGATCGTCCAGGAGCGACGTGGAGACGCGGCGGATCGCGGCGAAACGCCGCGCCGGATCGGCGTCGTGCAGCGCCTCGTGGATCTCGTCCGGCGGATCGCCCGCGAGGAGCGTCGATGTCACGACGAGCCCCGCAAGGCAGAGGCATCGCCATGCGAGCGGCGCGCGGACGATGCGCGCACATCCGGACCGGCCCCGGCGACTTGTGATCGAATCGGAGAATTCGCGCCGTCGCATCATGGAGGATTATAAACGACGCGATGGGCTCGACGTTTCGAATAATCCGCCGACGCGGCGTCGGGCGTCCCGCAGCGAATACGCCCCGCCGGCGCAGCCGCCGGGGCGCCGGACGTCAGACGGTTCTCGCCCGAACGTCCTGCCAGGCGGCGGGTCTCGGCGGTCTCACATCCGCCTTCGGCCGCACGACCTGCCGTCGCGGCGCGTGGTCGCGTTCTTCCAGCATGGCGTCCGCCATTTCATAGGCAATTCGCGCGTACCAGCGCACGGTGTTCTCGTTGAACATTTCCGCCTCACGAGCGCGGGAGAAGCCCGCCAGCGCCTGACCGGCAAGCCAGTCGCGAAGCGTCAGCCCGGCGGGCGAAACATCGACGCCCTCCAACACCGGATTTTCGGGAGTTGTCTCGTTCATAGAGCATCCTTCCTGGCCACCAAACGAAGGGTGTTATCCGCCAGACTAAACCTAGAATTCAGAGCGGCGCAGGGCAAATCCACAGTCGGGATCCACGGGATTCGCGGACGCAAAGGTTGCCATGGGACGCCCCTTCAGGGATATTGCACGCACTGTCAGCGACCTGGGGACGCATTCCGGGGGATTCGCGTCCAGGCGTCGCGGACGAAAAGGAGCACCAGCCATGGATGGCGGCGTCACTCTCACAGAGACCGATCCGACGAACGACACGCAAATGCCGGAAGACGCGAACCAGCCCGAAAGCGCCCCGGATACGGAAGCGACGACGGCCGCCGACGCGGATGCGACGCCGCAGACCGCCGCCGAGACGCCTGTCGAGGCGACAGGGCCAGACGCGGAACCAAAGCGCGTCGTCGAGGCCGTCCTGATGGCCGCCGAAAGCCCGCTCACCGCCGGTAAGATCGCTTCGATCATCGAGACCGGGAGCGGCAAAGACGTCAAGAAACACATCGAAACGCTCAACGCGGATTACGAGGCGATTGGCCTGTCGTTTCGCATTGAAGAGGTCGCCGGCGGCTTCCAGATCCTGACACAGCCGCTCTATAACCACTGGCTGACGAAGCTCCTGCGGGTCCGCCAGGAAACGAAGCTCTCTCCCGCCGCGATGGAGACTCTGGCGATCGTCGCCTACAAGCAACCCTGCACGCGCGCCGAAGTCGAAGCGATCCGAGGCGTCGCGGCCGGCGAAATGATCAATCGCCTGCGTGAGATGAACATCATCAAGATCGTGGGTCGCGCCGAAGACCTTGGCCGTCCGCTGCTCTACGGAACGACGAAGAAGTTCCTGGAAGTCTTCGGTCTGCCCTCGCTTGACGACCTGCCGCAGGTTGAAGCGCTGCGTCCGCCTCCGGCGAAGGCAAAGGAAACCGTCGAGGAATCGACGACGGAATCGGAACCCCCCGCCCCGATGCGCACGGACGACATCCCGGAGACGATCGACGACGATCAGCGCGATGTCGATGGATCGGAAGACGCGGACGCGACGCCGTCGCTGCACATCGTTCACGATGAAGAGGACGAAGCTGCGGCCCACGACGAAGCCGACGAGAAAGCGAAGGATTAGGCGTCAGGCGCCGCTGGCGATTCGCTCAACGGTCCAGTACAGGCCCACGGCGGCGATGGCGAGCGATTGCGGGATAATGATCGCCGCGCGATACCATTCTTTCCTGCGGAACCAGCCGACGGCCAGAAAGGCCAGGGCGACGACGCTCAGCTGACCGATTTCGACGCCGACGTTGAATCCGACCAGTGCCGAGGCGAATTGCCCGCGTGGGAGGCCGAGTTCCATCAGAACGCCGGCGAATCCCATTCCGTGCAGCAGCCCGAACGCAAATACAACGAACGGCCGCCACGGCTTCATTTTTGGCGTGGCGATGTTCTCGATGGCCACGTAGGCGATCGACAGCGCGATCAGCGGCTCAACAATGTGCGGTGGCAACGAGAAGACCCCCGTCATCGCGAGCGCGAGCGTGATCGTATGCGCGACAGTGAACGCCGAAATCTGCCACAGCAGCGGGCGCAGGTGCGTGCTGAGCAGGAACAGGCCGAGCACGAACAGAATGTGGTCGATACCTTTCGGAATGATGTGCTCGAAGCCCTGAATGATGAACCGACCGAAGACGGTCCGTCCATCCTCCGCGCCGGCGCCCGCCTTCGACGGATCGCCACCGAAGACGAACGGAGGGCTGTCGTCCCCCTGCCCAAGCAGGGGCTTCTCGACGATCCCCGTGCCCTCCTCGATGATCGTCATCTGCGTCATATTGCCGAACGCCCTGGAGAGCGAAATGGTGAAGGTCGCGGCGTTCTTCGGGACGCGACCTTCGAGACGGATCGTCGCGCCGAGAACACTCGGCTCGTCCGACGTTGCCGCCAGGGCGGTGCGGAACTCGGGAAACGTCGGCGCGGGCCGCCGCCTGATGTCATCGAATCGAATGTGGATTCGCCCGCTGAGCATGTCCTTGAGGTCTTCGACAGTCTTGTCGAGTTCCTCGGGGGACATCGCGCGAAAGATCTCATTCAACTCCGACTGCGGCGTATCCCCGGGCCTGCCCAGGGCCAGCGCGTCAAGGTGCGCCCGAATATCGATGAGATAGGTTCCGTCCGTTTTGAAGACGACGAACGCCTGCGTGACGTCGAGGTTGTGCGCCGAAACGCTGCGAACCGGAACCAGCAGGGCCAGCCCCAGGGCGCCCCATACCAGTGGCCGACTCATTCTGTTGGCGTACATCCGCATCACGTGTCGCATGAGCTATCCGGACAGTCTACGCGATCGCGTCAGATCGCGATAGCGGATCGCGTTTGCAGTTTCGTAACATCGCAGTGAAATGCGCATATTGCGAATCGGGGGCTTCATCGCTACGGTTTCGCCATGATTCCGGCCGAGGCGCCCAGCATCTCCACATCGAAGCCGCCATCGATGCCGAATCGCTGGCTTTTCCGGACGCTCATGGGAATCGCCGTCGCCGCGCTCCTGGCGCGTGACGGTCGCGGCGCCTCGGCGCTGCCGACAATCGCGCTCATCGCCTGCCAGATCCCGCTGGCCCTCTTCTGGATCCACCACCTCCGACGCGCGCGTTGCTTGGCATCAACGGACGGGATTCTGTTCGTCCTCGTCGCGCTCGTGGGCGCAGGGCTGTCCGTGGCCTGTCGAAGTGTCACGCCGGCGCTCGTCGCCACGACGGGTTACATCGTTGGCGCAGCCGGGCTCGGATGTCTGCACAACGCCTATCGAAAGATGGAGGCCGCCATCGACACGCCGGATCAGCTGATCCGCGTCATCGTTCCGTACTGGATCGGCGCGGTCCTCGTCGGCGCCGTCCTGCTCTCGATTCCCATCGCGACAAACTCCGGGGTCCCGGACTATCGGCACAACTTCGTCAGCCACGTCGTCGGCGGTCTGCACACGTCGACCAGCGCCGCCTGCCTCGTGGGTGTATTCACGCTCAGCTTCAGCGAGGATTACACGTCGTTTGGCCAGATTGTCATCATCGGCCTGACCCAACTGGCGGGATTCGGCTTCTGCGCGATGGGCCTGTCACTGGTTCGCCCCTTCCTTCAGCGTCCCGCCACGTTGAGGCGCGTGTTTCTCGTCGCGACGCTGATACAACTGACAGGCGTCGCCGTGCTCCTGAGCGTGTGGCGGTCCGAGGACACGCCGACGCTCGTCGATCGCATCTGGTGGAGTGTGGTGCACGCGGGCGACGCCCTCTGGAACACGGGCGTTGTCATGCGGGCGGACGGACTGGCCAGCTACTTCGCGGATCGGCGCGTCTTTCTCGCAATCACGTCGCTGGCCATCGCCGGATCGCTGGGAGTCCCCCTGCTCCTCGACCTGCTCGGCAAGCGACCGGCGACCGATGATCTGCAGCGACATCCGCTGAGTGGCCTCGCGACGTTCGACGCCTTTGCGGCCTTCCTGCTGCTGCTGCTCATGAGCGGCGCCCTCGTCTACCTTGAGCATCCGGCGTCCGTGGTCGGCGAGTGGCGGCCGGCGCTGCCATTCGAACCGAGCGTCCATCAACCCGCCATGCGCGACGACCGTTCGCGCCCCTGGCCGCTCGCCGTGCTGGTCGCATCGACCGTGCGATCGGCGGGACTTCAGACGATCCCCGTCTCCGTCGGTACGCTCAGCTGGCCGTCGTTCGGCCTGATCGTCGCGGCGATGTTCACGGGGGGAAGCGTCGCCGGAACGGCGGGCGGCATTCGTACGTCGCTCTTCGGCCTGCTGTTCCTGGCGCCGATCGGCGGCGCCAACGTGGCGGAGCGCGCCCGGCGCGGCGCCCTTCGCCGTCGATTGCTGACACGATTCGGCGTCGGTCTCTGCGCATGGCTCGCCATAAACGCGATCGCGGCGCTGTTGCTGGGCATGACGACGTCAGCCGATCGATACGATACGACGTTCGACGCCGTTGCCTCACTGAACAATGTGGGACTCACGACGGGACTTGCTGACCACCTCACGACGAACGGACGCCTTGTCGCAATTGCGCTGATGCTCGTCGGTCGTTTCTGGCCACTCTGGTTCTGGGCCGGCGTGATGCGGACGATTCGACAGCAGGCCGACACGGCGCCTCAATCAAGATCGCTGTAGGACGAGTCGCCTCTCGCCATCAATCGCTGTCGATAAAGCAGTTCCTCGAGATAGACACGATGGCGATTGAGCATGTCGCCGATCATGCCCGCGAAGAAGAAGAAGACGCTCAACAGCGCGCACCCGCCGCTGATGAAGCCGGCCCACTTGTGAGGCGAAAGCGTTCCCGTACCGAGATAGTGCCACAACAGGAATCCGCCGAAGATGGCGGCGAGTCCGAGCAGCGACAGGCCGATGGCGCCGAAGAACCGCATCGGGAAATAGTCGCGATAGCAGCGGAAGATGATGCGCGACGTCTTGCTGGCGTATTTGAAGATGCTGCCGGCGACGCGGCTCTTGCCGAACTCGCGGACGCCGCGCACGCGGATCGGCACTTCGACGATGCGCATGTGCTTGTAGGCCAGGTTGAGAAACACTTCCTGCGTGTACGTGAACCGACCGAGCAGGTTGAGACTCAGCGCCGCCCGCCGGTTGTAGCAGCGCATGCCGCAGGAGACGTCATGGAACTTCTGGCGCGTCATGCCGGAGATCAACCGGCTCATCTGCCGATTGCCCCATCGCTTGATCCATGGCATCTCGGGAATCAGCGTCGGATCCAGAAAGCGAGAGGCGGTCGCGAAATCAGCTTCGCCCGCCACGACAGGCGCCACGAGCCTGGGGATATCCGCCGGGTCAAACTGACCGTCGGCGTCGATGTTCACGATCAGATCGGCGCCGTGCTCGATCGCCTCGTTGAGGGCCGTCTGGAAGGCCGAGCCCACGCCCCGAGGCGTCGTGTGGTGAATCACCTCGGCGCCGGCGGCCACAGCGAGTTCGGCGGTCCGATCCGTGCTGCCGTCGTCGATGACGAGAACATCGACCTCGCGGATCCCCGTCATCGATCGGGGGACGGCGCGAACGACGCGCTCAATCGTCGCCTCCTCGTTCAGCGCCGGAATCACAACGATAAGGCGCAGGGCGGGGTCCATCCGCAGGCCGTCGCGATCCTCTCGCGTCCGCCAGCGCAACCCGCGATCGAAGCGTGTCTGGGCGCGGCTCGTCGTCATCACGACGAATTGTACGGCCTCGAAGGGCGATCGGAAACGGAATTGGCGGCTGCGGCGGCGCAAATACAGCGCCGCGGGGATCGCCCCGGATTGTGATTTCGATGGCGCTGAAGAATCGCGGGCGGCTACTGGCCGCGTTTTCGGAACCGCTCGTCGATCGGCTGACGGCAGCGATAGCCCGCGTCGGGTTCGTGCCAGTGACAGATGCGGCGTTCTCCGAGGCGCCAGCAGAGCTCGACGCGTCGCTCGTTATGGATCGCCGGAAAATCGACGATACCGCGCCGCCAGTCCCTGAGCTGACAGCCCACGTCGGAGAGTTCGTCGATCAGATCGCGGAGTCGCTCCAGCGCGAGCGTGTAGCGCTCCTGCGCGTCTTCCCACTCGCCGGAATGCGGCTCATGGAGCTGATCTTCGAGGTCGCAGACTTCCCGCTGCTGCTGCACGATGTCGCCGACAACGCGACTGACCAGCGGAAGCGCGCGATTGGCGTCGTCTATGGTAAAGACTCGCCCAGTCGAATGCGGCTGGAAGCGAGGGCGTTCTGTTGCAATTTCGTAGGCTTCCATGCGTGCCTCTCCAGAAAAAGACATTTGTCGTCTTAACCCCCCGCGTTCCTTTATGGAGTCGAAAGTACCGGGCGCGCAAAACAGTGTCAACGATTCGTTACGACGCGCAAACGGACTGTCCGATATGGCCCCCTGTTAAATGTGCGCCGTTAGCGGACGGTCCGCGAATAACAGTCGCAAGCGACGAATCGGCCGAAGATGCTGCGCTGCGCCACAGGGGTCTGCGCCCGCCCGAGCGCGACGAAATCGTGACGACTTACCGGACAACCTGCGCGCGAACGAAAACCATGACGCTCCGTCAGACAGCGATCCGGCGCGGGCGCGCCGCCGCCATGTCATGTTGGGTCGAACAATCGGCGAAACAGACACGACAACGGGTGTTGTCGTCAGCGTGCGGGAAGCGGCAGAGAGAGTCGCGTCATGACCATCTTCAGGTCGGACCAGGCTTTGTTTTTTTCGCCCGGGCTGCGCAACAGGTACGCCGGATGATACGTCGGCATGAGCGGAATCGGATCCCCGACGCCCGGGGTTCCGCTGAGATGAAAATCATGCCACTGCGAACGAAGGCGACCGATTCCCTCACGCGTGTTCAGAAGCGTCTGTGCCGCCGGAGCGCCCAGCGCGATGATGACTTCCGGCTGCACGATTTCGATCTGGCGCCACAGGAAATTTCGGCAGGCGATGACTTCGTCCGGCGCCGGGTTGCGATTGTTGGGAGGTCTGCACTTGAGCACGTTGCAGATATAGACATCGGATCGCTTCAGGCCCATGCCGGCCTCGATCATCTTCGTGAGTAGCTGACCGGCCTTGCCGACGAAGGGCTCGCCCTGAATGTCCTCGTCGTGCCCCGGGGCCTCGCCGACGAACATGATCCGCGCATTGGGCGCGCCGACGCCAAAGGCCGTCTTGGTGCGCGTCTCGGAGAGACAACACTGCGTACAGCCCTTCACTTCGTTGTCGTCGATGACCTGCAGCGCGACGCGCCGACGTTCGATCTCGTCGGCCGCGATTGGCGCGCGATGGACCGGGGTCGTCGGCGGCTTCGCGTTCGCCGTCGTCGCGCTCGACGATTGTGCCGCGGCCGGCGCCGCGATCGGCAGTGACGCCGCCCCCAGGAACGCATCCGATTCGAATCGGTCCTTCAACGCCTTAATGAGTTCCGCTCGCTCCATACGTCGCGATCATAAACCGATCGACGCCTCGTGTCCCGATGGCGCACGATTGCGGAACGACTCACAGGCCGCCGCCGTGAAACACGCCTCCACGCCGAGTCGGATGCGGTTTTGGTACGCGATCGGACATCTGAGTGGCGACACAACGCAATCCCGGCAATAATTTCACAGCAGGCGACAATACTCGACATGACTGACGCGCCGCCGTTTGGGCTGCGCGAGGGAGGTTTGCGATGAACTATCGCATCGGCGCCATCGCCATGATTGGAATCGGAATCCTGATCGCCAGCGGCTGCGACCCCCAGGACGTGGAGCGCGCCAAGGAGAAGGCCCGCGAAGCGAAGAACGCCGCGACGCGCGCGGCCGAGAAGGCCGAAACGAAGCTCGAGCCAATGATCGACAAGGGGGCGGCCACGGCGAACGAGCTCTATGAGGGGGGCAGGCAACTCGGCCGTGAGATGCGCGACAAGGCCCGGGAAGCCACGACGCAGGCGATCGACAAGGCGAAGGAAGTCGCCCGGGACGCCAAGCCCTACGTCGACAAGGCAAAGCGGGCCACGACGCAGGCCGTGGATCGCGCAAAGAAGGCGACGACTCAGGCCGTTGAAAAAGTCAAAGAGGCCGTGAACGACGAACCTTCCAGCTAGCGGACCGCATGGCCCGGAACGGCGGTGGCGCAGAGAGGTGGCGCCGCGCCCATACCTCATCCGTAGACACCAAAGGCGGCGCCACACGGATATGATCGGACCCTCCCCGTGTCTGTAATGGCGCGAACGACCTTTCGCATTTTTCGCGATCCCCAGGAATAATCCGACGCCCCGGCGCGTGTAAGCGAGGGGGCGATTCTTTTCCCGACCGAAAAGAGCGAGCGTCGACCGAGCCGCACGAATTCGTGCCCTGGTCGTCACTGCGCCATGACCGCGCAACACGGCGAATCAGGCCGTGCGCTGTCGTTGCGCGCACGCGACGACTCGTCACGAGAACCGCGTTCTCAGCGCGACGCATCCTTGGGGGGACGAACCCAACGCCGCCCTGCGGCGGCCGCCCGGCGACGATCGCGTCGCGGGGCGATCAGCGGCGAGCCCGACGGAAGGTATTTGAAAGAGGGATCGACGGGACGGGAATGAAGTGGAGGGACGACGCACATCGCGTCGCGCCCAACGAGTTCGTGCGCAGCATCTGTACACCCTGTTCTCGGGTGCGACGCCTGCGTATTGCATTTCCCGGAACAAACTCATCCTTCGAAAGCCAGCCGCAACCGAGCATCGCCGAATGGGTCGGCGTCTGATCGGCCGGCGCGAATGTCTCTTTTTGGGAGGAACATCGTGACAGGGATTTGCATTGACACCTGCGAGTGTAGAACCGCGCGGACGCGATCCGCGCGTTCGATCGCAACGGCGGCCATCGCGGTCGCCGCGCTGCTCGGACTGACTTCGGCGGCGAACGCCCAGTCGGACGACTGCGCGGGCGCGACACCTGTGGTCACCGGGACCAACGCCGGCGGAAACAACTGCGGCGCCAGCGCCGTGGACGACGCCGAAGCCGGCTGCCAGGCCAACAGCGGTCTGGACCTCTTCTATGTCTGGACAGCGGATTGCACCGGCGAAGCCACGATCGACACGGAAAACAGCGCCTTCACGGCGGTCAACGACACGGTTCTGTCCATCTATGACGCCTGTGGCGGCAATGAGATCGCCTGCGACGACGACGGCAGCACGGGACCGAACACGCTCCTGTCCGTTGTGACGTTCAACTGCGTTTCCGGCCAGGACTACATCATCCGTGTGGCGGGCTACGACGCCTCCGGCACGATCCGATGCGGCGACGTCACGCTGAACATCGCCTGCGTCGCGGGCGGCGTCGGCGCCTGCTGCCACGACGATACGTGCACAGACGTCACAGGTGGCGTCGGCGAGTGTGGACCGCTCGGCGGAATCTACCTGGGCGACGGCACGCAGTGCGGCGTGAACGCATGCCCGACGGGCGGCGACGTCTGCTCGTCGGCCATCGTCGTCGGCTCCGGCACAACGCTCCTTTCCAACGCCGGGAACGTCGTTGACGATCCCGATCCCAGCTGCACGACCTCCGGCGCCGCCGACGTCTGGGCGGTCTATACCGTCGAGCAGAACGGCTCGCTCCTCATCGACACGTGTGGCACCTTCCTCAATCCGAACAACGCAACAGCGATCGACACAGTCCTCGCGGCCTATGACAGCTTCTGTGGCGGCGCCGAACTCGACTGCGACGACGACTGCCGCTCTGATGGCACGATCCCCGATCCGGCGCAGGCCTCCTGCATCGACGCCCCGCAGACGGGCACATCGACGCGTGACAGCTGCATCTGCATCGACAGTGTCACGATCGGCCAGCAGATCTTCATCCAGATCCAGGACTTTGGCGGCACGGACCTCGGCGAGATCGTGCTGAACATCACGCCGAACGGCTGCCCCCCGCCAACGGGCTCCTGCTGTCTCTTTGACGGCTCCTGCACGATCGATTCGGCATCGGGCTGTGCGAACGCCGGCGGCGTCTACGGCGGAGACGGCTCGGACTGCAGTCTCACCTGTGATGGCGCGTGCTGCATCCTCGGATCCGGCTGCTCCATCAACAATGAGGCGGCCTGCGTGGCGGCCGGCGGCTCCTTCGGCGGCCGAGGCACTGTGTGCTTCGCCTACGACATCAACACGGGCGTGAGCAACGGCGGCTACATCTGCGAAGGCTCCTGCGCCGATCTCGTCACGCTGCGGAATTCCCCGGCACAGTCGGGCTCGATCGACATCATGTTCAACAACGATCTTGCCACGGCCGACGTTGTCGAAGGAAGCTGCACGGGCGGTGGCGGCGTCGTCGCCAACGATGCGATCTTCCGCTACCTCGCGATCTCCGACACGAACGGTCCCTGCGACGTGACGATCACGCTCACGCCGACGGGCTATGACGCCGTTCTCGTGGTCGGTGACAACTGCCCCGGCTCGGAACTCGCCTGCTCCGACAGTGGCGGCGTCGGTGGCGCCGAAAGCGTCACGATTCCGAACTACGGCCCCGGCGCGTTTGTCTATATCCAGGCCGGCGACTTCGGCACGACCGAGGGCGGCGGCGAAACGCGACTCGAAATCACCTGCAGCACGGCGACGGGCGCCTGCTGCACGGGCGGAACCTGCGAAGTCCTCACGGCGGGCAACTGTCTGCTGGCGGGCGGCGTCTATAAGGGCGACGGATCCGAGTGTGCGACGAGCTGCTTCGGCGCCTGCTGCGAAGGCAGCGGAACCTGCAGTGAGATGACGGAAGAGTTCTGCGTCGGCGTCGGTGGCGCTTACCAGGGCGATGGCGTGAGCTGCACGCCGAACCCCTGCCCGCAGCCCCCGGCCAATGACACCTGTGCGACGCCGACGATGGTCGACTGCAATACGGGAACGATCGCCGGCATCTCGCTGGACCTCGCCAACCCGGACCATGCGCTCATGAGCACGGGCAGCTGCACGGGCTTCTCGACGAACGGTCCTGAAGTCGTCTTTGCCTTCACGGCCCCGTCGGACCTCCTGGTCCACACGGGCATGGCCAACGTCAGCGGCTTCGACGCGGCGATCTACGTCGTGACGGACTGCCAGGACACGAACGGCTCCTGCGTGGCCGGCGATGACAGCGGCGGTATCGAGGAAGTGACGTTCACGGCAACGCAGGGCGTCACGTACTACATCATCACGGACTCCTACACGGAAGCCCCGGATCCCGGCACGACCTTCGACTTCTTCATCGAGTGCTCCGCGATCTGTGGCACCTGCCCGGGTGACGTGAACGGCGACTCCGCCCTCAACGGTCTCGACATTCAGGCGTTCACGGCCTGCTACCTGTCGGAGTTCGGCGCCACGCCGTCGGCCGCATGCAAGTGCGCCGACGTCGAGGACGACAACGTCATCGACGCCGCCGATATCGCGGCCTTTGTGGACGCCCTGCTGAACGGCGGCGGCATCTGCAATGCGGGCAGCTGCTGCTACCTCGACGGCGGTCTGACCGCCTGTGTCGTCACGGACGAGGCCGGCTGCAACACGCTGGCGGGCGTCTTCACGCTCGGCGCGGACTGCAATGACGACCCGTGCCCCGCCGGCCGATGCTGCTCGAATGGCGGCGCCACGT
This sequence comes from Phycisphaerae bacterium, assembly GCA_035399845.1. Lineage (GTDB taxonomy): Bacteria > Planctomycetota > Phycisphaerae > UBA1845 > UTPLA1 > ECT2AJA-110-A. Next base: position 88,099 of record DAOPJV010000015.1, on the reverse strand, counting down.
GCGTCGATCTGCCCGAGCTCGAGTGCGCGGCCCTGGGTGGCGAATTCGCCGCGGGCCTCAACTGCACGAACAACCCGTGCCCGCAGCCGCTGACGCACGACGACTGCCTCAACGCCCGTGTTGTCACGACCCTTCCGTACACGGACTCGGGCGTCGACATTGGCTCGGCCACGGATGACTTCAACGTCTTCCCGGATTGTCTCGGCAGCAGCTGCGACGCGATCATGGGCGCCAACAACGGCGTCTGGTACACGTACACCCCCGACTCTGACTGCAACGCGACGATCGGCGCGACCGGCTCCGGCTTCGACGGCGCCACGAGCGTCTGGACCGGCCCGGACTGCGCCAACCTGACGCAGATCGCCTGCTCGGATCCGTCAACGTTCAATGTCGATCTGACAGGTGGTGTGCAGTACTGGATCCTCGTCTCGAACTGGTCCTGCGCGTCGGAACCCGTGTCGCTGGTCGAGTTCTCGATCAACTGCGAAGTTCCGCCCCCGCCGCCCGTCAACGACGAGTGTGCGGGCGCCCTGACGATCATGGACGGCGCGACGCCGATCGACCTCACGGCCGCCACGGACTCCGGTCTGCCGGCCTGCGGAGACTTCTCGCTGGCGCCGGACGCCGTGCGGAGCGACCTGTTCTACACCTACGTCGCGACCTGCACGGGCACACTGTTCGTCGATACGTGCGGCAATTCGTTTGACGCCCGCATCGCGATCTACGACACGATCGACTGCGCCACGATCAACGGCGGCGCCCTCCCGATCGAATGCAACGACGACCACGGGAACGCCCTCGAAGGCGACACGGGCAACGTGTGCGCCGAAACGCTGGCGTCCTCGTTCAGCATCCCGGTCACGGCCGGTAACACCTACATGATTCGTGTGGGCTCCTACGGGGCGCCGCCGAGCACGGGAATGTTCAACCTGAACATCAGCTGCACGCCGTAAGCGGGCGCCCGTCATCCGCTCGCGGATGACGCCCGATTGCGGGAATCCATGACAACGCGGCGGCCGTCGCCAACTCAGGGTTGGTGACGGCCGCCTTCTTTTTGTCGCCCGACAGAGGCCCGTCACGTCGCGGGCGACGCCCCATGCGACGGCGCCCGCCCATTGCCCGATCCCATCCTGCGCCCTAAAGTCCCCCGAAACCCCAGCCAGGAGTCATGATGAGTAAGAGCAAAGTCGCCATCCTGCGGACGAGCCCGCGAACCATCTTCGAGGACTATCATCGTCTGCTCAATCTGGCGGACTACCAGGATGTCGTCGCCAAAGACGCCGATACGGCCCTGAAGATCAATATCAGCTGGCACTTCTTCTTTCCCGGCAGCAGCACGACGCCCTGGCAGCTCGACGGCGTCATCCGCGCCATGAAGCGGGACGGCTACGATCCCGCCCTCATCCACGGATGCCACAATCGGACCGTCGTCATCGATGCGCACCTCGGCGAGCGCGAAAACAAACAGGTCAACGTGACGGACGCCCACGGTCTGCGCAATGTCCATCTCTACGAGGGCGAAGAGTGGATCCATGTTCGTGACGCCGTCGGAGATCTGGCCGACAGGTTCACCTGCCTCAACGAGGTCTATCCCGATGGCTTCTTCATCCCCAGGCGCTTCATCGGTGAGAACATCATCCATCTGCCGACCGTGAAGACACACATCTTCACGACCACCACGGGCGCCATGAAGAACGCCTTCGGCGGACTGCTCAACGAACATCGACACTGGACGCATCCTGTCATTCACGAAACGCTCGTCGACCTGCTCATGATCCAGAAGAAGATCCATCGCGGCGTCTTCGCTGTTATGGACGGCACGTTCGCCGGCGACGGTCCCGGCCCGCGCTGCATGATTCCGCACGAGAAGAACGTCATCCTCGCCAGCGCCGATCAGGTCGCCATCGACGCCGTCGCCGCCAAGCTCATGGGCATGGATCCGCTCAGCATCAAGTTCATCAAAATGGCCCACGACATGGGGCTTGGCTGCGGCGATCCTCGTGAGATCGAGATCGTCGGTGACGCCGACGCCGCAAGCGAGAACTGGAATTTCGTGGGTCCCTTCAAGAAGATGACCTTCGCGTCACGCATGCAGCACAAGATTTATTGGGGACCCCTGAAGAAGCCGATCGAATGGTCGCTCAAGACCGTTCTCGCGCCGTGGGCCTACATGGCCAGCGTGATCTACCACGACAGCTTCTGGTACCCGATGAAGGCCAAGGCGATGATGCGCAAGGTCCTCGACGGACAATGGGGCCGGCTCTTCCGCAACTGGGAGAAGCTCACGCCGGACGAGCGCGGCTTCACCTCCGTCGGCGATGAGCCCGCCGAACTGAAACGCACGGGCTTCAAGGCGTTTCTCAAGTCGCTGGGCATTCTCGGGACGTGTTTCAAGGAAGCGCCGGAGTTCCACGCGCGAAAGCGGCGCGCCGTGCAGAAACGTGAACAGGCGACGGGGTAGGCGGGGCGCCTGCAATTCTGCAAACGAACCTGAACGCCCTATCGCATCTCGACCGCTCTGTCGCGAAGCCAGACGCGCCGAAGCAGCCATCCCAGCCCGATCGCCGGCAGACAGGCGACAACCGTAACGAGCATGAGTTCAGCGTCCTCCGCGACGCCTCGCCACTGCAGGTATCGTTGCAGCGCAAAGAAGCTGCAGGGACCGGCGACGAAGCCGGCGATCAGCCCGGCCTGCGGACACGAGGGAACCATGAGTGTCCCCGCAACGCCGCCTCCGAAGAACACGATCGCCAGTATCGCGCCGAACGGGATCACGCTCTCGTCAATATGCCGCCCGTATGCCAAAGCGGGCAGACTGCAGAACAGAAAGAACAACAGCGCGCCCGCGAGTTCACTCCAGGGGCGCTTCGCGATCGCCTCATCCGGCGCCAGGTGGCTGAGGGCCTTCAGCCGAGACCGACGAATTCGCTCACACATCACGACCATCGCGACGGGCCAGCACGCCGACGCGAGCCCCAGAACGAATTCGATCCCGGAAGCCGCACGGCCCTGAATTCGCCGGATCAGCAGCGCCGCCGGCGCGATCGCAATCACGACCAGGGCAAGCGAACGCGAGGTTGTCGCGAGGATACCGCCCCAGTCGTGCGGAATCCGCTCGGCGTCGGCGAACCGTTCGCCGTCTTCCGTGAATCCGTGATCCGTCGCGTCGCCGAGATATTCCGCTTCCCACGAGCGAATGGGGATGATCGGAATCCGGAAGACGGTGACCCACATCGTGAACCGGACCCGGCCGCCCGCAACCGGACGAATGCGGAACGGGGCCAGCCCGACGCCACACGTGATTCTTCGTCCTGAGACATTCATGACCATGATGCGCCCGTCATCCTGAGATCAGAGACGTCATGGTACTGCAAATCACACATCGCACGGATTCCCGAAGACCCATTCCCCCGATGGCCTCGATCGGCGCCGGGGCTCCCCTCCCGCCCGACTGCGGCTATAATGCCGCCCAACGCCGTCATTCGAGAGGGTCGTCCACAATGTCCGACGCAGTCACTGAGATCGTTCCGCACGAAAAATACCTCGTCCTGCGCGTGCTCAAGACCACGCTGGACGACGCGTCAACGAATCAGCTCCTCGACGATGTCTACGCCGCCGCCCCCGACAAACCGGGGGCGCCGATCGTGATCGATCTCGCCGGTGTCAAGTTCGCGCCGAGTGTCGCCCTTGGCTCACTCGTCCAGTTGACCAACAGCTTCAAATTCGATGAACGCCGATTCATCCTGATCGGTGTGTCCGATCGCATCATGGGCCCCATCCGCGTGACTCGACTCGATCGCGTTCTCGAAATCTGCGACTCCATCGACGAGATTACCCCGTAGTCGCCCCGGATCAGCGGCGCGCGACCCGCCGCGCAATCGTGGTGATTGCGTAAGACGGCAGCGCACGGCGCACGCCGTCGAATTCCCGGCATTTCACAGAAAACGACGTCAGGCCGCCGAATTGCCACTCGATGTGTAAACCTGCCGAACGCGATAGATCTGTCGCCCCCGGCCATCCTGATAGACACGCACCAACAGCTCGGCGATCAATCCGAACATCACACACTGCACTGTCAGAAACGCCAGCAGGGCGCTGAGCGACACAAGGATGTTCTTGTTCAGGTTGAGTTTTTCCGGCTGACCGAAGTAGCCGAATTTCTGGCCGACGGCGACACCCAGAATCACGAGGGCGATCGCCAGCGTCCACATGCCGATCTTCCCGAAGAACAGGAGCGGCTTTGTCATGTAGGTGCCGAGGAACTTCACGATCACAAGATCGAGGAGCACGCGAATCGTCCGCCCCAGACCGTACTTGGTGACGCCGCGCGTTCGCGGCCGATGATTGACGACAAGTTCCTTGATGTTGGCGCCGTGCCAGGCCGCCAGCGCCGGCAGAAATCGATGCAGGTCGCTCGACAGGCTCACATCTTCGAGCACTTCCCGGCGATAGGCCTTCAGCGTGCAGCCGAAGTCGTGAATGGGCACATTCGTCACGCGCGCGATGATCTTGTTCGCGATCTGCGACGGAATCCGGCGCGTGACCATCTTGTCCTTGCGATCCTTTCGCCAGCCGCTGACGATGTCGTAGCGCGGCGTCCCGTTCAGCGTCTCCAGCATCCTGGGAATGTCGTTCGGATCGTTCTGCAGGTCGGCGTCGATCGGAATAATGACGTCGCCGCAACTGTGCTCGATACCCGCCGCCATGGCCGCCGTCTGCCCGAAGTTGCGTCGCAACTCGACGACGATCACGCGATCATCCCGATCGGCGATGGATTTCAGGATCTTCAGGCTGGAATCCCGACTGCCGTCATCGACGTAAATGACCTCGTAGTCGAGGTTCGCCGACTTCAATACGCCCGACAGTTCCGCGTGCAGATCCTCGAGATTCTCCTCCTCATTGTGAACGGGCGCAACGATGGACACGTCGCGTCGGCGTCCCTCATCTGCGGTCCGCATGGTGCTTCTGGAGGATTGTGTCGTCGGAGGATTTGTCATCGTCGTCATGCGATCGCGGCTCTCGTCGGGCGTCTGTTCCTTCGCCTGTATAAGCGACTCAGGCCCGGATTGTCGCGAACAGACGCCGGTTTGGCCAGCGCCGTCAGGAAGACGCCGCCGAGACGCCATTCTCGCTCATCTTCGCCCGCGCCCAGGTCACGCCCGGCAGCAGGTACAGACCGCCCGCCAGCAGGATTTCCCCCGCCGTCCAGAGGGTCCGCAGGACCAGGGAAATGCAGACGGCCGTCGCGTGCTCACCAAACCACTTGGTCAGCAGCGAGATCACGATGAACTCGCGAACACCAATACCCGCGGGGACGGGCAGCACCAGAAATCCCGCGGCCGTCGCCAGGGCGGCGACCCCGGTCAGAAACAGGACCGCGTCGAACGACATCACATCGAGGTGGAAGGCCGCCGCCGTGGCCCACAGGCTGAGGCCCGATCCGAGCCATTCGCAGAGCAACAGCGGCGCCGATCGCCAATAACAGCGATACCAGTCGCGAACGGGCAGCGGATCCCCTTTCCGGCGAAACGGAATCGCCACCATCTTCGCGAGCCTGCCGAAGGCGGTCGGATGCACGATGACGCTGAGGGCGATGGCGATGCTCGCGGCGCCCAGCATGTTGCGGATCAGATCCTGTCGCGTGACCAGCATCGCGATCACGCCGATCAGGCCCGCGGCCGACATCGATGTGAGCGTCTCGTAAATCGTCACGCCACCGACAAGGAATCGCTTCCCCTTCGCGTCCGGCAGCATCCCCGTTCGCACGACAACGACAAGCGCCTTGCCCGGCATGTACTTGCCAAGGGTGCCGACGAGATACGCCCGAACGCTCGGTACCAGCGGCGCCGACACATCGGACACGAGCAGCAGCCGGCGCCAATAGAGCGAAAAGCAGAACTGTCCCGCCCAGAAGAACACCATCGCCGCAGCGAGCCAGCCCCAGGCGAGACTTCGCTCGAACACCTTCGCCCCGTCGGTCCCCCAGTCGTCCGCCAGCTTGCTGATCTGCCATCCCATCGCGGCGAGGACGACGAGAATCGTCAGCCACTTCACGACGCGAAAGAGGCGTTTGCGGCGCAGGGCTTTCGACTCGTCCGAGGCGTCGCGATCGGGTTCCATCAGGGTTGAGTTGTCGGAGATCTCTGTCACGTGCTCAGGCGGACTCCCAAACTTGATCCATGGAGGTATACGTCTGCCGCTGAATCAGAGATACGCCGCCATGTCCCAGGGTGGATCGAGCACAGGCGTCTCGAATGGCGGCGGCTGGTTTCCGAAGAGAATCGTCTGATGCCGCTCCGGGCCTTCCGTACTTTGAATCCACAGATACGTCTTCGGCATCTCGAATCCGAGTTCCCTGGCCAGTTCCGGCGCCTTGTAGAGGAACAGCAGATAGTGCTCGCGCGTCGCCACGAACAGCGACAGGTCGTCACTCCGCAGCTTGTTCAGCATTTCCGTCGCAACGAGGCGCACCTCCGTGTCGTAGTCACGATGGTAGTTCTGCTTCTCAAGAAGTACGAGCTGGTCGATGACGCGCGGAAACCGAACGTCGCTGTGCCAGGTAATCGTCGGATTCTGCTGGGCGACCTGGTACATGTGCTGGTCCACGCCGGGATTCGCATCGACCAGCGCTCGAAGCTGTCGCGAAAAGCTCACATCGCCCCGCTGGGCGCGGAAGACTGGCAACAGATTCGACCAGCTCCAGAACCAGCCGATCCAGATCGTCGCCACGATCATGGCAAACGACAGATTGCGACGGTTCCGCGCAAAGCACACGGCTGCGAGCGTCAGGCCCACGCCGGCAATGATGCAGATGCCGATATACGGCGTCTTCAGGGCCACCCACTCAAAGGTCCCGCGAGATCCGACGTACTTCTCGGCGAAATTCATCCCGCCGTAGACGGCGGCGATGGGAATCGCCACGGCGAACAGAGCCGCGAGCGCCCAGGCCCCCTTCGTGTTCGCCGGCCGCGCCTGGCTGAAGAACCAAGACAACTCAATGCCGAGCAGCACGAACAATGGCGGCATCGCCGGAAGAAAATATCGCGCTTCCTTGCCCGTCGACAACGTGAAAAACAGGAGCAGGCTCAGAAACCAGATCGCCATGAACCTGCGGCCGTCGTCGTTGACGCTCGGATCTCGTTTGAACGCCCGCGTGAACGCGTTGGGCAGAGATAACGTATAGGGCGCCACATAGACAAACGCCAAACCGATATAAAACAGGTAAAAGAACCACTGTTTGTTGGCTTCCACGTTCGGCAGTTCGCCGGTCATGCGATCGATGTACTCGACGCGCCATTTCGCCAGGGCGAGGCCCCAGTCGCCGTGCATGCGCCATTCGACGACGGCGTAAATCCAGGGCGCCCATGGAAGGAAGAACAGGAGCAGTCCGACGAGATGCCATGGATTCGCCAGCGCTTTCCAACGATTCTGAAGGACCAGCGAACCGATGGCGGGAATACCAACCGTGACCAGCGGCATCGGCATCTTGTAAAGCATGCAGAGACCGGCCGAGAAATACGCGAGCAGGATAAAGACGTTGCGCCGGCGCCCCGGTGGCTCATCCGCCAGCGCGACCCAGAGCGCCGCAAGGGCCAGGGTGCTGAAGAAGGTCATCCCCAGATCGGACGCGCCACGCCCCGTCCAGTACAGGATCAGACCGCTGGACGCCGTCGCAAACCCCGCAAAGATCGCCGCCCGATTGCCCGCGATTCGGCGCGTCAGCCAGAAGATCACGATGATCAGACCGACGGCGGAAAGCGAGTTCGGAATCCGCGCCGCCACTTCATCCACGGGGACGCCGCGGATTTTGCTTGCGAGGATGACGGCCCAGTAGGGCCCCGGCGACTTCTGCAATCGCTCCTCGCCGCTGAAGTACGGCATGATCCATTCGCCGCGCTGCTGCATCTCGCGAGCGGTCTGTGCGACCCAGCAGTCGGTCCCCTCGAAGACGGAACCGCCCGACAGGTCGAACATGCAGACGAAGAGCGAGCCGACGACCAGAAGCAGGAACCACTTTGTCACGCCCGTGCTGTGCGTCCCGCGCGTCGTCGAGGCGGACGTTCCGCCCAGCTCCGAAGGCGCCGGGCGCGAGTTGTTCAATTCGCCATTCGTGACCTCAGCGGACCCGATGGGTTTCTCCGGCCGAGGTCCGTTCGGGGCGGGATCGTTCGTCAGAGACAATGCGTCAACCCTCACATCGCGCTTGGCCTCATCCCGAGGCGCGCGACGCGTCATTCATTTCAACATCGCGGGGAACGCCCGCGATCGCCAACTGCGCCGGAAGATACCCCCAACGACGCGATCCCGCGAGTGAACACGGCGCCATCCGCTCCTCCGCCATTGAACCCGCATTTGCGATAGCCAAAGGCGTCCTGAACCGAACGGGTGATAACGGCGGGCGCCATTCGGCGCACGTGTCGCGGGTATCGACACGAATGGTCGATATCCATATAGTGTAATCGTGTTTCACCCTTCCTTATGCCCAACGCTCGATTCGGGGCGTGGATTCGCCCCGGGTACAGAGTGGAACACTTCCAACCCAGGGGATCTATCGTGCGCGCAGACTCCCGTCTGATGAATCGCTGGTGCGCCGTTGTCGGCGCCGTCCTCATTCAGTTGTGCCTCGGCGCTATCTACGCCTGGTCCGTTTTCACCCCCGCCCTTGAGGCCGCCGGCTGGACCAAGACCCGCACGCAGTGCGTCTTTGCCGCCGGCCTGTTCTTCTTTGCGGTCTCCATGGTCTTCGCGGGGAAAATGCTGCCGAAACGCGGGCCCCGACTGCTCGCCGTCATGGGCGGTATAGTCCTCGGCGCCGGCTACATCATCGCCGGTCTCTTCGGCGGCGCCGATTTCTGGGCGACATTCATCGGCGTGGGCGTGATCGGCGGCGTCGGCATTGGGCTGGCGTACGTGGTTCCGATCGCCGTCGGCATGCGCTGGTTCCCCGATCGAAAGGGCCTGATCACGGGATTCGCCGTCGCCGGGTTTGGATTCGGCGCCCTGCTCTGGGTCAAACTCGCCGGCGCCTGGGGCCACATGATCGCCAACTACGGGCTCGGCCAGACGTTCATCACCTATGGCGCGTTCTTCCTCATCGCCGTGCCCGTTGGCGCCGTCTGGATGATCTTCCCGCCCGAAGGCTGGCGCCCTGCGGGCTTCACGCCGCCCGCCGCCAACGCCGCCGCGGGCGATGGCAGCGTCGAATTCACGTCGCGCGAACTCCTGCGCTCCGTGGAGTTCTACAAGATCTTTCTGACGTTCCTCTTCGGCGCCAGCGCCGGCCTGATGTGCATCGGGCTGATGAAGTCCTTCCCGATGAGCGCCCTGAAGGCCAACGGCGTGAGCGATGCGAACGCGAGCGCCATCGCGGGAACGGCCATGGCGGTCTTCTTCAGTCTCGCGAACGGCGTCGGCCGTATCGCCTGGGGCGCCATATCCGACCACCTCGGACGACGCAATTCACTTGTCCTCATGACGGCGACACAGGGGATCGTCGTCATCCTGTTCCAATGGATGGCGGGCGCCCCGGCCCTGCTCTACCTCGCCGCGACGCTGATCGGATTCAACTTCGGCGGCAACTTCGCCCTCTTCCCCAACATCACCGCCGACACGTTCGGCGTGAAATCCGTCGGCCAGAACTACCCGTGGGTCTTTCTCGCCTACGGAGTCGGCGGCATCCTCGGCCCCATCATGGGCGGCCGCCTCGGCGATCTCCAGAACTTCTCGCTGGCGTTCTATCTCTGCGGCGGCCTGTGCATCGCGGCCGCGCTGATCATCGCGAGCGTTCACCCCGCGCGAAAGACGGCGCAACGAGGCTTCCCCGTCGTCGGAGTGGACGAAGGACCTGCGCCTGCCCGCACCTGAATCGCCGGAGGCGGATTTCCAGATTTGTTCTCATTGGGCGCGTGACCTGACCTGGGCCGCGCCCGACGCTGTTCCGGAAACGTCGTCCGTTCGCGGCGTCGCGATTGCGACGCCGAGGGCGATTCGTGTAGGATCGCCAACCGGCCGGACGGCGGATGTGATCGCCATCCTCAGGACGAAACAACGGTTGCGCCACAACAGGACTGTGACATGCTCGGAACGCGAATGATCCTGTTCGTCGGTCTCTGCGGATTGGCGTTGATCTTCCAGGCCTTCTCCGAATGCCGCCGACGAGACTTCGGAAAGGACGAACCGCGCGTGATCACGGCCGCCGAGGCCATCGACAAAGGTCCCGCGGACAACGCCCACGTCGTTATCACGGATTTCGTGTTGAGCGACGAGTATTTCGAAGTGACGAACAACGACAAAGTGACGAACTGGATTCCTGTCACGTCGATGGAGACGGCCCGGGCGTTCTACGAGAACGCACGAAACCAGTCGCAGAGCGGGCTTCCCGGACAGGATCTGGATTTCAGACCCAAGTCGTTTCAGATGATCGTCAAAGTCCCCGCCGGCGACGCGAAAATGCTGGACGCCTACACAAGGGAGAAACTCCAGGGCATGCTTCTGGCGTCCATACACACGGTCGACGCCGGGACCATCAAGGCGTTCAGGAAGACGTTTCCCGCCGTCGACATGAAGGGCATCCGTGTCCTGGAGCTGGACGCAAAGCCCGCCGGATACCTGAAAATCGCCGGGTACGTCCTCGCGGGACTCGCCGTCATCGGGCTCGCCGGATTCCTGGGGGTCAAACGCGCCGAGAAGTCCGGCGTGCATTGATCTCCGCCATCCCGCCTGACAACAATTGACGCATTTCGGCCCCGCCGCATGGATTCACACATCCGGCGTCGCGCGCTATCATGTGCCGCTTTCGACTCAGGATTCAGAATCGCGCGGAATGGACGCACACACGCTGGAAAAACTGGAATTCGATCGCATCCGCGACTGGCTCGCGCGACACGCCCAGTGCGCGCTGGGTAAGTCGCTCGCCATGCACGTGCGCCCGTCCAGAAAGCCGAAGCAGGTCCGCCACTGGCTCACGCAGCTTGAACAGTTCATGCAGCGCGTCGCCGAAAAGGGAATGCCCCCCTTCGGCGGCATCCGGGATGTTCGCGACAACGTCCGACGCGCCGTGCCGCCGAACAAGCTCGAACCCGACGAATTCGCCGAGCTCGCCGATACGCTCAACGGTGTCGCCGCCGTCCGCGTCTGGTTTGAAGACCTGGGCGAGAATCAGGACAAGCTCGTCAAGCTCGCCTCGCGCCTGACGGATTTCCGCGTGATTCGCGATCGCATCAACCGCGTTGTCGATTCCCGCGGCCAGATCCGGGACGACGCCTCCGATCGCCTCCAGCGCATCCGCGACGATCTCGAACGAATCCGACAGCAGGCTCACGAACTGTTTGACAAACTGCTCAAGCAGCCGCATGTCACGAAGTATCTGCAGTACGCGAACGCGACCTATCACGCGGACCGAATGGTCCTGCCCCTCCGCGCCGATCAGCGCGGCAGAGTTCCCGGCATCGTGCATCGCAGCAGCGACAGCGGCCAGACGCTCTTCGTCGAACCGGCACAGGCCGTTGAGCTCAACAACGAACGCGTCAATCTCCTTCAGGCCGAGAAGGAGGAGATCAATCGCATTCTCTGGGAACTGACGCACCTGGTGCATCTCAACCAGACGCCGCTGCTGGAAACCCTCGAAACGCTCGCCGTCGTCGATCTTCTGAGCGCCAAGACGAGAATCTCCGATCGCTTCAACATGCGACTCCCGACCATCAACGACGAGGGTCGCGTCAACCTCATCAACGCGCGCAACCCGATCCTGCTGGAGATGTACGAGGACGCGAAATCGGATCACTACGTCCCGACGAACGGCGACGAGAAGCGAAGCGTCGTTCCGATTGACGCGCGGCTTGGCGAGGACTTCGACATCATCCTCGTCACGGGCCCCAACACCGGCGGAAAGACGGCCGCGCTCAAGACGATTGGTCTGCTCGTCCTGATGGCGCAGGCGGGGCTGCCTATCCCGGCCGCCGCCGGATCCTCGCTGCCCGTCTTCGGCGGCGTCTGGATCGACGTCGGCGATGAGCAGAGCCTGCAGCAGAGTCTCAGCACCTTCAGCGCCCACATGGGACGCATCCTCGACATCGTCCAGCGCGCCCGCAGGGGCACGCTTGTCCTGATCGACGAAATGGGCGCGGGGACTGACCCGGACGAGGGCGCCGCCATCGGTCGCGCCATCGTGGATCACCTGCTCTCCACGGGCTGTCTCGCGATGATCACAACGCACCTCGGCGCCCTGAAGGCGATCGGCTTTGAGCAGGATCGCGCCGACAACGCCTGCGTCGAGTTTGACATCGAAACGCTCCGCCCGACCTATCGCCTCGTCATCGGAGAGCCCGGCAACAGCAACGCCATCGCCATCGCGTCACGACTGGGCATGCCGAAAAAACTTGTCGCCTCCGCGAAACGCAGCCTCGCCAGACGCCATCGCGCCCTGAACAAGGCGATCGCCGGAACGCTGACCGCCCGCCGCGACGCCGAGCGCGCCCGGCGCGACGCCGAGCAGGCGCGGCAGGACGCCGCGCGCGAAACGCTCGTCGCCCTGGACAAGATCAAACACCTGGAAGCCCAGATTTCGCAGTATGAGCAATGGGTCAAACGCATCATTGACCTGAAGCCGGGCGATGTCGTGCGCGTCAGGAAATTCGACGATCCCGGCAGGATTGTTCGTGTGCGACTGGAGAAGCAGCGCGCCGTCGTGGCGGTCGGCGCCATCGAAGTCGAAGTCGGACTTTCCGAGCTGCTCTTCGCGTAGGCCCTCGCAGGCCGCTTGCCGTATCTCCGGCAATCAGCCATCCTACGCCCCATGGACCTCTCGTTTTTCCCACCCCCGCCCGCGAATCACAGCGCCAAGGCGCCGTGGGTGGACGAAGCTCAGGACGAGACCACCTCACGATACAAACAGGAGCGGCGGACCAGCGCCATTCTCGCCTGGGCGCGTTTCCTGACATTCGCCGCCATGGCGGTGGGGATCTACGGATGGATGGCCGAGGGACGGGCGTGGACCTTGGCGCTCGGCGTCGGCGGCGGACTGGCGTTTGTTGCGGCCGTTCGTGTCCATGGCCGCGTGCGCTTTCGCGTACAGACGCTCGCCCTGCTCGGCGCTGTCCTCGATGAGTCCAGGAAACGCCTCGACGGCAAACCCGTCATCCTCCGCGAGGGCGTCGCCCCCGACGACATCGAATTCTGGGCGCCGCTGTTCGATGATCGGCCCCACGACGCCATCTCGGCGCAGGAGCTCGGCGACCTCGACGTCTTCGGGCGACCGATCAGTCTCTACGGTCTGTTCAACCGGACGTCGTCGCCTGTCGGCGCAGCGCGGCTCGGACAATGCCTGACGCAGCCGCTTTCCGGCGCCAGCGCCATCGTCGAACGCCAGCAGGCGGCCCGATGGCTGACTGAACGCCCGGTCCAGCGGCTCCGACTCCTCGCCGCCGCCGCCGGATTCCGCACGCTGTCCAGGGAATTCCGCCAGATGTACGAGACGATTCGCGATGCGACGCCGATGCCGGGCGGCGCCAGGATTCGCGTCGCTCGCGTCTGGGGACTTGCGGGCCCCGTCGCCATCGCCTTCGGACTGGGACAACTGCTCGGATGGCACTCCATTTCGCTCGGCTGGCTGCCCATCGCAGTCGTCGCCATCATCAACGGCGTGTTGCTCGCGTCGATTCGCGAAAACACCGGCGATCGCATCCGCCCCTGGCTGGAACTCGAGGACGTCGTCGCGCAGTTCCGCTTCTTCGCCGCCTCGGCCGTCGAGTCGCTCCCTGAAGAAGGTCCGCTCGGCCGCTGTCGAAAGGAACTGGAAGACGCCGTCGCGCCCGAGATCCTGCCGCGGCTCGAGGCGCGAATCCCCTATCTGTTCCTCGGCTTCTCCGGCATCGCCCACGCGATCGTCGACCTGCTCGTCCTCTGGGATCTCCAGGCCGTCGCAATGATCGAGGCCGTCGCCGTGCGCCACCAACAGACGCTGCTGCGCGCGATCGAGGCGATCGGCGAACTGGAGTTTCTCGCCTCGCTCGGTACCTACGCGTGGGAGGAAGATGGCGCGACGTTCCCGGCCATCGACAACGGCGCAGCGTGTCTCGAGATCGACACCGGCCGCCATCCGCTGATCGCCCGCGCCGACGCCGTCGCCAACTCACTGACACTCGCCGATCCCGCGCGAACCTGGGTGATCACAGGTTCGAACATGTCCGGCAAGTCGACCTTCCTTCGCATGACGGCGACGAACGCCCTGCTTGCGATGATCGGCGCCGCTGTCCCCGCAAGGTCAATGCGTATCGCGCCGATGCGGATCCTGACGGACCTGCGCATCCGGGACGACCTCTCCCGAAAGGAGAGCTACTTTCTCGCCGAAGTTCGCCAGGTCCGTCGGATGGTGGAAGCGGCGTCTGGCGGCCAGAGCGTCTTCGTCCTCATCGACGAACCCTTCCGCGGCACCAACTCCGCCGAACGCGTCGCCGCGGCGTCCGCCGTCGTCCGCACACTCATCAGCGGGAGCGGTCTTCACCTTGTCGCGACGCACGACGCCGCGCTGACGACACTGGGTGACCTGCCGAGCGCCCAAAACCGGCACTTCGAAGAGCGCTTCGAGAATGAGGGCCTCGTCTTCGACTACACGCTCCGCGACGGCCCGGCCCGGAGCCGCAACGCCCTGCTGGTTCTGGAATCCGAGGGCTACCCGCCCGATCTCGTCGCCGACGCCAAGCGCATTGCGGCGGAACTGGGCGACGAGACGAAGTAGCGACAACCAGCGCTGCGCCCCGAAACCCGTGGAGATTCATCCATCGTGCCCGCCCTGACGTTGACAACATCAGGCGTCACCTGCGCACGAAAAACGCCATCCGCCGCCGGCATTCGGCAACGGATGGCGACTTGATATCAACTTTAGTCAGAAGCGCTCGCGGACCGCGCTTACGACTCCTGAATCACGCGACTGAACGCCCCTGTGCCGGCGCCCGACGTGAACTTGTAGCCCTGCGCCGCCAGCGTCCACTCCATGGCCGCAATCGCGCCGACCGTGTCCACTTCATCCACGTAGCCCATGTGGTTGAGGCGAATGATCGTGTCCTTGATGTGGCCCTGGCCACCGGCGCAGTGAATGCCATACTTCGCCCGCATGTCCTTGCGCCACTTGCCGCCATCGACCCCCGCCGGGATCTCGACGGCCGTCACACTGTCCACGGGATCCGTCGCGAAGACCTTGAGGCCCAGCGCCTCGACCGCCGCGCGCGTCGCCTTGGCGAGCTTCGCCGATCGCGCCCAGACGTTTTCAATGCCCTCCGTCTTGATCTGGTTCAGCGTGAACTTCAGACCGCTGACCATCTGATTGTTCGGCGTGTAGGGCGTATCGAACTTCTCCATGCTCTTGCGATAGGCCTTCAGGTCGTTGTAGTACGTCGGCGCCTGGTGCGAATCGATCACCTCCCAGGCTCGATCGGACAATGCGACAAGACCCAGGCCCGGCGGCAGCATCATCGCCTTCTGCGAGCCCGTCACGGCGGCGTCGATGCCCCACTCGTCCATCTTGAACGGGATGGCGCCGATCGACGTGATGCCATCGACGAGACAGAGCGCGCCGTGATCGCGGCAGACTTTCGCGATTCCCTGCGCGTCGCTGACGGCCGCCGTGCTCGTTTCCGAGTGCACGAAGATGACGGCCTTGATGTCGCTGTTCGCCTTGAACGCGGCGGCGATGTCATTCGCCTTGAAGCCGTGGCCGTAGTCCTTCTGCAGTTCGACGTGCGGCAGCTTGAATCGAACGAGAATGTCGCGCCAGCGCTCGGCGAATTTTCCGGCGTGGCAGACGAGCGTCTTTGCGTCCGGTCTGCAGCAGCCGAGCATCGCCGCTTCCATCGCGGCCGTGCCGCTGCCGGTAATCACATAGGGCGTCGTGCTCGTCTGGTACACGTACCTCAGCAGCTCAACACATTCCTTCAGATCGTCACGGAATCCGGCCGTGCGATGATGATCCAGTGGCTGGGCCATCGCCAGCATCGATTCGGGACTGACCATCGTGGGACCAGGTGTGAACAGGCGTAGCTTCTGCATGATGCGTCTCCTTCAGGCCTTTGCCTATGCCCGTAGCATATCGCTGTTAGGACGAGCCATAAAGCCGCATAAATCGCATGATTCATGTCGATTCGTCCGCGCACGAACGTCGACCGGCTTCTCGCGCGGCGGCCTTTGGAATCACGGCGTCACGGCGTCAGCCGGGTCCGTCAGACGTCGCCGATCGCGACGCTCTCAGCTCGGCGAATTCCGCTCGAAGCGCCTCGACCTCGCGCTCCAGCCGATCCATCCGCGACGACAGCGATTCGGACGCGTCGTCTGAGCCCGCCGCGTCGTGCGGAACGTCATCGAATGCCCGCCGCGGCGCTGACGGCGTCGGTTCCGGCGCCATTGGCGGCGCCTCGCCACCAAGCAGCTGTCGGAAGCGGCGGGCGCTCTTGCCGGCCTCCCGCTCCATCTCCGCGACGTAGGGCGGATTACACGTCTCCAGTTCCGCCAGCAGGTCGCGTGTATAGTCCGCGGAGTCCAGATGCGTCATCCTGGACGCCCGTCCCCGCAGTTCTCCGAGCGTCTGCGGACCACGAACCAGCAGTTCAGCCATCAGCGCCCGCTGGGCGGCGTTCCAGCCCGTCTGTTCCTCGACGCAGTGTCTGAACTTGACGGATCGCGAGTTTCGTTCCGGCTCGGCCTGGGTCACCCATTGCCTGCGCCGCAGCGACGCGAGCGCGTCGCTGACCTCCCCCTCGGAGTAGTCCGTCACGGGGTCTCGATTGTTCTTCTGGTTCGCCGCCGCCGTAATCGCGTTGACTGTCATGGGGTAATACGCCGGCTGAGCGAGCGACTTCTCGATCAGCACGCCCAGAACGCGAAGTTCCGCATCACGCATCGTCATCGTGTCTGACATGAACCCTCTCCGAGCGCTCGTGTTCCGCGACCACCAACGTCGTTTTTCTCAGACGCGAGAAACATCGACGCCGCATTGCGGACCTTAGCGCGTTGCAGCGCCTTAACTTAGCGATGCCACGCCGCATGGGTCCAGTACCGCGGTCAGGATTCGCTTGAGTGACGGCACGCTCATCACATATACTATTCTGATACAACGACTTAACTCTCTTGGCCGGCGCATCGACTTTCGACGCAGTCGGTGAGCAAGGAGATTCATCGCGTGACGCATCATCGTACCACAGTCAGCCGACTCGTCATTGCCCTGGTGGCCGCTGCGCCATGGATCGCGTTCGCCCAGGACAAGCCCGGGGCCCCCGGCAAAGGTCAGGACAGCCCGTCCGTCGTCTACAAGATCTTTCCCGACTACGACGTCTACCACATGGAGTGGAAGGAATACGAGGAACGACGGCGCTCCGACCTGATCGAGATCAACACGACCCTCTATGAACTGACGCCGGAAGAACAGGCTCGAATCGGCTCGCTGATCGACAAGTACGATCAGTCCCCGAATGAGAAGGAGCCCGACAGCAAGGACCAGCAGAAATTCGTGGCGATGATCAACGAGCGCGCAGAAGTCGTGCGATCGCTGCAGAACAAAATCGATGTCGACAAAGGTGACACGCGCGAGGCCCAGAAACTTCTCGCCTCCTCCGGACTGATGGAGATGCAGGCCAAGATCATGCCGATCGAGAAGTCTCGAAACGAATCCATCAACGCAATCCGCCCCGCCGTCGAGGCCATGATCGGTCCCGAACGCACGCGCGAGGCCTACGCGCAGTGGAACGATCGCCTCGAACAGGCGCGCGATCGCGTCGCCATCAAGACCCTCACACAGATCCTTCGCACCCCCAGAGAGGCGAGGGATGTCATGCGTCAGGAACGCCGCGCCACCCGACGGAACACGCCGCCCCCGCAGAAAATGACACCGACGACGCCTGAGAAGAAGGAAACTGAGACCAGGGGCGCGGCCCGGCGCAGCTCGGCCCGCGAAAAGACGGATAAGCCAAAGTCGGACGAGAAGACGGCAAAACGATCGTCCGAGCCCAAACGCCGAACGACTCGGCGGAATACGCCCGCGGAAAAGCCGGTCCCCCTCGACGAGTGGGAGCAGTACGTTCGGGATTTCCTCACCGAGTACAAGTGTACGCCGGAACAGACGCACTCCGCCCTGGCGATCCTGAGTGAGCTGAAGGACCGGGCCGAGTCCGTCCGCAAGACGAATGAAAAACGGCTGGAGAATGCGGAGCAGATCAAGGATCGACGGGAACGCGACAAGCGGCTTCGGGATATCAACGCGCCAATCGATCGCCTGTTCGAGCAACTCAAGCGTCGCCTCGACGGTCTGCTCACATCGCACCAGCGCGCTCTGAAAAAGGCGGCGGACAAGACCAGCCATCGCAAGTCGAAGAAGCGATGAGCCGCGGGCCCAGGCGACTGCGATCGCGCATGGCGGCCCGGGGTTGTCCCATCATCCAGGGCGTCACAGAATCCCCGAAAGCGACGACATGAATCGACCCAATCACATCACCATCGCCCTCTCACTTCTGGCGGGATTGACTCAGAACGCCCTGGCGGCGCCCGGCGCCGCAACGCCGGAGGAAACGCGCATTCGCGCCGAGCGGCGCAGCGTCTGGGAACAGTATCTCGACGCAAGTCCGATCGAGCGAACGGACCTGCATGTCGACGCGCACCTGCTCGAACTGGAGAAGGCCTACGGGCTCAACGCCACGCAGTGCGGCGCGATCCGTGACAAACTGAAGTCCATTGCGGAGCGACGGCAAAAGGAGATGGGCGCCCTCGCCGTCGAGCACGAGTCGCTCGCCGATCGAGCCGCGGAGATCTTCTGGACCTATCGTGAAGCGGCAGAGCAGGCGGAAGACGGCCCGAATCCCCTGGGGAGCTTTCACGACAATGAGGAGTATCGCCAGGCGCGCCAGCGGATGGTCGAAATCGAGAAGCGCTTCCCCATTGACTGGGACGCGATCCTGACGGATGTCGAGACGCAGCTCCCGCCGGATCAGGCGAAGCAGGGCCGGCAGCGACTGCACATCGCGCGAATCGAACACGCGGCGAGGATTGCCGCCAGGGAAGCGAGGGATCAGAAGAGGCGGCTGGCGACGCTGGCGGGCGCGGACCCGGCCCGTGGCGAAAAGAGCGCTCCCGCCGTCAAATCCGTTCTCGATCAGGCCACCGCCAAGTCGAATGAGGCCGATCTGGATCCCGCCACTCGGGCGCGGATTCGCACGACGATTGATCAGGCCCGAAAGAACATGCGGGTCGATTCCGGCGAAAAGCCCGCCACGCCAACGACTACCGATCCGATCGCCCGGGATTTCGACCGGTGGGAGGCGTACACGCGCGATTTCATCAAGACTCGCGGACTCTCTGCGAATCAGCAGGCCGCCGCGCTCGCCATCATGACGGACCTTCGGGACCGCGCCAGTTCGCTGCGAAAGAACTTCGACGAACGTCATCCCGAAGCAAGTCGCGTGACCGACAAGGAGCGCCTCGCCAAACAGAGCGCCGAGATCGATCGACGCATTGAGGGACTCTTCGGGCAGTTGGCGCGGCGCCTCGATGCGCTGCTGACGATCGAACAGCGCCGGGCCGCCCAGCAACCCAGGTCAGACACGCCGGACAAGACCCGAAAGTAGTCCGGCCTCCCCAAAGTCAGCGAATTCTCGCCAACAGGAGCCTGGCGTTCGATCGCCAGGGGTATACCGGCGACTGGATCCCGGCCCGTCCACGACGGATCGGCGCCTCAATTCGTCGATGAAGGCGGCCCCGCGCCGCAGGCGTCCTCCCCGTCCGAAATCCCCGCGTCTCGACACATCCCGCGATTGGCCTCAGAATGCTCGATTCGATCCTGGGAGGTGCGACATCCGTGATTCGGTACGAGACGCTTCAATCACTGGCGAATGAAAAGGAATGGGACGCCCTGGAGTCCGAATGGCTGCAGGCGATCGGCGATCCTTCGGCCATGCCGGACCAACTGCTCCCCGTGATCGACAAGGTTGTCGAATCCGGCGAGGGCAAGCTGGCCGAGACGATGGGATGGGCCTGGCTCTCCTCCATGAAGGAGAAGCACTCGGCCCACGACGCCCTGCGGCTTGGACGAGGCCTGCTGCTTCGGCTCCCCGACGGCGACCAGCTCCGCGACGAGATCCTGACACTCTACAAGGCCACACACAAGGACCATCCCAAGCTTGAGGACTGGGTCGAACGCTCCGGCCTCAAGGGCGGAAACTCCGTCCGGCGCGCCCTGCGATTCCTCGATGTCGGCCTCCGGCTCGATGTGGGCGGATTCCTGGTGCACCGCACAGAGGACACCGCCGCCGAGGTTGAGGAGGTCGATCTGGACGAGGGCGAAGTCGTCCTGCGCATCGGCAAGCGAACGCGGACGCTCCCGATCAAGGAAGTGGTGAGCGACTACCAGGCCGCGGAAGCCAATGACTTTTTTGTCCTTGAGCAGCTCCATCCGGAGCGCATCCCCGAGTTGATCGACAAGGACCCGCTCGCGCTCGCCGCCGGCGTTGTCCGGATGCAGGACAACAACAAGATCGATCGCGACGAATTCAAGCTGCTGCTCGTTCCGAAATACATCGACGCGAAGAAGTGGACGGACCTCTGGACGCGCGTCCGTTCCGGCGTGCGAAACTCGGCCCACTTCCGGATTGAGGGCAGGTCCCCGACGTTTCTGATCTACGATCCCGTCGGCCAGACGCCCGAGCAGGAGGCCGGCGCCGCCTTTGCCGGCGCAGAATCGCCTCGACAACGGCTCGAGGTTCTCGAAGGCTACCTTCGCGGTCTCAAGCAGACGGGCGTCGAACCGAATCCGACATTCGTCAAGAAAGTCCAATCGACACTGAAGAAGCAGATCGAGCGGTTCAAGAAGCATCGGGAGGCGGCGGACGCCTTCGCGACGGCCCTGATTGTCGAGCGACTGGCCCAGGACGGTCTGCCCCTGGAGCCCGACGTCCACCAGGTCGCGCTGGACATGCTCAAGAATGCGCCGGCGCCGGAAACCCTGCTCGCATCCGTTCCCGATGCCCGGCTCTGGTCGCTCGGCGTGAAGTGCGTGGAGCAGGCGTTCCCCGAGACCTGGCCTGAGATCTACGCCAAACTCCTGCTGTTCGCGCCGGCCGGCCAGGTGGACGCCCTCGCCAAGCAGGTCGAGAAGGCCGGCAAAGGCGAGGCGCTGGGGGCCATTGCTCAGGCCGCCGTCGCCGACCCGGGACGCTATACCGACGCATTCATGTGGCTCTGGAAGGGACCGACAGTCGAAGTCGACCTCAATCCGCCCACGGCGCTTGAAATGCTGAACACGGCCCTCATGCTCTGCGGTCCCGCCCGGCAATCCGAGGGCAAGGCCGGCGGTCAGACGGCGAATGAGATGCGCGCCCGCGTCCGAACGGGGCTTGCCGCGAAGAACTATGAGCCATACGCCGCCGTTCTCACGCAGATCGACCTGCCGATGGCGAAGGCGCTGCGGCGACAGATCGAACGCGCCGAAGGGCTGGGTCCGAGTGTTCAGAGCGAACTGCTGAATCGCCTGACCCGAGCCTTCCCCGATATCTACATCAAGGTGGAGAAGTCCGTCTGGGAAGACGACGAGACGCTCTACTTCACGCGGGAAGGTCTCAAGTCGCGCGAGTCCGAACTGGACGAACTCGTCAACGTCAAGATGCGCGAAAACGCCAAGGCGATCGGCGAAGCCGCCGCCCTGGGCGATCTCAGCGAAAACTCCGAGTACAAGTTCGCCCTCGAGGAACGCGATCTGCTTCGCGCCCGCGTCGCCCAGATCAACAGCGAACTGGCGATGGCCAAGATCATCGAGGCGGCGGACGTCCCCACCGATCACATCAGCATCGGCCAGCGCGTCACGCTCAAGCCGGCCGACGGCTCGGCGCCACGCGTGATGACGATTCTCGGTATCGGCGATTCCGATGTGAACACGGGAACCTACGCCTACAAGACGCCGATCGCCCAGCAGCTCATGGGCCTCAAGCCCGGCGGTAAGATCTCGATGTCGTTCGATGGCGAATCGGAAAAGGAGTACGAGATCGCGTCGATCGAGTCGGCCATCGAGTAAACCGGGGATCGCATCACTCTCCGAAAGACATGCCCCGCCCCGGCGCTACGCGTCGGGGCTTTTTTTTGCGCGCAATGCGGGCGGGGCGGCGCCGTTAAAAGGCCGGACGCCCGGTTCGTTCGGTGTTTTCGGGGGTGATTGGTGTGCGGAAAAGCGCCGGGCGGCCTAGCTGGCCACGGCGGCCCGCTGGTCGTCCGAAATCAGGTCGAAGTACTTTTCCTGCGAGACAACCTGATCCGTCGGGACCATCGTGATGACGTCCCACGGACAGACCTGGGCGCAGAGTTTGCAGCCAATGCAGGTCTGAATATCGATCGTGCAGAGCCCCATCGCATAGCCGGGATGGGTCGGGTCACCGATCTTGTCGATGCAATCGACCGGGCATACGGCGACGCACGCCTCGCAGCCCGTGCAAAGGTCTTCATCCAGAATGGCAAGCTGCTTCGGTAGTTTCTTGGCCATCGTTCAATGCGTCGTTTCAAGCGGAGGCGATCTGGCGTCGCCCACTTACCCTTCGGCAAACGCGCCGCGACCGACGAAGCGCGTCGGATGCGAATTCGCGTTCATTCCCAGCGATGTTTGAGGATAGTTGACGGGGCGGAACTAGGCAAGTGGCCGACCGGTCTTGCCATTCGCCGTACGCTTCCGGGCGACGAGCTCGTGGGGAGCCAGGTCGTCCGACGCGGGTTCAGGGCCACTCTTTGCCTTGGATCGCTGTTTGGCGGCGCCGGGCTCCTGATCGGCGTCCGCGGCGGAGACGGCCTTTCGCGAGGATCGGAGCATTCGCATGCGGGAGACGGTCGCGGGCTCCTGAATCCCCTCTTTCTCGGCAATCCGCGCCGCTTCTTCCTCGATGTCCTGACTCAGCTTCGACGCGACGTATCCCGAGATGATCTCTTCGGACTCGACGATCAACGCCCCTTTTGCGTCCATCTGACGCATGGCGTGCTCGCTGTCCGAATTGGACCAGTAACCGCAGCAGTCCTTGACAACCACCACGCGCTGGCTTCGCGCCAGCAGACCGAGTGCGATCGACTTGACGGCGTGGGTCGCCGCAATCCCGATGATCATCCAGTACGTCGGACGCAGGGCGTTGACGAGGCGATCCGCCTTGGGATTCGAGAGAAAATCAGAGTGGCGTTTCGTGAAGATGATCTGCTGGTACTTCGAAAACGGGTCCGCCGGCAGATCGAACGTGTTGTCGCCCTGCACAAAGAGTCGTCGCGGCATCAGCGTGAAGGGCACTTTTCGCTGCCCCCGCGTGCGATCGATACAGACGGGCGGCAGTCCGCGCGACGGTTCCGACGCGCGATGCGCTTCCAGACTCGAGACGATCGGGACCTGCTCCCTGCGACACCACGCCATGAGCGCCCTGATTCTCGGCAGAATGGTGTCGCGATTCGACACCGGCAGCGCCCCGCCCGGAAGCAGGAAATCACACTGCGTGTTCAAATCAATCATCACCCGGGCATGGCCTGGCCGTCGCACAGTCATTGCAACCCCCGTCCGTCGCGCGGAATCCGCGCGCAACATGCACTGGTCGCCATCCGGCTCGAATAGACAACAAGGTGTCAACGTCAGAGTGGCTGAATTAGAGCATCCACTTGGGATACCGGGGGCCCTTGAGGTTTGTTTCCCCCTGCGAGGTCAGCCACCCCAGCGCGGACGCCAATGATATGCCGACGAAGTGGGTGTGACGAGAGCAACGTGCGCATTTTTCGCAAGCCGCCCCGTAATATGAAGGAGCGGGTCGCGAATCCGATCCGCCCGATAATCCCAACCCCCAGGCGTATGATCCGGACGAACGGCCGCTGAACCCGCTGTCAGATCTCGCCGCGCCGAGGAGGAACCGATATGTCCTTCGCGGACAATCGCACGATCACGCCGACGCTTCGACCACATAATACGGAGTGGAGGTGTCTGTAAATCAGTGAAACCCGCAATGAAGACGCAACGCCCGAAAGCAACCGGCAATCGACGACTCCGACGCGCAGCCATCCCCGGCCTGATCGCACTCCTGCTGACAACGCTGGCCTGTCAGCGCGCCGGATGGAACTGGGATCTGGAATGGTGGAAGCGGCCGGATCGACGCGTGGGTCCCACCTCTCAGCCGGCGGACGATGAATCCACGACCTCCGCGCAGGCCAGCGTCTGGGCGCCGTCGGCGCCCCAATCGCCATCGCCGCGTCGTCCCGCGCCGCGGGTGATTCGTCCGGTGGATACGCAGTAGCGCCGCGGTCCCTTCGGACGCGGCGGTCGAATGCGCGCTGCGCGAAAACGGGTGTAACGCCGGCGTGCGCTCAGGTGGCCAAAACGTAACGGGAAGTCACGTCCTAGGAGGCGGCCAGGGCCGGCGATGTCATTCCGGACCAGAAGCCGCTGAGATCGAGCCCCTGAAGCTGTGCAAGATATTCCGCCAGTTCCTTCTCGGAGAACGCCTCAAGAAATTCCTGCCGGGCCGAGCGATTGAGTTCCATGATCCGCTCGATCAGATCGCGCTTGTTCATGCAGTCCAGTCTCCGGCGGCGAAGCGTTCACTGGCTAGAGTCGTGTGGGTCGCGACCGCGTGGCCGCATCAACGTATCGGCGCGAACCGCGCGCCGACTTTAGGCCGCCATCCCGACTCAAAACGACAATCTCGCCTTGCGGAGTTGGCGAAGCCCGCCAAAGATGCCGTTACTCCTACGGACACTGTTGAGACCGAGATCCTCCGACGACACGGGCATGACACACGCGACAGGAACTGACAACGAAACCGTCATCGACGCCGCTGGTTCCGAGACGGATCGCCGAAGCGCCGTCAAGGACAAGGCGCGCTCTCAGTTTGACAGCTGGGCGCACACGTACGATCGCTCCATCGTCCAGCACCTGCTGTTTCAGCCGTCTTACCGGCTGTTCATGCAGGAGCTCTATCGCTGGCGAAAGAACACGGCGGCGCCCTTTGACCTGCTGGACATCGGCGCGGGCACGGGAACATGGACGGCCATGGTCGCCGGAAGCCCCCTGCCGTCGCGTCGCGTTGTGGGACTGGACTACTCCAGGAATATGTGCCGACTCGGACACCTGAAAGCGTCCGAGATTGAAGAAGGGGCGCCGTTCTTCATCAACGCTGACTCGGAGCACCTGCCCTTCGACGACGCGAGCTTCGACGCCGTCACCTGCAGCAATTCCTTCCACCACTATCCGCATCAGCAGGCGGCCATCATCGAAATGCGGCGAATTCTGCGGCCCGGCGGTCGATTGATGCTCATCGACGGGTTTCGCGACAATGTCATCGGCTGGACACTCTTCGACTTCTTCATCACGCGCGCCGAAAGCACGCCCACGGCCAAGGTCCATCACGCCTCGTGGTCGCAGATGCGCGCCTACTTCGCCCACGCGGGCTTCCGGGAAATCCGCCAGAAGAAGACAGGAATCTGGGCGCCGATCTTCATCACGATCGGCGTCGCCTGACTCGCCGATCGCCCCGGAGGTCGGCCCGCCGTCCCGGGCATTTCGCTCGCATTTGGCATTCCCGTGGATTAGGATGATGGGCGCCTCGCACGCATATCGGCCGATGACATCCGCGGATCATCGTTTGTCCGGACCGTCAGAACTCCCCGGCGGAACGCCGTTCCGTCGGCGCGGCGCAGCGTGCAGTCCGAGTACACTGGAATGACACCGCCTTCCGCACCCAAAGACTCCCGCGCCCCCGTCGCCTACGAAAGCCGCGTCGCCGATCTGCGCGCCGTGCTCCAGCTGAGCCGCGAACTCGGCGCCTCGACGGAACTCATGCCCCTGCTTCAGAAGGTGGAATCGGCGGCCCTGACGGTCCTGGGGTGTGAGCGCGCCACCGTCTTCGTGTACGACGACTCGACGAATGAGCTCTACAGCAGCGTGGCGACGGGCGTGGATGAAATCCGATTCGGCGCCGATCAGGGCATCGCGGGCGAAGCCGTCCGAACGGGCGAGGTCATTCACGTCCCCGACGCCTACGCGGACGACCGCTTCAACCCCGAGATCGATCGCAGGACAGGCTTTCGCACCCGGAACATGATCACGATTCCACTGATCGGAATCGACGCGAAAATCGTCGGCGTTCTCCAGGTCCTGAACAAGACGAGCGGCCAGTTCGACGCGTGGGACCATGAACTCGTGCGCACCTTCGGCGCCCAGGTCGGCGTCGCCCTCCAGCGCCAGTTGCTCCTCGAGCACTACGCGGAGAAACAGCGCATCGAACATGACCTGAGCATCGCCCGCGACATTCAGCAGGGCCTGATCCCCAGCCGCCCCGCCGACATCGCCGGGTTCGAAGTCGCCGGATGGAACAAGCCCGCCGACGAAACCGGCGGCGACTGCTACGACTACTTCGAGCGGGACGACGGCAGCCTCGCCGTCACGATCGCCGACGCCACGGGCCACGGCATCGGACCGGCGCTGGTCATTGCCGAGTGCCGCGCCCTGTTCCGCGCGTCCGTCGCCATGTCGCGCGATCTCGGCGAGATCACGGCGCGTGTCAACGACCTCCTCTGCGATGATCTGCCGGACGATCGATTCGTCACGGCGTTCCTCGGACTGCTGGATCCCGAACGCGGCTCGCTGTCATATCTCAGCGCCGGCCACGGTCCCCTCTTCAGGTACACGCGAGCGTCGGACACGATCGAGGAACTGCCGGCCAACGGCTTTCCGCTCGGCATTATGCCGAACGCCGACTGGCCGCCCCCCGAGGATTTCGTCCTGGCGCCGGGCGATCTGTTTGTTGTCGTGACTGACGGCTTCTTCGAGTGCCTGAACGCGGACCGCCAGCAGCTTGGCACTCAGCGATTGACTGACCTGATCCGCGCGCTTCGTGATCGACCTTGTCGGGACATCATTGCCGGCATGCACGACGCTGTACTCAACTGGGTCGGTGACGCGCCGCAGGATGACGATCTGACAGCGCTCGTCATTCGCAAGACGTAGGCGGCGCGCCCGCGGACGTTGCGTTCGCCGGTTAATTTCGGGCCCACGGAATCGAGCGCGACGGCGCCCGACGACTCGTCAATCCACGAGGAACGCCCAATATCGACGGCGCCGAATCGCCCCTCTGACGCCGTCCTCCGCGATATCCCCGCGGCACGAAGCTCCTGTTACACGCTCAATACACCCGCGCCAGTCATCGGACGGTATAGTTCGGACATCTGAATTGGTCCTTCGGGACGCGATCTTCGCCGTCCCGTTTAACCCGAACACCATTGCGGAAATCAGGAGACAGCAATGACACGGAATGGTTCATGGATTCGTCGGACGCTCGGCGTCGTCGCCGCGCTGGCCCTCGTCGCGGGGTCCGCCGCCTCGCCCGTCCGGGCCCAGTCGGAAACCGAGAAGTCGGACACCAAGACGCCGAATGTCGCCAAGACGGAAGACCTCAAGGAGAAGGCCCAGCAGAAGCCGGCCAAGATCTCGCCGCGCCCGGCGCGGAAGAGCGGCTTGACGATTCCCGAGCCGACAGTCGTCCTGAAGCCGGGTGAATTGCCGGCGATCAAGTTCGACGAACCCAACTACGACTTCGGTCGCATCCGCGCCGGCGAAGACGTGGTCCACACCTACTGGTTCACCAATACGGGCAACGGTCCCCTGGAGATCCTCCGCGTCAAGCCCAGCTGCGGCTGCACGAAGGCCGGCGATCACACGAAGGTCGTTCAGCCGGGCGAGACCGGACAGATTCCGATCAAGCTCTCGACCAAGAAGGGTGGGAACACGATCTCCAAGACGGTCACCGTCAATACGAACATTCCGGGGCAGGACGGCACGATCCGGCTGACGATCAAGGGCAACGTCTGGCAGCCCGTCGAAGTCTCGCCGAACAACGCGTCGTTCGGGCGACTGACGCAGGCCAAGATCAGCACGGAAAGCGCCCGACGCCTGACGATTGTGAACAACGTGACCGGATCGATGACGATCTCGAACGTTCGATGCGACAACCCGCGGTTCAAGGCTGAAGTCAAGCCGATCGAAGAAGGCAAGAAGTATGAACTCGTCGTCGAGATCGTGCCGCCGCTGCTCGAGGGCAACAACCGTGGCCTGATCAAGTTTGACACGGGACTCGCCGAGTATCCGACAGTCGATGTGGCCGCCTTCGCCTACGTGACGTCGCCCGTTGATGTGACGCCTTCGGCCCTCACGCTGATCCCGGAACGCACCGGCGTCACGAAGCGACAGTTCTACGTCCGCAGCAATGACGGCGTCGATTTCGAAATCAAGAACGTCAAGAGCTCGTCCGGCAAGCTGGTCGTGTCCTCCTCCGCCCTGGCCAATGGCAAGAACACCTACCAGCTCGTCGTCGATATCCCGGCGGACTTTTCGCCGGCGGCCGACGAGATGATCGAGTTTGAAACGACGCATCCGGCGGCGCCCAAGCTCTCGATTCCCGTTCGCTCGCGCGGCGTTGTGACACGGAAGGCGCCGCCGCAGGTGGCCCATCCGGCCAAGCCGGCGGCCAAGGCGGCCGTCGAGCCCGCGAAGCCGGCGGAACCCGCCGCGACGAAGAAGAGTGACAAGACCGGCGAAATGAAGCCCGTCAACTGACCCGAACCTGACGCGCTGCAATCATGATTCGACCGGCCTCGAAGCCTCTGGCGACGAGGCCGGTTTGTTTCGTTACAAACACGATACGTTTTACCGGCCCCAAAAAGCGGAGGATGTAGCTGAGTCGATGTACCTTCGGGCGACATGCGCGCCTGATCGGGCGTTACCGCCTGTCGCCGTTTGACGATACAGTACCCTGTGTGGAAATCCGTGGAGTCCGTCCGAATCGGTCGGGCGCAAGCTCCGCGATCGGAATGTAGTGTGGAGACCAACATGAACAGATCGAGTCCGTTTCGGCCGACCGGCGTCGGCTGGGCGCTCGTCCTGGGACTGGCCCTGGTGGCCGCTCCCTCGGCGGTTCGCGCCCAATCGAAGCCGGAACCCGAGAAAAAGGCCGCGGAGACCAAGGCGCCTGAGAAGGCCGCCGACCCCGGGAGCAAGCTGACTGAGGAGACAAAGAAAGGTCTCGTCGGTCCGCGCCCTCTGAAGCCCACGACCGCTGTCAAGCCGATCCAGCCGAATCGGACGCAGCCGAAGGGCGCCCAGATCCCGGAACCCACCGTCGTCCTGAAGCCCGGTGAAACCCCGGAAATCAAGTTCGACATGACGACCTACGACTTCGGCCGCATCCGCGCCGGTGGCGACGTCGTCCACGACTTCTGGTTTACGAACACCGGGAGCGGTCCGTTGGAGATCCTCCGCGTCAAGCCTGGCTGAGGCTGCACCGTTGCCGGTCAGTATGACCGGATTGTGAAGCCGGGTGAGAGCGGGAAGATTCCGATCAAGATTTCCACAAAGAAGGGCTCCGGTCCGCTCAGTAAGTCCATCACTGTCAACACGAATATCGCAGGTAAGGACGCAACGCTTCGTCTGACGATCAAGGGAGAAGTCTGGCAGCCCGTACAGGTCTCGCCGCCCAGCGCCGCGTTCGGTCGAATCACGGCCGCGCAGGCGAATGACGACATCCCTCGAAAGCTGACGATCATCAACAACATCGAAGGCGAGCTGAAGCTCACCAACGTTCGATCGACGAGCCCGTCGTTCAAGGCGGAAATCAAGCCGCTTGAACCGGGCAAGAAGTTCGAGCTTCTCGTGAGCATCGTGCCGCCGCTGAAGGAAGGCAACAATACCGGCAAGATCACGATCGAGACGGGCCTCGAAGAGCCCGCGACGATCGAAGTCCCCGTGTACGCCTTCGTCACGGCCCCGGTCGACGTCACGCCGACCCAGCTCAACCTGACGTCGGGACGATCCGCCCCGATGAAGCGTCAGTTCTACATCCGCTGCCACGACAACAAGCCGTTCGAGGTCACGAACGTGAAGTGCACGTCGAAGGCCCTGACGATGAACGTCGTCGACATGCGCGGCAACAAGCAGACATATCAGCTTGTGGTCGACATTCCCGCGGATTACGAACCTTCCGCCGGTGGTGATGAAATCACCTTCGATACCACGCACCCGGCGCAACCCCATGTGACGATTCCGATCTCACAGAAGAGCCGCGCTACGCCCCGCGCGAAAAGTCGCCTGACACCCGGCGGGAAACCGGCGGCGGCCCTGACGGGCAAGGGCGCGCGAAGCCCCAGCGTCGTCAAGCCGATCCAACCCGGCGCGACCGGTGAGCAGAAGCCCTCAGAGGTGAAGAAGCCCGCCGAAGTGAAGAAGCCGATGGAGATGAAGCCGGCGGCCAAAACGGCGCCGGAGAAGCCGGCGACGGAGAAGCTGTCCAATCACTGATCGGGACGGCAGCGTCACCTGAATGTCAACCAGGCGGCCGGCGTTTTTTGGAACGCCGGCCGCTTTCTTTTTACTTCGGGCCCGTCCAGCGAACGATGACGAGTGTCAGGTCATCGTCATACTCGTCCCGTCCCGAGAACTCGCGGACATCCCGCGTGATGCTCGCGGCGATGCCCGACGCCGATTCGTCGCCGCACGACTGCACACACTGCCCCAGGCGCCCAATGCCGTATTCCGCTGACGACGCGTTCGTCGCCTCCGTCACGCCGTCGCTTGACAGCACGAGCGCCCGCTCCGTCGTTAGCGACTTGCGCACCACATCGTCGGGCCAGTCCGGCAGGATCCCCAGGGCGATGGCGATGCCCTGCGGAAACGCCTCCACCCCCGCGTCGCTCAGCCAGAGGGGCGCGTGATGGCCGGCGTTGGCGATCTCCACCTCACGCCCGTCCTTCGAGAATCGACAGACGATCATCGTGGCGAAACAGCCGGGCGGCAGACTCTTGTCCAGGGTTCCGTTGATGCTGCGCATGGCGTCGCGCAGGTCTTCATGATCCGTAACGGCCTGCCGGAATGAACTCTGGACGATCGCCGTGCCGAAGGCCGCCGGCACGCCCTTTCCGGACACATCCGCGAGACTCACGACGAGGCGCCCCTTCTCGTCGATCAGGACGTCGTAGATATCCCCGCTCATCTGGTCCGCCGGCGTGTTCAGGGCGGCGACTTCCCCCCAGTGCGGCTGCGGAAGCGGCGCCGGGAGCATCATCTCCTGCATTTCGCGTCCGGCCTCGATCCGCCCGCGAACGCGCGACAGCTCGCGCGTCTGCGCCTGAAGCTCGTCGACACTGACCGCCGACGCCGCCAGGTCGACGGCCGCCATCGCAAAATCCAGATCGCTCGGCTGAAACGGAACCCGGGACACTTGTCGATCCGCATACACGACGGCGCGCGAGCGACCGTCCACCATCACGGGCACGCAGATGACGGAACCACTCCGATGGTCGACGAGGCTCTGCGCCGCGGCGTAGCGCGCATCGGATCCGACATGTTCGACGAGCATTCCCTTTCCGGCCCGAACGGCGTCTGACAGGACTGACAGACTCACGCCGAGCGGCGCGTCAATGGTGGAAGGTCGCGCCCGCGGCGCCAGGCGATAGAGTCCGCCGGCGTTGTCGACGCCAACCAGCACGCAGCGATCCGCGGCCAGGCATCGCTGCAGGGCCGCGTGCATGATCTGCCAGAACGAGCCGTTGTCCTTGCGGGCGAGGATCAGCCGTGACAAGGCGTAAAGATCGTCGAGGCGCTGGCGTATCACGTTGCCGGAATCCGCCGCCTCCCGCATCAGCGTCGCCGTGACGCCCGACGTGCTCAACTGAAGCGATGTGTCCTCCGTTGACTGCGCCGCATGCGCTCCGGCCGCCGCGAGCAGGTTCATCGCGAACGGTCGAATATCGACGACATCTCCCGGCGCCAGAACGGCGTGGCGGGTCTTGTGGCCGTTGACCCGAAGGCCCCGCTCCGAGCCGGCGTCGAGCATCCGCCACGCGCCGTTGTCGAACTCCAGCGTCGCGTGCAGCAGGGCCACGTCCGCGTCGTCCAGACGAATGGCGCACTGCTTTCCCCGGCCGATTGTCAGCCGCGCAAGCCGGGGATCCAGGTCGATCTCCCCGACCAGGCGCAGATCCCGGCGAA
Source organism: Phycisphaerae bacterium (assembly GCA_035399845.1). GTDB lineage: Bacteria > Planctomycetota > Phycisphaerae > UBA1845 > UTPLA1 > ECT2AJA-110-A. The sequence goes on along the minus strand of DAOPJV010000015.1, from coordinate 56,088 downwards.
TCATCAATCGCTGCGGCGCCATGGCGTCCAACAGACTCGTCCTCCTGACCTCAGGCCGCAATCATCCGCTGACGGGCCGCCGGGCCTCAGAAACGCCGTCCGCAGGGTCCGAAAGCCGGGCGCCGGGCCCGACGCCCCGACGCGGATCCCGGCCGATTCAGTTGATCCCGACACCATCGTCTCGATATACTCTAATCACTGACGGCGGCGGAATCATCCGCGCGCCGCCTCAGCGTGAATTCCGGGGGAAAGGTAGCCAAGCCGTGAAATCCAGAGTCCCGTTCGCCATCATCGCGTTGGCCGCCCTCTTCGGCCTTGCTTCGCCGCTCCGCGCCGCGGAACTCATCGGCGTCGATTTCTTCGGCATGCTCTACGATATGACCGAGACAGGTGTCGCCTCAAACCCCCGCGCGACCGGCGTGGGCACGCTGAGCGGTATCGCCTTCAGCAACGGCGTTCTCTACGGCCTGGATGCGGGAACGGACTACCTCTGGCGGATCAACCCCGCGAACGGCGCATCGACACAGATCGGATTCCTCGGGCTCGACGTCACAGAAGGGGATCTGGGCTTCGATCCGATCTCCGGCCAGCTCTATGGGGTTCAGTCCTTCGGGGATGACCGGCTCTATACGATCAACACGGCGACCGGCGTCGCCACGACCATCGGGACCATCGCCGCCGACGCCGATATCTCCGCCATCGCCTTCGACAGCACGGGCGCCCTCTTCGCCCTCGATACCTACAACGACGTGATTTACCGCGTCGATCCGTCAGACGCCTCGATCCTCCAGACGATCCCCCTGATGGTCGGACAGACGCCGATCGACCTCGGACCGGCGGCCGGCATGGTCTATAACCCGGATTCCGGCGTCTTCTACTTCGCCGACGGCGGTCCGTTCGGCACGGACCAGTTCTACCTCTACTCGCCGGCCCTCCAGATCGTCTTCCCGTTCGGCCAGATGACGCTGAACGGCGCCCCGCTTTCAGAAGGCCTGTCGGGACTGGCCTACATTCCCGAGCCCGCGACGCTCTGCCTCCTGCTGACGGGCGTTTTTGCCCTGCGCCGCCGCCGCTAGGCCGTTTCCAACTCGTTACAACGCGAATCCCCGCACATCTCCTACGCTATCGAGATCGATCGTTTCAACAGACCTGTCGTTTGTCAGATGCCGACATAGAATGCGTCGGATCGTTGAAACTCGCCCGTCGAAGCCACATGACGGCGGTATGTCCATCGCCGGGATGCGTTATCGCCCCGTCCACATCAGGAGTCGCCATGCGCCGCGCAATCCGTTCAGTCACAACACGCCTCGCCCTGCTGTGTGTCCCCCTGGCGTCGCCTGTCCTGGCCCAGACGGGGGATCCGGCGGCGCAGGCGTCCCAACCCGCGATGAAGATCGACGGCGTCACGGGCAACGTGGGGGAACGCTGGATCGATCAGCCGATCGAGCACGTTTTCCACATTCGCAACGCCGGCGCCGCTGAGCTCGTCATCACCCGAATCGATTCGCCCGATGACGTCGCCGCCATCCTCACACCTACCGGACCGATTGCCCCCAACGCCGAAGCCGCGCTGCGCGTCACGGTCGACGCAAAGTCGCTGCGCGCCGGGGTCTTCGAGAAGTCACTGACGCTGACATCAAACGATCCGCGCTCGCCGCAGACAACACTGACGCTTGCCGGTCGTGTCCGGCACTATCTCGACGCCACGCCGTCCGCCCTCGGCTTCGGCAAGCTGGACGGTGACGGCCATCGCGAACGTCGAATCACGATCACGAATCGCGCCGAAAAGCCCGTGTCCATCACGCTCGACGAATCCTCCCTCGACAGGCGATTCCATTACGACCTGATCGAAACGGCCCACGGCCGAACCTTCGAACTCTACGTCGATACGAAGCCGCCTTTCGATCCCGGTGTCTTTCGTGGCGAGGTACGGCTGAAGACCAATCTTCCGAATCAGCCTGAGATGACGATTCCTGTGTACGCGATCATGCCGGAACGCGTTGAGGTGCTGCCGCGCGTGATCTCCATCCCGCAGGGTGCGGGCGCCACGACGGACGCGTCCCCGAGCGTCTATGTGCTCAGCATTCAGAACAACGGGGACAAGCCCGTCCACGTCACGGGGGCGACGTCCGGCGATCCCAAGGTCAATGTCGTGTCGAAGCCGATCATCGAAGGTCGCAAATATCGGATCCAGGTGCGGTTCCCGGCCAACTACGCCGTCCCGTCGTCCGGCGCCGATGTCGTTGTCAAGACGGATGACGCCGACTTTCCTGTGCTGACTGTCACAATCGGGCAGTCGGCCCGGCGGAGCGTTCACACGACGCCCCGACAGGTCGCGACGAACACGAAGACGTCGAACCCGCCCCGAAAGACGACGACAACAAGGCGGCGCCCCGTTTTGGAGACGATCGGAAAGCCGGCCCCGCAGTACGACCTCAAGACGATGGACGGCTTCCCCGTCACGAATCGTGAACTCGAGGGGCATCCGGCCACGATTCTGAATTTCTTCGCCCCGAACTGCCCGCACTGCAAGAAGCAGCTCCCGAAAGTTGAGCGGATTCGGCTCCAATACGAGCCGCTCGGTGTGCGTTTCGTGAATGTCAGCGAGAAGATGCGCAAGGACTTCACACCGGAGGAAGTCCTCTCCGTCGTCTCGGGCCTGGGCGCAAATTCTGAACTCGCGATCGACGCCGGCAACGTCATCGGCCGCCGTTTCAAGGCGACGGGCTATCCCTGCCTGGTCGTCATTGATGGAAAAGGTGTCGTCAGCCACGTGGTCAGCGGCAACAAGAAGAACATCGTCGAGGATGTCTCAGAGAAGCTCAACGCGCTGGTCGCTTCAGAGGGCCAGGGCTAGCCGAACCACGCCCCGTTCGAGTTGACGCAGCGTCAGACGCTGTCACGGCGCAACACTCGCCGCGCGCTTATTGGACGAAAAACCCGCGCCGCCGGATAACGACGCTGTATTCGGACAACACGGGATCCTCCCCATATCGCCTTCGGGATACCCCGATGGATCGATGAATCGTCGCATATCGATCGACTTTGCGTCGCCTTCCCTCGGCGCCGCAAAGAGGTGGACGTCCGATCACATCTGTTGCGTTTTCGCACCGCCCCATTTTACGTAAGTTGTTTTCCCGCAACCCGTTGATTCACCGCACAATCCGGCGTAAATTAGACTCACGGCTCATGGAGATGGGCCGATGCATTTGGGAAATGAAGTGCAACGGGGGTTCGCACTGTTCACGTTTTCACATCGCGAACCAATTTAGACTTGGGTCTTGATTCGTTATTGGATGGCTGACGACGCAAAACGCGCCGCCGGCCTTGCTGAATAACTCGTAAGCCACCCGAAGGATCGGGGGCATGGCGAACTACACTTTTTGAAGGGCATCAATCATGCGTCGCATCACCGGATTCTTACTAGCACTCTGTCTGTGTACCACGCTCGGCGTCAGCAGGTTGCACGCCGAAACGCGGACATTTACCTGTGACGATTGTCCGTTGCCGATTCCGGCGACGCAGATCCCGCCGCAGACGCAGGGCAATATGCAGCCCTCCGTCATCGAGCTCTTCGAGACCGGCTGCGCGATCGAGGACGTGCGCGTGCGCGTCGCCATCGATCACACGGCCCGCGGTGATCTCGGCATCCGCCTGATCCACGACGCGGCCCCGTTCGGCCCGCCGTTTAACGCTCTGCGCAACGACGTGGTCGTGGTTCTCTACGATCACAACGGAAGCGGCTGCGACGACATCGGCGTGATTTTCGACGATTCGGCGGACACGTCCGTCGGCCTGAACTGCGGGTCCAGCATTCTCGGCTGCGGTTCGTGCGACAACCACGTCACGCCCGTCGAGAGCCTCAGCGCCTTCGCCGGCAATGATCCGCAGGGCCGCTGGGTTCTCCAGATCTCGGACGACGCCGCCAACAACGTCGGCGCCCTGCTGAACTGGGAACTCGAAATCGACTTCGCCAGCACCGACGGCGACACGATCGCCGACTGCTTCGACAACTGCCCCGGCGTTGACAACGAGGACCAGCTCGACTTCGACAACGACGGCATCGGCAACGCCTGCGACATGGACGACGACAATGACGGTGTCGCCGACGCCTCCGATCCCGCCCCGCTCAACGCCGCGATCTGCGGCGATGGCGACGGCAATGGATGCGACGACTGCGCCGCCAACAACGCGGATGACTTCGACGCCGACGGCACGTGCGACGCGGCCGATACGGACGACGACGACGACGGCATTCTCGACGTCGACGACACGCATCCTCAGAACCCGAACCTCTGCGCCGACACGGACGCCGACGGCTGCGACGACTGCTCCGGCGGCGCCGGCCTCGATCCCGCCAACGACGGAACCGACACGGACGGCGATGGCAAGTGTGACCTCGGCGATCCTGACGACGACAACGACGGCGTTCTCGACAACGCCGACGCCGATCCGCTGAACCCCAACGTCTGCGGCATCGACATCGACGGCGACGGCTGCGACGACTGCGCCGGCGGTCTGGGTCATCCCGACGCCGCCAATGACGGCAATGACGCCGACGGCGACGGTCTCTGCAACTCGGGTGATCCCGACAACGATAACGACGGCGTCAACGACGTTGACGACTCGAACAACAACAACCCGAACAAGTGCCGAGACGTGGACGCGGACGGCTGCGACGACTGTGCCAGCGGCCACGACGATCCGGCGAATGACGGCCCCGACGCCGATGGCGACGGTCTCTGTGACTCCGGCGACAACGATCGCGACGGTGACGGTGTCGACAACGCCATGGATCCCGCCCCGGACAATCCGAACCTCTGTGGCGACGCCAACGCGGACATCTGCGACGACTGCTCGGCAAACCAGGCCGCCGACCTCGATGGCGACGGCATTTGCGACGCGACGGACGGCGATCGTGACGGCGACGGTGTGGACAACGCCTTCGATCCGGCGCCGGATGACGCCGGCAGCTGTGGCGACGCAAACGCCAGCGGTTGTGACGACTGCTCGGCCGAAGAAGCCAACGACAACGACGCCGACGGCATCTGCGACCAGGCCGACGCCGACGACGACAACGACGGTGTCAACGACGGACCGGACGTCGCCAATCGCAACCCGAATCGCTGTGGCGACTTCGACGGTGACGGCTGCGACGACTGCACCAACACGGGCGCCAACGGTTCCGGCGGTGACACGCTGAACGACGGCGTCGACACCAACGGCGACGGCATCTGTGACGCCGGCGATCCGGACGACGACAGCGACGGCGTTCTCGACGTCGATGACGCCGCCCCGCAGGACAACACGATGTGTGGCGACGCGGACGGCGACGGCTGCGACGACTGCTCCGTCACGGGACCGCTCGGCCAGGGCGCCGATCCCAACAATGACGGTCTCGACACCGACGGCGACGGCATCTGCGACGCCGGCGGCATGGACGATGACCTCGACGGCGACAACGTCTCCAATGGCTCGGAAGGCCTCGGCGGCACGGATCCGCTCAACGGCTTCGAGTGTGGTGACGGTGACGGCGACGGTTGTGACGACTGCTCCGTGACCGGCTTCCTCGCCGCTCCGGGCGCCAACCAGTTCAACGACGGCCCCGACGCCGATGGCGACGGTGTCTGTGACCTGACGGATACGGATGATGACGGTGACGGCGTCGAAGACGCCCTGGATACCGATCCGCTCGATCCGTTCGAGTGCCAGGACGCCGACGCCGACGGTTGTGATGACTGCTCGGTCACGGGCGCCACGATCCCGGGCGGTGACGTCAGCAACGACGGCCCAGACAACGACGTTCCGCCCGATGGCATGTGCGACGACGGGGACAGCGACGACGATAACGACGGTGTTGTCGACGGACAGGACAGCCATCCCCTCGACCCGACGCGCTGCCGCGACCTCGACGGTGACGGCTGTGACGACTGTTCCAGCGGTACCGAGGATCGCGCCAACGACGGCCCCGACCTCGACGGCGACGGTCTCTGTGACGCCGGTGACAACGATGACGACGGTGACGGCGTGGACGATGGCCAGGACAGCGCTCCGGCCAACAACCTCGTCTGCCGCGACCTCGACGGTGACGGCTGCGACGACTGCTCCAGCGGTACGGCGAATGTCGCCAACGACGGCCCCGACTTCGATGGCGACGGCATCTGCGACTCAGGTGACGCCGACATCGACGGTGACGGCGTGGACAACGGCGCCGATCCGGACGACATGAATCCGGGCATCTGCGGTGACGCCGACGCCGACACGTGCGACGACTGCAGCGCCGCGGAATCGCTCGATCGCGATGGCGACGGCATCTGCAACGCCGGCGATGACGATGACGACGGCGACGGCGTCCTCGACGTCGATGACTCGAATCCGCTCAATCCGCGACGCTGCCGCGACGTGGACGCTGACGGATGTGATGACTGCTCCGTCACGCGGGCCGACGGCTCGGGCGGCGACGTCAACAATGACGGCCTCGATACCGACAGCGACGGCGTGTGCGACGATGGCGACATCGACGACGACGGCGACACGATCGCAGATGCTCAGGATAACAGCCCGCTGAATCCGAACTTCTGCCTCGACAAGGACGCTGACGGCTGCGATGACTGCACCAGCGGCACGTACGACCCCGCCAACGACGGTCCCGACATCGACGGCGACGGTATCTGCGATATCAGCGATACCGATCGCGATGGTGACGGTGTGCCCGACGCCCTCGACGCGGACCAGGAAAACCCGAACGTCTGCCGCGACGTGGACGGCGACGGCTGCGATGACTGTGTCAACACGGGCGCCAACGGCTCCGGTGGCGATGTGGCCAACGACGGCGCCGACTTCGACGGCGACGGCATGTGCGACGCCGGCGACGCGGACGATGACAACGACGGTGTTGATGACGGCTCGGATTCCGATCCGTTCAACAACTTCCTGTGCGGTGATGTCGATGGCGACGGCTGCGAAGACTGTCTGAGCGGTGTCAGCGACACCAACAACGACGGTCCGGACAACGACGGCGACGGTCTCTGCGACAGCTTCGATGACGACGACGACAACGACGGCGTCCTCGACGTGGATGACAACTCCGTCTTCAACCCGAACCTCTGCCGCGACGTGGACGCCGACGGTTGTGACGACTGTTCCGTCACGGGCGCCGACAACAGTGGTGGCGATGTCGCCAACGACGGCCTCGACACTGACGGTGACGGCACCTGCGACCTGTCCGACGGTGACGACGACAACGACGGCGTCTCGGACGCGACGGAACTCGACCCGCTTTCGGCTGGTGGCGTCAGCGATCCGAAGGACGTCAACTCCTGCGGTGATCGTGACGGCGACGGCTGTGACGACTGCTCCATCACCGGCGACCTGGCCGATGACGGCGCCGACTTCGACACGGCCAACGACGGAACCGACACCGATGGTGACGGTCAGTGCGACGGCAGCGATCTGGACGACGACAACGACGGCCGATCCGACGCCGACGAACTCGACTCCGGCATCGGCGGCGTCTCGGATCCGCTCGATCCCACGACCTGTGGCGATCAGGACGGCGACGGCTGTGACGACTGTTCGGACTTCAACGGAACGAACGACGGCTTCGGACCGCTGAACGACTTCACGCCGAACGCCAACGGCCACTTCCTCAACGACGGTCCCGACGCTGACAACGACGGCTTCTGCAACGCCGGCGATCAGGATCGCGACAACGACGGTGTGGACGACGCCCTGGATTCGCACCCGGATAACCGCTTCCTCTGCCGCGACCTCGACAACGACGGTTGCGACGACTGTGCAAGCGGCTTCGACCGACGCGAGGCGGACGGCGCCGACAATGACGGCGACGAACTCTGCAACGACGGCGATCCGGACGACGACAACGACGGCGTCCTCGACGTGGACGATCCGAATCCGTTCGATCCGTTCGCCTGTGGCGACAGTGACGCCGACGGTTGCGACGACTGCTCCAGCGGTCGCTTCAACCCGGCCAACGACGGCCCCGACGCCGACGGCGACGGCATCTGCGACGCCAACGATCCGGACAACGACGGCGACGGCATCCCCGACGCCGACGATCCGCAGCCGAACAATCCGTTCATCTGTGGTGACGCCGACGGCGACTTCTGTGACGACTGTGCCGTCACGGGTGGCCCGGCCGATGTCTCGAACGACGGCAATGACTTCGACGGCGACGGTCAGTGCGACCTCGGCGACTTCGACGACGACAACGATGGCGTCGCCGACTTCCTCGACTTCGATCCGCGTGATCCGAACGTCCAGGATGCCCCCGCCGCGGGTCAGGGCGTGCCGGGTCTTGGTGGCCTCAACATTGAAGCCATCATCCCGTTCCCGCCGCTGCTGCCCGTCCCGGTCTGTGGCTTCGGTCTCGCCATTGCCATCCCGGCCATCGCGGTCGGCCTGATCGGCATGAAGCGACGCAACCGACGCCGCCGCAATGACCGCAAGGCGGCCTGAGGCGACGTCACTGACAACGTTCACGACATCGCGTCGTGAGCCGAGTTAACCAACCCAGGGCTCGAGTTTCCGCAAGGAGACTCGAGCCCTTTTTCATTGTCCTCGCGGATTGAAGTCTGCAGGGTAATCTCATCACGCCGAAAGACGCCGAGGGGATGCGCCACTGATTTCAGACGGCGCCGTCTGTTGAAGCGGACGACGAGCCGCGTGCCACTGCTCTCAAGCAGTGCGACGCGGAGGGCGGCCGTTCGGCGAGCGGATCCGTCGGTCCTTCCGTGGCAATCTCGAACCGCCCGTCAGCTTCCGCCGAGTTCGGCCCGAGAACATCGACCGCCCGGCGCCCGGCAACGGACGCGCCCCAGGTCCCCAACGCCCGGATTCTCAGCCCCCGGTGGCGGTTTCCGGCCCCAGCCCCATGCCTATCGGCCCCGCGACAATCCCGTCGGCGACCCGCGTTGACTTTGGCCCCTCTGGCGTGGTTAAATACAGTGACGACATGGCGTTGGGGCCGCAGCTCCAGCGTCGGGGGATTTGCGTCCATCCTGCCTTCCGTAATCATGCCTTGGATATCCCACTGGAGGGAATTTCGCCGTGGCGAGACAGGCTTCATCAAGCATTGGCGGTATCGCCGGCGGATTCGTCGGCGTTCTGATCATCGGCGCGCTCATCGCAACGCCGATCTATATCGGCTCGCTCGGATCGAATCGCGCGCAGTTGTCTGACAAGACGGCCGAGGCTGTCGAGACTGTGCGACGCGCCGTTCTGAACATGGACGAGCATCTCGTTCGTATCGCCAATCTCTCGGAACAGACCGCCGGGCTGGGCGACGTCGAAGGCGATGTCACGATTCCCCAGGAGCGACTCGATGAACTGAAGCGCATGAGCCAGGCGATTCGCAACACGGAGTCGGCCGACCAGGAGCGCGGTACGGAACTGGCGGACATCCGCGTTGCGGCGCCGGGTGGCGCCAGTCGTTCGCCCGCGAACATCCCCGGCAAGCTCAAGGGGTACATCGCGGAACACAACCAGCTCATGAAGACCGCCAACGAGGCGATCAGCAAACTGCGGACGATTTCCGTGGGTGACTTGTCGGGCGATCGCAGCCTCGAAGGCGCCCGCATCAAGGCGGTCTATGACTATGCGGCCGGCCGCATCTCGGCCAATCACGCCGCCTTCCTGAGCTGGCAGGCGGAAACGGCCATGCACAACGCGTCGCCGTTCATCACGCAGCTTGCGGAACTCAAGATGCTGGGCCAGTCGATCGGCATGGAGTCGCCGACGGCGGTCCTCGCGACGATCAATGATCGCATCAGTCAGATCGATCAGGAGAAGGTCGGTCTTCAGCGCGAGCTGGAAACCAGGCAGGCGACGATTGAAGATTACAAGGCGCAGATCGAACAGCTCGACAAGACATCGCGAATGAACCGTCTTCAGATGGCGGAGATGCAGTCGCACTCCGAGCGGATCCACGACGCGTCGAGCCGATACGCTCAACTTGCCGCCGAAGCCCGCGACGCCGAAGCCAGGGCGGATGCGCTGCGCTACGGAACCCTTCAGGACGCGGTCCGCGGAATGGCCGGGCCCGAAGACCTTGTCGGCCTCAAGTACGAGGGCGGGGAAATCAAGGACGGCCTGGTCAAGCTGGAAGACGAGGCCGCCAGCCTTCGCGAACAGATCGCCAACCGCGAAGACGCCAAAGAGGTGATGACGGCGCAGCTCCGACAGTTTGACGCCGAAGCCGCATCCGTCGACGCCGCCGTGGAACAGGCCCAGTCCGACGCCCATGAACTGGCGTCGGCAATCGACGCGGTCATCACGCAGGCGGAGTCGCTTCTCGAGGAGAGCGCCACCGCCGCCGACGAGGCCGTGAAGCGGTTCGGCAGCGCCGCCAACAACGCCATGGCCGCCTCGACGGCCGCCGGCGCCTGGAAGACCGAAATGCGAACGGAGCAGCCGGCCGAAGGCTCGCCCGCCGCCGAGCTTAATGAGTTCATCAACGCCGATGGTCACATGCAGGGCTCGATGCAGTTCCTGCAGGGCGAGTGCGCCTACCAGATCGCGACAGTTCGATACGACCTGATCCAGCTGGCGAAGGCGGTCAGCGACATGAAGCTTCGCACCGCCGAAATCACCGATTCGCCCGCGCCGGCGCCTGTCGCCGCGGACCGCATCGAAATCTGGCGGAACGACGCCCTGGCGCAGCTCACGAAGGCCGAGAACGCCTACAAGAGCGCGGCGCGATCCTTCCCGAGCACGCGAGCGACAATCGGCACGCGATCGATCCAGGGCAAGGACACTGTCTGGCAGGCCCAGGCGGGTGAAGCCGCCGTGCATCTGATGCGGGCCGCGTTGAAGGACGATGCGACGGAGCGCAAGGCGTCGAAGGATCTCGCCTACGAACTCCTGCAGAAGGCCGCCGAAGGCCGTGAACGCAGCCCGCTGCTCACGCCGACGGTCGACATGATCCTCGAGCTGCAGGCCAACCCGAGCTGACGTCGCCTGTGTCTGTCAAGCGGATGTCAGTCGCCCGGCAATGTTGAACGGCGGCCGCCATCGGCGAATCAACGACAATTCCAGAGCCGACGCCGCGGCGTCATCCGGCGCCAGCACGGCTTCGATCCGCGTCGCCTGCGCAATCCATCCGTCGAAGAAGTTCCCGACCGTTCGATCTGACAGGTGCGCACGGACCCGACTCCGCAGGTTCGCCGCCTTGCCGACATACAAAGGTCGATCCGCCCCATCGATGAATGCGTAAACGCCCCGCCGCGCCGGCAGCGCCGACGCGTTCCCTGCGCTGACACGGTAGACTCGACTCGCCTCCACGTCCGCAAAGATGCGGGCGTCGCCGGACGTGACATTCGCCTCTCCGGCCGGTTCGATCCCGCGGACCGTGACAGAGACGATCACATCCGGCCGCCGCCGCCAGGCGTTCTCGACAATCCGCAGGCCCTTCATCGCGTCCGGCGCCGCGGCGCCCGTGAGGCGAACCTGGGCGATGGCGTTGTCGGGCAGTCCGTCAACAATCGCCGCGATCGCCTCCATGATCTGGTCGTTCGTCCGCCCGTTGACGGCCAGCGGGTGGATCGACATCGGCCGCACGGCGTGCTCGACGAACCGATGCGCCACACGCGCGGGGCCGACTTCCGCGATGACACATCCCTTCGGCTCGTCGCGCTCCGCGAACGAGATCCGATCCGGCGAACCCGCGTAGACGATGTGCGGCCGGAGACGCTCCGCGGGTCGCAGCTTCTGATAGCGATGGATGTGACCGCAGGCGACGTAGTCGAACTCCGTGGGAATCGCGGCGCGATCGATCACATCGTCGCCCGTCCGAAAGCGAAACGCCGCGGGTCCGCACACGGCGGAATCCAGCGCCTGGTGCAGGACCAGAATCCGAACGTCCGCGGTTTGATCGCGCCAGCCCGTGGCGCCGAGCGCCGCATCGAAACCCGCCGCCGAACCCCGACGGATGCACGGAAACCCCGAGACGGCGATGCGCAGACCTCGAACTTCGAACAGCAGCGTCCGAGGCGTCGCCAGGACATGGATGTGATCGTGCGCCAACGGCAGCGCCTGCGAGACAGCGGACCTCTCGTGGTTGCCGGGTGCGATGACAACGGGAACGCCCGACGACGCCGCGTCCCGCATGGGCGCCGCCGCCGCCGCAATGGCGTCCGCGGAAGGTCTCGGCGAGTCGAACAGATCGCCCGCGTGGATCACCAGATCGACGCCGGCGTCGAGCCCGATGCGCATCACGTTGCGATATCGATCGACGAAGTCGTCCCCGCGGCGCGGCCGCGCGTGTCGGCGGCGTCGCGGAAGATCGGCGCCGATGTGCGTATCGGCGATATGCAGGATGCGAACGAAATCGTCCATCGTTCAGACTGGCGAACGCGCTGAACAGATCAACATGCGCGGCGGCGTTGTACCGGGCGCTGACACTGTGCTCCCCGGAGGCCGCGGCCCCATTGTATCGAACGCCCTTCGATCCGGGCCAGGGGCGCTGCAACCCCGTCGTCAATGACGCATCCGGAAGGACGCGCCGCTCGGGACCACGTCGATTCGCACACCTGTCGCGTTCGCCGGCCGCCCGCCCTCGACCGAACTGACATTGGCGCCGCGGGCGTCGATGAGCAGGGCGCTGCTGGCGCCGAGGACTTCGATTCGATCACTCTGAACGATCACGGCGGTCTTTTCATCTATGCCCACACCGACGAGGTCCGGATGATCCAGCACGGCCGCGAGCAGTCGGTTGAATCGCCGACGCTTGTGAAAGTGCTGATCCACGATGACACCCGGCCACAGCCCGAGCCCCGGCGCCAGCGTCGTTCGTCCTGCGCGAATCGCGTCGAGATCGGCGTCTCCCGTCATCATCAGCGCGGACATGACCGCTGCGCCCGCGCTGGTTCCGCCCATCACACAGCCTTCCTGACTCCGCCGACGAATCACATTGACGAGGCCGGCCTTCTCCAGTCGACGCATCAGTCGATTCTGATCGCCGCCGGGAAACCAGATCATCGTCGCTTTCGAGAGCCGCATAACCTCGTCCGTCGCGCAATCGATCGTCGGACCATGGGGCGCGGCTTCGTTGTCGATCTCCAGAACCGAAACTTCCGACGCGCCGGCGGCTCGGAACATTCCTGCGGATTCCTCGCCCGTCGTCGCGAGGCTCGACGCCTGCGGCAGGATGACGACGCGCGCGGACGCCCCGCCCGCAAGTTCAACGGCCCGAGCGACGACCTCCGGCGGTGTTCCGCCGCCCCCGACGATGACCAGTGGTCCCATCCGCCTCGCTTCCGCATCGACACTTGGGGAAAGACAGCCGACGTTCAACGCGAGCATCGCGATGACGAGACGTTGAATTCGGGTCCTTGCGGCATTTCTCAGGCTCAAGATCAATCTCTCCATATACCGGCGCGGATCGACGGCGCAAACGCAATCGCGCGCTGAGCCCATCGCATCATACTGTGTCGCGCATCGCAGCGCGCCGTGGATTCTCCGACGTCGCCCTCGACATTCAACTTGGCGATCGGTCCCGTGTTCAATCATCGACGCATCAAATCACAGGCCGACGCATCAGAAGGCGAATCTCGACATCGATCCGACGACAATCTAAGATCAATCCCAACAGTCCTCACGACTCAGCGCATCATGGCATGGAGGCGACGATGACGGCCCCCGGCGTCGATTTTCTGAACCCATCCGAGCGAAGCGACCTCATGCGGCGTGTCCGATCGACGGGCACGCGCCCCGAGACACTGCTCATCGACGCGCTGGCGACTGTCGGCGTCCCGTTCGAAACGCACTGCGAGAACCTTCCGGGCAAGCCGGATATCGTCTTCCGGGAGCAGCGTCTCGCCGTCTTTGTCGATGGGGAGTTCTGGCACGGTGGTCAATGGCGTCGCCGCGGTCTGACAGCCCTGAGCGAGCAGTTTCCCGACGCCGAGAAACGCGATCGCTGGATCGCGAAGATCGCCGGCAATCGCCATCGCGACCTGCTTCGGACCGCGGATCTCCTCAAGGACGGATGGACCGTCATCCGGTTGTGGGATCGCGATGTCGAAAAGGACACAGCGTCCGCCGTTCATCTGATCCAGCGGGGGCTTTCGCGTCGCGTAACGCCGTCGCCGGCGTCCTGTCTGCCGGATCGAAGCGCCGCCGAGTTCTTCGCAGGCATCGGACTCGTGCGGCTCGCCGTGGAATCCGCGGGCTGGCGCGTCGAGTTCGCCAACGACAATGCCGAGGAGAAGCGACTCTTCTACGCAACGAATTTCGACGACGCCGACGAGCATTTTGATCCTCGGGACATTCACGAAATTGCGGCGAAGGACCTGCCGCCCGTATCGCTGGCAACGGCGAGTTTTCCGTGCACGGATCTCTCACTGGCCGGCGCCCAGCGCGGTCTCGAAGAAGGAACGCAGTCGTCCGCCTACCTGAAATTCACCAGCCTGCTGACGGACCTGGATCGGCGTCGCCCGCCCTTCGTCATGCTGGAGAATGTCGTCGGCCTGATTCACTCTCGAAAGGGACACGACTTCCGCATCTGTATCGAGCGACTGCGCGACGCGGGCTATACGGCGGATCCGTTCACGCTGGACGCCAAATGGTTCGTTCCGCAGAGCCGGCCTCGACTGTTCATCGTTGGCGTGCGCAACGATCTCGACATCGCCGATCACTACGGCGCCGACGAACTCGACCAGGCCATGACGCTGCGGGAAGGGAAGCTGGCGGACTTCATCCGCGCTCATCCCGACCTGCCGTGGTCACTTCGTCCGCTGCCGTCGCCGATGCGCGCCGACCTTCGCCTCGCCGACATTCTGGAGCCGATTCCCGCGAACGATGATCGCTGGTGGTCCCAGGAGCGGGCGGACAAACTCTTCAACCAGATGAGCGATCGCCATCAAACGACAGTCCGCGACATGATGAAGTCCTCCCGCCCCAGCTACGGCGCCGTCTTTCGACGCATGCGGAACGGGAAGTCGATGGCGGAACTGCGGACCGACGGGATTGCGGGCTGCCTGCGAACGCCCAAGGGCGGCAGCGCCCGCCAGATCCTCTTCCAGGCGCACAAGGGAAAGTACGCCGCCCGGCTGCTGACACCGCGAGAATGCGCCCGGCTGATGGGCGCCGACGACATCCGGATTCCGGAGTCGCTGTCCGTCAACAGCGCACTGTTTGCGTTTGGAGACGCCGTGTGTGTTCCGGCCGTCGGCTGGATCGCCCGGAACTACCTGACGCCCCTGGCGGCGGAACTCATCCGCGGCCGAATTCTGCGGCTCGGTTCACGGCGCTGACGCCGCCTTCGATCGTGGCGCGATCGGCGCGGCGCTCCAGCGTCACGCCGGGCGATTTGATCGAATCCTCGACGGTCCGACGGATCGACTCCCTCCCCATCGTCGCCTTGTCGAGAAAAGCGACGACGGCGCCGTTGAAGTCATCCGTTGAAAGACCCTCACCTCTCCCGGAGATGACGACGACGGGCGTATCGCAATCCAACGTCGACCGCATGTTCCGCACGAGCTCGAAACCATGGCCGTCGGGAAGTGATAGATCCAGCATGACGAGCCGGAATGTCTCGTTCTTCAGCCGATCCTCGGCCTCCCGGATACCTCGGACAGTCGTGACGGCGTAGAGGTCGGCAAGATCGTGTTCAACAATCTTGGCGTCCAGCCGTTCGTCCTCGACAAGGAGAATTCTCGGCTTTGTCGCCTCATCCGCGCCACTGCCGCTGACATTGGCGGACAGCGGCAATCGAATCGTGAACTTGGCGCCCTGTTCAGGCTCGGATTCCACACGGACGACGCCGCCGTGCTTGCGAACGAGGCGACGGACCGCCATCAGTCCGACACCTGTCCCCTCGACGACGGATGGCTCCAGCCGGCTGAAGGGCTCAAAAATCCGCTCCAGCTGGTTGCGAGGAATCCCCTTTCCATTGTCACTCACCGAGAGCAGAAACTCGCCGCCAAGGACCTGGCAGACGACATCGATTCGCGGCGACGCGTTCGTGCATCCGTACTTGAGTGCATTCTCGACGAGATTCATGAACGCCTCCTCGACGGCGATGCGCGGAATTCGAATGGACGCCTTATCGCACGCGCGATGGATCGTCACACCGCCGCTTACAGCGCGCGGCAGGTACCTTTCCACCATCTCATCTAGCCAAGGCTGGATTTCGACGACGACCAACGGCACATCTTCCCTCGTGATCTTTGCGACATGACTCAGATCGTCCAGCATCGACCCCATCCGCCTGCACTCGGCGAGCGCCTTGTCGACGATCGATCCCGCATCTCCATCTGTCGTCGCAAGTACGTCTTCCCGAACGATGTCAAGGAGTCCATTCAGTGAAACGACGGGTTGTCGGAGGTCGTGCGCAACAATGGAAAAGAGGTCTTCCAACTCGTCCTTCTGCCGTCCGAGCTGCGTGTTCATGTACTCAAGCTGCGCATTGCCCAGGCGCGTCATCTCCTGCACGTTCTTGACGGACGTGATGTC
Source organism: Phycisphaerae bacterium (assembly GCA_035399845.1). GTDB lineage: Bacteria > Planctomycetota > Phycisphaerae > UBA1845 > UTPLA1 > ECT2AJA-110-A. The sequence continues at coordinate 39,615 of DAOPJV010000015.1, read as the reverse complement.
CACGAGAGAAAGGACGGCGCCGTCGTTCTCACCGACATCGTTGCGATAGGGCAGAATCCGCAGGAGCAGCCACTCGCCTCTCGGGCCCCGGAACTCCACTTTCGCGGGTGTGTTGTCCGCGACGGCTTGTTCCAACTCGCTTTCAAAATCGGCGCCCAGCTGATGGGCAAAGAAATTGATATTGCGGCCGATATCCGCCTCCTGGAAATCCACGACGCGTTCGACGCCGGGCGTGCACTTTCGTATGCACATATCCCGGTCGAGGAACAGGGCGCCGACTTCAATAGAGCGCAGAAGATTGTCCAGATCCGCCGCCAGAGTCACGAGCTGACGATTCTTCTTCTGGTATTCGTCATTGACGGTATGCAGTTCTTCGTTCAGGGATTGCAGTTCCTCGTTCGTGCTCTGCAATTCCTCATTGGATGCGACGAGTTCCTCGTTCGTCGACTGCTGCTCTTCATTGCTGGATTGAAGTTCCTCGATCGTCGCCTGCAAACTCTCACGTGTCTGGTAAAGATCCGACTGCAATTCGTTGATTCGATTCGCGACGGCCTCGTCGTTGAATGCAAAGTCCGCCATGTCCGCACGGGTCGCGGCGTGCACGGGCTCCACAAGGACAATGGCGCGATCTGGCGCGCCGACGGACGCGGGCAGGAGCTTCAGGACGACTCGGGCCGTCATGTTGTCCGGATGCGACTTCAGATCGACGCTGTAGCTCGCCTCGGCGGCGCCCCGCCGGATGCGCTGCAAACCTGCGCCGATGGCCACGCCGACATCCCGGCCCGCCATCCGCACGGCGTCTGACGTCGGTCGGCCCTTCGGCGCCCGCATCACGCCGAGCGGATCGCAGATCATCTCAACGAGCGATCCATCCGCCCTGACGATAAAGGCGGACTTGTTCTCCTTTTCGACGATGGCGTCAATGACCTGCCGATACGCGTCGTCTCGATCGCCGGCTCGTCGCGTCTGAATCGCATTGCTCGGATCGCGCGGCGCCGTCTGCCACCGCAGATGGGGCGGCGGTCGTTCGCCGATCTTCCGGAAGATCTTCCGTTTTGCGTCGAGCTCATCGAACTCGTCCGCGAGATGCCCGATCACCTCGGCGGAACCGAGGAACAGCAATCCGCCCTTCTTCAGCGCAAAGTGAAGTGACGCGAGCACCTGATCGTGGGCGCGTTTCTCCACATAGATGAGGAAGTTCCGGCACGACACAAGATCGATCTTCGTGAATGGTGGATCCGACACGAGGTTGTGCCTCGCACAGATGACCATCTCCCGGGTGGAGCGTGACACGACGAAGGAATCACCCTGGTTGACGAAGTGGCGAGATAACCGCTCTGGTGTCAGTCCGGCGACGTTGCTGAGCGTGTACATTGCGCGACCGGCCTGGGTCACAGCCTGTTCGTCAATGTCGGTCGCGAAGATCTGAATGTCGCGTCGGCAATGCGCTTCGGCCATCGCCTCCTGGATCACGATCGCCAGGGAGTACACTTCCTCTCCGGTCGCGCATGCCGGAACCCAGACGCGATAGGGACCTCGCTCATCGTTGCTCGTGAATTCCCTGACGAGATAGGACTTCAGTGCGTCAAACGCTTCTGGATCCCGGAAGAAGTTGGTCACGCCAACGAACATGTCCTGGAGCAGCGTCCAGACTTCGTTGACGTCGGCCTCCAGCCGCTCGATGTACTCACCGATCTCACCGGCGCGACACAACGCCATTCGCCTCGAGATCCGGCGCCCGAGCATCGGGCGACGAAAGTAGTCGAGATCCACGCCCGTGACACCCTTGATGATATTGAGGATTCGATTCGTATCCCCGGGATCCGTCTGATCATGCCCGTCAACAGCCACTTCGACCGGCAAACCGCTTTCGAGCAACGAGGCAAGGGTTCTGGCCAATTCATCGGGCGCGGCGTGCATGTCGACGCATCCGGATTCCAGCGCGGCGTGGGGCATGCCGTCGAACTTCGCCGACTCCGGCGTCTGCGCCAGCACGACCCCGCCGGCGTTCTTGATCGCGCGGATCCCGCGTGAGCCGTCACTGCCCGTGCCGGAAAGGATCACGGCCACCTGCGGTGTGGATGCGCACTCGCTAAGCGAGTGCAGCGCGAGGTCGATCGGAAGGTTGAGACCGTGGCCCTCCGATCGATCCTGTTCTTCGAGGATAATGCGCCTGCCGAGGAAACTCAGGTTCTTTCGCGGCGGAATGATGTACACATTGTTCGGTCGGAGCTCTACATCGTGCTGCGCATCCGTCACGGGCATCGCCGTGTGGCGCGCAATGAGCTCGGACATCATGCTCTTGTAGTCCGGCGCCAGATGGACGATCACCACAAAGGCGGCGCCGCTGTTCGCCGGCATCCCGCCGAAGAACTTCTCCAGCGCCTCGAGACCGCCGGCCGAAGCCCCGATACACACGACGCAGGGGTTGTCCTTCGCGTTGGCGTTGGCATTGGCCTTGGCCTCAGCTTTCGGGGCTGGCGTCGGCTTCACTCGAGGCGCCGCGGAACGTTTTCCTGTTGGCTTTTTCGCCATGCGTTTCTCCCGCCCTGTTGGGCAGCGAACAGATGCTCCAGTAGAGATCGATTCGGCTGATGACGTCGACAAAGTCCTCGAACGTAATCGGCTTCACGATGTATCCCGCGATCCCAAGATCGTACGACTCGGCGAGATCACGTTCCTCATCCGACGTGGTGAGAACGACTGCGGGAATCGACTTGAACTCAGTAGTCGCCTTGTATTGCTGAAGGAATTCGATTCCTGACATGATGGGCATGTTGATGTCCAGCAGAATGAGCCCGGGACGAGGATACGCCGACAGATCGGCGAATGGAGGCTCATTTCTCAGAAAACGCAGCGCCTGCTCACCATCCCCGACGACGAATAGCGGGTTCGTGATTCGCAGCTGCGAAAAGGCGCGCTGGACATTCTTGACGTCGAGCCTGTCATCCTCAACCAGCAGAATCGGGATCTGATATTCGATCACACCATGGCCCTTTCAGACGGCGTTTCGATCGATCGAGTCGCGGGAATCGTGAATAGAAATTCGGCGCCCTGCCCTTCCTGCGAAACCATGCGAACACGCCCGCCATTTCGCTCCACGATCGACTTGACGATGGCCAGTCCGACGCCCGTTGTGCCGCACTCATCCTTGGGCTTGAGTGTCTGAAACAACTCGAAAATACGATCGGAGTGCTGTTTCGCGATGCCGACGCCGTTGTCCCGTACGCCGAATTCCCAGAATTCGCCGCACGGACGGCAGGAGATGACGATCTCACCGTCGGGACGCCCCAGGTGCGTCGCGGCGTTTCCAATCAGATTCTGAAAGACCTGTCTCAATTGGGATTCATCGTAGACGATCGATGGCAACGGACCGTCCACGCGCACCCGGATCGAAGACGGTGGCGCCAATGCGTCGATCGACTCCGCAACAATCGCGTTGACGTCGACCTCCTCATACGTCAGCTCAGTTCGTCCCGCGCGCGAGTATTTGAGAATCCCGTCAATCATGCGGCTGAGGCGATCGGTACGCTCGATCATGAGCCGGATATTCTCTCTTGCGTCGTCATCCACAAGGTGGCCGAAGTCCTCCGCCAGCCATTGCGCCACGTTGGAGATGCCGCGAAGCGGCGCGCGGACATCATGGGACACGACATAGGCGAATCGCTCGAGCTCCTTGTTCGTGTGGAGCAGATCGGACGCGTATTGCGTAAGCAACTTTTCCGCCTCGATCTCTTCACTGATGTCCCGGGAGATGATTGCCGCCCCGATCACGTCGCCGTCGGCATTTCGGATGGGAGAGACCGTCATGGCCACATCGACCCGATCACCATTCCTGTGCCGATGCTCGCAACGATGCGATCGCATGATTTCGTTATTCGCAAGCGCGTCGAGCACTTCCGCGGCGCCCTGGGCCTCGGCGCCGGCCGCGAGACATGAGATTGGCTCGCCAAGGATCTCGTCGGCCCCGTACCCGTAAAGACGTTCAGCGCCGGGATTCCAACTCAGGATGATCCCCGCTGACGACACGCTGATGATGGCGTCGTCGGAATTCGTCACGATAGTCTCGTATTGTCGCAGCGTGCGCTCTGTCACTTTTCGCAGACTGTCATCCAGAAGCGAACAGAGGACCACGGGACCGCTCGAAAGCTCGATCGGTCGGAGTCCGATCTCAACTGGAAACTCAGCGCCGTCGCTACGACGCCCCACCAGGCCACGCTCCTCGCCCATCTCGCGAGCCGTCGGCGCCTTCGAATAGGCCTCGCGGTCCGCGACGTGCTGATCGTGATATTTCTCCGGAACGAGCGCCTCAATGAGGAGCCCGCTGAGCTCGCCCCGCCCGTACCCGAACATTCGCTCCGCCTCGACGTTTGCGTCTTGAATCCGGCCGTCGACCCCGACGATCAACATGCCGCTCGGCAGCATTTCAATGAGACGAACAAGGGACTCCCAGGCGCGCGTGCGTTCCTCAAGAACACGAGTCAACGCCTTGCGCTTTGCCGTCACATCAGTCGCCATCTCGCGGAACGCATCTCGAAGCAACGCAAACTCGCGGACGCCCCCCTCGGACAAATCCGGCGTTTCACCCGCCGAATACTCCGCCAGCGCCGTTGCAAAACGCCGAATCGGCTTCGAAAACGTACGCGCCATCAAGATGGCGACGATGAGCGACACGCCAACAGCGGGAACTGCGGCGATGAGCACTGACCGCCTCGCCGCGCCCACCTGCGCCGCGACCGCCGTGGCATGGGTTGCCCGTACGACTCGCAATAGTGGCGCGCCGGCGGTCGCCACATCCGCGCAAACGACCATACGTCTGGCGCCCGCGGACGACGCGACAGTGGCCGTCGCGTCGTCTTCGCGTCGATTGTCCAAGTCGCCAATGCCAGGATAGTCTCTCAGGAAATTGTCAGGTCGACTGAGCTCCCCGCCGAATTCCCGCGAGGGATCCGGGTGCAGGAGGTAATCGCCCGCGTCGTTGATGACATAAACGTCAACATCGGATGTCGACCGAGTGCGGAGTTCCCGGAAGATCGGCCGCATGTCGACATTGATGACGGCAACGCCGACTTTCTCGCCCGATCGATCGTCACAAACAGGCGTGGCGACACGAAGGACGGGCGTGTAAGGCGTTTGAATCACGCCGCGTTCCTGATTCAGCTCGATCTGCGTCGTGTGCACGGCGCCCGGGGAAAGTTCGATCGCGCGTTGGAAGTAATCGCGCTCTCCCTTGACCTGAAGCGCGTCCTCGCCGATCGCTCGAATGGCGCCATCGGGATCACGGTCAACTCGCACGCATTCGCGCCCGCCATCCCCGATCGCGATCAGCCGAATCTGGCAGTAGGATTGGTTGGCCCGAAGCTCGGAAACAAAGTCCTGCTGCAGATGGCGCGTAGCGCGCTCGTACCCGGCCGTCGCCACCGAAGCCGTTCCGTCACCCTCAGCCAGCAGCTTTGCCACGGCGCGCATCGACGAGAAGTCGCTGATCGCCAGCACATCGTTTCGCGCGTGCTGTATGTACGACTCGATCCTCGTCGCCAGATCCGTTGCGATCCACTGCTCGCGCGATCGCTCGAATCGCAACGTGCGATCTGTCAGTTGGGCGTTGACGAAATAAGCGGCGGTCGCAAGCGACCCGACGACGACGAAGACCATCGCCAACATCAGACGCCCGCCGACCGTCGACAAAGGGTTGAGTGGCATGAGATTTGACTAGCGCTTCCCTGCTAAAGACCACGCATCGGGACCATTGCGGCACAGGCGCACAACGGACCTTCGCGCCAAATAGTCCGTTAATTGCCGCGACGGAATACGCGGGGCCCTCGATCCGCAGCCGAATCTTGAACTGTCCGGATTCGACCGACGAGCGGTCGGGATTATCCTGCGTTGAACGACCCATTTCAATCGAGAACTTACCCGATCCCGATTTCGGGATCTCATTATTGGCGATTCCCGAGCGTACTACCATATCGTATTGCGGCGCAATGTCCGCATACACATCCCCCAACGGGAATCCACCAACGTCACCCTTTGATCCAGCCGAATACCGAATTGGTCATCCGAGTCGCCGGCCCTGACGCTGGCGCCACCAAACACGCGTTAGGTTAGGAGTCAATGATGAAGAAGGCGCTGTCCATTCTTCTCGTGGATGACGACGAAACACACCAGATGCTGGTCGCTCGCGCCATCGCGCGAAGCGCCCCCGACTTTCGTGTGGACATCGTCGGTACCGGCGCCGACTGCGAGGCCGCCGTTCGCAATCGAGACTACGATTGCGTGCTCCTCGACTTTCGACTTCCCGACACGACCGCCAATATTCTTCTGCGAAAACTGACGGATTGTCAATTCTGTTTCCCCATTATTGTTACATCCAGCAGCCGCGAGCAGGCGATCGTCATCGAGAGCTATCGGAGCGGCGGCGTGGAGTTCATTCCGAAAGAAGACGCCCTGAAAGACGGGGTCCTTCGACAGAGCATCGAGGCGGCGGTCCGCCATAACAGACGCGACAGGCTCGATCGTCGCATCGCTGAACGACGACGCCGCAAGCTCCTTCGAATGGCCGAAGCCGATCCGTTGACAGGGCTGTACAACCGTCGTTATCTCGACGAGCTACTGAACGCGAACGGACGTCACACCCTCGATCGAAGGGGCAGCGTGTCCGTCATCATGATCGACATCGATCACTTCAAAAAGATCAACGATCGCTACGGACATCCGGCAGGCGACAGTGCGCTCCGCGAGACCAGCAGGATCATTCGGAAATCCTTGCTCCCTCGGGATATCGCCTGCCGATTCGGCGGGGAGGAATTCCTCCTGTTGCTTCCCCAGACGTCGGAGGCGGAGGCGGTCTACCGCGCCGAACAGCTCCGGCGGGAAATTGCGGCGAACACAATCCACGCGGACAAACATCAGATCTCCGTCACGATCAGTCTCGGTGTGGCGACGTGCGCTGCGGCGAACTTCCAGGAGACGATGATCAACCGGGCCGACGCGGCGCTTTACCTCGCAAAGCGGGAAGGCCGGAATCGCGTGTGCGTCTGGGCGATTGAATGGGTGCGCCGCGCCATTGAGGCCCAGAACAGCGAAAATCAGCCCGAGTCCACGCGTTTCGCAAAGCTGCTCTCACGACTTTGGGATGACCTTGGCGAGACGCAGCGCGAGCACCTGACCAATCACTCGTCTCGTGTCAGCTCGCTTGCCGGCGCCATCGGCGGTTCGCTGGGACTGCCGCAACGTTCGATTCGCGCGATTCGATCCGCCGGCCTGCTCCACGATGTCGGCAAACTCGCTATTCCCGAAAGCGTACTGGGCAAGCCCGACCTCCTCACACCTCAGGAACGACGCCTCGTTGACCGCCATGGAGTCGACGGCGGCATGATTTCGCGATGGCTCGGCGCGAACGAGACAATCTGCGACATCGTCGAGAGAACGCACGAGCGATTCGAGGCCCAACACGCATCAGCCTGTGCGGATATCGATGGGTCAACCCTCGACGCCCAGATCATCGCCGTCGCCGACGCCTTCGTCGCGATGACCTCCGATCGCGCCTATCAAGCGGCGCATCCCGAAAGTGAGGCGTTTGAGGAGATCCAGCGCGAACGAGGCCGCCAGTTCGCCCCCGACGTGGTCGACGCGCTCGTGGAACTCGCGACAACGACGGCGGAACTCCGGCCGGAATGAACGCGAGCTCGCCTGGCCGGCAATTGCCAATCGCGACTGTGTTGTTGAGATGGAGACCTCGCCGATTCGATGACTCGGCACAGGCGCCAGTCTGTTACTACCACGGATTGGCCATGTGGCACGCCCGGCCTGTCTTTTCAACGTAATCCTGATGGTAGTCTTCCGCCGGATAGAATGTCGCCGCCTTTTCAATCTTCGTGACGATCGGCTTGTCGCCAAAGCGCCCGGATTCGCGCAGCTCCTGGACGAACTTTTCCGCCTCCGCCTTCTGCGCCTCCGACACATACCAGATCCCCGATCGGTACTGCGTGCCGTGATCCGGTCCCTGGTAGTCCAGTTGCGTCGGATCGTGCATCTTGAAGAACGCCTCCACCAACTGACGGAAGGAAATCCGCTTCGGATCAAACACGACTTTCACTGTCTCAGCGTGATTCGTCGTCCCCGTGCAGACCTGCTTGTAGGTCGGATTGACGACGTCGCCCTGCATGTAGCCGCTGACGGCGTCGATCACACCGGGCCCTTCCTGAAAGTAGTGCTCGACGCCCCAGAAGCATCCGCCGGCAAAGTACGCTGTTTCCGTTTCCACAGGCATGGACTCCGCGGGCAGTTTCTCGCCCTTCTCGTGGAACTTCAGTGACGCCGAATTCAGGCAGTGCCGCTCACCCGTCGGCTTCGGACCATCCGGGAACACGTGGCCCAGATGCGCGCCGCATCGCGCGCAGTTGATCTCCACTCGATCCATGCCGTACGACGAATCCCTCTTTCGCGCCACGTGTTCCGGATCGAATTCGCGATAAAAGCTCGGCCAGCCCGTTCCCGAGTTGAACTTGTGGTCACTGGAGAACAGCGGCAGGCCGCACACGACGCAGGCGTAGAAGCCTTCCTTCTTGTTATCGAGCAATGTCCCGCAGAATGCGGCTTCCGTGCCCGCCTTCTGCGTGATCTTGTACGCCTCGGGATCCAGCTTCTTTGCCAGTTCCTCGACACGCGCCTTCGACAGCGGTGTGATGTCATAGCCCGACTTCGAGTATCTCACTTGCGTTTCCATGCCTGGCTTCGCCTCGCCTTTCCTTTCGCGCCTCGGCTTGTCGTGATCACGATCGCCCGACGGACCCTTTCCGCCCAGCGCCATACTACCCACGGCCAGCGCGCCAAAGGCGCCCAATCCGAGCAACACGATTCCCAAGATTCGAGCGTTCCGCAGCATCATAACCCTGCTCCCGTCAGTCGTCGCCAATCGTCGGCGATACAGCCCCGTTGATCAATGCCGTCGCCATCTCCTGATGAGTCGGCGCATCCGGGGGGCGCCTTTCACGTCTCCCTTCGCCGGTCCGGCAATCGCGGCCCGGCTCGGTGAACCGGAACTAAAGATTCCACTGAGACCGCCGTGCATTGCGGGCGATCGCTTTTTTCGCACATTCCCGCGCCGCGGACCGATACGAATTGCCGCGAGGCGCCCGGATTCGTTGACCCGAATTTACCGGATCGATAGAGTCACTCCCGTGAGACATCGACATCCATTCCGTTGCGGCGTGACGTCACTGTCGCGCGAGAACGCGGGCGTTGCGCCCGCCCTCCTCTTCACAGCGTGCCTTCTGGCCGCGTTCCTGCTCGCGTCGCCCGCCCTGGGATGGCAGCCGCCGCCGGTAACGCCCACAAATGACGTCACGGCGAGTGACGTCGAAATATCGCAGACGCCAGGCGCCGATACAGCGGCGATCACGACGTCGGCGACGACGACGGACACGCCGTCACAACCAACGACAGCTCAGCCGGCGTCGAACGCCATCACGCCCGCCAAACGCTACGGTCTCTGGACACTCGCGCCCGCCATCGTTGCGATTCTCATCGCCATCTTCACGCGACAGGTCCTGTTGGCGCTTCCGATCGGCATCGTGACGGCGGCCGCGATGATGCTGTTCGCCGGCGATTCTCCTGACAGATTCAGCCCCTTCGCCTGGATCAGTTACTCCATCGATCATTACCTCTTCGGAGCCCTGGCGGGCTTGACCGACACGGGCGAGGTGAATTACGGCCATCTGAAGATCCTCATCTTTACGCTCTTCATCGGCGCCATGATCGGCGTCATCGAGGCCAACGGCGGCATCCGCGCGATGGTCGCCCGCGTCACGCGACATCTGGCCACGCCCCGACGCGGCCAGCTCGGCGCCTTCGCCGCCGGCGTCGTCGTCTTCTTTGACGACTACGCAAACGCGATGATCGTCGGTCCCGCCATGCGCCCCATCTTCGACAAGCTGAAGATCAGCCGCGAGAAGCTCGCGTACATCGTTGACTCCACGGCCGCGCCCGTTGCGTCGGTCTTCATCGGCACCTGGCTCGTCGCGGAGATCAGCTTCATTGATAAGGGCCTGACGGCGCTCGGCCCCGATCGACCGGCATTTCTGGCGAACATGAATGGCTTCTCAGCGTTCTGGGCGAGCCTTCCGTATCGCACCTACGCGTGGCTCGCCCTCGTGCTGGTCTTCATCATCGCGCTCACGGGACGTGATTTCGGGGCCATGCGGACCGCCGAAACGCGCGCGCTCAACGCGGAGGAAGACGCCGACGCGAATGCGGCAACGGCGCAATCCTCGCAGGGCGACGCGAATCGCTGGTGGCTCGGCGCGTTTCCCGTCGCCACGCTGATCTTCGGGACGATCGGGCTCCTGTTCGGGATGGGCTACTACGCGTTCCACAATGCGGGCATGCAGATCGAAACGTCCTCGTTCGGCCATTTCTGCCAGTCGCTCGGAACGATGCTGGACTCGGACTATGTCGATTCCGGGAACGCCCTGCTTTACGCCGCCCTCGCCTCCGCGATTCTCGCGCTCGGGCTGACGATCCTGACGCGCGCCTGCACGCTGGCACACGCGATGGACGGCATGATGGATGGCATGAAGCGGATGTTCGCGGCGTGTGTCGTCCTGACGCTCGCCTGGGGCCTCGCCGACGCGACGGAAGATCTCCAGCTCGACAAGGTCGCGGCGGCCGTGCTGAAGGGCCTCGAGACGAGCGGAAGATTCGACATCATGTTCTTCCCGATGGCGACGTTCATTACCGCCGCCATCGTCTCCTTCGCGACCGGCACGAGCTGGGGAACGATGGGCATCCTCTGCCCGACAGTCGTGGCAATCTCCGCACAGCTTTACGCGGACATTCCTGCGGAAGACGCGCTGCCGCTCTTTTACTCGGCGATCGGCGCCGTGCTCACGGGCGCCGTCTTCGGAGATCACTGCTCGCCAATCAGCGACACGACGGTTATGTCCTCCATCGCGTCCGAATGCGATCTCGGCAAACACGTCTGGACGCAGATGCCCTACGCGTTCGTCGTCGCCATCGTCGGTCTGCTCTGCACGGACTGCCTGAACTACGCGCTTGCGACCTGGGCGCCTCATGTCCACGACCAGATCAAGCATGTCGTCGTCTATCCCGGCACCTTCCTCGGGGCAATCGTCCTTCTGCTCATTATGCTGATCGTGGGACGCCGCCCGACACGAATCCAGCCCATGCCGATGCGAACGAACGTTCTTGAGACGCCGCCCACGAACTCATGACGGATCTGAAGGAGCCCTGAGCTCGAATTCGAAGACGACGGGCCGATGATCCGAATGCGCCGTCCATACGCCGCGACAGGATCGGGCGTCAATGTCCTGACTAAACCAGAACTGATCCAGCCCCAGCACCGGCGCGAATGACGGCCACGTGGGACCATATCCTGCGCCGACGCTTTCGAAGCCGTTTCTGAGAAATGTGCGCATGGCGTCGAAATGGACAGAGTCCGCGGGCGTGTTGAAGTCGCCGGCGATCAGGAGGGGAATGTCGTCCATCAGTCGCCCAGTCGTCGCAAGGTCCGTCAGCGGGAGCTTTCGAAATCGGCGCGGATCGCTCTCGATATCCACGCCCATGACGCGCATCCGCCGGCCGTCCATCCGCAGCGTCGCCGCCAGGAATCGGCTTCCGCGCCCCAGCGGCCCGAAGCTCACATCCGCCGCGCCATGGCGCGAGAGAATCACAAGGCCTCCCTGCTCGCTCGCGGCGACAAACCCCGGCAGGTACTTTCGACGCAGGGTCGCCGCCGTTTCCGGGTCCTCCCACGCTTCGACCATGACGATCACATCGGCGTTGAGTTCGCCCAGCTGGTGATAGATCGCCTCCCATCCCAGGCGTCCGCTCATCACATTCCAGACGACAGCGCGATGCGGCGCGACGGGCGACTCCACCGCCCGAAACGCGAAGGACGTTGACGCCCAGAGCGCGCCAAAGCCCAACCCGGCCGCCAGCGCGAGACGGCTGACGCGTCGCCGCCGGTCCCGCCACGCCAGGCCGGCGGCGATCAGGAAGATCCCCGCGATGACGGCGGGTTGCGCGAAGTAATAGACAAACGCGAAGACCTGAAGCGTGTCGCGCAGTGTCCATCGCTCAATGGCGAGCAGCGTCGCGCCAATGATCAGCGCCGCAAGCAGCCACGGCCGAATTCGTTTAACAATACGACGCACGTGCGAATGGCTCCTCGAAGATCATCGCGGGTGTCCAGCGCCCTGTTTTGTTGCGCTTTCGTGACATTTGTCGCCGTGACCTTGCTCCGGATAGGGTACGTAACTATTCTGTTGATTGATCGGGCGCGAACCCGAATTGCGTGAAAATTCGATGCGTTCGTCGTCCGAGAATCCGGCGAAATCGCTGACAGGGATTCTCATTGGCGAACGTCTTTGCATCCAGGAGCGATTGTCTCGTCACGCCTGACGATCGCGACACTTTCATGAATGAGCCTGACGAGGGACTTCGAACGTGACGCAACTCGACGTAAAGAATATCGGCGATCAGGTGAAGGCCGCCAGCGAGCCGTTCGACCGGCTCCGGGCCGAGATCGGCAAGGTCATCGTCGGCCAGTCCGGCATGATCAGGAGCCTGATGATCGGCATGCTCTCCAACGGTCACATCCTCCTGGAGGGCGTTCCGGGCCTGGCGAAGACACGGACCGTGTCCATTCTCGCCCGCGCGCTTCAGACGCAGTTCCAGCGGCTCCAGTTCACGCCCGACCTGCTGCCCGCGGACCTCGTCGGCACCCTGATTTACGAGCCACAGAAGGGCAGCTTTACGGTCAAGAAGGGACCGATCTTCGCGAACCTGATCCTGGCGGACGAAATCAATCGCGCCCCCGCCAAGGTCCAGAGCGCCCTGCTGGAGGCGATGCAGGAACATCAGGTCACGATCGGTGACGAGACCTTCCGCCTGCCCGAGCCCTTCCTCGTGCTGGCAACGCAGAATCCGATCGAACAGGAAGGCACGTACCCCCTGCCCGAGGCGCAGGTCGATCGCTTCATGCTCAAAGTGACTGTCAACTATCCGACACCCGGCGAGGAGCGGCAGATTCTCGATCGCATGGCGACGACCTCCGATCACCTGGATGTCAGCGCCGTGATGGCGCCGGACGACATTCTCAGGGCGCGTCGGGTCGTCGATGAAATCTACATCGACGACAAGATCAAGGACTATATCGTCAGTCTCGTTGTCGCCACGCGCGACCCGCGTTCGGCGAATCTGAACATCGGCCACCTGATCCACTACGGCGCCTCGCCGCGCGCGACGATCATGCTGACCCTCGGCGCCAAGGCCAACGCCTTCCTCGCCGGCCGCGGCTTCGTCACACCGCAGGATGTCAAGGACGTCGCCATGGAAGTCCTGCGCCATCGCGTCATCGTCACCTACGAAGCCGAGGCCGAAGACAAAACCAGCGACCAGATCGTCCGCACGATCCTCGACCACGTTGCGGTTCCTTAGGAAACGCTGAAATTTGAAAACGCCGAAAGCCGAAATGTCCGGATCAGAACAACGCCATCTGGCGGCCTCAAGGGGAGGAGAAATTGCAACACGTGTTAGTCACAACTTCTCCGGGAGAAAGCACATGGCGCGAATACAAGGCGACCTGAAAACTCGCACATTTATGTTTGGAAAGGCAATTCTGGATGTTTCCGATCAACTGCCAAACAACGTCAAAGGGTGGACGGTTGGCAAGCAGGTCATCCGATCAGGCACGAGCGTTGGATCCAACGTTCGAGAAGCTGACAACGCCTACACAGACGCCGACTTCGCCCACAGTTGCAATGTCGCGCGTAGCGAGGCGGCCGAGACACACTACTGGCTGGAGTTATGCGTCGTATGCCAACTTCTCCCTCGTGAAACGGGAACAAGGCTCATGGCCGAAGCCGATGAACTTCTGCGAGTGCTGTCCGCGATTGTGAAAAAGGTCCAGACCCGACTTGGGACCAGATCTCGATGACGTCCCACAAAGACAGAATTGCTGACCTTCCGATGCCGTGTATGCGTACTCAGGTTTCGGCTTTTCAAATTTCGGCTTTCAGCGTTTGTTAGATCATGACTCCCCAGGAACTCCTCAAGAGAATACGCCGCATTCAGATCCGTACGTCACACATGGCGAGTGACGTGTTTGCGGGGCATTACCATTCCGCCTTCAAGGGGCAGGGAATGGAATTCGAGGAAGTGCGCGAGTACCAGGCCGGAGACGATATCCGGAACATCGACTGGAACGTGACCGCCCGTCAGGGACGACCTTTCATCAAGCGGTTCCGTGAGGAGCGCGAGCAGACAGTCATGCTGCTCGTCGATGCCAGCGCCTCGCAGGCCTTCGGCGCCCGGGGCCCCCTGAAGCGCGACGTCGTCACGGAAATCGGCGCCACGCTCGCCTTCAGCGCCATCACGAACAACGACAAGGTCGGGCTCGTCATCTTCAGCGATCGCATCGAGAAGCACGTGCAGCCCGCCAAGGGAACGCGGCATGTCCTCCGCGTCATTCGTGAACTGCTGACAACGACGCCCGCCGGTCACGGCACCGACATCGCCGCCGCGCTCGACCATCTGAATCTCGTGCTGCGACGCCGCGCCGTCGTGTTCATCATCAGTGATTTCAAATCGCCCGATTACGAACCGCAGCTGCGCGTCGCCCGTCGACGCCATGACATCGTCCCGATCGTCGTCACGGATCCCGCCGAACAGACGATCCCCCCGATGGGGATTGTCGACTGGATCGACAATGAAACGGGCCGGCGTCATGTTGTTGACACCAGCAGTCGGCGCTTTCGCGACGCGTTTGCGAAGCGCGTCGCGGACGAACGCAACCGCGTCGACAACATGTTCAGGCGTATCAAGGCGGACGGGATCGAGCTCAGCACGAGCGAGTCCATCGTCGAACCCCTGACACGGTACTTCCGCAGACGCGAAGCGAGGATTCGATCGGGAAGATGATCACCCGCCGCCCCCATGTCCGACGCGCCCAGGCGCGAACGCTCGCGGTGTTCACGATCGCGGCGCTTCTCTGCGCGACAACGCAGCTCCTTGCGCAAACGTCAGAGGACGCGGCCGGCCAGCCGGCCGCGCCCGTCCACATCGAAACCACTCGCGGTCCCGTCCACATCGAAGTGTCGCTCGACAGCGACCACGTTTCCATGGCCGAACCCTTCGACCTGAAGGTCCGCATCGACGCCGAGCGCGATGTCGCAACGGCCATGCCGAAGTACGAAGGCCTGCTGGGCGCCTTTGAGATCGCCAATGTTGAAAGCGAGTCGGTCCCCTGTGACGACCTCCACGACTGTACGCTGATCACGATTCGCCTGATCGCCGCCATTCCGGGCGACACGGAAATCCCGGGCCTGCTCGTCGCCTATGTCGATTCGCGTCCCAAGATGGACGGATCCAATCGTGTGGCGCAGGATCAGATCCAGCTGGAACCCATCCCGATTGTTGTTGAAAACTCACTGGCGGACATCAAGGGCCCCGCCAGTCTGCCCATTCCGTTCAGCACGCGGCTTATTTACTGGGGACTTGCGGCGCTCGCGCTGCTGGCCCTGCTCCTTCGCTGGTGGCTCCGTCGCCCGAAGAGGATTCCGTTTGCGAATGTGGTTCCGCAACTCCCGCCCTACGAATGGGCCATGCGGGAACTCGACAGGCTCATGGCGGATGACCTGATCGCCCGTGGCATGACGCAGGAATTCTACTATCGCATCAACCTGCTGCTGCGGCAGTACATTGAACGTCGATTCAGCGTCATGGCCGGCGAGCAGACGAGCGAGGAATTTGTCCGGAGCGTTCAGTCGATGGGCGCCCTGTCGGCCGATCAGCGCGAGACGCTTCGGGTTTTTGTGGCCGCCTGCGATCCGGTGAAATACGCCAGACAGCAGCCCACGAACGACGATGTCGTATGGGTTCTGCAGACGGCTCGCGAATTTATCGAAGCCACACGGCAGGACGCCTTCGTCACGCCACTGACGTCAACGCCGGAGACATCGCAGGAGGTGTCGTCGTGACGCAATGGCTGGATGTGTTCGCTTACCCCTGGCTGCTGCCGCTCGCGATCCTGCTGATTCCGATCGTGTGGTTCGACTGGGCCCGATCATCGCGTCGCGCCTCCCTGCGCTTCTCGGCGACGGATGACCTGCTCGCCGCCGCCAGTCGGCCATCGTGGGCGATCCGCGCTCGCGTCATTCCCCCGATCCTGCGATCGCTGGCGATTCTCGTCCTCGTCGTCGCCGTCGCTCGTCCGCAGCGGGCGAACGAACTCACGAAGATCACGACGGAAGGCGTCGCGCTGGAACTGGTCCTCGATCGTTCGACCAGTATGAACAATCGCGATCTCGTCGATCACGACGGCCGGGCCTTCACACGGCTTCAGGCCGTCAAGAAGATCGTCGAGGAGTTCGTCGAGGGCGGCGGCGATGATCTCCCCGGCAGGGCCGGCGACCTGATCGGTCTGACAGTCTTTGCGAGGTACCCGGATACCGTCTGTCCGCTGACGCGTGACCACAAGCACCTCGTTGCGGCGCTGCAGGAAGTTGAATCACCCCCTCCGCCGCTGCGCGAACAGGAAGACGGAACGGCCATCGGCGACGCCCTGCTTCTCGGGATCGAGCGAATCCGGAACATCGAACGCGCGACGCCCGCCAACGAGGACTTCAAGATCAAGAGCCGCGCGATCATTCTGCTGACAGACGGCGAACAGAATCGTGGGGAAGTCACGCCGCTTGAGGCCGCCGAAGCCGCCAAGGCCCTCGGCGTCAAGATCTACGCCATCGGCGCCGCCCCGCTCTACCAGGTCTATCGAGGCCTGCTCGGCAACATTCGCCAGCAGGTTCCGATCGATGAACGCGCCCTCAAACAGATTGCCGACGAAACGGGCGGACAGTACTTCCGGGCGACGGACGCCGACTCGCTGGCCGCGATCTACGCGGAGATCGACAAGCTCGAACGCAGCGCCGTCGATGAGCAGCGCTACTATCTCTACGAGGAACTCGCCTATCAGCCCATTTCGATCGGTCCCGTCACGCTGCCGCCACCGCTGCTTGTCGTGCTTCTGCTGCTGGGCGTCGAAGCGCTGCTGGTCAACACGCGATTGAGGAGAACCCCCTGACGGCGAAGCCATTGCTGCCCCATGGAAACACTGATTCGCGAACATATTGACCGCGTCGATCACGCCGTCTGGCTGACGCTGATTCCGATTGTCGGCGTCCTTCTCGTCTACGGTCTCGCCATGCGACGTCGATCTCTGGCGCGATTCGCCCGCGCGTCACTCCTCGGGTTTCTGGCGCCGCAGTCCAGCGCCGCCCGGCGAATCGTCAAGGCGGCGCTGCTGTTCCTCGCGGTGACCTGCATCGCCGTGGCGCTGCTCGGCCCTCGATGGGGCCTGCAGATCGTGCCCGTGCAGAAGCGCCAACTGGATGTCGTCATCTGCCTGGACGTTTCGCGGAGCATGCTCGCAGACGACGCCGGCATGTCCCGGCTCGATCGCGCCAAGGATGATATCGAACGTCTGCTGGACAATGTCGCCGGCGGGAACGTGGGGCTCGTCACCTTCGCAGGCGGCGCCGAGCTCGCCTGCCCGCTGACGGACGACCTCGCATTCTTTCGCCTGATTCTGGACGACGTCGGCATTCACAGCGCCCCGGTCGGCGGCACCAACATCGGCAAGGCGATCCTGGCGGCGCGCGAGGCGTTTGGTCCTCCCGCCGCGCGGACGCGCGCGATCATCCTGATGACGGATGGCGAAGACCACGGCGCGACGGCCATCGACGAGGCCACAATCGCCCAGGAAAACGACATTCAGGTCTTCTGTGTCGGCATCGGTGACGACAAACGCGGCGGTCTCGTCCCGGCGAGCGAGAAGAACCGCCGGGACTATGTGATGTATAATAACCAGCAGGTCTGGTCGAAGCTCGATCCTGCGAAACTCGCCGCCATCGCCCGCGCAGGCGGCGGCGAATACCATGAAAGCGGCCAGGTCACAAATCGCCAGCGCACGCTCGAGTGGATCTACGAAAAGAAGCTGCTCCCGAAGATGGAACGCCGCGAGGATGACCGCACAGAGACGCGGAAGGTCCGCTACCACTGGTTCGCCGCGGCGGGTCTCGCGCTGCTCATGCTTGAGACGCTGATCCGCGAATCACGAAACGTGAACCCGCTGCCGATGACAAACGAACAAACGATGGAGGAACGCAGTTGATCCGTCGCCCTGACAACAGCCCGCGCCAACGCCGACGGCCCGCCGTGATTTCCGCGATCGTGATGCTGGCGCCGCTCGCCCTGTGCGTCGCCCCCGCCACCGTTCGCGCCGACGAAGCCCGGAAGACCGGCGCCGAGTGGGTCCGCGACGGAAACGCGCTGCTTCAGCAGGGCAAATATCAGGAGGCGCTGGACGCCTACGACAAGGCGCAGATCCAGATGCCCGACTCCGCCAAGATCAACTACAACCGCGGCGTCGCGCTTTACCAGCTGGGAAGATACGCTGAAGCGGACACAGCGCTGCAGAACGCCCTGCGGCCCGACGCGATCGAGCTGGAACCCGATATCAAGTACAACCTGGGCCGCACGGCGCAGGCCGCCGCCTTTACCACAAAAGGCGATATGCAGGCGGCGCTGGACCAGCTCAATCGCGCCGTCGATTTCTATAAAGACGCGCTGCAGGTTCGGCCGCAGGATGCGGATACGATGAAGAACCTCTCGATCGCCGAAACGCAGCAGAAGTTCCTGAAGAAGCTCATCGAAATCGCAAAACAGCAGCAGGACCAGCAGTCGCAGCAGAATCAGCAACAGAACGGCGAGGACGAAAAAGAGCAACAGGACCAGGACCAGAAGTCGGATCAGCAGCAATCGTCGCAGTCACAGAAGAACGACGAAGAGAACAAACAGGACCAGCAACAGTCCGGCGACAGTGGATCACAGGACGAGCAGCAGTCGCAGCAGCAATCTGGCAAATCCGATGAGCGGGAGCAATCCGAGAATCAATCCGGCAAATCCGATCAACAGGAGAAGTCGGAACAACCCTCCGACGAATCCGAGCGGAACCAGGACGATTCGTCCAGCGCCGAGGAGCGTCCATCGGAGTCGGGCGAAAAGAAGAACTCATCAGACTCGGACAGTCAATCCCGCGCCGATCAACGATCCGACGAACAGCTGGGGGACGATCAACTGAAGGCGAAACAGCTCGGCGCCGCTCGTCAGGAAGAGAATGAAGAGAAAGCGGACGACGACTCGACGAAAGACAACGACGAGGAAAAGAACGATGGCGAGAAGATGTCGATGATCGAATCGACGTCTCAGCCGACGACGTCGGCCCCCGCCGAATCGCCACTGGAGCTTGCCAGGCGCATCTCCGTTCAGAAGGCCAATGAACTTCTGCAGAAGGCGCGCGATCAGGAAGCCCGCCGACGCGACGCCCTTCGCCAGGCGCGCCTGAGACAGCTCGGCCGAGCGAAGGTCGACAAGGACTGGTGATTGACATTGCCATGCGAGACATCATGGAACACAACCCAACACAATCACGTCTTCCCGGCAACGCCATCGCCATCGTGGCGGCGCTGATCGCTCTCCTGTCCGCGACGCCTCGGGTTTCGGCGGGTGAAACATCCATCGAAGCGGCGCCCATGTCGAGGAGTGGCTACGTCAACGAAGTCCTGCTCATCCAGGTGCGCGTCGTTAACCCGACGCAGGCGAGCATGCCGGACGCCCCCGCGAGCGACGCCTTTCACATGGAATACTCCGGGGCCCCGCCCGCCGTCAGCCAGACACACTCCATCGGTTTCAATCGTGTCGAATCGCACGAAGTCGCCTACACCTACACCTATGAACTCACGCCACTCCAGGCGGGCAGGATTCGCGTCGGCGCCTTCACGTGGAAGGACGGCGGCCGAACCTACCAGTCCCAGCCGTTTGTCATCACTGTGAGAGACCCGGGCGAAAGCGACACACTGTTGTACGCGCGGGTCACGGCGTCACAGGAGAAGGTCTACGTAGGTCAGCAGCTCCATCTGCTCCTGGAAGTCTGGGTGAAGAAGTACAGCCAGCCCCGCATGGGCGACCTCGACGCCAACAGCATGTTCGGCAGGATCGACCTCGGCGCCTCGACGTTCGGCGCCTTCTCCGAAGCCGCCCGTTCCCTTCCCCGCTATCGCGAGGACACGGCGCCACCGGACGAAAAGAACGGCGCCAACAAGTCCTCCGGCAATGACAAGGATTACTACGTCTTCATCTGGGAAACGACAGACACGCCGCGAACGCCCGGCGCCTTCGACTTCGGCGCCATCACCCTCGCCTGCAACTACCCCGTCCGCCTGCGACAATCCGTCTTCTTCCGCGTGGAGGATATTCAGACGCCCCGACGGCTTCGCGCGACGGCCAGGCTTCCGGAAGTCCGCGTGCTGCCCACGCCGCTTGCGGGCCGCCCCGACAACTACAACGGCGCCGTCGGTCACTTCTCGATCGAGGCGCGGGCGACACCGGCCAGCGTTCCCGTCGGCGATCCCATCACGCTGACGATCTATCTCAGGAGCGACGACGCCGTGCTCGAAGGTCTCAGCGCGCCGAAGCTCAGCGCCATTGCGAACCTGACGCGCGACTTTGAGGTTGCCGACGAATCGCTCGCCGGCGAAGTTCGCGGAAACACCAAGATCTTCTCTCAGACGATTCGCCCCCTGCGCGAGGACATCCGCGAGATTCCCGCCATCCCATTCAGCTATTTCGATCCGGAGACGGCGCGCTACGAGACTTCGTGGAGCGATCCGATGCCCCTGCAGATCCGCCCCGCCGAGCGCGTCGCCGTGCCGATGGACCACGACGCGGGCGCCACGCCGCAGAGTCTGGCGCCCCTCGTCGAAACGACAGAAGGTCTCCAGGCGAATCACGCCGACATCGACGCCATGCTCCGCAATCAGCGCGTCACGATCGGCGTGGGCGCCTACGCCCTGCTCGGCGCCATGCCGACGATCTATCTCGTCGGCGCCATCGCAACCCATCGATCGAAGCGAAAGAACGAAAACGCCGGGGCGCGGCGCCGTTCGCGCGCCCTTCGTGAAGCGCGCGGCCGGCTCGACGCCGCCGCCGCGTCCCAGTCGCCGCGCGAACTGCTCGGCGCTCTCTTCGGCTACATCGCCGATTGCTGCGACGCCTCTGACAGCGCGATGACGCGAAACGAGGCCATTGACCTTGCGACTCGCGAAGGGGCCTCGGCCGAATCCATCGCTCGACTCGATCAGCTCCTGCAGACACTGGAGGCGGCGCAGTACGCGGGCGCCGACGGAATCCATTTGCGGCAGGCGTGTTCCGACGCGCGCGAGCTGCTTACGCGAATCGACAGCGAGGTGCAATCATGATCGCTCGCGAACATTTCCGACGATGTGGCCCGATCATCGCACTGGCGTGTATCGCGCTGCTGATGTCGCCGCCATTCGCCGCGCCGTGTCACGCCGAGGACGCGCCCCGGGAGCGCGATTCCAATCGCGCCCTGATCGAACAGGCCCTGGCGCGGTTCGATCAGGCCGTTGCGCTCGGCGCCCACGACTCGCCCGCCGCTCAGCGACTCTACGCGGAGGCGCTGGAACGATTTGAAGCTGTCATCAATGATGGCGTTGAGAACGGGCATCTGTACTACAACGCCGGCAACGCGGCGCTGCGGCTCGGCCGCATCGGCGAGGCCATCGCCCATTACCGGAAAGCCGAGACTCTGATTCCCGGCGATCGCGACCTGATTCGCAATCTCGCATTTGCCCGCCGCCTCTGCAGCCTGCAGATTCAGCCGACGCCGAAGAACGCCATCCTTGACACGCTGCTCTTCTGGCGACGCGATACAACGACGCGCTCGCGCTGGATCGTCGCCGCCATCGCCTACGTCGTCTTCTGGGCCATGCTGCTCATTCGATTGCGCGCACGACGACGTTCGGCGCCACTCTTCTGGACAGCGGCCTGCGCCGGCGTCATCGCGCTGGCCGCCGGCGGCAGCGTGGCGTTTGACGTCCACGATGCAGGGACGGCGCGTCTGGGCGTCATCGTCCGGAACGACACAGTGCTTCGCAAAGGCAACGGCGCCGGCTACCAGCCTCAACTGGCCAATCCGCTGCCCGATGGTGTGGAGTTCAGCATCATCGAGTCGCGGGATTCAGCGAATGGCGATCGCTGGCTGCGCATCGAGCTGCCGGATGGGACCGACGGCTGGATCGACGCGCAGCGAGCCGTCGTGATCTAGCCTGGCGCCACAATCCCCGTCCGGATCAGCGAGCGAACGTTGCGCACGCCCGGTATTCCCACGCGTCAGTCACACGAATCCGCTCCCCGAAAAGGCGTCGAATTCGCCTCGAATCGACGGATTGGACGGCTATGGAAACCTCCCCCCCTCGTCGGTATGATGCGGGTACCACGTCTCAGGAGGTGTTTCAGTGGCTGCAGACACGCCTATCCATACCCACGATGAAGAATCGACGCTGGCGGCGAAGACAACGCCGGAAGCCGCTGAGAATGAAGCAACGAGGCCCAGCCCGCTGTCCGGTGGACTGGGGATCCTTGTCGCCCTGATCCTGCTGTCGACCGCCGGATATCTGGCCTACCAATCGAAGTACAATCCGGAACCGACGCCGCTCGACCCGCCCGCAATCACCTATATCTGCGCGGACTCCGGCAAGACGTTCGAGCACAAGCCCCAGGTCGGTGAGACCAACCCGATCCTCTCACCGTTCAGCAGCAAGAAGACCGCCTACCCGG
Organism: Phycisphaerae bacterium; assembly: GCA_035399845.1. Taxonomy (GTDB): domain Bacteria; phylum Planctomycetota; class Phycisphaerae; order UBA1845; family UTPLA1; genus ECT2AJA-110-A. The sequence goes on along the minus strand of DAOPJV010000015.1, from coordinate 16,899 downwards.
CCGAAAAGTGCTATTGGACGAAGGACGGCAAACAGAGACGAACGCCGACGTTCGTTCTTCTCAATGAACATCTGGGCATCGACAAGCCGACGATCTGCCCGGACTGTGGCCGGCTCGTGATCAATCACAATCCGCTGCCGCCGACGGGCACGCCGTTCGAAAAATCGAATGACGCCCCGGCGTCACAACCTGCGGATAACGAATAACGATTACATGGCCCCGGATATCGGTCCTCCCCGAGGCGCAAATCGCGCGGTTGCGCTGCAATTCTCCAGGCTGGCGAACGCCGATGTGGAATTGCCCGTATTTATTGGTTGACGCGGACGATCTCGTCTGACTAAACTCATCAGCATGAACGCGAACGTTTCCCTAGTCATCGCGATTTGGTGGTGGCGGCAACATGCCGACGCCGGCGGTTGACGTTCGCGCACAGTGATTGAGTGCATACTGCGTACTGCAACCCTCGGCCGAATCCCGTCCGGGGTTTTTTTGTTTTTACCCTTTGTTCAGGACACTGAAATGCTGGCGACTTCCTTCGAACCTGTGCCCAACACGCTCTGCCTCGACGTGCTCACCAACCTCCTCGCCTGGGAGCCCCTGTCGCAGGCCGCCGCCTACGCCGCCGCCTCCGCGATCCTCGACGGTCAATGGACCGAAGCGCAGACGGCCGCCCTCCTGACGGGCATCCAGATGCGAGGCCCCGCGATTGACGAGTTGGCCGGTTTCGTCGCCGCCGTTCGTGAGCGATCGATCAAGGTCAACGTCACCCATCCCGACGTCATTGATACCTGCGGCACCGGCGGCAGCGGTCTCAACTCGATCAACGTCTCGACCGCGACGGCCATCGTCGCGGCGGCCGCCGGCTGCTGCGTCGCGAAACACGGCAATCGATCCGTGTCGAGCCGGGCCGGCAGCACCGACGTTCTGCTGGCCCTCGGCGTTCCGATGGACTCCGAACCCCAGAGCGCCGCCGAACGTCTCGACACGACCGGTATCGCGTTCCTGCACGCCCCGAATTTTCACCCGGGACTGCGCCGCGTCGCCGACGTCCGCCGCTCTCTCGGCTTCCGAACGATCTTCAATCTCGTCGGACCGCTTGCCAATCCCGCGGGGGTTCGCAGGCAGCTCATCGGCGCCTATTGCGGCGTGATGCTCTGCGACATTGTCGAAACGCTCCGCCGACTCGGCTCGAAGCACATTCTTGCGGTCCACGGCCAGGACGGCGCCGACGAGATCACGCTGACGGCCCCGACGATGGTCTGCGAGCTGCGCAACGGCGTCATTCACGAGTACATCATCGAACCCGAGCAGTTCGATATCTCCCGTTGCAAGCCGTCCGACATCCGCGGCGGCGACGCTCTGGCCAACGCCGAGGCCATCGAGCGGGCGCTGAAGAACCAGGCCTCGCCCGTTCGAGACTTCATTCTGCTCAACGCCGGCGCCGCGATCTACGTCGGCGGCGTTACAACATCCATCGATGAAGGCGTCTCCCTTGCGCGGGAAACGCTGCGGTCCGGCCTGGCCACGGAAAAGCTCAACGAGCTTCGCTACAAGTCCGATCGCGCCGGACACGCGAGGAGGTTCCGCTACTGATGGCCCACATCCTCAATGACATTCTGCGATACAAGCGCGAAGAAATCTCGGCCCTGCCCACGACGTGCGCCGCGCCGAGCGATCGTCGTGACTTCGCCGGGGCGCTCGCGTCCCCGGGGCTCGGCGTCATCGCCGAGATCAAACGACGCTCGCCCTCTCGGGGCGCCATCGCGCCGTCAATTGACCCGGCGCGGATCGCCGCGGATTACGAAACGGGCGGCGCCGTCGCCATTTCCTGCCTGACGGATGCGACGTTTTTCGGGGCCCGCCCCGACGATCTGCCCGCCGCGCGAAACGCGACGTCGCTCCCCGTGCTCCGCAAGGACTTCATCATCGATCAGCGACAGGTTCATGAGTCGGCGGCCATGGGCGCCGACGCCATCCTGCTGATCGCCCGCGTGCTGGCGCCGGCACAACTTCGCGACCTGCTGCGTACGGCGAGCTCCCTGCGGCTGGCCGCCCTTGTCGAGACCCACGACGAAGCGGACATCGACAAGGCGCTCGACGCCGGCGCGACCATCATCGGCGTCAACAACCGCAACCTGGCGACGTTCGAAGTTTCTCTGGAGACCGCCGTCCGACTGCGCCGCAGAATCCCTGACGTCTGTCTCAGCGTCGCAGAGAGCGGGATCCACTCACAGAACGATCTCCATCGCATGCGCGACGCGGGCTACGACGCCGTCCTCGTCGGTGAGTCTCTCGCCCGCAGCAGCGACCCGGCGTTTGCCCTGCAATCCCTGCTGGGCGGCGCCCTGCGGCCCACACCCGCGGAGACCGCCCGATGATCGCGCCGTCCGCGCCATCCATGACGACGGGCGACTTCTCGCGCGCCAGGTCGCGCACGCGCGTCAAAATCTGCGGTATCACCCGTATCGACGACGCCAGACGCGCCGTCGAACTTGGCGCTGACGCCATCGGTCTGATCCTGACAGACTCAACGCGGCGCATCGACCTCGATCGCGCCGCCCGCATCGTTCGCTCCCTGCCGCCCTTCGTCCTGGCCGTCGGCGTCTTCCGTCAGCAGTCGCCCAGCGACATCAACCTCATGCTGGAAGTAACGGGCCTGCACGTGGCCCAGCTCCATGGCGACGAATCCCCCGCCGACTGCGCCGCCATCAGCCGGCCGGTCATCAAACGCTTCGACATTCGCCCCGACGACGACAACGCCACGCTTCGACGGCGCGTCGCCGAATACAATGTCGCCGCCCACCTGCTCGATCCCGGCGCCGGCGAAGGCCGCCCCTTTGACTACGCGCTGGCCCGTGATGTCTCGCCGCGCCTGATCATCGCCGGCGGGCTCTCCTCGACGAATGTCGCCTGCGCCATCGCCGCCGCCGCGCCCTTCGCCGTTGACGTCTGCTCGGGCATCGAACGGGCGCCGGGCGAAAAGGACCTCGACAAACTGTCAGCGTTTCTGCAGGAGGTCCGGCGCCATGACGCTGACATCCACGCCGCCTAAGCCCGGCTACTTCGGCGCCTTCGGCGGCCGATTTGTGCCCGAAACACTCGTCCACGCGCTGGACGAGCTCGAAGCGGCCTACGCCGCCGCCCGCGTCGACGACGCATTCCGCCATCGGTTCGACGCCCTGATGCGCGACTACGTCGGACGCGAAACGCCGCTCTGTTTCGCCGAACGGCTCTCCAGCGAACTCGGCGGCGCCCGCATCTATCTCAAGCGCGAGGACCTGAACCACACAGGCGCCCACAAGATCAACAACGCCATCGGCCAGGCGCTCCTCGCCCAGCGCATGGGCAAGCGAAGGATCATCGCCGAAACCGGCGCGGGACAGCACGGCGTGGCGACCGCCACGGCCTGCGCCCTGCTGGGCATCGAATGCCGCGTCTATATGGGCGCCGTCGATGTGCGGCGACAGCGGCCGAACGTTCAGCGCATGCGGCTGCTCGGCGCCGAGGTCATCGCCGTCGAATCCGGCGGCCAGACGCTGCAGGACGCCATCAACGAGGCGCTCCGCGAGTGGGTTGCCCGCGTCGAGGATACACACTACTGCATCGGCTCCGTCGTCGGTCCGCATCCCTTCCCGACGATCGTTCGCGACTTTCAGTCCGTCATCGGCCGCGAAACGCGACGCCAGTCCCTCGCCCGCTTCGGAAGACTGCCGCATGTCATCATCGCGTGCGTTGGGGGCGGATCGAACGCGATGGGGATCTTTCACGACTTCATCGATGACGATGTCCGCCTGATCGGCGTTGAAGCCGCCGGCAAAGGCGTCGATACGAACGAACATTCCGCCACGATTGGCCTCGGCGCGGCGGGTGTCCTTCACGGCGCCCGCAGCATGCTCCTGCAGGACGCCGACGGCCAGGTTCTTCCAACGCACTCCATTTCGGCGGGTCTCGATTACCCCGGCGTGGGTCCCGAGCACGCCCATCTCGCCGACATCCGACGCGTCGAGTATGTCAGCGCGACGGACGACGAGGTTCTCGCCGCGTTCAGTCGACTCTGCCGGACCGAGGGAATTATCCCCGCCCTGGAATCGGCCCACGCCGTCTCCCACGCGATCAAACTGGCGCCCGAACTCGAAGACGCCATCATCGTCGTTAACCTGTCGGGCCGAGGCGATAAGGATCTCGCCATTGTGGAGGGCGCCCTGTGAACGCGGAGACGACATCGCCCATCTCGGACCTGTTCGCGTCGCTGCGGCGGCGCAATGAACTCGGCCTGATCGCCTACCTGACGGCCGGATATCCGTCGATCGACGCGTCGCTCGATCACATGTGCGCCGCCGCGGACGCCGGCTGTGACCTGCTCGAAATCGGCGTGCCCTTCTCCGATCCGATCGCCGACGGTCCCACGATCCAGCACGCCGCGAACCAGGCCCTTGCCGCCGGCTTCACGCTCACACGCTTCTTCGATCGCCTGGCCGAACGACCTCTGGCAATCCCGAGCATCCTCTTCAGCTACCTCAATCCGCTGCTCGCATTTGGCCGCGATCGCCTGCTCGATCGTCTCGTCGAACTCAACATCGCCGGTCTGCTCATCCCGGACCTGCCGATCGACGAGGCCGACGAATGGCTCGCCGCCTCGCGACAGCGCGGTCTCGCGCTCATCTTCCTTGTCGCCCCGACAACGACGGACGAGCGACTTGCCCGGATCGCCGCCGAGAGTGATGGCTTTCTCTACGCCGTCAGCGCACTCGGCGTGACAGGCGCCCGACGCGAACTTGCGGACGCGTTACCCGACTACCTGCAACGCGTTCGAGCCTGCGCGTCCGCTCCCGTCGCCGTCGGCTTTGGGATCTCGACACCGGCCCATGTCAGCGCCCTTCGGGGCGCGACAGACGCCGTGGTCGTCGGCAGTCGCCTGATTGACGCCATCCGAAACAATGAAACACTATCGCAGGTTGTCAGCGACCTGAAACACGCATGCCGGAGTTCCTCGCCATGTACCTCCAGCTAAGCCCCACAGCCCGCCAGCAGGACGTCGACCAACTCCACGCGCTGGCGGCCGAGCGAAATCTCAGCACGCGACTCATCGATCGCGGCGATCACCTGGCGCTCGTCCTGCTGACGGACGCCACGCCCGCGGATGTCGCTGACTTCCGCAGGTTCGACGTCATTGACGCCATCGTCCTCGTCGACAAACCCTATCGACTCGCCAGCCGCAGCGTGCAGCCACACGACACGATCGTCCGCGTCGGCGATGTCGCCATCGGCGGACGCGAGCCCGTCGTCATCGCGGGTCCCTGCTCCGTCGAAAACGCCGACATGATGTCGACGACCGCCCAGCGCCTTGCCGAAATCGGCGCCGATCTCCTTCGCGGTGGCGCCTTCAAGCCAAGAACCTCACCCTATTCATTCCAGGGACTGGGCCGCGAAGGTCTCGACATTCTGTCCAGGGCGCGCGAGGGCTCAGGCCTTGGCGTCGTGACGGAGGCCGTCAGCGTCGAAGTCTTCGACGATGTCGAACGCGCCGCCGACGTCATCCAGATCGGCGCCCGCAACATGCAGAACTACGCTCTCCTCGCTCGCGCCGGCCTGGCGAAGAAGCCGATCCTGCTGAAGCGCCACATGTCGGCCACGCTGGATGAACTGCTGCTCGCCGCCGAGTACATCCTTGCCGCCGGAAACCCGCGCGTCATTCTCTGCGAACGCGGCATCCGCACCTTCGACGACCACTCGCGGTTCACGCTCGACATCAACTGCATTCCGATCCTCAAACAGCTGACACACCTGCCCGTCATCGTCGACCCAAGTCACGCCGCGGGCCGACGCGACATCGTCATCCCGCTGGCGAAGGCCGCGCTGGCCGCCGGCGCCGATGGCCTGCTCATCGAGGTCCATCCCAATCCTGAGACCGCCCTCTCTGATGGCGCGCAATCTCTGACGATCGAACTGTTCGAGTCGCTCATGATGGACATTCGTTTCTCAACCAGCGACAGGCTCTTTGCGGGAGTGACGGAGTGATGTCCGCGACGACCCGCTCGCCATTGGTCCTCCATCACACGCTCGAATCCGACGCGTGCCCCGTCGCCGTCTACGAAGCGCTCTACGATCGCGCGCCCGAGACTTTCCTTTACGAGTCGCTCCAGACCGACGGCGAACGAGGCCGTTACTCCTTCCTGGGGGGCGCCCCGCGCGCGATCGCCCTGCTCGCCAATGGCGTCACGACGATCACGCGCGACGGCGACAAGCGAACTTCGGAATTGTCATTTGCGGACGCGTGCCGCGCGCTGCTCGGCGAATTGCCCGCCCTGCCGGAGATCGCGCCCTTCGCGGGGGGGCTCGTCGGCTTTCTCTCATTTGACTACGCCCGACAGATCGAGCGCCTCCCCGACGCCAACCCCGACACGCTCCACCTGCCCGACGCCCTCATGATGGCGCCCGGCGAACTCGTCATCATCGATCACATCGAGCGACGTACAGACATCCTGCTGTCCGGAGCGTCCGCCACGCAGGATCGCATCGATCACATTGCGGCCCTGATCCGCGCCAGCGCCGATCAACCCATTACGCCCGAGGCCGCGACGCCGACAGGCGAACTCGACCCGGCGCGCATCCGCGCCTCGATGACGCGCGAAGACTATGAAGCGGCCGTCGTTACCGCCAAAGCCCACATCGTCGCGGGCGATATCTTCCAGGTCGTGCCCAGCCAGCGCTTCAGCGTCGACCTGCCGTGCGACGCCTTGACACTCTACAAGGCCCTGCGAATCACGAATCCGTCGCCCTATATGTACTTCCTGAACTTCGACGGCTTTCAGATCGTCGGCTCGTCGCCCGAAATGGTTGTCCAGTGCGCGGATCGTCGCGCCCGCATCCGGCCCCTCGCCGGCACGCGGAAGCGCGGCCAGACGCCCGAAGAAGACGCCCAATTGGAAGCCGACCTGCGCGGCGACGCCAAGGAGTGCGCCGAGCACGTCATGCTCGTCGATCTCGCGCGAAATGATCTCGGCAAAGTCTGCGAGTTTGGCGGTGTCACGACCAGCGAACTGCTGGATGTCGAACGCTACGCCCGCGTCATGCACATCGTCTCCAACGTCGACGGCAAGTTGCGACCCGACTGCGACGCCTTCGACCTCATCCACGCAGTCTTCCCCGCGGGGACCGTTTCAGGGGCGCCGAAGATCCGCGCGATGGAGATCATCGACGCCCTGGAGAACACGCGCCGCGGACTGTATGGCGGCGCGATCGGCTACGTCGGGACCAATGGTCACGTCGATCTCTGCCTCGCCATCCGCACCTTTGTCGTGAAGGATGGCGTCGCCCACGCGCAGGCCGGCGCCGGCGTCGTCGCCGACAGCGATCCGGCGCGCGAATACGAAGAAACCCTCAACAAGGCCGCGGGCCTGTTCCGCGCACTGAAGACCCTGGAGTCCGACCAGTGATTCTCGCCATCGATAACTACGACTCGTTCGTCTACAACCTCGTGCAGGCCTTCGGCGCCCACGAGCCGGATATCCGCGTGGCCCGCAACGACGCCATCACGATCCCGCAGATTCGCGAACTCGCGCCCGACGCCATTCTCATCTCCCCCGGTCCCGGCGCCCCGGCGTCGGCCGGTGTCTCGATGGATGTCATTCGCGAACTCGGCCCGACGACACCCATCCTCGGCGTCTGCCTCGGCCATCAGGCGATCGGCGCCGCCTACGGCGCCTGCGTCGGCAACGCCGAGTCGATTGTCCACGGCAAGACGTCGCGAATTCACCACAACGGCGAGAATCTCTTCGAGAACATGTCCGACCCGTTCACGGCCACACGCTACCACTCGCTGCATGTCGAGCGCAACAGCCTGCCGGATTGCCTGGAAGTGACGGCGGAGACGGCGGAAGGTGTCGTCATGGGCCTGCGCCACAGGACCTATCCGACCTACGGCGTTCAGTTCCACCTCGAGTCGATTCTCACAGAATCGGGCGATCAGCTGGTCCGCAACTTCCTGAACATCGCCAGCATCCCCAGCCGCGCGCGAATCGCTCATTCCGCATAAGTACGCGCCACACACACGGATGACCCACAAACGGATGGCTCACAAAGGGTGGCCCGCGGCTTCAGCCGCGGGGTCACGATGATCGAACGCGCGACAACCGTCACACGCGCAGGTGTCCTGCGGCGTCGGGACGCCGGCCCCAACGGCTCGCGTCCAGATTCGCAATCCACTTGACTTCCATCAATCGAATCGCGTAGAGTCCTACGAAGCCCACCGTTACCTGTATCGTCGACAGCCATTGCAATCGCTGTTGTGTGCGCCCTCGCGAAGAGGACGCCACGCCGGTCGCAAACGCGACGGAGGGCCACACATGCTTCGTTCCTGTTCCATTCTCGCGGCGATCATTCTCATCAGCGTCACGACGCCTCTCCAGCAATCCCACGCCGACGAATGCCTCCCCTATTCTTACTTTCCGCCCGTATTCCGCCTCACCTCCCCGACATCGATTGGAACTGCCGCGGATTTCAACGGTGACGGCATTCGAGACGTCCTCATCCACCCAGGCCCCGTCGCGTTGATCGGAGGCGCTGACGGAGGGTTGACACCACACGACCTCATTGACGGCGGTCTACCGCTGGATGGCGTCTTCATGAAAGACGTCAACGCCGATGGAATCGCCGACATCTTCGGATTCTGGCGAAACTACCAACATGACACCTTCTGTTGCTCATACATTAGCGAACCTGACGGAACGCTGTCACTGCAATACGTATCGCTCATGGGACACTATGGCGACGCGGACGAGTACTACGTCGGCGCATATGTTGGCTATCTGAATCTGACGACCTTTCCGATCGTCTTGAGCGTCACCCGCATCGGCGACATCACGCAACTTGACCCTTATACGATCTACTACGATGGCGCCCTGTCACATGGCCCGCCTCAGACGATCCCCATCCGTGCGACGAAGTTCCTTGTCGCTAATCTCAACGGCGATGAAAGAAACGACCTCCTCGTCCAGGACGACATGGGCGCGATCGTCTCATTCATTGGTCCTCTTATCGGAATCACGGAGGACACGATCGTCAATCCAGGCGATCCCGGGAGCCTTCTGGCCGCAAGCGATATGGACGACGACGGCATCAGCGAAGTCATTGTCAAGAGCGGCGCGCTGTTGCGCGTTTACAAACGGAGTGGCGCGGCGTATGACCTCTGGCTCGAACATGAACTGCCGGATTCCCACTATCGGTACCTCGGCGCAGGCGACTACGACAACGATGGCGATGTCGACTTCATGGTTGACATCGACGCCTGTACAGATGGCGGCAAGACCTGTTGCATCAGCCTCTTTGAGAACATCAATAACGAGTACCTGGTCGCGGGCCCGACCTTGCCGAGCGCCTGCGAACCCAACAGCGCAGAAGTCGTTGACCTTGACGATAACGGACTCAACGACATCATCGTCGCGGCCACATACGGCGTCACACTTCACTACGCCGACGGATCGGGTGGCTTTCTCAATTCGTCGAGTGTGCAGCAGATTTCCTCCGGCTCAGCCACCTATGTTCCCATCGCCGACGCCGCCGACCTCAACGGCGATGGCCTCGATGACGTCATCTATCGATTGAGTAACGGGCGAATCTGGGTGCGCATCAATCTGGGGAACGGCGCCTTTGCCTCGCCAATCCAGGCGCCGCTTGGCTCGAGCCCCCAGGATCTTCGCTGCGCCGACATGAACGAGGACGGGATTCTCGACATCGTGTACGCCTCGCATACGGGGCACGTCCTGATCGGCCTCGGCGTTGGTGATGGCCACTTTGGTCAGTTCGCGCCGTTTTCCGTTGGCGGAGAGGCCAGAGATGTCGCTGTCGGCGATCTGAACGGCGACGGCCATCTCGACGCAGTCGCCGCCTGCTGGAACACCGACACCGTGACAACGATGTTCGGCGACGGCCATGGCGGCTTGCACACGCGGCGTGATTACGCAGCGCCCGACGCGCCGATCGGCGTCGCGATCGCGGACTTCAACGGCGACGGGTTTGACGACGTCGTCACGGCCAACGGCTTCGACCACACAATCGCCACCTACCTGAGCAACGCGGCCGGCGAACTCGGGGCGTTCACGGAGCGAGCCGCCTCGACTTCCACCGCCAGCCCCCAGAATGTTCAGGTCGCCGACCTCGATCTCGACGGGGTTGTGGACATGATCGTCCCGCGGAACGGCGCTCGAATGTGGTTCGGCGACGGCGCTGGCGGATTCAGCGCGCCCTTGGACATATCCGTCGGCGGTACAACCCATCGCGTCGAAGTCGCTGACCTTGACCACGACACACTGCCCGATCTGATCTGGACCGACCCCGATCGCGGCGTCACTGTCGCCCGGAACCTCGGCAATCGCGAATTCGTCGTCGCGCAACACATGGCGGCCGGTGGCCCCGCCTACGATGCGACCGCCGGCGATTTCGATGGGCTCGGCGATCTCGATATCATCCTCGCTCATCGCAACGGAACCTCGATCTACTTCGCCGACAATTGCGAGCTCGCGTCAATGGTCCCCGGCGACGCCAACGGCGACGGCGCCCTCACGCAGGACGACATCCCCGATTTCGTCAACATTCTGATCAACAACTACGGCTCGCTTGCCGCGCGTAAGGCGACGGACATGAACGCCGACGGCCGCAACGACGGTCGCGACCTGCAATTGTTCAGCGAATGCCTCGTCAACGGCGGCTGCTGACGGGATGGCCTAAGCTCAACCGGTTCGAGTCACGCGCGGAAGCGCATACGCGTCACCGCGATGCGGGGCGGGTGCCCCGCGGCTTCCGCCGCGGCGTCACGATGATCGAACGCGCGCCGCCTCCTCCCCCTCAAGACGACGCCCCCCATCCGCCGATGCAACCCGTAGCGGGCCGAGTCGGGCCCATACACGCGCATCGAGAGGATTTCGCCGTCATGTCGATCGCCGCGCCCTCACACATCCCACTGCCATGGGTTCTTGTCGCCTGCTGCCTGGTCGCCAGTCCCCTGCGCGCTGATGTGACCGTGGAATTGACGGAGATCGCCCGATCGGGACTCGGCGAGGGCCCCAATCACGTCGGCCCCGGTTTCCTCACGCACATCGTCACATCGAACGACCCGCGCGACATCGCCCTCGCCGTCGCCGGATACTCGACCAGCGTTCCCAACGACAGAGCCCGCGTCATGCGGTCCCGCTACGGCAATCTGCGGCGGATCGTTCAGGATACCGATCTGATCGCGGGCTATTGTGGTTATCCTCAAAGTTTCTCAGCGCACACGAAAGACCCGCAGATCGACCTCTTCGGCGATCGCGTCGCGTTCATGATAGGCAATCACAGTGGTCTCCTGATTCGTCGCGCCGTCGGCTGGTCCGATGGCGGCAAGCCGCAGCTCGTCACGACTTCCGACTACGATCGCTTCATCGCCAGTTGCGAGACGGGCGGCTTTCTGCCCCGCGCCTACGGCGAATTCACGGAAGTCGCCATGCTCGACGCCGATCGCATGCTCATTTCAGAAGGCGCGGAATACGCGCCCGCGCGCCGCCTCCATCTGGCCACGCGCACACCGACAGGCTGGGATGTCCGACAGAAAATCCCGCGCGACCCGTTCGAGCAGAGTTGCGCCGCGCCTCGCCTCGATTACGCCTGGAGTATCAATCGCCTCAGCGCGACGCGGGCCGTGATCGCCGGCATACAGGATGACGACCAGCAGGGCTTCTTTATCTACGACGTCGACGGCGACACATTCCTGCCGATCGTCCTCAGCGGGGCGCCCATTCCCGATGTCGGTCGCATCTTTACGCTGGCGCTCTCCTGCGCCACAGACGGCGATCGCGTCGTCTTTCTGGTGCGCGACGACCAGTTCAACTGGAGCCTCTGCCAGTTCGACTTATCGACCGGCCAGTTCACTGAGCTTCTTCGCAACGGCGACAGCCTGCCCGAGACGGACGAATTCACGAGCTATCCCTACAACTTCAGCGTTTGCGGTCCTTTTACGTATCTGCACACGCGCTACGGACTCTACTGCCATTTCAACGGCGCCTTCCACAGGATTCTCGGCGCCGGCGACACCATTGACGGCGCGGGACTGCTGACGTACGAGCAATACGCAATGCATCGCAACAGCGCCACCGGGAACTCCGTCAGTTTCATCGTCCGCGCCTCGCCGACGTCCGTCGCCCTCCAGGCGCGGCTGGATGATCTATTGCCGGGCGATCGCGACGCCGACGCGGTTCCCGACACGATCGACAACTGCCCGGGCGTCTGGCAGCCGGACCAGGCCGACTTCGACGCCGACGGTCTCGGCGACCTCTGCGACGACGACATGGACGATGACGGCGTCCCCAACGATCTCGACGCCTGTCTGTTTTCGACGCCCGGCGTCCCCGTCACGGCCGACGGCCGCCCTCGCGCCGACATGAATGGCGACTGCCGCGCCGACGGCGTCGATCTCCAGATTCTCGTCCACCGCCTCCTTGCCTCGGACTGACCTGACGCCCGATGGAGCAACGCCGATGCCCGACTCGACAAACATTCGACCTCGCCGCTGCGACGCGCGGCCCACGCGCCTGCTGTGCGTCATCGTCGCCGTCGCCCTCGCCCTGCTCGTCGAGGCGGGCTCGCTGCGCGCGAATGTCGTCAGCGGCGCCACGGCCGTCGACGGTCTGATCTTCAGCTGGCAATACGATCTCTCGGGCGGCGCCGGCTTCGTCCTCATCGAGAACGTCGCCCACAACCTGGGCGGACCGCCATCGGACATCGGTCTCGTCGACATGCTTCCGCGCAGCGCCACGAACATCCTCGTCGGTCCGCAGATGGAGGACTACGCCTGCGTCTCGTCGGCCGTCGTGCTTCAGAATGTTCTTGCCGGCCAGACGCCGGGAAACGCCGCCGTCGTCACCTTCAACTTTCCGGCGGCCGCCGTCTCCCTCGTCGAGCGACCTGTCGGCGTGTACGACTACTACCCCGTCACCTCCGCCTGCGCGTGCGGCGTCCTCTTCGCCCGGCGAGAAATGTTCGCGGATTTCGTCTGTGTGGAATCGATCGACGCCGTGGATACGGACGCCGATGGCGTCCCCGATGTGGACGATGTGTGCCGGTTCGAGGGCGAGGCCGGCGACGTCCTCCCGGACGGCCGCCCTGTCGGGGATGTCAACGGCGACTGCGCCGTGACACTGGCCGACGCCGCCGCCATGGTGGATGACCTGCTCGCGCAATAGTCGCCGCTCGCCGCCCGACCGAGCGCCGCCACTATGCGGCGTCGTCGATATCCCGCGCCGCGATGTTCCTGCGCCCTTCGCCGACCCTGCGGCGCGACGCTCCGCCCTTCCCGCGCGGCGCACCCACCTTGCGGCGCTCCGTTACGACCTTTCGGCGATTTGTTCCGACCTTGCGGCGCCATATCGGGCCCTTGCGGCGCTTTGCTCCAACCTTGCGGCGCTCCGTCGCGACCTTGCGGCGCTCTGTCGCGACCTTGCGGCGCAGTGTTGCAAGGACGCGGCGCCGCGCGGCAAGGACGCGCCGCCATACTCCGTGGACGCGCCAGGCCGCGCCATGGACGCGCCGCGCCCCCGCGTCCACGTGGCGCCATTCTCCGTCCATGCGGCGCAGCGCCGCGTCCACGCGGCGCGATTCTCCGTCCATGCGGCGCCATCCCGCATCCATGCGGCGCTCCGCCGCACGGACGCGAAATGACGCCGCCGGAACGTCCGATCACGCCGAGCATTCCAATCAGGAGCGTCGAATCATCGAGAAACCGCCGCCAACCGATCGCCGTCGCGCAGGAATCGCCGACCCGACGACGTCAAAGCGCAATCACCGCGCGTGGCGCCTTTGTCCAGCGATGCAACGCCGCCGGCATGTCGATGAACAATGGACGCCCCCGCCGGCATGGCCCGCCAATAGCGCCGTCGCTTGGCCGGACCAGCCCCGTGTGCGGCGCCCGGGCGCCCGAGATCGGGACGCCGGGGCGACGGGGCTTATAATGAGTGCGACAAAGGGTCGAGGCCCAGCGCCGCCGACCGTGAGGAGCCGGCATGCGATTCAGGTTCAACGAGATTCACCTTCAGAACGTGCTCTCCTTCGGCCCCGATTCCCCGGCGCTGACGCTGGAGAACCTCAACGTCTTCATCGGGCCGAACGGATCCGGCAAGTCGAATTTGCTCGAGGTGATCAACCTGCTGCGGTGCTGCCCATCGAGCATTGCGAAGCCGATTCGGGAAACCGGTGGAATTGGGTATTGGGTTTGGAAGGGGATTGAAGGGACAATCGCCCAATTGAGTATCCAGTGTACCTATCTGGACATCGCTGCCCCGGTCCGCCACGACCTAGGATTGGCAGGGCTGCACCAACAGATGGAGGTAGCGAACGAGAGAATTGGGTACGCCAGGCCGACTGGAAAGGAATTTCCCTTCTATCTTAACAATGGCAACGGTGCAGAGATTTTCCTGAGTACCCGAGTACCGGAACTGGCCGCCAGGCGCATTTCCGCACAAGCCATCAAGAACAACGAGTCCATTCTATCGCAACGCAAAGCACCTGATGAGTATCCTGAGGTAACGAAACTGGGTGTTTTCTATCAGCAGATCCAAATGTACCGCGAGTGGTCGGTCGGCAGAGGCTCGTTGTTACGACGACCGCACCCCGCCGACCTACCTAATGACTTCCTCAGCGAAAAACTGGACAACCTTGGTTTGGTCCTGAATCGGATTGGCAAGTCGCCGAAGTCCAAGAAACGGCTCATTGAGAACTTGCGCAAACTCTACAATGGCATCGACGACTACCACGTCGATATCGCCGCCAACCACGTGCAGGTCTTCCTGACAGAAGGCGACTTCACCATCCCCGCCACGCGTCTCTCCGACGGCACCCTTCGCTATCTCTGCCTCCTCGCCATCCTCTGCCATCCCGAGCCGCCGCCCGTCATCTGCATCGAGGAGCCCGAGATCGGTCTGCATCCCGACATCCTGCCCGCGATCGCCGACCTGCTGAAGCTCGCCTCGGAAAAGTCGCAGCTCTTCGTCACGACGCACTCCGACATCCTCGTCGACGCCCTCACTGACACGCCGCAGTCGATCGTCGTCTGCGAGAAGGAGAACGGCTCGACGACGATGAAACGCCTCGAACCCGAGAAACTCTCCGAGTGGCTTGAGAAATACCGGCTCGGCGAACTGTGGATGAAGGGGGAGATCGGGGGCAATCGCTGGTGAGCGTGAAGATCTACGTCGAAGGCGGCGGCGACGCCAAGTCGCTCAGAGGCCGTTGCCGTGAAGGCGTCTCCAGATTGCTTGCAAGAGCCGGTTTCGAAGGCCGCATGCCCGCCATCGTCGCGTGCGGGGGCCGAAACGAAACCTTCGGTTCCTTCAGGACCGCACTGGCGATTCGGCGCAAAACGAACGACCACCCGATACTGCTCGTCGATAGCGAGGGCGCAATTTCGATCGGCGCCGATATCTGGGACTACCTCAAGTCGCGCGACCCGTGGGACAAGCCCGCTGGCTGCCAGGATGATGACATCCACCTGATGGTCCAATGCATGGAATCCTGGTTCATCGCGGACGCGGCGACGCTGGCCCGCTACTTTGGTCGCGACTTTCACGAAGGGTCACTCCCGAAACACAACCAGCCTGAGAGCGTCGAGAAGGACCGCATCGAACCCGCCCTGAAGAAGGCGAGCGCCAATTGCAGGAAAGGCGCCTACGACAAGGGGGCACACTCGTTCGCCATCCTCGGCGAATGCGATCCGGCAATCCTCCGACAGAAGGCGCCGCACTTCGATCGCCTCTGCAAGCGGCTTGAAGAATTGCTCTGACGCAACCGAGGCGCGTCGGAAGAGCGATCAGAGTCGTGAGTCATGAGTCTTGAGTAATGCGCTTTGCGTACCAGGCGAGGGGAATCGAATTCTGACGCCCGACCGCTTGCACGTCGTCACTCACCGCTCGTCACTCGCTGCTCGAAGCTCGCCACTTGCTACTGGAAACTCGCCACTCGCAACTCGTAACTCGCAACGCGCGCCGCGCCTCAGCGCCCGCGCGCCAGAAACGTCGCCGCCCCCGCCCGGCCCATGTACTTGTCCAGCGTCGCCCGATCCGTGCGATCGAGCTGCACGAGAATAAGACCGTCCAGCACATTCCCGAAGGCCGGGTCGACGTTGAAGCCGAGCAGCTTGCCGTTGAGCTTGAGGTACTGTCGCAGCAGAACCGGCATCGGCTTGCCGTCGCTCTCGATCTCGCTGACGAGCTGATCGACGCGTTTGAGATCCGGCGCCGCCAGGGCGATCAGCTTCGGATCGATGTCCAGCGAGCGCATTCGCCGTGGCGGGTTCCTGGGCCGCGCCAGCGTCGCCATCGCGGCGTCCCGCTCATGCGTCTCCAGAAACGCCATCAACAGCTGCTTCGTCATGCTGTGGTAGTCGTCGCTGATGCTGACGGCGCCGAAGAGCGAGCGATACCTCGGGTTCGACACGAGATAGGCCGCGATCCCCTTCCAAAGCAGCAGCAGCGGCGAATAGGTCTTCTGAAACTCCTTCACGACGAAGGACCGGCCCAGCTCCAGGGCCGGTCCCATCTCGCGAAGCAGCCGCTCGTTGAAGCGGAAGAGCGAGTTCGTGTAGAGCCCCTTCACGCCGCGCTCGCTGATGATCTGATCCGTGCGCCCCATGCGATAGGCGCCGACGAGCTTCTGTTCCTCGCGATGCCAGACGAACAGGTGCAGGTAGTCATCGTCGTATCGATCGAGATCGCGCGGCAGGCCCGATCCCTCGCCCACGGCGCGGAACGTCACCTCGCGCAGGCGACCAATTTCCCGCAGCAGGTGCGGAATCTCCGCCGGCTCGGCGCAATAGACGTCAAACGCCCCGCTCGACACGAGCCGCTTCGCCTCGCCCAGCCGCGCGACATCCTGCAGGAT
>DAOPJV010000014.1:0-113449 GCA_035399845.1 Phycisphaerae bacterium | reverse complement strand
AGAGGCCTTCTCTATGCGCCTTTCCCGCTATCCTGATGAAATATCCGGGCTAGCTGTGGCTGAGCTGGTATGAAGTCGGCATGTTTCGTCAGGGCGCACGAGAGACGTACGCCAAGCCGGACTTTGACGCATGGCGCAGAGAATTGAAGAGGGCGTATGCAGATTGAACTCGTCGAAGGTGACTTGCTGGATCAGGACGTTGACGTCATCGTCAACGCCTGGAATCGGAACATCATCCCCTGGTGGCTGTTGATTCCTCAGGGCGTCTCGGGCGCCATCAAGCGGCGTGCGGGCTACGGACCGTTCAGGGAATTGGCGCGGCACGGGGCGATTCCACTGGGCGAAGCTGTGCTGACCGGCGCCGGGCGACTGCCATTCAGGGGGATCATTCATGTCGCCGGGATCAACGTGTTCTGGTTCGCAACGAAGTACTCCATTCGACAGTCGGTTCTTTCGGCGATGAAGATTGTGAACGACGCGGGATTCGAGTCTGTCGCGTTTCCGATCATCGGGTCGGGTTCAGGGAGTCGCGGCGTCGATTCGGCCCTGGCGATCATGCGGGCGGCGTTTGAAAATGTTGAGACAGGCGCCCGCGTTGTCATCGTTCGGTTTCGAATGACGTGAACAGATCCCGGCGCCTCGTGAGGTCAGTGCGCGTGTGTGCGATCGACGCAATCGCGCTGTCTGTTGATATGTGAGAGGGTGGTTCACGTCGCCTTCCGTCGTTCGACATCAACAGCCACGCTTCACATCCGCCGTCCATACCGATGCGATGACGTGTAGCTCAATGAACCGCCGCGTGAAACTGCGTTGAGCTGTCACTCGCTCACCTGATTTCAGTTCGACTGTGATCTGCAATAATGCGAATTAATCAGTGAACGAAACGCAATATTAATGCGTACTTTCAGTTGCCCGTATCGTGGATATGAGGTACTCTTAAATCGGGCGGAAGGTCATCACAGGAGGATGGCAATCGTAGAGAGTTTCGGGCTCAAGTAATCTGTGGCGGATGCAGTGAGAGCGCGCTCACGGTGGCGGGCTGGATAGCGCGCCGCCGCAAATCTCTTTTATTTCAAATCCTGGTTTCACGCGGACAGATTCGATCCGCACGTCAAACGGTCGTATATGCGGTCCGAGAGGGAGGTGCGCGCATGTCGAACTGCGGCGTTATGCCGCGAATCTGGTGAGTTGGTGTGATGACGTGGGGGGATTGAACACGGAGGTGAGTTTCCATGTCTAAGAAGTTTCACTATGGGTTTGCGCTCCTGTTGAGCGTTGGCGTTGTATCGAGCGTGCATGCGGATCCTCCCGCGGCGCGGATCGGATACACGGTAGGTGTCTGGAAGTACTTTACGGTTGACTCCGGCGCCTGGAGCGCCGTCACGAGTTCCGGTGATCCGGGATATCCGGATGCGGATTACTATTACGTCAGGAATGTCACTGACGAGCACTGGACGGCGGTCCTGGAATATCTCGGCAACGACGAGTGGAAGCTCGACGTGACGAATCAGCTTTCGACACTTGATCTTGATCGTGTGTCGTTTCCCTGGGAGTCGTCGACGAAGCTGTTGGGCACGGGCGATGATCCGGACGACAACATTGCGTTCAGCTGCTATCAGGCGGGTATCGCAAAGCGTACCGAGGATCAGCTCAATAATGGCAATTACAATTTCCCGCATGTCATGTATCCCGGGTCGGCTTTCGCCCCGTTTGTGATCATTGCCGACGACACAAAAGCCCGGATCGGTTTCGCGAGCAACTCGCCGCCGAAGTCCGTCTATCCCAATGCGCGGAAGAACGGCATCACGCTTGAGTACCAGGGGCTGGAGATCGGCGAGAATGAAACGGAGTCGTTTCGACTGACGCTTCGGACGGTCACAGGATCCGCAGGCACGGGTGACTATCCGTGGTACAAGGCGGCGCTGGAGTATCGGGATTGGCTGAGGTCGGAAATGACGAGCGAAGGTGTCTATCCCGTCGTCTACAACGACTGGATGGTGCAGAACCACGGCTTCCTCAATCTCCAGCTCGAGAACATGCTCACGGCGAGCATGAATGCCGGCGCCGTGTACACGAAATGGAATGAAGTGAAGGACGATCTCTCCTGGGTCCTGATGTGGGGGCAGATGTCGGACTACAGCGGCAGTTGCTGCGGGTCGTCGCCGACGCTGCATTCCCGCTATACCGCGACGGACGCGTTCGGTACGGGAGTGGACATCTATGACTTTGTCGACGACGTCAAGGGGAATGGCGATCATGTCGGGTTCTATTCCCGATCACAGAACTACCCGGAAACCCTGACGTCGACCTATCAGGAAGCGTGGGCGCAGTGGCTCGACAACCAGCGGGATATCTGGGGCGGTAACTCCTACTACCTGGATGTGCTCGGCGCCGTCTATCACGGACCGGCATACGATATCGCCAGTCTGTTTGACCAGACGTGGACGGTCAGTGGTGGAACCAGTGCGCTCGGATTTGATGGCGTTACGACCGACGACGGCCCTGACAGCCTGATTGAAGGCGTCGTTGACGCTTATCCGGCGGCGTTCATGATCAGTGGCGCGATGGGAATGGACTTAAGCTCGACGCATACAGGTGGTCCGACGTTCACGCTGGAAGTCCTCGAGGCGAACGGTACAGGATCCGACCAGATGATCTTCTTCCCTCGTCTGGCGACCGTTGTCTGCAACGATCGACTGTTCTATTCGGGTGAGAACAACGGTGGATACTCGATGTGGGGTGATTTCAATTACCGCAACCTCGAGTCGACGCCCGACGATTCCTGGAACTACTGGGTTGAGCGAAACGCGTTTCTGATGGGCCACAAGCTGGATGTGATCCACAATCTTCTGGCGGACTATTCGACGGAAAATCCGCGAATGCGTGACATCCTGGATCTGCGTGACGGACACAACTGGTGGTCGCGGAGTCTGCGATATCAGGACATCGACGGTCTGACGAACATCGATTCGCGGCTTCGCGTTCGGCGGTTTGAGGATCAGAATGGCGAGAGCGTATTCGCCGTTGAGTGGTGGGGCTTCGATTCAGGGAGCATTCCCAGCCCGCTGCCGACGTTCGAGTTTGATTCGACAACCTACGACGCGCCTGAGGCGATTTTCGGGATCGTCGAGACTGCGTTCAACTACGCCTCCAGCAGCGCCTGCGATTCCAACAACAACGGAACGCCGGACTACGCCGAGTCGATGGCCTGCATCTACGACGTCAACGGCAGTGGCGATGTCGACAGTTGCGACGTCGATGTCGTGGACAACTTCTCGGGGCATTGCAGCCCGTCCTCCGGGTATGTCTCGATTTTCGACTATGACTGCGACGGTTGTGTCGACGCCGACGACAAGGCCCTTGTCGTGGCGCGACTGGGAGAGTCCTGCAACTGATCGCCTGAATGAGGGCTGATCAGCAGGATTCCAACCGATGACGATGGGAGCCCACGACCTGGTCGTGGGCTCTCTCATTTTGGCAAGGCGTCGGATAGGATGTGTCTGGCGGGATTCGGCATCGCGGGTCCATTCACGGGAGAAGCATCATGGCGACTGGCGGGAAAGATCCGACGGAAGCGATCCGACTGAAGGCGAGTCAGTATCCTGATGTCGATAAGGGGACGGCGTGCACGCAGACGTCTTTCAAGGCCTGCGGCAAGGGGTTTCTGTACATCGGCGAACAGGGTGGTCGCTACAAGGCGATGTTCAAGCTGAAGGACTCGATAGCGGAAGCCGAAGCCCTTGCCGCCAAGTCTCCGGACGACTATCAGGTCGGCGCGGGCGGCTACGTCACGGTCCGATTCACCGCCGAGAAGCCGATGCCGAAGAAGCTGTGGACCAGATGGCTGGATGAGAGTTACGCGCTGAGCGCCGTTGGCGGGGGGAAGAAGAAGGTCGCAAAGAAGGCGGCAAAGAGAGTGTCAGCCAGAAAGGCAACGAAGAAAGTGGCCAGCAGGACGAAGACCACGAGAAAAAAGGCAAATCCTTAACGGCGTGTCGTGAATCTCGGCGGGTGATCACAAGGACCGGAATGCGGCGTCCCGATAGAGATCCGGCAAGAACGCGCCCCCTTCGATGGGCGCGAAGACGTTCGAAGGCTCAGGTATCCGCCGTGATATCAGAGTAGAGTTCGGCGTGTCCTCGCAGGAAGTTGGATGCCTTGTGACGCTCGAGGGCGGCACTACTGACCATTGAAACGAGACCAGTGTCCGCCTTGCAGATGGGCGTCCCCTGCAGCGCCAGGTCTCCGTCGATTAATGTTGCCCAGGACAAGTCGAAATTGCCCCAACCGAAGTCGACCTTGGCGTATTCGATGGGCTGCGGTCGGAGTCGATACTCGACCATCCGCCAATCAAGTGTCCAGATATGGTCGTCGTATCCGCAGAGTTCGTCTTCGGATCGCAATTCCGGAAAGGCGAGCTTGTGCCGGGACATGGGGGCGTCGAGTAAGGACAGCGTACTCAGAAGCGCATCGGTCTCGACCAGTTGATCGTAGGTAGGGAGTTCCGCATGGTGCAGTGCCCAAGCGAGGATTACCAATCCCTCCAGCCTCCAGACACTATTGATCGCCTCTTGCTGTTCCAATTGTTGTTCTGGCGTGTAGAGGATCCGGCGCTCTGCCGGCTCCAGCTCCTCGGCGATGTCGAGCTGTTCGAACCAACGGTGCAGTTCATCGAGTCGGTAGGCCGGCGTGTTGCCTCGGCTCAGGTTCATGTCGATCAGAGCGCGAGCTGCGATCGCCAGAAGGACGTACATCCTCCGTGCGACACGATCTGCCGTGGGAGGAATTGGATCGTCCATGTCATCGTCGTTCGTGATTGGCGTTATGGGATTCGAGTCCTACGAAACGCTGGGGACCTGGGCATCCTCGTCGAATTCACCCTCAGGTGTCGCGATGACGCGGAATCTGGCATCGAGCAGTGAGCCGGGCGTGAAGAGCATTCCATTCAATAGTACCGCAAGGTCACCGATCAGTTTCAACCGAGGGTCCTCCATTGAGTCGATCTGCGGATCGGGCACGATACCGACACAGTATTGAAAGTTGGGAATCAATCGCAGGACGGCGGCTCGATTGGTTTCGTCCATCGGGATCGAACCGACGAAATTGGCCATCCCTGACAGTTGCAATGGCCAATTGGGTGGCGAACACCACTTGCGATCATAGTTGAAGTCTATGGTTGAATTCTCTTCGAAGCAGAAACTCGCCTTCCATTTGTCCTGATCGCCTTCCAGCGTGGCGTTGTGTTTCTCAAGGAAAGCGTACGCTGTTTCCGGCGTGCTCTCGTGGCAGAACAGTGCAACAGACATTGTCAAATCCTTCCATCAGCCGCGGATACCTATGGCAGCGCGAGTGGCCCGATTCATGTATCGAAGCACATTTGGTGAATGATCCAGCATGAGAATCTTGCAGTCAAGAAACGCACGCCATCGCGTTGCCGGGCGCCATGCTCCCTCTCCAGACGGAGGGTGCGGACGCGGGCAAGACGGCCTACAATTCACGTATGGGGCGAGGTCAGATTACCGTTCCAAGCATGAATCGAGAACTCGGCCGGAGAAAATACGATGCGCTATCAACTGCGACAGAAGCTCTTCTCCTGGGGCGACGATTTCACGATTCGGGACGCGCTGGGGCGGGATGTCTTTTTCGTCGATGGCCGCGCATTCTCACTCGGCGACAAGCTCTCATTTCACGATATGGCCGGGAATGAGCTGGTGTTCATTCAGCAGCGACTTCTGAACTGGGGACCGACGTACGAGATCACGGCGGGCGGTCGGCTCGTGGCGATCGTGAAGAAGAAGCTGTTCACGTTCTTCCGCTGTCAGTTCACAGTCGATGTGCCGGGACCGAACGATCTCGTCGCGGAGGGGGAGTTCCTGCATCACGAATACGCGTTTCGTCGATTTGGAAGACCCGTGGCGCACGTCTCGAAACAGTGGTTCAGCTTCAGCGACATCTACGGCGTTGACATTGCCGAGGGTGAGAATCCCGTGCTGATTCTCGCGGCGGCTGTCGTGATTGATCAGGTGTGTCACGACGGTGACGACGACTGACGTTCGGAGGCGCCGAGTCGCTGTCAGGTTGCAGTCCGGTGGCTTTGTTCAGTAGGATGATGGCTGATCATGCGTGATTCACTCGGAACCATGGTTGTTCTGCTCATCCTGCTTGCCTGGTTCAGCTACTGGATCGGCTATGGCGTCTTCGCGCCCGTTCTTGTCTTCGTCGGGGCGGTCATCATCTACGTCGTCGGCGCCCTTTGCGTCATTCTGCTGCTGGGCGCCTACGCGGGCGTGGCCAACTATCTCGGCGAGCGCCTGTTCCGGCGGCGGATGCGAATCGCCGGTCGGTTCATTCCCGAGCGGGAAGTCGTCGAGCGACTGGAGAGGTCGCCGGGCACGCTCATCGTGGAGCGTCCGACGATCGGCTGGAACATCACGCGGGCGTGGTGGACGCCGGACGATGTGGTTGCGCTGGCGCCGGCGCCGCCAGGCCGGACGGACGGCGATGCCGTCGACGCGCTGTGCCGCGATCCATTCACACATTGGGCGTATGAGAGGTACACGCATCCGGAAACCGGAAAAGCGACGCTCGTTGCGGCCTACAGCGGGAAGCGTGTCGTGGATCGAATAACTGCGGCGCATCCTTCGCTCAGACATGTTGAGTTGATGTCCGGCTTTGTGATTCAGCAAGCGGTCATCGACGCGCCGATGGCGGGGCGGGCAGGGTAGCGCCGGCCCGGACGGACCCGAAGGTCGGGCGACAACGATCGTCCACACGCTGTCGGAGCATGGCCTCGATATTGAAGAGCGCTCAGGAGACCCATCGGCCATTCGACTTGAGCTTCAGTCCCTCGTTCGTCTTCTCGATGACAATCAGGCGCCCGGCGCCGCTCAGCGGGCCTTCCAGCGTACCCGTGCGGACCTCGTAACCGTTATCTGTTTTCCTGAGGAATGCAATCGGCGCGTCCACATCGATCGGATCTTCGATCCAGACGTCATCAACAGCCTTTTGTGGCGCCGGACTCGCAAACGCGACGTCGATCACGTCGATGAGCTCCGCGTCAGTGATGTCTTCGGGCGCAGGGAATGGGAGGAGGGCGCCTGAAGGGATCTCCAGCGCATCGTTGAACGGGGCGCTCGTCCGCGACACCTGGCAATAGGCGTGGAGTTTGCGCCGGACCGGCGAGCGTCGCCTGCCCCCTGAGATCACCTCGAATTGCTGCGCCCGGAATTGTTCCCAGGCCGGGTCAATCGTGAAGTAATCACCATGGCGAATTCGCCCGGTTTGTCGATCGGGCGTGAAATAGACACTAACGACGGCGGAAGGGCCGTCGTCGCGGGGCTGGTTGACCTTGGCGCCAATGAACCAGACGCGCGAGCCCTCCGGCGTGAGCGGTCGGGCGATGTCCAGGATGTCGCGAATCTGCTGGTCGGAAAGTGGCTGGTCGACGAAGCGGCCGATGATGACGACAGGAATGTCCGGGCGTTGGACCACGGTCATCTCGCGCGTCATCGCGATTCGAGGTCCTGTTGGGGGATCGAGTTCGCCGCGTGAGGCGACTGTTTCCAGTGCGTCATGACGCTCCACAGCGATCCGTTCGGGGATTTGTGTCGATGGGCGATCCGCCTGATGACAGGCGGCGAGCGCCAGGCAGGGGACGAGCAGCGATGTCGCAATTCGATTGACGATTTGCCTGGACGTTCGATCCGCCCTCGGTATTCGCATTGCCCCGGCCATGATTCACGACTCCTTCTTCGGGGATGTGAGCGTTTCCATCGTAGCTGTGTATGCGGCGGACCTATTGCGGTTGCAGCGCCCAATTGTCTCGGCGCCGGTAGTGCAACTCGGCCGCCGTGTCCTCACGCCAGAGATTCGCCGGCCGGATTGGGCGACGACGCTGTGTTGAGGTCAGCAAGGCTCTCCATTGGGCTCACTTGTCGGCAATTTCCCCCAAAAAGCCCTCGGCGGATTCGCAGAGGGCGTGGGTTCTCAGTAACGGGTTGTCAGAAACACGGCCAAGGGCCCAGCGGCGCACCATGGCGCGCAGCGCCTACTCCTCCATCTTCGCGTCGCCTCGGGCGAAGATGCTGGCCACGTAGTTCAGTACGTCCGTCGCGCTCTGCTCGTTGTAGCCGAAGTACTTGATCAGGCGCTGCTTGACGACGTCGATCTTGGCCTGCGTCTCGTCGTCGACCACGCCGCTGACGACGTTCTTGAGCTTGATCGTGTCGCGCTGGTCTTCGAAGAGCTTCAGCTCGAGGGCCTTCTGCAGGCGGGCGTTCGTGTTGTATTCGAACTTTTTCCCGTCCAGCGAGAGGGCGCCGATGTAGTTCATGATCTCCTGACGGAAATCGTCCTTGCGCGACTCGGGAATGTCGATCTTCTCTTCGATCGACCGCATCAGGCGCTCATCCGGTTCCTCGTCGCGGCCGGTGTACTTGTTTCGCACCTTCTCACGCTGCGTGTAGGCGCGAACGTTTTCGATGTAGTTCGCGGCCAGGCGCTTGATGGAGTCCTCGTCGGCGCTGATGGCCCGCTGGACTTCGCTCTTGAGGATGTCCTCGTACTCCTCGCGGACGACATTCAGCAGCTCGCGATACTCCTTCTTGAGTTCCTCGTCCGACAGCAGCGAGTGATGGGACATGCCGAGTTCGAGTTCGTTCATGACCATGAAGGGATTGATGCCCTTTTCGCGGATGGCCTGGTCGCTGACGAGGGAGTTGGAGATCTTGTCCTGGATGTAGCGGGGGCTGATGCCCTGCATGCCCTCGCGCGGCGCCTCTTCAACGAGCTCCTTCACGCTGTCTTCCGTGTAGCCCGGGATGCTCTTGCCGTTGTAGAGCTTGAGCTTCTGGAGACGCGTCAGGCCCGCCTTCTTGGGCTCTTCGAGCCGCGTGAGGACGGCCCACATGGCGGCCGTCTCGATCGTGTGCGGCGCGATGTGGATGCCGCGGACGCGATCCTTGTTGAAGTCCTTCTCGTAGATCTTGATCTCGTCGGTCAGGACGACGTTGTAGGGCACGTCGATCTTGATCGTTCGATCGCGGAAGGCCTCCATCAGCTCGTTGTTCTGGAGCTTGCGGTACTCGGGTTCATTCGTGTGGCCGATGATGACCTCGTCGATGTGCGTCTGGGCGAACTTCTTCGGCTTGATGAGGTGCTCCTGCGACGCGCCGAGCAGGTCGTAAAGGAACGCCACGTCAAGCTTGAGCACTTCGATGAACTCGATAAGCCCTCGATTGGCGATGTTCAGCTCGCCGTCGAAGTTGAACGCGCGCGGGTCGGAGTCGGAGCCGTACTCGGCGATCTTGCGGAAGTTGATGTCGCCGGTGAGCTCCGTCGAATCCTGGTTCTTTTCGTCCTTCGGCTGGAAGGTGCCGATGCCCTTGCGATCCTTCTCGCTGACGATGAATCGCCGAACGACGATGTGGTCGAGGACCTTCCGCCAGTCGCCGTCATAGCGCTTCAGCAGGTCGTCATAGGTCTTGCGGCAGAAGGGATCGAGATCGCCCTCCACGATGATGCGCTGCTCCGGCGGCAGGCCCTCGTTGAGCATCGCGATGATGTCTTTGCGGGCGGCCCGCGGAATCAATCGCAGCGGCTCCTCGTGCATCGGGCAATCGACAGTTTCCGGCTCGCCATCCTTATCAAGCTTCCAGGCGAACGTGTACATCGCGCCCTCGTCGAGGCGCGTGTAGTATTCGAGGCCCTTCTTCAGCAGGCGGCAGATCGTGGACTTGGCGGAACCGACGGGACCGTGGAGGAGGAGGATGCGGCGTTCCGTGCCGTAGCCCTGCGCGGCGGACTTGAAGAAGTCCACGAGGGACATCAGCGGTCGCTCGAGACCGAAGATGCCGTCGGCGCCGCCGTCGATCGGATCGGCGAAGAAGTTGTAGCGCACCATGTCATGTCGCAGCTTGGTGTAGCGCTCGAAGCCGAAGTGGAGAATCATGTCGTAAATGCGCTGGAAGCTGTTGCGCGCGATGCGAGGGTTCTGCGTGACGATCCCGAGATAATCGTCGAAGGATCCCTCCCAGTGTTCATCGCGAAAGCTCTTCGCATCCAGTCGCTTACTGACGGCTTCGTAAATGGCTTCCTTGCTGGCCATGCTGATCATCTCCTGACTCGCGCGACGCCACATCGCCGCGCCGGGGTGTCGAGTTTCCGGGCGTGCCTGCTGAATTATTGATCGGTTGGATTGACGGTTTCCGCAGCAAAAGGCTCGTCGGATTCTCAAATAATGATATCGGACGTAAGCGTCGGATTCAAGCGTCGAATATCGTGTAAGTGATTACTTGTGCGAAAGATATGTGCTGACTGGAGGATTGGCTGTGTTGGTCGATGACCCCTGGTGATCCGGACAGATGGCAATCGCACGCTTCCGGGAGCGCGATCGCCGGTGGATTCGACGCGTGCGGCGGCGGCTGACGCGTCGATTTTCTCATTTCAGGCCCGCGTCGGCTGCATGGCGACGCCTAGCAGGAGCAGGGTGGCGCCGACACCAAGGCTGGCGCCCGGATGGTAGAGAAGCAGATCGCCGTGCGGCAGCCACTCGATGCCCGACGCGACGGCGAACGGACCCACGTAGCAGATCATGCCGGAGATCAGTGAAATCCCAACTCCGAAGATCATCATCGCAAGCGTTACAAGATTCATGGCGCCACTCCCTGTTTGCTGTCCCTGTGTCGCCACCCCTCAGGCGACGCAAAAGAGAGGTCCACGCGCCGTGCCAACACCGTCGCCAGGGACCGATTCGAGCGCGCGTTGTGATAATGACAACAGTCCACCGTCAGGATGCGGTGTTTGCGTAGCGGACGCGCGTTCGAATCGGACGCGGCGAATCGGAGTGGGGAATTGTCCGCGCGTTCGGGAGTATTGCGCAGCTGAAATTTGGGCGCCCCGGGTCGAGATTGTGCGGATCAGGGAAACTGGGGAACGGGCCCGCCGGGCGTCAGTTATTGCAGCACGGGGGGGGCCAGCCATTTCGACGGCGGGCGTTATCCCGCTGTTCGCACTGGGCGCCGATCGACTGAAGCATCTTGATCAACTGGCAGGCGCGATTGTGGACGCAGGGTTCCGAGAGAAACCGCTGTTTGACGCAGGACGATCCGACGAGCGAGAAGGCCAGCAGGTCAACAATCTCGGACAGACCGAGATTCGAGCACTCAAAGATCGCCCGCCAATTGGCGGACTGCGCCAGGGAACTCAGCGACTTCGAGAACACGAGCTCGCGGATGGCGCTTAACAACTCACAGCCGACTTCCGGCGCGGGTTCGATCGGCGCGATCGGCGTCAGCGCGGCGCGTCGATAGCACTTCTCATGATCCTCGTGACGCACTTCGGCCCGATCGATGCCCCGGAGCAGCAGGTTGTATCGGCCGCCGCATAGCTCCTCGCTCTTCATGACGGCGCCCACGCAGACGATCGGGTGGATCGGCGCCTCGAGAGTGTGATAGGTCGGCTCGAAGCCGTCCCCCAACAGCGCCAGGGCGATGAGCTTGTCGGCCCGCAGGGCGTCCGCCACCATCGATCGATACCTTGGCTCGAACACATGGAGCGGGACGACCGCCTTGGGGAACAGGACCACGTTCGGCAGTGGGAATACGGGAATGAGCTGAGAATAGTCGATCAAACCCGCCAAGCGCCAAGAACCTCGAAATCGTTCAATCATCAGACCTGGAGAAGCGACGTGTCGCTTCGTGACTCCACAACCAGATCATAGCAGAGTGTGACGTGAATTGCATTTCCCATTGTGGATTTGAATGTCGGCAAACGGATGTTTGGCGAGCGGATCGAGCACGCGCCAGGACTGGCGAGCCGAGCGTTTGCCGAGTTGGCCGGGCGGCGCCATGATGCCGACGATGGCGGATTTGAACGCAGATCGAACGACGATCGTCGGAATCGACGAGGCGGGGTATGGACCGATCCTGGGGCCGCTCGTCGTCAGCGCCGTGGCGATGGAGGCGCCCACGGCCGTCGCGGAGGCGAGTCTTTGGGAGACGCTGCGGCAGGTGGTCACAGACAAGGCCTCGGTCCGGGACGCCCGCCTGCCCATTCTGGACAGCAAAAAGCTCTATTCCCGAAAAGACGGCCTCGGCCGTCTCGAACGATCGGCGCTGACATTGGCGTCGGCGACAATCGAAGACGGGGCGATCGAAAGCGAAAGACGCCTCCTCCAGCTGCTGTGCCCGACGGCGGAGACGCTGGCCGAATACCCATGGTACTCGGCGGCGGACGGCGCGCTCCCCGTCAACGCCGACGCGGGCGGTGTGCGGATCGCCACTTCACAGCTACGTCGCGGGCTGGACGAGGCCGATGTCCGGCTCGCCTGGGTTCGATCGGAGATCCTGCCGGAGTGGCATTTCAATCAGCAGGTCGAGCGTACGCGGAACAAGGCCGCCGTGTCGTTCGCGATGGTATTGCGACTGATTCAGGACGCGGCGCGACGGGCGAAGACGCGCGACGTTCGCTTCCTCGTCGATCGACAGGGTGGGCGTGACCATTATGGTCCATTGCTGATGCGATCGTTCGAAGGGCGGCGGCTGAAGATTCATGACGAGTCGGATGGCGCGAGTTTGTATTCGCTGGTTGCCGGCGAATCGACGTGGCGCGTTGAGTTTCGCAAGTCGGGCGATTCGAACCATCTGCCGATCGCGGCGGCGAGCATCATCAGCAAGTACCTGCGCGAGCTGTTGATGGGGCGATTCAACGCGTGGTGGGCGGGGCACGTCGAGTCGCTGGAGCCGACGGCGGGCTATTACACAGACGGCATGCGCTTCCTGCGCGATATCGCGCCGAGCGTTCGGAAACTGGGAATTCAGAAAGAGCGGCTCGTGCGATCACGCTGATCGCATGTCGTCGGCGACTGCGCGCGCTCGAAGCGAGTCATCCCTGGACTTATGACAAAACCCGACTGGCTGAAAAATTGGCTCAAACGACATCAGCATCCTGTCAGCTTCTGGCTGCACATGATCGGGATACCGCTGACGATCGCGGCGATACCGCTGGCGATCGTGCAACTGGTGAACGATCAATGGGACTTGTGGTGGCGGCCGGTCGCCCTGATCGTCGGCGGCTACTTCCTGCAATGGGTGGGGCACCTGATCGAAGGCAACGACATGGGGGAGCTGATCCTGATCAAGAAGTGGCGAGGCAGGCCGTACGTGGCTGTGGCGCCGCAGTATCAGGAGGATGGCGTGGCGTCGGACTGATTCGGTTGGATGCGTCTGTCGTTGCCGGTACTCGCATGACTGCAGGAAGGGATTCCTGCGGGGAGTGGGCACGAGACGGGCTACTTACACCAGGACGACATGATCGCATTGCTCGCTATTTGGGATGAAAATAGCGGCCCGCTCACAGCCGCACGCTTGCCTTGCGGGAGTGGATTCCTGCGGGCGTGTGGACGAGAAGAGAATCTCGTCCCAGGACACGTCGTGCGGCGCCTCGCTGAGGATTTCGCTGTGATCGTCATGCCGACCTGCGCTGGCCCCCTCCCTTGCGGTCGCGGTTCGGTTTCGTTCGCTCACGCTCGGGGCGCCCATTCACGAAACATCACAAATCGCAGTTCGCCACATCGCAAATGAGGCGCTGGAATTGCTTTGCAGGAAGGGATTCCTGCGGGGAGGGGGTACGAGAAGGGAATCTCGTACCAGCGTGGGAGCGCATTCTTGTACCAGCACGCGAGGTTAGCGAGTGACGAAACCACTGCGTGGTGCCGGTGAAGGTGCGTCTTGGTCTTGCGAACTGGACAACCAGGAAATGCGGCGGCGGCGAAATACCGCGACTCCGGCGAAGGCCAGAAGCAGGGCGGTGGTCGGTTCAGGCGCCGGCCGCCACGAGAAATCGATTTCGCCGATGACCGAAATCGGATCTTGGTCAGGACTTGTGTACGTATGACTCAAGATATTGATGTTGGCTTGATACGTTCGTCCTGCGACGAGCAGGATGTCTCCGGAATTGAAGGCAAGAGATCCAGACGGCGGCGTTTCAAGGTGGAAGTCACCGCCGAAACCTCCGTCAGCAAATATCGCGGGAGATCCGGGGCCTGTCGGTCGTATTTGAAGCCCGTAGCTGAAATCCGCCTCGTCTCCGGAAGTGCTTGTAAACGTCATGCCACCGGAGGCGTTGAATACGAGATCGATAGTGGTCGTCAGAAAAACCTGTCCCCCGCTGAATGCCGAACGGCCCGGGCCATGAAGGAACTGATCTGCCTCGAGGTGAAACGACCCAGAGTCGTTGAGCCAGGATACGTCGTAGTAGCCGTTGGCAACGGCGGTGGGCCCGAGCGAGGTCGCTTGGGTGACGAAGAAGGGATTCTGCGGGGTTTGCGATCTCTGTACGTCAATCTGAGGAATAGACGGTGTCGAATCTACGACACTGGTCGACAGGTTCCATTGCAACACATCGACTTCAGCGGCGGAGGCTACCGTCGATACGACGATCACTGCGGCAAACGACAATCGGCAAATCCAAGTGTTCATAACGGTATTGTACGCCATGTGGTCCGGTTTCTAAGTGCTCGCGTGAAGAAATCAGGTTCCGCGATGTGCTGATCGACCGCCGCATTGAAAATCCCCGTGTAACCAAGCCAAGAAACATCGTAATGCGTGCGGGCGTAGCCCGTGCCGATGCCGGTGTCGAATAACGCGTGAATTTCGCTGTCCGGCGTATTGATGGTCTCGAAATCACTGATGATGGTGGGTCCGGTTCGATCCTGTGTGATCGTATTCAGACGAAAGAACGAAAAATCGAACGCGGCATGGGCGGCGGGGGCCGCAAAGGAAAGGAGAGTCGACAGACAAAGCGCTAATCGGATTGTTGGTTTCATGATGATGCGCACCCGAGCAGCCTCGACCGGCCTGGAACCCGTCGTAGCGGCCGATATTCAGATCATACGCGGATGGCGGTGTGCTGATCAATCAAAGTGACGCTTTCTGATCGTTCTCAATATGTCTGATGCGGGTCCATAGCGATTCGCATACTGATGCTGGATCCGGGCATGGTCCCGCTGATCATCGTTGTGAGAAATGGGAACGAGAAAGGACTCTCGTACCAGAACGCGCTGATCAACAACTTCCTTTTCTTACGCAACAATGCCGCTCCGGCGGAGCGCCGGATCGTTGCCACGGGTGAAGCGCAGACCGCACAGCGGTCGCAGCGAAACCCGTGGAAGATGATTGATCTCTTTGTTTTCGCCCCGAACGGGGCGGCGGAGTTCCCGGACAGCCTCGCCTTTGTGGGCGAGCATGGCGCCCGACGGTCAATCCTCAGAGCAACGGCGCCTCGCTGAGAATTTCGCTGTGATCGTCATGCCGACCTGCGCTGGCCCCCTCCCTTGCGGTCGCGGTTCGGTTTCGTTCGCTCACGCTCGGGGCGCCCATTCACGAAACATCACAAATCGCAGTTCGCCACATCGCAAATGAGGCGCTGGAATTGCTTTGCAGGAAGGGATTCCTGCGGGGAGGGGGTACGAGAAGGGAATCTCGTACCAGCACTCAGGGAAAGGGGTACGAGAAGGGAATCTCGTACCAGCATGCGAGAAGGGAATCTCGTACCAGCGCGCGAGAATGGAATTCCGTGCCAGCGTGCTCCGTGTCGGGGCGATGACCCGACCTGCATCAGCTACGCGTCCTGAATGAACACGAAGTTCT
This sequence comes from Phycisphaerae bacterium, assembly GCA_035399845.1. Lineage (GTDB taxonomy): Bacteria > Planctomycetota > Phycisphaerae > UBA1845 > UTPLA1 > ECT2AJA-110-A. Next base: position 97,802 of record DAOPJV010000014.1, on the reverse strand, counting down.
CGCAACCCGGCTGATACGGGTCGAACCACGCAGGTGGCAGGACATGTCCAGGGATCGTGAACAAGCGAGGACCGATGGGTTCCGCGACGATGTAACGAAATGTCCTGGCCGTCGCATCGCCCGCATGGAACTCAGCGAGCCAGATGTCTGCCGAGACATCAAAGAGCCGCAGTCGTTTGGGATGCGCCGTCGAGCTGGGGTACTTTCGATCCTGATGTCCGGCGTCGTGGAGCCAGTCCGCCCGATCCTCACCAAGCTGCGTTCGGATGAACGCGGCGATTTCGTCATCCGCATAGCCGGTCGTCTTCGATCGATGCAGTCGGCGAAATTGTTCGAACACTCCCCAATGCAGGCGATCGAAACGTTGATCTCTCGCCGCCATCGCTATGACGGCCGCGAGTTCGCGCAGATAGAGCGCATCCACTGCGGCGAAGATGCGCTCAATGTCCTCCAGTTCGCTCGGTGTCCACGGCCAGCCGTTGGGATGGCGGTCCGCCTCCCGGACCATGGCCTTATAGGCCTCACGTTGTCGTTGCTGGTCGGTCTCGATCAGGCGGGCGCATTGATCAAGCAATGACGCGTCCCGCACTGGGTTCCTGAGGTCCGAGATGTGCGCATGGTTGACGCTCATCGGGGCGTGTTCCTATGTGATTGGCGGTGCGGCGAATGCGCCGGCAGGTCTGGTTGGTCTCGGATGACGGCAGGAAGGGATTCCTGCGAGGAGTGGGTACGAGAAAGGAATCTCGTACCAGCACACGAGATAGGAATCTCGTACCAGCATGCGAGAAGGGAATCTCGTACCAGCACACAGGCAGGGATTCCTGCGGAGAGTGGGTACGAGATAGGGATCTCGTACCAGCGTGGGAGAAGGGAATCTCGTTCCAGCACACGGCCCACCCTGCAACCGATCAACGTCAGCTTTCGTCGTCCGACGACTCATCGCCATTGAACAGCGGGCCGGCCTCGCCGTTGGCGCCGTCCAGGACGACGGTGTTGTCACCATATTCCGAGTCGCCGTTCGATGCGGCGCCTCGGCCTTTCGCGCTGATGAGCTCAACCTTCTCGTCGGCGCGGGCCGTGACACGCTGGGCGACGGCCATGAGGTCTTCGGCGATCGCCTGGGCGCTGAGATCGGGATCGATCGATTCGCAGGCCGCGGCGACTTCGGCGATGTAGCGACCGAAGATATTGCGGCGATCCGCCTCATACTTCTGCTTGCGACGCCGATTCAGGAACGCGCTGAGCTTCCGCGCGCAGTCCTGCACGGCGAGCTTGATTTCCTTGCGAATCTCATCGTAGTCGGCGATGGCCTCCTTGCCTTCGCTTGTGAAGGGGACCCACACGCTCGCCATGTGGACGAAGATCGCCATCGGTCCGACGGGAAGATTGCCCGACGGCTGCGACAGGCCATAGCGGCGCCAGTCGACATCACAGACGCTCTTCTGCACGCAGCAGCCGGACGCCTGGAAGAGCAGGGGCACGCGATTGGCGAAACGCATGAGCTTCGCAGGGCTGGGGCCCTTGTTCTGTTTCACGACCTTGCCGCGCCGGACGCGCGCTTCGTTCTGCGGTTCCTCGTCCTTCTCCTCCGCCGGGTCGGGACCCAGCTCGCCGCCGTAGGCGAGGCCCGCCTCGATCTGGAACGGGTTGCCGCGATAGACGGCGGGCGGTCGGGAAGACGCTGTGAAGAACTCCGCGCGGACGCCCTTGAGCAGACCCGCAAGAATCTGCTCGGGACCGATGGGTGACAGGCAGTTCGTCGCCGGCGGCTTGATGTTGGTTTCCTGCATCGCCTTGTAGAGCGTTTCGGCCTCGTGGGTGCCGACGCGCGTGGGGTTGGCGCGGGCGCTGACCTTCGCCTTTTTGCAGATCGCGGCGGCCGTTGCCGGGCTGACGCGGCTGAACTCATTGGACAGGAACTGGGCGACTGTCTTTTCCCGGGCGTCCTTCAGCATCTTGATGAGAACGCCGAGTTCGATGCCATAGGGATGCGGCTTAATTTCCTGAACAGGCTCCGGCGGGGTTTCCGTGCCGCGCGCGAATTCCAGCACGGCGCCGGACGGATCGACGAACGTGAAGCTGGCGTGCGGGTTGCCGATGGCCGTCAGCTCGAGGTACTCATCGACAGACGCACGACCCTTGAGGTACTGGGCGACGAGTTCGATCGTGACTTCCGTGCCGTGATCCCATTCAACCTCGGCCGCCTGCTCCTTGACGATATGCGGCTTGTTGCCCTTGGTGTCGATCTGCAGCTCGTAGTAATGGGCCTGCGTTCGCCTGCCCGTCCGCGACGTGATCTTCACGCTCCTGCCCGTCGTGAGCAGACCGTACATGCCGGCGGCGGAGATACCGATGCCCTGCTGGCCGCGGCTCATCTTGAGTCGATGGAACTTCGAGCCGTAGAGCAGCTTTCCGAAGATGTTGGGAATCTGCTGCTTGACGATGCCCGGACCGTTGTCGCGGATCGTGACGGCGTAGCGCTCGTTGTCCGTCTGTGCGATCCGGACATAGATGTCGGGAAGGATGCCGGCTTCCTCGCAGGCGTCGAGGCTGTTGTCGACGGCTTCCTTCACCGTTGTCAGCAGGGCCTTGCGCTTGTTGTCGAATCCGAGGAGGTGTCGGTTCTTCGCGAAGAACTCCGACACGGAGATTTCGCGCTGCGCTTTGGACATGGACTCGGCCGTCGCGAAGACGCGCTTCTTCGGTTTCGCGGTCGGTGTGTCGCTCGTCGTCTTCGTGGCTTTCGTCTTCTTCGCGGACGGCTTGCGCGTCGCTTTCGGCATTTCCGGCTCCGGTGGGCTGATGCGTTCGCCTGGCGACGCGGGCTTGTCGCCAAAGGTGAACATCATCTGGTCTTCTTCGACGCTGCGACGCTTCGTGGGCTGAGTCCTGGTCGTGGTCATCCGTGACACCTCTGGAAGGTCCGATACGTTCTTTTCGGCGTGAAATGGTATCGGGATGGAGGGCGGGAACAAGGCGCGGTCCGGAATCGGCGGATTTTGCGATCGGCGAGGGCTGCGCGGCGCAGGAACGCCTGTGAAACCCCCGCTGAGGCGCCGGGGACGGATCGGGTGAGAGTGGGCCGGAAGGCGACTCCGACTCCAACGTCCGCCGAAACCGCCGCGAAATATCGGGCCGGTTTCGAAGATGAATTGGCGCGATGGGGCGGTCGATAGTCCTAACGAGGTCGGTCGTTCCGGCTGTGATTGAGGTCGTCGACGCTTGGAGCGTGTCGCCATGAAACGGATTTTCGGACGCCGACGCATGAGCCCGGCGGAAGCCGCCGCGCTGTACCGCGAGGGGCTGGCCGCCTTTGAGACCGGGGACTACGAGCGCGCCGTCGAGCGGTTGTCCCAGATTGACGACGGCGGCTCAGTCAGCAGCACGCTGGCCAAGTTCTATCTCGGTCAGTCACACATGAAGCTGGGTGTCGAGCTGATGAACGCCGGGAATCACGTCTCGGCGATCCATCATTTCAATACGGCGCGCCGGCTCAATCCGGACGCCGCCGGACTCTCGAAATATCTGGCGACCTGTTACGCGGCGCAGCGGAAGTTCGATCGCGCGGCGGATGAGTTCGAGCGATCGCCGGACAGCGATATCGACGATTCCACGCGGGCGATTCGCCTGGCCCATGCGTTGGCGCGCAACGGTCAGATGCAGAGCGGCATCGAGACGCTGATCAAGGCGATCGACGGCGCGCCGCATCGCATCGATGTGCGTCGGCATCTCGGAATGATGTACGCGGCCGCCGAACAGTACGTTGACGCCGTCTGCGTTTTTCAGGAAGCCGTCGAACTGGCGCCGCTGGACGCCGAACTTCGGCGCTGTTTCGCGATGGCGCTGGGCGCCTCGGAAGATCACGCCGAAGCGGCGGAACATCTGGCGATCGCCATGAAGCTCCGACCGAACGACGCAATGCTCGGCGTCCTGCTGGCGATGGCGATGGACGCCGCGAAGACAACGACAGTGAAGGTCCGCATCGACCCGGCGACGGAAACCCTCGAACTGACGGACGATCGCTCGATCGATTCGCTGAGCGAACTGATCGTCAGCGAGCCGGACTTCGTCGAGGCGTTCCTGGCGTTGCCGCAGACGGGCGTGGATGACGAGGTCTTTTCGCTGATGGCGGGTGTCCTGGAGCGGGCGCTGGCGGCGAACCCGGAATTCGCGGATCTGCACTATCACTGCGCCCGCGTCTATCAGCGGCTGGGGCGCCTGAACGAGGCGATCGACGAGGCGCGTCGCGCCGTCGAGATCAATCCGCGGTACGTGCAGGCGCTGATTCAGCTCGGCCGTCTGTACGCGTCGGAGGATCAGACGCTGGAGGCGCGCGAGCGTCTCAGCCAGGCCATCCTGTTTGGCGGCGACTATCCCGATGTGCATTTCCTGATTGGTGAACTCTATCAGCGCGACGGCGATCGCCGCAGCGCTGCCGATGCGTATCGTCGAGCCTTAGCGCTCAACGATCGATTCAGCCGGGCGAGGGAAGCCCTGGCGACTGTGTCTGGTGATGATTGTGGGGGGGAAGTGGGATGAGCTATCTGCTCGAAGTATTCGGCCGCGGTCTGCTCGCCGACCTGATCGGGGCGTTCGCAGACGTGCTCGGTCATCGGGGCGATTACGATCTGGAGGCGCTGTACGACGCTGTCGAGGCGGATCCGGAAGATCTGAACGCCCGGATTCGACTGGGCGGGGCGCTGTTACGAGAAGGCGAACCGACGGCCGCGCGGGACTGCTTCCTGTCTGTGCTGAAGGATTCGCGTGACGACATCGGCGCCCGGATGGGGCTGGCCTGCGCGTTCGATGAACTGGATCACGTCGACATTGCGCTCGAGCAGCTGCGCATCGCGCAGAAGTCCGAGCCGACGAATCCGGCCGTGCTCTTCAGCCTCGGGTACTGCCATGAGCGGCTCGATCACATCGAGCAGGCGATCGAGTATTACCAGGATTCGCTCCGGTTCTGCCCGTCGCTCCGCAACGCCCATGAGCGGCTGTCGGCGATCTATCTCAAAAATGGCGAGACGGATCTGGCGATCCATCATTACGAGAAGCTCTCGGAGCTGGATCCGAACGACATCGACGTTCATCTGACGCTGGCGAACCTGCTGCTGAAGGCCGGGGACTTCGACGGCGCGATCCGGCGATACGAGCACGCCATTGCGATGGAACCGGATAACTGGGAGGCGCACGATGACGTCGTCCGCGCCTACGAAGACGCCGGGCTCATTCGCGAGGCGATCGAACATCTGCACATGTCCATTGACAGCGACGTGGAGTATCCCGACACGCGACTGCGTCTCGGCGACCTGTACGCGCGGGTGGGGGACGATGTGTCGGCCGTGGCACAGTATGAGCGAGCGCTCGAACTCTGCCCCGATCACCTCGAAGCGAACGTGAAGATGGGAACGCAGCACCTGCGAAGCGGTCGTTTCGAAGACGCGGGCAGGTGTTTCAGCCGGGCCCTGGAACTGAACGATCGCCTGCTGTCGGCCTATGTCGGCATCGGCGTCGCGCAGCACGCGGAAGGTCGTGTGGATGAGGCGATGTCGTCGTTCGATCTGGCACGCCATATCGAACCGAACAGTAACCTGCTCTTCACGGAAGTCGCCCGGATGCAGTTGAAGGCGGACTTCAGCAAGGCGTCGGACATGACGCTGGGACTTCGTCGGGACGAGCCGGAGGACACGACGCAGGATCTCGTCATGACGCAGATCACGCGCCTCAGGCAGTCGATTCAGCGGAGCCCGAACCACGCGGATCTGCACTATCGACTGGGACTCCTGCTGAAGAACCGCGGACAGCTCGAAGACGCGACGGAAGCGTTCCGCGCGGCCGTCGAGATCAACCCGTGCTACATGAAGGCCCTGATCAAGCTGGGGCTCTCGCTGAAGGAACTCGATCGAGCGGATGACGCCATCGATGTGTTCCGTCGCGCCACGGCGCTGCAGCCGGAGTATGTCGACGTGCACTACCAGCTCGGTCTGCTCTTCGCACAGCGGAGTCGATTTGAGGCCGCAATGGAGCACTTCGAGTCGGCGGTCGACGGGAATCCGAACAACGCGGAGTTCCACGCCAACCTGGCGCTGTCGCTTCAGAACCTGGGCCTGATCGATCGGGCGCGGGCGTCATGGCAGATCGTGTGTGATCTGGATCCGGACGGCGCCCTGGGATTCCAGGCGCAGAGCGAACTCGCGAAGTCGCAGAAGAAGTAATCTCTTGATGGCTCGGCGCCTGCCGCGACGAGCGTCCTTTGTGGAAACCGGAAACACCAGCGGCCGCATGCGTGCGGCCGCTTTGTTGCGCTGTCTGCAGCTCGCGTCAGGATTGACCTGTCAGATTCAGCGGAGGCTGAGGCCGACGGACTCGGCGAGGCCTGTATAGCGCTTCGAACCGAGGCCGAAGTTGGGGGCGCCTTCCGGCCAGATGCTCAGGTTGATGCCGAGATCGTCGAGCGGGCGATCCACGTCGAAGGCGAGGGCCGTATACCAGCGGGGCCACTTGCGGATGTAGATGACCTGCGTCGAGAAGTTGCGTCCTTCCTGAAGGTCGTAAGTCTCGCGGAATGCGATCGTGTGCTTCTCGGACAGCTTGTAGTTGGCGCCGAACGCGCCAAGGCTGTTGTCGGTCGCGTGGATGTAGCGATAGCCGGCGAACCAGGAAAGCCGCGGTTCGCGTTCGACGGCGATTGAGATGTTGCTCGTGCCCATCGTGCCGTCATTCACGTCATAGACACCGTCGTAGATGATGGCGGTTGAATCGCTGAGCTGCCAGTTGAAGAACGCGCGGACGAAGCTGGAGGCGATGCTGTCTTCCGGCCGCGAGTTGATGAAGTCGCCGTGCGTGTCTTCACCTTCCGTGGCGTTCGAGAAGAAGCCGGCTTCCAGATCCAGCGTGATCCAGTCCACAGTCCGCTGTTCGCCGGGCAGACCACGCCTGGTCTGAAGTTTCTGACGCAGGCCGAGCATGACACCGCTGGCGTCGTCCACGTCTTCAACACCGGGATCGAAGGGCGTGATCTGTTCGATGCCGCGATTCTGGGCGGCGCCGAAGGCGTTGAAATCCGCCTTGACGACGTGGCGCAGGCGATGGACGTCAAAGAGGTCGGACTCGACGTCGTCGTACACACGGCTGGCGATGACGTTGCCCTGGAGACCGCCCGTGACCATGGCGCGCTGAACGCCGCCGCCACCGTAGAAGCTGGGCGAGTCATCCCACGCCGTGCCGCGAACGGCGACGTAGGGCGTGAGCTTGAGGGGACCGACGTCGGGCAGGGGGAACTGCAGTTCCTGTCGCGTTTCGCCACGCATGACGGAGCCAGTGCTGCCGGTGTTGTCCCAGCGTTCCTGGCCGTTGGAGAAGCGGCGTTCGTCGTAGCGATACCGAACGACGCCGGCCCGATTGTCGCTGTACCACGTGGCGTATTCACCGAGCGGCTCGCCGACGACGCTGAAACGATTGTCAGGCAGTCGCTCCGTCTCCGTCTGCCACTCGTTGATGCGCCAGTTGGCCATCACGGAGTACTGCCAGTTTTCCTGGCGCTTGAGCAGGCGGGCGAGCGTTTCATTGCGCTTGCCGTTCTCAAACTCGTTTCGCTCGAAGGACTCGAGGAAGTTGTCGTCGCTCAGGTAGCCGTTTTCCAGCGTGAGCTCCCAGCCCTTCGGCAGGAAGTGGCGATGGCGGAAGAGCAGGCGGCCGCGATTGTCCGTATCGGGTTCGAGGTTATTCCGGATGCCGCCCAGATCGTCCTGACCATCGTCGCGGATGTAGTAGGAGCGGACGAGACCGTAATAATCTTTCTGCTGGTAATCGACATCAATGCCGATGGCCGGTCCTCGACGGGAGAAGTAGTCGAGCCGCAGCGTGGCGTTGTAGCCTTCTGGCTCCTGAAGGCCGAGCAGGTTGAAGAGGTACCACTCGGTTTCGACAAGGGCGCCGAATTCGCTGTTGTAGCCCGACTTGGCCCGCTTGAAGGCCTGCGTATCCTCCGAGAAGGAACCCGTCGAGTAAGGCCAGTAGGCGAGCGGCTTGCCGTCGAGGTTCAGTGTCGTGTGCTTCGCTTCGTAAGTGCCGGCCTGGATTCCGACGACATCGCCGCGTTCGTCACGGGGCGTGATGTCCGTGAAGACGAGCTCCTTCGCGCCGAGGGCGACGTGCGGCGTATGAAACTCACTCGTCGTGACCTGGGCGTCCTTCGCCTGGTAGGTGACGGAATCGAGCTGTCGAATCTCGGCGGCCCGGACATAGATGGGCAGTTCGCGTTTGGGCTCGACGGCGCGCGTTACGGCGTCGAGGATCAGGGCTTTGTCGTTATCAAAGTCGTAGTAGAGGCGGGGGGCGCGAATCATTCGATCGCCGTGAAGGAGGACGACATCGCCTTCCAGGTAGACGGCGGAGACAAATTCCTGCACGGACTCGCGCGGCGCCTTGCGGCCTTCGAGCGTGGGCTCGTCCGCAGGGGCGACGTCTTCGAGCGGTTCGTCAATATCGACGCGCTTCGGCCTGGGGCGATCGGCGCGAGACTCATCAACGAACCCGGGAATCTGCGAGCCGACGGCGTCGCCATGAAGAAACAGGACGGCGGCGTCGGCGCGAATTTCGATGTAGTCGCCGCTCTGTGTCGGCGCCCCCTGGGCCACATAGACACTACCGATCGCGAGAACGACGGAGGCGCCGTTGTAGGGTTCGCTGTAGGTCTCGTCCGCCTGGTAGGCGATCCGCTTCTTCACCCTGGGGCGCTGCGACAGCAGTTGTTCGACAGTCGCGTTGACCTGCACCGGCTCTCTGGCGGTCTCCATCGACGGCGCCGGCTCGACCTCCAGCACGCGGCGCGCCCGAACCGCTTCCGAGTAGACATCGCTCTCGTCATCGCGCTGGCGCGAGTAGCTGTCAATGTTCAGCAGCTGCTTGCCGAAGGTGCGGAGCGTGACAACAAGGGCCGGCCCCGTTTCGACGGTTCCGCCCGGCTGAATGATCTCGGCGCCCTGCCAGAGAAAGATGTCCGCATCGAGGTAGACCTTGCCCTGGGTGGACACGGAACGGAACCACACGACGGCGTCCCGCGATTTGAGCTCGTATTCGCCCATGCGGGCTGTGAAATTTCCGAGGACTTCGACGACCTGTTCGTTTCCTGAATTCCAGAGGTAGGCGAACTTGCCGTAGAGTTCGAGATCGAAATCGGAGATACCCGGGGGGAGGAGAGGATCGACCGCCTCGATGTCGCTGGCGCCGCTCGTCTGCGCTGTCGCCGGCGCAATATCCGCCACACAAGCGGCAAGAAGCGCAAGTGCCACGGCGATTGCGGAATTCCGTTGTGTCCGCCTCATAGTTCGAGTCACGCCGGCGATCGTTTGAGGTCGGGCGCGGGCTTTGGCCGATCCATGGCGTCCGCGCCTGGCTGCGGGCCGGATTATAGATTCGAAGGGGGGCGTGTCAAACCGCCAATTCAGCGCCGAGACCGTCGGCGGCGGCCATATCAATATTGATAGGCGATCGTCGCTGTGGCCCGACTGCCGCTTTGCGCATGGCGAATCCGGTCGTTCAAGTCGATCGCGATGCGACGTGTCGTTTGCCCGGCGCGAAGAACTCGGCGCCATTCGGTAATTCCCGCGCGGTCGCGTCGCGAGGCTTTATCGAGGGGCGCGTGCGATGTGCGGCGCAGGAACTGCGCGGGAATCCGCATGGCGCGATCGCTCGTCGGACGAGATTCGTACGCAGCGCTCAGGCGGATGTTGCGCGAACTTCATGGATTTCCGAAGTCCGAGTTTTTTGACTTAAACCCCTTCCCGCCCACTCCGATAAGGCCTCTGTCGATCCCGGAGCGCCCCATGCGGATTGGGGGACTTCCAGGAGTTAGATCATGCGTTGGAGTCACGTGTCCAGAATCGTAACGACCAGTCTGATGCGAACGCTTCTTGTGCGGCGACCCGCGTCCACGCTCCCGCTGCTGGCGATGTTGGCGGCGTGTTGCGGCGTTGGTTGTGCGAAGACGCCTTCTCACCTCGACATGAAACAGGTGGTTCGGGCCGAGAGTGACTATCGAAACCATCGATTCCGCGAAGCGAACGACACGCTGACGACGTTCCTGCGAGAATTCCCCAGTTCGCCGGATTCGGCCGAGGCCTACTGCCTGCGCGCCCTCTGCAACATCGAACTGAAGAACAAGGCGCGCGCCGAGGCGGACGCCCAGGCGTGTGTGAAACTTGCCCAGAATTCAACGGTCAAGGCGAACGCCCACGCCACGCTGGCGACACTCCTCTACGAGTCGGGCAAGACGGACCAGGCCCTGGATCACTATTCGGCGGCGCTGAAGGTCCTGCCGGACAAACCGCCGGCCGACCTGCTTCGTTACCGCTTCGGCATCTGCCTGCAGCGGGCCGGGCGATGGCAGGACGCGCGACGCGAATTCGCCAGCGTGTTCCAGCGGTATCCGGGCAGCGATCTCGCGCCACACGCCCGGCGAATGTATGACTGGACGATCGACGGATACGCCATTCAGGCGGGCGCGTTTCGAGAGAGCGGCGCCGCCTCGGATCTGAATCAGAAGCTCCGACGCAGTGGCCTGCCCAGCCGCGTGGATCGCATCGCGCGCTCGGGCGAGTGGCTTCATACGGTTTACGTAGGGAATTACACGACCTATCGAGAGGCGGCAAACGCGCTACCCGTCGTCCGACGCGTAGTGAAGGATGCGTTTGTCATGCCGCAGTAAAAGGGCGGTTGAAACAATGCCAGCGCTGAACGGATTCGGCCAAAGCGTGCGACACGGATGGACTCTTGCGGCGATTGCGATCGTTGCGTCGTTCGCCGGCTGTTCGCGAAATCATCATGAGATTCCCGACGCCGCGCCGCCTCAGCCGCGGCCGCTCTATCAGCCGTTTGTCACGCCGGCGGGCCTTCCTGAGCAGACGCTCGATCGCCCGCCCTATCGGCTGAACGTGGGGGACACGCTCGAAATCATCTACCAGGTTCGGAACGAGGTTTCGGACAAGGACTACGAGCTGAAGATCGAGGACGGCATCTCGGTTCGCTTCCCGTATCAGCCGCAGTTCAACCAGGAACTGACGGTCGCTGGTGACGGCAACGTTCACTGCCTGCTCGTCGGCAAGGTCCGGGCGGCGGGACTGACGGCGGAACGCCTGTCGGAATTCCTCCGCGCCGAATACGGCAAGCACCTGAAGGATCCGGAACTGACAGTCGTCATCGATGCGGCGAACAAGAAGATCGAAGAGCTCAAGCGGGCCATTACAACGGCGCCGCGAGGTCAGTCGCGACTCGTGCCGATCAAGCCCGACGGCACGATCGATCTGCCCTATGTCGGCGAGGCCCATGTGGCCGGCCTGACGGTCGACGAAGCCAAGCGGATGCTGGATTCGAAATACGTCGCGGCGGATCTGCAGGAAGTGGAAGTGACGGTGCAGACGCTGAGCTTCGCGCCGAAGCATGTCTATGTGCACGGCGAAACGAACAACAGCGGCGTGCTCGAGCTGGGCGCCCCGACGACGCTGATGCAGGCGATCGTCACGATGGGCGGCGTCAACCCTCGCGCCGAGAAGTCGAAGATCATGCTGATTCGGCGCAAGCACCTGGCCGTGCCGGAAGCAATTGTCTTCGACATGAACCAGTTCCTCGAACCGCGCAAGCCGGGGCCGGAAGGTCTCGAGGGCGACGGCGGCATCTATCGATACGATCCGTATCTCGCGGATGGCGACATCATCTACGTGCCTTCGACGCTGCTGGCCCAGACGAACGACTGGATCGACCAGGTCTTCACACGCGGTATCCGCGCCGTCTTCCCGTACAGCGGCTATGTGGGCATGAACTTCGGCTACCAGGTCAGGAACGCGCCATCGACCGTGGATACGCGACAGAGCGGACCGCCGAACATCGTGTCGAGCTTCGGCCCCTGATGACGGTGTAGCGATCAAGGATGAAACGACGTCGGCGAAACGCCGGTGGGTAACAGCAACAGACGCGGCGGGGAGCGCCGAGGCGACAACGCCGAAGCCTCCCTTCCGAGTCGGGAACCGAAACGTGTTTCCGGAATCGGTCCGACGGGGGAACTCGGCCGGACCACAGCAAGAGCGGGTGTTCAGGGATGAACGAAAGCAATCAGGGCAGGTCGCTTCGAGAAATCACGCGAATCCTCTTCCAGCACTGGGTGCTCATGGCCGTTGTCGTCGTCACGGCGACGATCGGGACCTGGAGCTACTGCCAGTTCGTTGCGAAGAAGACCTATCGCAGCCGCATCGGTCTGATCTTCAAGCGTCCGGCGGACCGCAATCCGCTGACGACGGATCAGGGCGAACGGCAGCTTGAAGTCTTCGTCAAGGCGCAGCAGCAGATCATTCTGTCGGACACGGTTCTGGCCCGGGCGATGGTCATCGCCGAGGACCCGACGCTTCGGCAGGAGTGGTATGAACTGCGCAACCAGCGCGATCGCGAGGCCGCCGGCTATGCCGAGCAGACGAACGTCTCGCACGACATCGACGCCTTCCTGACGGAGGGCCCCGTGGCGCAGAAGGTCGATACGCTGCTGACGAAACGACAGCGCGAGTTCCGCGACTTCCGCGACAGCGTCGAACTGGAAACACCGGGCGGCGAACAGGTCGCCATGACGGAAACCTTCACGCTGCTGGTCGATCGACCCGGCGACAAGGGCGCCATCGCGCGGTACTCCGCGGACATCCTGGCGGACATGTACATGCATCGCTTCCGCGAAATTCAGCAGACGCTCAGCGCGCCCGCCGTGGAAGTCATGAAGAACGTGATCGATGACTATCGCAATCACCTCGCCCAGGCGAAGGACGGTTACGAGCAGTTCATCAACGAACATCCGGGCGAGATCGGTGTCCTCGAACAGCTGATGAAAAGCGGTTCGGAACACGGCGTACAGCGCTGGCTGAGCAAGATTCGTGAAAATGACGCGGATCTGCGGATGAAGTGGGCGCAGGACAAGGCCGTTCACGACGTGTTGATGACCGTCATTCCCGCCAAGGTCTTCGAAACGGGCGGCGTGGGCCAGATGGCGTTCGACGACGTTCGATCGACGATCGCGAAGGTTCCCGTCGAGTTCCTCGAAGAGAACGTGGCGATCGTGGAAGTGACGAAGCACCTGGCGAAGCTCGAAGCGCGCAAGGCGAATCTCGAATCACAGTTTCACGAGACGAGCCGTGAAATCCAGTATCTCAACGAGGAACTGGATACGGAATCCCGCAATCTCCTGACGGCGATCGCATCCCAGGCGCAGAGCCTTGGCGCGACTGTCGCGGCGCTCCAGCGGCAGATCGACGAAAACCAGAAGCTGATCGCCTCGACGACACGTGAGGAGGAGGCGACGCATCGCAAGCTGGCGCAGTACGCGCGGCTCAAGACGGCGTTCGACGCGGCCCAGGAACACCTGGGGCGGCTCGAGAAGGACGAACAGGAAGCCCGGGCCAACCAGTTCCGCGCGCAGCACGCCGTGACCATCGGAAAGCTGAGCGAGGCCTCGACGCCGGACCCGACGCATCCGCTGCGACCCAAGACGGCGCTCTATACGATGGCCGCATTTCTCGCGTCCTTCATGCTGTCAATCGCGCTGGCGTTCTTCCTCGATCACTTTGATCACACGCTGCACTCAAGCCTGGACGCGGAACGCTACCTCGGTGTGCCGGTCCTCGGCAGCGTGAAGAAGCACGGACGGTTCCTCGTCGAAGCGGGAATGAATTAATCGCGATCGGCGGCGTGACCGCCGGAATCGCAGGTTTGAAGCGTCGGATGACGGAAGGTCATATCGACACATCGAATTCGGCCGCGAAGGCAAACGCGGCGTAACGGAGTGTGAATCGTGTCCAATCAGTCCAACGATCCGCAGCGGCCCTACGACGACGACTTCTCGACGCCTTCGTCGGACGAGAAAGTCTGGCCGCCGGCCGACGACAGCGTGAGCAACTCGGGCGATGACGCCGAACTCGGCTGGTTGGAAGAGGCCGCCGATCTCGAACGCTCGATGGACGCGCTGAAGGAAATGACGTCTGAGGCGATCGAGCAGGCGAAGCCCGTCGAGCTCGACATGTCGATCGAGTGGGAGGGCTCGAAGGCCGGGCCCGTGGCGAAGAAAGCCGGCGCGAACGCCTCCGACGAGTCGTTCGGCCCGGTCGCGCGAACGACGACGACCTCCGTCGTCGACGAAACGACCTCGAACACGACGGCCGCCGCGACAAACGTCAACGCGAAGTGGGGCGTGTCAAACGACGCGCCGTCGACACAAACGTCGTCGTCCACGCGACGATGGAGCGGCGCCAACGCTCGGTTCCGAAAGTCGGCCGAAGGCGAACTGGCGCAGCTCTGGACGAACGTGTTCTTCTCCGGCGAACTGGAGCCGCCGAAGACCGTCGTTGTGGCGGCCGCCCGACAGGGTGACGGCGCGACGCAGATTGCGGCGTCGCTGGCGATGCTGGGCGCCGAGTCAAACCCCGAACTGAACATCTGTGTCGTGGATGTGAACCTGCGACGCCCCGGACTGGCGCAGACGCTCGGCGTCGATGCCGGCCCCGGCGTGACGGATGTGCTCGCGGGTCGCGCCAGACTCGACGACGCGCTGCAGACAATCGAACTGAACAATGGCACGAAACTGACGATCCTGGCGGCGGGGCCCACGGCGGATCATCCGCTGAGCTTCATCAAGAGCCGGCAGCTCAAGTCGCTGATCGGCCAGCTTCGCGATCGATTCGACCACACGATCTTCGACATCGCGTCGGCGGATCGACATCCGGACGCCCAGGCGGTCGGCAAGCAGACAGACGGCGTGCTCGTCGTCGTGAACGCAGGCTCGACGCCGCGGGAGACCGTGGGCGAGGCGCGCAAGCGGCTCGACCTGGCGGGCGCCCGATGCCTCGGCCTCGTGCTGAACCAGCGCACGGATCCGATTCCGGCCATGCTGTACAACGTGACGTGATCGTCATGGCGGATGGCCGCCATCACGGCGCCACTTTGGATTGACAGACTTCCCAGAGAGGGAACTTCCCCGTGCCCGCTATCTCACAACGCACACCGATCGTCGGCGCCGCGTCGCTGCTGTTCGGTCTGTTGGCCGCCATGTTTCTCGCGGCCCACGCGATGGGTCGTTCGGGGGAAGTCCTGCTGGCCGGCTGGCTGGCGCTGGGCGGTCTGCTGTTCTTCAGTTGGTTCGCCGTCCGTCGCGACATTCTGTCGGCGACGTGTATCTGGTTCGGAACACTGATCATCCTGCACGAAGAGTTCTGGCGCATGCAGACGCCGGGCTTCTTTGCGATCACGATTCCCCGCGTCGGCATCGTTGTCGTCGGGGCGCTGTTCGCCGTCATGGTCGTCCTCGGGCGCATTCGGCTGCGATGGCCCGGCGCCGTCGGCCTCTGGCTGGCGACGCTCGTCGCGTACTTCACGGTCTCGGCCTTTCTGAGCGGATTCGAAACGCGCAGCGAACTGACGGTCCACTATCGACTGATCGGTGGCTACCTGTTTCCGGTCGCCACGTTCGCGTTCATGCTGCACGGATTTCAGCGGGAGGCCGACTTCCGGCGCATCGCGATGTTCTTTGCGGCCCTGAGCGTGTATCTCGTCTTCACCGGCTGGTGTGAGCAGTTCCATATCAAGGGACTGATCTGGCCCGCCTTTATCGCGGATCCGAATGTCGGTATTCACTTCGGCCGCGTTCGCGGTCCCTTCGTCTCCTCGCCGCAGATGGGACTGGCGCTGGTCTTCTGTTTCTTCAGTAACCTGGTTCTGGCGAAGAACTCGACGCGC
Source organism: Phycisphaerae bacterium (assembly GCA_035399845.1). Taxonomy (GTDB): domain Bacteria; phylum Planctomycetota; class Phycisphaerae; order UBA1845; family UTPLA1; genus ECT2AJA-110-A. The sequence goes on along the minus strand of DAOPJV010000014.1, from coordinate 82,040 downwards.
TGGCATTGGCCGCTTGTGGGTGTGAACGCGCTGATGCTTCCCGTCATCTTCTGGACACGCACGCGAAGCGTCTGGCTGTCGTTTGTTCTGTGTCTGGTCGTCTGGACGTGGTATTCGCGGCGACGCATGAGCCGCGTCGTCATCGTCGCCACGTTGATGGCGGCGGCGCTGGTCGTCACGGTCGGCAACATGGAGAACTTTCGGGGCGAAGATCGATCCAAAGGTGGTCTGACAGACGTCGGTCCCATCATGCTTCGAATCGGTCTGGCCCAGATGAGCTGGGAGATGGTCAAGGACCATCCGATCTTCGGTGTGGGTTTCGGTCACTTCCGCGACGCCGCGCCAAGCTACGCCCGCGATCCGTCCAGTCCCTACACGGCGTTCGGAACGTCGGCCCTGGAGCACAACAACCTGCTCAGCATCGTGTCGGAGACGGGTTTTCTCGGGCTCGCGATCTACCTGGGGCTTGTTGTCACACTGCTGAAGATCAGTCTTGAGGTCTATCGAAAACTCCCCGCACGCGCGACTGGCTTTGTCAGTCGCGACCTGATCGTCCTGTACTGGATTCTGGCGACGGCCTATTTCGCCGATGGTATGTTCCGCGAGACGAGCGACAGCCCGTTCGCCAACTGTCTGTTCTACGGACTGACGGCGGCGCCCGTTGCGCTCTGGCTGGCAATACGGCGTGACGGGATCGAGGCCCTTCAGCCGACGCCGGCCGTGGCGGAACCTGATCCGTCACCCTGGCGACACACAGTGGGCCGTCGAACACGACCCTTCGGCGGGAATCGCATCTCGGAATTCGACGGAGGCGGGGCCTCTCATTTCGGAGACGGCTAAGATGGCCGCCATCATGACGGCCGTTGATGACGACAAACCCGGGCGCCCCGCGATTCCCCCTGAACCTGTCGTCGCGGAAGCGGCGCGCGCGGAGGCGGTCCAGCCGGACCCTTCGGCGCCGACGGGCATTCTCCGCAGCACGGCGCTGGCGCCGTCGATGGGAACCTACCTCGCCGCCAACGTCTGGATTCGGCTTCTCAATTTCGCGCGTGTGTTCGTGCTGACACGCATCATGCTGAAGCCGCAGTACGGTCTCCTCTCCTGCATCCTGATCGTTACCAATGTGCTGACGCCGTTGTGCAGCCTCGGGCTGAATGAGGCGATCGCGCGTTACGTTCCGCAGTATGAAAACATGGGCTCATTGGCGCGATTCGCGCGGCGATCGCTGGTGCTGCTCGTTATTGTCGTCGTTGTGTCTGTCTGCGGGATTCTGGCGAACGCCAACTGGCTGGGCGGCTGGTTCTACGCGACGATTCTGGACGACGCCGCCACGCGCGCGGCGTTTTCAGCCGAGGCGCCATCGCTGGCGCGTGTCACTGGATTGATCATTGCATTGTCGGCCATCTATTTCTACCTGATGGCGGTCATCAAGGGGCTGCGCATGTTCAGGGCGCTGTCCTGGCTTGAATTGTCACACAGCCTCCTGTTTCTCGGCGGCTGTCTGATCGTTGCGATGACGGGGCAGCTCAGCGCTTTCACAATTGCCTCGCTGTACGCCGCGAGCCTGGCGATTCCATGTGTTTGGTTCGGAATGCGGCTTCTGCCGGCGTTGACATCGTGGAATTCGCAGCAGGGTTTGGAGCGTCTGAGCGGGCTTGAGAAGAAGCTGATTCGCTTCAGCATCTGGACGACGCTGGCCGGCGTGACCTGGCAGGCGCTGCTCTATTATCCGGCCTGGCACCTGAAGAAGGTTCACGGCGACGACGTGATGGCCGTCTTCTCCGGCGCGCGGCAGATCTGTAATATCGTCTTCGTTGGCGCCGTCGCGATGTCGACGGTCGTCATGGCGACCATCACGCGAACCTGGGAGACGGAGGGGCGCGTCGCCGCGGAGAAGCAACTCTCGCTGGCGTTTCGGACCGTCGGCCTGGGCCTGCTGCTCCTTTGCGGGGCGATCTCGCTGACAAAGCACTGGGTGATCCGCCTGCTGCACGCCGACTATGCGGCGGGGGCGGAGATCATGCCGCTGCACCTGTTGTTCTTCCTCTTTGGCGGCTACCTGGCCTTCCTCCCGGCGCACTTCCATCTGCGGGAGCGGACGCGACAGATGCTCTGGCCCTGGATCGCCGGTGTCGCGATCAGCGTCATCCTCGCCATCTACCTGGTCGGCCCGACGACCGGTTTCGTGGCCGGGGCGGAATGGGCGCAGACGCTGGATCGCCTGTTGGGCGGTGTTTTCGTCGTGGGTTTCCTTGATTCGTCCGGATTGGCGCCCGCCGCCTGGTGCGGCGTCGTTGGGATGACGGCGGCTGTGGGCGTCTGCGTGCTGCTGGTGACGCGCGAACACTATCGGCTCGATCGGGGTAGCGTCATTGTGCTCGTGTCGGCGTTTGTCGTCGCCGCCCGGCCCTGGCTCGTGGCGACGGCCTGCCTGCTGCTCCTCGCCCTGGCATTGCGTGGCGCCCTGATTTTCACAGCCGATGAACGCCGAAAGGTGTTCCGTTATATTGCGGCGGTGCCGATGCATGTCCCGGCGGTCCGCAAGCTGCTTCCCGGAGTCTGGCGAGATCATGGATGATCAGACAGTGTCAACGCGACCTTTGCAGCGAACTGATCTGCCGCGCATCGCTGTCGCCATCTGCACCAAAGATCGCCACGAGTCGCTCGCCGAAACCCTCGATTCCATCTGGAACCAGACGTACCTGCCCGCCGAAGTCGTCGTCATCGACGATGGCCGGATGCCGGACGAACTCTGGGAGCAGATCGCCGTGCAATGCCAGGACGGCGGTGTCATGTGGAAGTATGACCGGACAGACGCGCCGGGGCTGACCTCTTCCCGCAATCGCGCCGCGAGCATCGCGGAGAGCGAGATCATTCAATACCTCGATGACGACGTGACGTGCGATCGGGATTTCCTGGAGCGCGTGGCGGAGCTGTTTGCCGACGCGAGCGTGTCGGGCGTCACGGCGCACGTCCGCGAGCCGAAGCTGGATACGCCGGGCGGTCGACGCTTCGATCGCATCGCGCGGCTCGCGCGCTGGTGGTCAATCCAGCCGAAAGGGACGCCGTCGGGCGCCGCCCCCGACGCGCTCGGCAGTCCCGACGTCGCCGTGCGGGCAAAGTGGATGTCCGGCGCCGCCATGGCCTATCGTCGCGACGTGGTCCTGGAGAACCCCTTCGACGAGCGGCTGGCGGAATATGCGCTGGGCGAGGATCGCGAGATGGGCTATCGGCTCGCGCCGCGCCATTGGCTGCTGGAATCCAGGCTGGCGCGCGTGACGCATCGTCGCGACGCGTCGGGCCGGGCGAATCCGCGTCGGCTCGGCTTCATGACGGGCTACAACTATCTCTACATCCTCAACAAGACCTGCAGGCTGCGAGGTCTGCGGCGGCTTGAGCCGTATTTCTCGCTCGCCATGATGGCGCTGCGGCACGCGCCCGGGATGTTCAAGGCCGGAGGTCGCGCGCACGCGGAGGAGATGTTCGGCGTGTTGCAGGGCGCGGCGCGCTGGCTGACGGAATCCGGGCGCCAACGCGACGCCGAGCGATCGGAGCGGGCGCCGCAGGAATCGCCGGCGAGCGTGGCGCCTCGGACGCTGCGCGTGGCCTTCGTTGCGAACCGGCTCGAACCCGGCGGCGCCGAGCGGATGCTTGTGTCGATGATTCCGCGGCTGAGGTCCTTCGGCGTCGAGCCCATCGTTTACTGCCTGAAGGACGCCGGACCTCTCTCGGCGGAGTGCGCGGCGTCGAAGATCCAGGTGCGCGAAGAACTGCTTCGGTTCAGGACAGATGTTGCAGTCGTCGGTCGACTGCGACGCGTGTTGCGCGAAGATCAAATCGATGCGATTGTCGTGTCGCAGAGTGGCGGCGATCGACAATTCTGGTCGACGATCACGGGCGGGCTGACGCGGACGCCGATCGTCGTCTGGTGTCATTGGTTTCCGAAGGCGGGCGAGCGTCATATCGAAGTCGTGAATCGGCTGCTGTCGCGCGGCGTTGATCGCTACATCGCGATCGGGGCGGCGCATCAGGAGGCCCTCGCGCGGATCGAACAGCTGCCCGCGGGGCGCATCGAGGTCATCCCGAACGCGATCGACACGACACGCTTCGCGACGCCGACGGATCGCACGGCGGGACGGCAGCGGCTGGGGCTGTCAGAGCGAGAGTTTGCTGTCGGTCTCGTCGCGAACCTGCGGCCGGAAAAGCGGCACGACATTTTCATCGCGGCCGCACAGCGACTTGCCAGAGATCATCCGGATATGCGGTTTTTCATTGTCGGGGACGGACCCTCCGCCGCCGACGTCCGAAAGCTCGCCCGGCATTCCGGACTGAGCGAGCGTATTCTTCATCTCCTGGGTCCCCGTAACGACGTCCCCGAAATCCTCGCGGCGCTCGACGCGTGCTGCCTCTGCAGCGACACCGAGTGTTTCAGCGTCACAATGCTCGAAGCGGCCGCCGCGGGATGTCCCTTTATCGGCCCGCTCGTCGGCGCGATGGGCGAGTTCCTGAAACATGGTGAAACAGGTCTGGCGATAAGACCGGCGGACGCGGCCTCACTTGCCGATGCTATCAGCGCGTTGCACGCGGATTCTGCGCATGGCGCCATGCTTGCGGAGAACGCGCGTGCGGCATTGTCCGGTCGGTTCGAACTCGATCGAACCGCCGAGGCGTTTGCGGCCGTCGTGCGTGATGTCGTGCGCGAGCGATCCGAAGATCGGACGCTCGTATCGGCGGATCGGACGCGGCAAGTGCTGGAAAACGCGTACGAAGAAGCGCGTGGGCTCGATTGCCGAAGCGTCGTTTGAATCGTACGTTGAGTTTGAAGGCGCAGCGTTGCGCGCCGGTGTTATAAGACGCCGGGGTTACGGGCTGTCGCGCGTCGTCCGAGTGACGGCGTGTGGCGTATCGCGCCAGTCCGCGACGAAGCGCCAGGGGGGCATGACCGATCGTCGAATAGGCGACGCCGGTCGTGAAAGTCATGTTGGGGGGAAAGCCGAATCCATCCGGCCGTGCGCGCCCGCTGCGCGTGCTTCACTTCGTCTCGACGTTCGCCGTCAAGACGGATACGAAGCTCCTCGCGCGAATGGCGCCGCACGTTGATCGCTCGCAGTGCGAGTGGTCCTTCGCCTGCTTTTACGATAGTGGCCCCATGCGGAGTGTGTTTGAGACCGCGGGCTGCGAGACGTTCAACCTGGATCTGCCGTCGCAGTTCGATCCCCGCGCGATTTTCCGGGCGCAGGCCGTGATCGATCGCGTCCAGCCGGATGTCGTCCATACGCACCTGCTTCGCGCCGATCTGATGGCCGGAATGGCGGCGCGATTGTCGGGCGTCGGCACGATTGTCGGCGCCGCGTACGCCATCGGCGCCTTTCGGCGCGAGCGCAGACGTTTCAGCGATCCGCTGCTGGACTCGACCTGCGCACGGCTGCCGACCGATTTCATTGCGGTCTGCCGCGCGGCCGGCGAAGACTGGCAAATGCGGCTTGGGATCGATCCGACGCACATTCACGTGATCCACACGGGTGTCGATACGGCGCCCCGGATGGATCGCGCCGCGGTTCAGGCGTTTCGCGACGCGCATGGCGCGAACGATGAAACGCCGCTCGTGCTCACAGTCGCCAGACTGAGCTACGAAAAGGGAATCGATACGCTGATTGAGGCGGCCGCCCGAATGAAATCGCGGGGCGTCAGTTTTCGTTGGGTGATTGTCGGCGACGGCGCGGATCGCGCGCAGGTCGAGCGAACCATTTCCGCGGCGGGGCTTGCCGACGAGGTACGGCTGGCGGGGTTCATGCCGGATGTATGGCCGGCGATGGCCGCCACGGATGTGATCTGCATTCCCTCTAAATGCGAGGCCTTTCCCGTCGTCATGCTCGAGGCGATGGCCGTGAGCCGGCCGATCGTGGCGACGCGAGTGGGCGGGATTCCGGAAGCGATCGAACACGATGTGAACGGTCTGTTGGTCGAGCCCGAGGCGCCCGACGCTATGGCGACGGCGATTGCGTCGCTGCTGCGGGACCCGGGGCACGCGGCCATGCTCGGGATTCGCGCCCGTCAGACCGTCTGCGATCGATTTGACGCGGCGAAAGTCGCTCAGCAATACGTCGACACGTATCGCCGCCTCACGCAGGGAAAGGAGGCGCCCGATGCGGTTGTCGCCTTCGCCTGATACGAAACGCGCGGCGCCGAACTCGGCGCATGTCGCCTGTGAAACGCAGGTCGCGATCCCCGATCCGATCGACGTGATGGGGCTGCCGATTCGGCCGCTCTGGACGGATCAACTCGTCGAAGTGCTGATCGCACGCGCCAAGGCGGGGGTCCGAACCACGGCCGCCTACGCCAACGCGCATACCGTGAATCTCGCATGGAGCCACCCGGCCTTTCTGACAACGCTCTGCGCGATGGATCTGGTCTACGCCGACGGCATGTCCGTGGTGCTGGCGGGCAAACTGGCGGGTCGTGAACTGCCGGAGCGGATGACGGCGGCGGACTATTCGGATTGGTTCGCGGGCCGTTGCGCGGAAGAGGGTGTGTCGCTCTTCTTTCTCGGTGGCGAGCCGGGTGTCTCAGCGACCGCCGCGGCCGAGCTGCGCGACAACTTTCCGAATCTGAAAGTGGCCGGCGTTCATCATGGGTATTTCGACGCGGGCGAGTCGTCGACCGTTGTGGCCGCGATCAATGAATCCGGCGCGGACGCGCTGCTGGTCGGGATGTCGAGCCCGCGGCAGGAGCAGTGGGTCGTCGAACACGCCGCCGCGCTGAAGACGCCTGTGATCTGGTGCGTCGGCGCGCTGTTTGACTATTACGCCGGGCGCGAACCGCGCGGTCCGGACTGGCTGTGTCGAAACGGCGGAGAGTGGCTCTATCGACTCGGCGCGGATCCGGCCCACAAGTGGCGAAGGTACCTGATCGGCAATCCGCTTTTTGCGGTGCGCGCGATCGGCTGGGCGTGGAAGCATCGCCATGACGGCGATGGGACGACGCAGGATGGGAAGGGAGGCGGCAGTTGGCAACACTAGGTTCCTATGCGGTGATGCACGGAACGACGACCGGCGGCATCCTGGCGCCGGCGAAGGAGTCGTTCGTCGGGTATCCGGCGCGACGGAGGATATACGCGTTCGCATCGCGATGCGTCGACATCGCCATTGCGTCGACGGCGCTGCTCTTCGCCATGCCCGTGCTGGCGCTGGCGGCGCTCGCGATCAGGCTGACGTCGCGTGGTCCCGTCTTCTTCAGGCAGAAGCGGGCGGGTTTCAGCGGCGAGCCCTTCGTGATGTACAAGCTGCGGACGATGCACGTTGGCGCGGACGACGAGAAGGAGCTGTTCCGAAGCCTCAATGCGCTGCCGACGGGGCCCTGTTTCAAGATGCGGAATGACCCGCGCGTGACACGCGTCGGTCGATGGCTTCGACGCCTGAGCATTGATGAGCTGCCACAGCTCATCAACGTGCTGAAGGGCGAGATGGCCGTCGTCGGACCGCGGCCGCTGCCGATGGACGAGGCGAAGACGGACACGAAGCTCCAGCGGCTGCGAATGACTGTCAAGCCGGGGCTGACGTGCCTGTGGCAGGTCAGCGGTCGAACGGAGATTCCCTACGAGGAGTGGCTGCAGCTCGACGTGTTCTATATTCGGAATCAGTCGCTGAAGCTCGATCTGGAGATCGTGCTGCGGACGATTCCGGCGGTTCTGTCGATGCGGGGGGCCTACTGAGTCGCGGGATCGTGCGCTTCCATCGCGGGCGCCGCGATGACCGGCGGGCGGATGACAGGGTCGCGATCGATGCGCGGCGAAGCGGCCGGCGTTGTCTCGCCGCCGCGATAGCCCTGTGCCCGAATCAGTTCGTCGATGGTGAATGACGCGCCGCACTCCGGGCAGCGCAGGGCGTTCAATCCGACCAGCGAATAGCCGCACTGCGGGCACGTGACGTTGACCTGTCGATCGTGTCCCAGCACGGGTTTGCCTTTCATCATCGCATTGACGTATCGCATCCAGATGACGAACGTCATGGCGACGGCCATGAGGATCGTGGCGCCGATGAGGAATTCCTCCTCGCGCCGGACAAAGACGTCGATTGCCACGCCAAGCGTGATGGCGGCGCCGGCCGTGACGCATGTCCAGACGACGGGCCCGATCATGCTGTCGTACCGGGTTTGACCACGCCACGTCCACCAGAGCAGGGCAAGCCAGGCGGCGCTGGCGGCGGCAAACGTGATCGCCAGATCGGCGTCGCGCACGCGGAAGTAGTAATAGCCGCGTTGGGCGTCGTAATCGGATCGGGCCAGCGCCAGCAGGTACGCGGCCAGAAGCGCCAGGGCGATCAACACGCAGGTGCCGGCAAGGCTCAGAAAGACGCGGACGGCGATCCCGCGTTCCTTGCGGGTCACCAGCCGGATCGAGGCCATCAGGCCGTGATTGTCTTCGTCGTTGCGCATCGCGTGTGACTTTCCTGGCGAAGGGCGCCCAATCAGGCTCTATATTACCCTGTGGCGGCGTGATATTTCGGCCCGCCCGGAACAAAAAATAACGCCCCGATCGAGGAAAACTCGATCGGGGCGGCTTTCCCCTCACGCTGGTGTCGATCCATCCGCGCGATTAGTCGTCGCGATCGTAAACGATCTCCATGTGCCTGGACCACGCGCCGGACTCCTGCTTCTCCTCCATCGTGAAGACATACCGGTCCTTGCTCGTGAATTTGAGCGTGCTCCTGTTGACGCAGGTCGAGCCGTTCGGCTTGGTCATTTCGCCGTGGAAGATGAACTGATGGTTGGCCTCGTCCCACTCACCCGTCTCGCCATAGATGCCGGTGCTCATGCTGTCGATCCAGTTCGACACGAACTTCTTCTTGATCGTGTCATAGCCGATGACGCCGTAGCCTTCGAAGGTGTACTTCTGCGGCTTGCCGTCAGGGCCAGGGGCGTCGAAGGAGCCCTTGTAGGACTGGCGAACGTAGCGACCGTCGTAGACGAGATGGGCGTCCGACTCCGCCTTCGATGTCTGCGGGGGCCTGCCCTCTTCGTACATCGTGCACTTGCAGTCCCATTCACCGACGAACAGCTTGAGCTTCTCGTGCATGGGCGTCTTCTGGTTCGCCATCACCCACTCAGCCATTTCTTCCTCGTGCCTGCTCTTCCTGGGCTCATCGCCCGCCTTCGTGACGACGGCGTTCGTGACAAAGGCCGTGACAGCGACGAGGGCGAGGGCGGCCACGAGGCGGCGCGAGGCCACAGCCAGTCTGCGTTGCGTCTGCTTTGACATCGTTGGGAGCTCCTTTCGAAGGTCAGTCGATGAAATCAACCATCAGCTCCGCGTGACGGCGGGGCTGTCGCGTGACATACGCGAAATTGTGGGCGGAACACGCCCGGGTGTTCAGATGGGGCCGAACATTAACCAAACACAGGCCGGTGGTCAAGCGTGATGTGACGCTTTTCCGAGCGCCGCCCCGCGTGCGTTCAACCCGTGGCACACGTCGTATTAACACGGAGAGCGTAACGTCGCTTCCGATAAGCAATTAGAGGCCGACAGCCGACGCGCGGTCGACGGCTGGATCTGCGCCCGCGCGCGGTCCGTCACGAATATCAGGCCATGCCGCTTTTTGCCGATGAATTGGGAGAGATCATCCGGCTGCGGTCGCCGCCGAACAGGTAAAGGACGCTTTATGTTGCTCGCAGAAGCCGCCGCAGGCGGAACCGAACATACGATTCCGAGTCTCGTCTGGGTCCTGCCATTCGCGGCGCTGCTGCTGTGCATTGCCGTGCTGCCGCTCATCCACAAGACGGAACACTGGTGGCATCACAACAAGAACAAGCTGCTCGTTGCCGTCGCGCTCGCCGTGATCACGCTGGGTTACTACTTCATGCGTCATGATGGGACGCATGTTCACGATCACTGGCTGGGTGGCGTCCTGCATCACGCCGGGATGGATGTCCATGAGCACGAAGGGCATTTCACGACGGGCGCCGGTCTGGCGACGGCTGTCGGTGTCCTTGGCAACGCCCTGATGGAGTACATCCCGTTCATCTCGCTGCTCTTCAGCCTGTATGTGATCTCCGGCGGCATCAGTGTTCGCGGCGATATCCCGGCGCATCCACTGACCAACGTGATCTTCCTGGCGATCGGCGGCGTCATGGCGAGCCTGATCGGAACGACGGGCGCGTCGATGCTGCTGATCCGGCCGCTTCTGAAGACGAACTCCGAACGCAAGCACGTCGTGCATACCGTGATCTTCTTCATCTTCATCGTGAGCAACATCGGCGGCACGCTGCTGCCGATCGGCGATCCGCCGCTGTTTCTGGGATATCTGAAGGGTGTTCCCTTCATGTGGACGCTGGTCCTCTGGAAAGAGTGGGCGTTCGTGATCGTCCTGCTGCTCGTGGTCTACTACTTCTGGGACAGCGTGGCCTACAAGAAGGAAACGCTCCCCGACATTCAGCGCGACGAGACGCAGGTTCGCAGAATTTCCATCGGCGGCAAAGTGAACTTCATCTTCCTGGCGGGTGTCGTCTTCGCGACGGGCACGCTGGCGCCCGGCAAGCCGTTCCTTGGCATTGAGGGTGGATGGGAACCGTTCACATTCTGCCGCGAGTTCGTGCAGATCGCATTCGTGCTGCTCTCGCTTTACTTTACACCCGGCGGTCTGCGCCAGGAAAACAACTTCAACTACGTGGCGATTCTCGAAGTGGCCTGCCTCTTCATCGGTATCTTCATCTGCATGCAGGTGCCGATCGAGATCCTCAACGCCAAGGGCCCCGAGCTTGGGATCGACTCCTCCTGGAAGTTCTTCTGGGCGACGGGCATCCTGAGCAGCTGCCTCGACAACGCGCCAACCTATGTGGTGTTCTTCGAGACCGCCAAGACGCTGCCCGCCGTCGGCATGTCGACCGTTGCGGGGGTCGCCGAGCCGTATCTCATCGCGATCAGTATCGGCGCCGTATTCATGGGCGCGAACACGTACATCGGCAACGGGCCGAACTTCATGGTCAAGAGCATCGCGGAGCACGAGGGCGTGAAGATGCCCAGCTTCTTCGGCTACATGCTCTTCAGCGGCCTGATCCTGATTCCGGCCTTCATTCTCGTGACGTTTCTGTTCGTCCTGTAGGGATTCACGAGGCACTGCGACGACTCGAAAAACGACGGCCGCGGCGTCAGATGGACGCCGCGGCCTTTTTTTGTGCCCGATTCGTTATGGGCCGTTGGAATGACACCGTCGGCTTTCGTAGAATGAAGGGCGTAACAGCGCTTCAGGTTTGGCGAGTCGCTGCGGGGGATCCCCGTAATTCGAAAGTGGAGTGGGATGGTTCGATTCTGTGTGTCGGCGTTGACGCTGTTGGCGTCCGTCTTGATGGCCGTTTCGACGGCGCTCGCGGATGGGCCGCGATCTGTCGAGCTGGGACTGCCGGCCGGGGAGATCCGCGCCGACGCGGCGGCGGAGATGCGCGAGGCGATCGCCTGGCTGGTCGAGCACGGGGCCACAGTCGATCGATGCGGCGTGGACGTGGAAGGGCGACGCGTCGTCGCGGAGTTTGGCGACGATGCGCTGCTCGATGACGCCGTGGCGGCCGGCTATCTCGTCTTGGGCGAGCTTGCCGGCGATGGGGCGGGGCCGCGTGGTCCCGGGCTGGACGCCGCCTATCTCGATCCGACCGAGGTCGAGGCGTTTCTGAGCCAGGTCGTCGCCGATCATCCGGACATCACGCGAATGTTCTCTGTCGGCGTGACGACAGAGGGACGCGACATCTGGGCGATCGAAATCTCCGATCATCCGGGCGACGAGGAAGACGAGCCCGCGGTCCTTCTCAACGGTCTGCACCATTCACGCGAAGTCGTGACACCGCACATCATCACGGACGCCATTGACGTGCTGACGGATGGATACGCGGCCAACGACCCGCAGATTGTCGCGTGGGTGCGCGACTACAAGTCGATCATGATCCCGATGGTGAACCCCGACGGCAGCGCGCGGGTCCATGCGGGCGATCTGAACCATCGCAAGAACCTGCGCGCCGTATGCACGACCTCGAATCCGGGCGTCGATCTGAACCGCAATTATCCCTACAAGTGGGGCGCCGGTACGGTCTGTGAACGGGGATCCGGCAGCAGCGGCTCGACGTGCTCCGACGCCTATCGCGGCGCCAGCGCCGCGTCAGAGCCCGAGACGCAGGCGATGATGGCGTTATCGCAGATCATGCGATTTTCGATCGTCGTGTCGTACCACTCCTACGGGCGATTCATCGACTATCCCTACGCGTGCAATCCCGGCTCGCCGGATTTGCGAATGCCCGAGCATGACGCCATCGACGCCATGATGCATGGCATGCGTGACGCGATTTTCGACGTGGACGGTGTGTCCTACGCCGTCAATTCGCCGATCGCGATCGGTCCCGTCAACGGTGATGACACGAGCTGGTATTACGCACATGAGGGGGCGTACCCCTTCATCGTGGAGACAACGACGTCGTTCCAGCCGAGCTTTTCGCTGGTTGCGGGCATTGTCGCTCGGAATCGCGCGGGATGGCGCTATCTGTATGAGCGGCTCGGCGGGGCCCGGATCGATGTCCATGTGACGTCGGATTGTGAGCCGCTGGACGCCGAGGTGACGATTCTCGACTACACATACGACACGGGCGAATTGCCGCGAATGACGTTCCTGCCTTTCGGTCGATGGACCTACCTCGTGCCGCCCAACGACAACTACACGATTCGGGTGTCCAAACCGGGGTACCAGACGCAGGATATGAATGTCGTTGTCGGCGGGACGCCCGTGAATGTGGAAGTCAGCCTGGTCGCCGACACACCCGGCGGGATTCTGGCGGGTGACATGAACGATGACTGCGTTGTGAATGGCGCCGACATCGCCCCGTTTTCGCAGGCGCTGATTGAGGGTGAAGCGGCGTCCGGCGCCCAGCGCGCCCGGGGGGATTTTGATGACGATTGCGTGGTGACGCAGGCGGATGTGAACGACTTCGTCACGTCGCTTCTGGCGGGTGTGACGTGCCCATGACGCCATCACTATGCTATCGATAATCTTACGATAATTGTGTGATTATTGTTACACTTTGATATAGTGTAATCCGCCATACGGTTGGCGGTTAACTCGAAGTCGAATCTGAATCCGGTCACCGAATTCAATCGAAACCGATGTTGATGAAACCACGGTACACGCTTAGTGTCATCGTGAACTCAATGGGTGGTGGCATTTCGGTGCACTTGGGGAAGGTTTCGAATGCGGATCTCGATCGTTTTTCGGCGAGTACCTATCTATCAGGAACATGCGGGGCGGCTGGCGGCCGCCATAAAGGAACAGAAAGGCATCGAACCGGAACTCGTGCACGGGGCGGATGACGTTTTCGATGTCCGACTCAACGGTGACCTCATTTACAGCAAGTCCCACACAGGCAAGTTGCCTGAGATTTCGGATTTGCTGGGCTACATGACAAATCACTGACCACTGGCGTCGCTAAGGCGTTGTCATTTCTGGTTTTAAGCTTCCTTAAGACAACAAAGACGTCCTGTGCCATTCTGCTGGGGCGATTGCTATCGACGTTCGTCCCGACGATCTGACGAATCGTTCGCGCGTAGCGGCGCATCCACTCGTTTGGAATGATCCATCGATCGCAGACGCGAAACACGATCGGCGCCACGAGATTGCAGGAGTAGAAGCGGGCGTCACCGAATCCAATGGCCTCCGCTCGGCGCACCCAGTCCCAGGCGTCCAGGCGATTGCCGGCCGCCCAGTCCTTCCGATCCAGCAGCCCCACGGCCAGGCGCTGGGCGAGCGCGTAGGGGGTGCGGGTGGCGGACGTGCTGAAGACCAGGCGACCGCCGGGCTGGAGGACACGGGCGAATTCGCGAAGCGCCGTTTCGGGCGATCGGAAGAGGTACATCGTCTTGTGGCAGAGGATCGTGTCGTAGCTGGCGTCTCGAAACGGAAGCCGATCACCGGACGCCGCGATGACCGGGCGTTTGGCGAGCCGCGCCCGTCGCAGCGCGTCGCGAGACACATCGAGGCCTGTCACGGCGACCCCGCGATCGGCAAGTTCCCTGAGGTAGACGCCGTGGGCGCATCCGACGTCGAGCACACGCTCGTCGGCGGACCAGGGAATCAACTTCAGCAGGGTGTGATCGAGCTCTTCATGCTGGAAGGAGGGTCGCGATGGCGTATGCCATTCCCGCCATTCCCAGCGCAGCCGATCCAGCACGCGAGCCGGAAACTGGATCATCCTGGCTGATCGTGAGGAGGCCATCACTACGAATATCGGCGGCGCCGCGGGAATTCCGAAACGGCGCCGACTGTGCGCCGTTTGTTTCGGCGTGGGTCGGATCGTACAATCCCGCAATCGGAAAGAGGCCGCGCGCCGTTGCGGCGCCGCCGCATTGGACAGGTAAGTCAGCAAGCGTTGTTACCCGAAAAACAGACAAACAGTGTCGCGACGGAGCGGGCGGTTCTCGTCGGTCTGCTCCTGCCGGGGCATGAAATCGCAGGCACGCGCTACGATCCGCTGGCTGAACTGGCCGGTCTCGCCTCCGCCGCCGGCGCCGATGTCGTGGGCCGAATGATCCAGAAGCGGCCGCAGGTCTGCCCCTCGACCTACATCGGGACGGGCAAGGCGAAGGCGCTGGCGGACTATGTCGAGGACAAGGCCGCCGACCTGATCATTTTCGACAACGAGCTGGCGCCGTCGCAGATCCGCGAGATCGAGAAGATCACCAAGCGGCGCGTCATCGATCGGACAGAGCTCATCCTGGACATCTTCGCGAGTCGGGCTCGGACGCACGCCGCCCGGCTGCAGGTCGAGCTGGCACAGCTCGAGTACACGGCGCCGCGGCTGCGCGGCATGTGGACGCACCTGGAGCGCATCGCCGGGGCGGGTGGCGGCACCAGCGCCGGCGCCGTGGGCGCCATCGGCACGCGCGGTCCCGGCGAGCGGCAGATCGAAATCGATCGCCGCATCGTCCAGAAGCGCGTGACGATGCTGAAGGAGCAGCTTGCCCAGATCGACAAGCGAAAGCTGCGAGAGGTCGAGTCCCGCAGCGATCACTTCACGATCAGCCTCGTCGGGTACACGAACGCGGGCAAGAGCACGCTGATGAACGCCCTCACGGACGCCGAGACGCTCGTCGAGGACAAGCTCTTCGCGACACTCGACACGAAGACGCGTCGCTGGAATCTGGGAGGCGGCCAGTCGGCGCTTCTGTCGGATACTGTCGGGTTCGTGCGAAATCTGCCGCATCATCTCGTGGCGTCCTTCCGCGCGACACTGGAAGAGACGATTAACTCAGACCTGCTGCTGCACGTCGTCGACGCCAGCAGCCACGACGCCGTCGGCCAGGCGCGCGCCGTGGATCGCGTGCTGGAAGAGCTGGGCTGCAGGGAAACGGCGCGAATCAACGTCCTGAACAAGATCGACGCCCTCGGCGAGGATTCCGAGATTCAGTTGCTGCGAGCCGCCATGCCCGAGGCCGTCGAAATCTCCGCCGTCACGCGCGCCGGCGTCGACGAGCTCTATGAGCGCGTCATCGAGCGGCTCCGGGGGCGGTACGCGCGCGTCACGCTGGAGGCGCCCGCCGCGAACGGCAAACTCCTCGCCTACCTCAGCCGCCACGGTCACATATTGGACCGTCGGTACATCGATGGGTTCGTCCAGCTGGATGTGCGCCTGCCACGGCAGGAATTGCCGCGCGTGCTTCAGCTCGGCGCCCGTCAGATCTCATCCGCCTGAGGCCCGGCTCCCGGCGGGCATTATCGGCCTTCGTATCACGTCCGATTCGACGCTTAAGCGCGAGCGTTCGTCGCACGAAATTGAGAATAGAGAAAACGCGATGGCGCGCGATCCCGGCATCCGCCGGTCGCGTGGATGTTCTCGATGAACGAACGGACGGGATCATGCAGAACAAGATCAAACTCGAGGCCGAAGAGACCGTGCGAATTCTGGACGACGCCGTCGCGGCGCATTGCCAGATCGTGATCGAATTCGCTTCGGCGCCGGGGCGGACGGTCAACGGCACGATTCTCTCAGGTGACAAGAAAACGCTGCTCGTTCAGGTAACGGGCAATCCCGCCTTCGAATGGTCGAAGTTTGCCGGTGTCCGCTGTGAGGCGAGGATCTATCACGATCGGCGCTACTCGGCGGACACGAAGGTCCTCGATCTGCCCAGCTGGGGCGAGACGCAGGGCGTCACGCTGGCGAAACCCGCCCGGATCGCCGTGATGGACCGGCGTCGCTTCCTGCGCGCCAAGCTGGCGCCATCCTCGAAAGTCGAACTGCAGTGGAAAGTCGGAGGCGCCGAGCACACGCGGAGCGTCAGCCTGCTGAACGTCAGCGCCGACGGAATGGCGTGTCGTGTGGACGACGCGATGACCAGCGGACTGGAGAAGCGGCAGCGATTGCGAGCGCGGTTCTCCCTTCCCGGTGAGCAGCGACAAATCGAACTCGAGGCGCGGGTGACGAACCTGACGCCTGCGAGTGTCGGCGCGTCGATCATGGGGCTCCAGTTTACGTCGTCAAAGGACGACGCGGAATCGATTCGTGCGCTGCGCGTCGCCATTGAGCGCGCCGAAAGCGGCGCGCTCGACGAAGAGGTGCACGCATGACGGCCGTAACCAATACCGAGGCGTCTCCCAACACGTCACTGTTTACGTGGGCCGCCGAAAAAGTCGTCGACCTCGTCATCACGCAGGCGATCGACGGCGACTGGGCGTCCTTCCGCTCCAAGCTGCTTGGCTATGACAACGGCTCCGGGGCGATCATGATCGCTCGGCCGGAGCCGGCGAACGAGGGACAGCCCGCCGAGATCTCGCGAGACGCGGAGCTGGGCGTCGCCTTTCGTCGCGGACACAAGAAGTGTCTCTTTGTCACGCGCATTCTGGACGATCGGGCGGTTCCCGAGGGCGCCGCGCCCGGAACGCTGGTGCTCGGTCCGCCGACGGACGTGCGCGCCGTCCAGCGACGAGCCTATCAGCGCATCGTCGTGCCGTCGCATCGGTTCATTGCCGCGAAGATCTGGGACGGGGGCCTTCCGAATGACGAGGGCGGCAGCTTCCCTGTCAGCTCGGGACGCGTTTCCAACGTGTCGGTTGGCGGCGTGATGATCGACGTTCGATCGGATCAGAACCCGCGACTGCAGGTGGGGGACCTTGTCGGCATCGAAGTGACGCAGCGCCCCGGCATGCGGCCGCTGCTTGTCGAGGCGCAGTATCGACACTGCGTCATGCATGGCGCCGATCGCCTCGGGCTCGGCTTCCAGTTCGTCGGCCTGGAGCACGATCTGCCGGGTCGATCCACGCTGGAAGAGGTGAAGCTCTTCACCAGCGCCGTCCGCCGCGGCGTTTAGACGGCCCATCAGAGATTTCAATCCCCTGACGCGACAGAACGTCGCCGTGCGCCGCCGAATCTGCGCGGTCCGCGCAGCGTCCGCCGATGTCTCATTGCCTGGTTAGAAATAGACAACGCGCAAAATGCGCTCTCGAAGTGCGCATAAAAAAAGAGGATCCGAGCTCGCCGTTACTCGGACCCTCCAAGCCAGGCTGTCCCGCCCATTGGCGGAAGACCCACAGCCTCGGAAGAAAGTATCGGTCGTGGACACGGCGTCGCTTGAGTCACGTATTGATGGAAATCGTTTTTACTGGCGCCGCGCCGGACTTATCGGTCGTTGCAATGAAGTCGTGTGTCAGGCGCTGCGCATGCGCGCTTCGAAATGGGGGCGCAGCGTGTGGGTCAGTGTTTCCGGATCGACGCCGGTATGCGATTGAAGCCATGCGTAGACATCGCGCCCGGGATCCTGCGTGTCCCGCATGATGGGCGTAAAGGCGTCGTCGCCGACGTGCGAGAGCATGTCGATGTCGAAGCCCTCGGCGACTTCGCATCGCAGCCGCGTCCAGGGGATCCTCACTGAACCGAATGGCCCGAGCGCCGCATCGATGGCGCCGTCTCCCACCTGAATACCGACAGGCGCGGGCCAGACGGCCAGCGCCAGCCATCGCGCGCCGGCGATCGTGACGATGGCGCCGATGGCCGACAGGCCCGTCAGAAAGAGCAGAATCGCCATCAGCGTGACCGGCTGCTCCCGCCAGAAGAGCGACCAGTCGCCGATCTGAACGCCGAGCAGCCACGCCAGGCCCAGCAGGGCGGCGGCGATGAGCAGGCGCCACAGCGCCTTGACGAACACATGAATCCGATCGACGGGGATCCGCGTCTCTCGTGACGGGGCCGGGGTTGATTCTGAAGTCATCATCACAGGGGATCATATCGGCCCGGCGCGAAGATCGCCGCTCCGATAAGGGCGTGGCCCGCAGTTCTGAGAACCCCGATGTGAACGCCGGATTCGTGAAAACCGATCTCTTCTTCAGGCGCGTCCAGCGGCGCGATTCCGGGGGGAAAAAGATGCGGTCAACATCCCAGTGCGCGAATCCTGCGGGGCCGGGATCGCTCGGAAAGCGAGCGACGCCGGCGGCCATCATTGCCAGTGTTGTCGCGCTGGCGGGCGTCGTCGTCTGGGTGGTCTTCGGATGGCTCGCCGGCGCCGTGGACCTGCTGATTGACTGGCGCGGCGCGATTTTCGTCGGCGTCGTGCCCGTGATGATCCTGGTCGGAATCTTCGGCTGGGCCGCGCCGATCGACGCATTCTTCTACGTTGCGGGTCGGCGCGACGACGCCGAGGCCGCGCGAGACGCCGCGCAGTTCTTTCAGTTGTGGGCGGCTTTTGCGCTCGCGAGCGGGTTCATTGCGACGGGCATCGGTCTGATGCTGATGCTGGCGACGCTCAACGATCCGTCTCAGATCGGACCGAGCATGGCGATCGCGCTGCTCAGCCAGTTGTACGGTGTCTGCCTCGCCGTGTTCTGTGTCGCCTGCAGCGTGTCGATCCTTCGGCGCTATCCGAATCCTGACGCCAGCCGTCAGCTGACGCGTCAGGTTGTTGCGGGGGCGGGCATCACGGTCATTGCCGGAACGATGGCGACGCTCATCGCCTTCGGCATCCTGCTCATCTCCGTGTCGCCGTGGGCCTGACGCGACGCCGGTCGCGTTTTCTTCGTCTTCGCATTGACACGGCGCCCAGAACTGCGAACGGCATCAGCGTGACGCCGCCGGCGCCGCAGCCGCATTCCTCACCATCCACGATCGGCGCCGTGACGGTCGGATCGTCCGTGACAATCACGTCGAAGCTGCAGGTAACGATTGCGCCCGTTGCGTCGGTTGCCGTGACAGTGACGTTCGTCGTTCCGATCGGAAATGTGGCGCCGCTCACGGGAGAGGCGAACACCTGGATATTCCCGAAGCCACCTGACGTCGCGGGCAGTTCAAAATCGATGGACCTGCCGTCGACACTCTCGGCGGGCAGCGTGATCGTGTCCGGGCAGTCGGCGAGCGACAGGCCGTCACAGGCGTCGCCGACACCGTCCCCGTCCACGTCGGATTGATCCGGATTGTAGGTGACAGGACAGTTGTCGCTGTTGTCCGGGACGAGGTCGAGATCCGTGTCCATCTGAGAGGTCGGGGCCGGCGTTTCCTCGTCCGGCGCCTCGCTGACCTGCGCTGTGATGCACCAGGAATTCAGCGAGCCGGTGTCCTCCTGCGCGAGGTCCGTCACGCGAAGCTGCCAGGTTCCCCTGATGTTGACGCCCGTGAAGACGTTGAGCGTATTCTGTGGTCGATAGGCGGGCGGCGACGACAGGTTCGACACGCACTGGTTCTCGATCGATCCGCCGGTCCCTTCGTCATCGAGCGTGATGCCGCTGATGTTGACCGCGTCGCATGTATTGACGCCGCTTCCGCCGATCTGGTCGATCAGGACCGCCGAACGGCCGGAGTCGACATGCGACAGCGTGACGACGACATCGCCGATCCACGTGTGCGTGATGGAGAGATCAATATCGAGATCGTCGACGATGGCGCTGCTGGAGATGACGATCGACTGCGTGACACCCACGGCGCTGGCGTCGGGAATCGCCTGGGCGCCGCTCGTCGAACACGACTGCAGTCTGCCCACGTTGAGCGTGTGCGTGCGAACGGTCTGTGTTCCCGCCGTCAGGTTGGTGAACACGATCGTGGCGCTGTATTCGCCCGCCGCAAGCGCGTTGACGACTGTCGTGTTCAATCCGACGATCACGGATCGGCCGCCGCCGGCGGCGAGTGTTCCGCTGATGGCGGCCGTTCCGCCGTCCAGGAGCAGACCGAAGTTGTTCTCGATCGAGACCTCGAAGTCGACGGGTGAGTTTCCCGGGTTGTTCAGGCCGTACACGGTCTGTGGCTGGGTGAATGTACCACCCACGAGGCCCGAGTGCGTCGCGCCGGTCGTCGGCGTCACGTTGAGCGCGCCCGTTTCAAAGGTGAGTTCATAGAGGTCCGGGCGATAGTTCAGCAGCGTGCATCGCATGCGCTGAACCTGCTCCGGCGTGAAGCGCGTCATGCAGCCGTCGTCGCTGTAACTCATGTAGTTGTCGATCGGGTCGGTCGAGTTGCAGGTGTCGAACGGCGAGTTGCAGTTGGGGGCGGACGTGTAGAGCGCGTCGAACTGCGGGTTCGTGTCGCAGATCAGGTCACCTGATGTGTAGCAACCCGGAGCGTCCGCGGATCCGCAGGCGAAGTCGGGTTCGAAGGGATGGTAGAGGCCCAGGTAATGACCGACCTCGTGGACGAGCGTATCACCTTCGTCGTAGGGCGGTCCATCCGCGCCGACACCGCCGAAGGCGCCCCAGTGAATGACGACACGATCGCCCGCCGAACCGACAACGCCTTCCTGGGGCAGGGCGTCCACGTAGCCGAGGAGGTCCTGGGGATCGAGGTTGAGTGTGTAGATGTTCAGGTAGCGATCTGTGTCCCACGCAAGGCTGTTCCAGTAGGACCCGAGGTCCGCGAACCAGGTGTTGTTTGCTGAGACGGTGATACCGCTGGTCGCCTGGCCATCGGGATCGACTGTCGCCAGGAAGAACTCGATCTCGGCGTTGGCGCCGACGCCGCCCGACGCGAGGAAGGACGCGTTCAGCACGTCGATCTGCGCCTGGATATTGGATTCCGCGATGGCGCCGACATTCGACGTGCTCGTGATGACGTGGACGACGACGGGAATGCGAAACCGGCCCGTGCCGGGCAGGTAGGCGCCGTTGAGCGTTGTGGCGACGAGGCTGCAGTCTGCCTGCGAACCGAGGCCGCGGGGCGCCGCCAGGCGATCCGGGGAAACGGTTCCGCATCGATGTCCGCCCGAACGAAACTGACCTGACTGGTAATAGGCCTCGCGAGACGCGTAGTCGATTCCGTTGACGCGAAGGCGACCATCCGGGAGCGGCTGGCGCCCCTGTTCGATTGCGACGATCGGTCCATCGGTCAGCGTGTCAGACGGATCTGCGGCGTTCGCCGGAGAAAACGGCGGCGCAGCGATCACGATCCCCAAAATCCAAATCCAGGTACGGCGCATTCTCGTGAATCCTCACCCGAGTGTTGTCGTGCGAAGCGAATGACACGGGTGGACACGTTCGCCAGGCCCGAGATTCCGACTTCCCTTCGAGAGTCGTATCTTACGGGCTGGGCGCAACGCGGCTCAACGAGACGAAACGCCAATTTTCATGGATTATTGCGGCGCCGGGCCTGGGGGCGTCCGGTGGCGATCCGCGGTCCTCATTCCTCGCACGCTTCCTGCGAGAGCTGTTGCGCGCGATGCGCCGCCGTCTTTTTGAACCGCTCCACAAGCAGTTTCTGTGCCCTGCACGTGGGCGCAAAACCGCCGTAGCGCGTTGTGAGCCGGGCGAGGTCGGCGGCGTCGGCGACACTGACTTCATCGATATGGTCGTAGAGCCTGGCCGTCGTGGCCAGACCGTCGGGCGTCGCGTCGCCATCGATGGCGTCACAGAGGCGGATCAGCTCCCCGAGGCGCCCCGAGTCGAGCGTCGTCCGTGTCAGGACGAGCCAGTCGGCGTAGGGCGCCGACGAGGCCTGGCCTTTTCCCTGCGCCTGCGCGCCGACGCCGGGCAGCGGCGTGGCGGGATCGATCCAGAGGGTTCGTGTATTCATGACGAGGCGACGCGTTTCCTCGATCCGTTCGCTGATGAAGCAGATATCCAGGGCGCGGGACGGCGCGTAGGTCAGGCCGATCGACATCGATCGTTTCTCGCGCATGACACTGGGGATGACGCGCCAGGCGAGTTGTTCGCAGCCATCTCCCGAACCGTGTGCGTTGGCGACCAGTGGATCGCCGCGCAGCGCGGCGGCAACGATGCTCTCGAGCCAGCCGACTTCGACGGAGGACATGCGCGGCGACACGTCGGGCGGCTGCGAGCATCCATCGCCGAGACAGAGCTGAGGGCATGTCGTTTCGGGTTTGAGCGGCGGCTCATCACCGTCGATCGCAACAATCGCGCCGGCAACAAGCCACGGATCACAGGCGAACGCCGCGAACTGCGCCCGATTCAGAAACACGAAGTGTGTGTGGACGCGAAGACCGCCGCGGGACGTGTGTTCCTTCCCGGCGTGTCGCACGAGGCCGACGCAGTAACGTCCCGTCGGGAGCGGAAATCCGACCAGGCCGAGCGCGTCGGGATCTTCGGAGTTCAGACCGCCGTGCGAGGGCGCGCGTCGCGTCGTCTCCATTCGTTCATCGGGGCGCAGACCGCCGGAAGCGGCGATGATTCGATAGCCTTCGCCCATCGGCGATCGGACCGATGTGAAGACGGCGTGATCGACAAGGAGCGAAGACGTTTCCTGATCGTGCGTCGGCGTCAGAGTTGCTGAACGATCCATTCAAACGGCTCCAGTATGCCGCAGAGCGCCGTGTGCAGCGGGACTGCGGTGGCTTCCTGGTTCTTCTCGTCGTAGGCGTAGCCAAGTGAGCCGACAACGCTGGCTGCGAAGAAGGCGACGTTCGCAAATCGGTTTTCGCAAAGGTTCCACACGCGGTTGAGATTGGCTTCGACGAAGGCCTCGGGATCGTCGAAGCATTCCGGGCAGTGGTCCGCCTTGCAGAGGACGACGGCGATGGGCGTGTTGATGCGCTGATCGCGCCCCACGCCGAGCACACTGTCGATGTAGCTGAGCATCTTCATGCCGAAGAAATCGGGCTGCGTGGCGCCGTTGGCCGCCTGGGCCGCGTCGCACAGCAGCAGCATGCCGGACGACTTGTTCAGCAGGCTGTGGACAACGCGGAAGGTCTGCGGGTTCTGGACTTCCGCCGCGAGACTCTCACCCGCCATATCGGGCATGACCAGGTCGACCCAGCGATTCAGCGCCCGATGAAGCACCTGGTAGTAGGCCCAATACCAGCTGTTGGCCTCCATCGGCGTCTTCGGCGGGAACATCCGATGGGCCAGATGGCTGATGACGGTCTGCTGGAGGTCGACGGAGTAGGCGCCCTTGGGAATCGCCTTGAAGTCGCCGGCGCGCTGGGCCAGCATGTCCAGCAGCACGCCGAGGTAGACCGTCTTGCCGACGTTGCTCTCGCCGACGACGCTGACGATCTCGGGCTCACGTTCCTGCGCGATCGCGTCCTGGACGACGGCCATGGGCGCGAAGCAGACGCCGCATTGAATCGCCGAGTCCGGATTGCGCGTGCCGCAGATCAGACACACGTCGGGCTCGAGTTTCCGCATGGTTGCCGAGGGTTCCATGTTCACTGCCGCCTCTCCTTGCCGCCCGTGTCGCCGGGCGCCGTATCCTGCGCCACGATGGCGAATATCATTGGCTCTCATATTCTCTGACGCCGCCCCCCGGCCCCTCGGCCGAAACACGACCCATGGTTGATCCGTCAGTCGATATTCAACGCGCAGCGGAAGCCGGCGTTATGGACGCGCGCCATGCTGACGAGGCCCGTTCGGAAGGTCCCTGTCGCCTGTGCCGCGAAGTAGGTGTCGAACGCGCCGCCGCGAATCGAGCTCATGCGCATGTCGCTGACCACGGGATTGCCGTCGTCGTCCGTCACGATGTACTCGTCCGCCATCCACTCCCAGACGTTGCCGACGAGCTGCGCGACCTGGTTGGGGGCGCATCCGTCGGGATAGCCGTCCACGGGCATCGTCTTGCCGACGCCCGACAGCCAGATGTTGCATCGCTGCGTGTCGAGGGCGTCACCCCAGGGAAAGCGGCGCATCGTGTTGGCGGCGCTGCGAATGCGCCAGGTGGCGGCCATCTGCCATTCGGCTTCCGACGGGAGTCGATAGCCGGCCCACGTCGCGTAGGCCTGCGCCTCGTAGTAGCAGATGCCGACGACGGGATGATCCGACAGCGAGCGACAGTGGCGCCCGTTGCGCCAGAATCGCGGGCCCGTATGATCCGTCTGATCGCGGAAGTCGATCAGATGCGGCCAGATTTCACGGGGCCAGAGGTCCATGTCGTCGTAGCCGCCGGCGTCGACGAAACGCTGATACTCATCGTTCGTGACAGGATTCCGCGCGAGCAGGTAGGCCTTCGTTTCGATGGTCATCTCCGGACAGCCGGGGTAGTCGTTGACCGTCTTCGGGAGCGAAGCGAAGCCCTCCGGCACGATGGCGAAGAGGTCGTCGATGTGATCGGCTGCCTCGGCGCATGCGCGCTCGGCGGCGTGCTGACCGCGCCAGGCGTCGCGATGCGCCAGCAGATAGCCATAGCGTTTCAGTGCGATACACGCCTCGAGGGCGTCCGTCGGGATCTCCGTGGGGGGCGCCGGCTCGAAGTGTTTCTCGGTCACCGGCGCGGGCCGCGCCTGGGCCGGTTTCGAGTCGGGCCCGGGGCGTTCTCGTTTCCTGAACAGGTTTAATGCCATTCGCGTACTCTCCCGTGCCAGTCGGGCTCACGCCGCTCGACGAACGCGGTGTGGTGCTGCCGCCTCACTTACAGTCGCCGGGCCCAATCCCGGTCCTCTCGTTCCGCCTAACGTCCCAGGGCGCGTCGCTTGGCGTCTCGACACAGCTTCTGGAATCGTTCGACCGATTCCCGCGCCTTTTCCTCGGACGGGTCCTGAACCCTGGGGACGTCCTTGTCCGCCTTCCCGTCGCCTGAATCCGTTTCGAACTTCGGCAGGAGCGCCGTCTTCGTTCCTTCGATCTGCTCGAATTCGCTCTTCATGGCTTCCTGCAGCTGCGCCAGATGCGTCTGTGCGGACTGCAGTTCCGTCATGCGGCGATCCCATTCCGAACGCAGGGCCGCCAGTTCGCCCTCTCGCTGCGCGAGTTCCTTCTCTCGCTGCTCGACGGCGCCGAGTTTCGATCCGAGTTCCGATTCCCGCTTCTGTCGCTCCGCATTTTCCCTGTCGATCTCGGCGCGCTGCGACGAGAGCGTTTCCTGGAGCTTCGCCAGTGACTCGCGTTCCTGCTCGAGCTTCTTTCGGGCGTCTTTCAGCTCCGATTCGCTCGCCTTGCGATTGGCCGCGTCTTTCTCGAAGTCTGACCTGGCGGCGTCGAACGCCTTTTCGCGTTCCGCGATGTCCTTGATGCGCGCCTCGATGTCGACCGCCTGTGCGTCGATCTTCGCCTGGCCCGCCTGGAGGTCGGCCTCCCGCACCGCGACGCTCTCCTCAAGCCGCTTCAGCGCCTGTCGGTCACGTTCGATCTCATCGAGCTTCGACTGCAGGTCGGCCCGATTCGCCTCGAGCGACTGCGTTTCGTCTTGCTGTTTCTGGCGGAGCTGTTCGAACTCCGCCTGCAGGTTCGTGAGGCCGGCTTCGCGCTGGGCGAGTTCCTGCTCACGCTTGTCGACGTCTTCGCAGAGCTGCGTTTCCTGCTCGGCGAACGCCTGGCGTTCCTGCGCCAGGCGAGTGTGGTGCTGTTCGAGCGCCGCCCGGCAGTCTTCCAGCGCCTGGGCGCGGGCGTCCAGCAGTTGTCGGAGCGACTGCATCGCGCCGACGACTTCCCTGCCGAGGCGATCGAGCGATTCGACGTCGATCCCCGCGTCCTTCCGAGTACCCGGCTTTTCAAGCGTGCTCGTTCCCATACCTCTCATCCTCTCCACCACGATTTTCGCTTCTTCGACGATTCCTTAGGCGGTTCGTATTCGTCCACCAGCTGGCGAATGCTCTTGCGGCCGTTGAACAACCGGAACTGGACGCGGATCGCCTTTGCTACGTCCGGCTCAAGCGTCGCAAGCAACGCCTCCGAGTCGGATACTTCTCTGAAGTACTCGTCGCAGACCTCGCGCATGCTGCGCCTGCCGCCTGTCGCGGCGTGCCTAACGCGAAGCTGCTCCGCGACCTCCGAGTCGATCGTGGCGAGGATTTCCTCGATATCTTCATCGGTTGTCTCAGACGCCTGCGACGGCTCTGTTCCTTCCGGATTCTCGGTCGCCTCCTCGGGGCCCAGTTCACGCGCCAGATGATCGGCGTTCCGCATGGCGTCGCTGAGTCGCTCGAGGAGCGCGTCGTTCTCGGACGGCGCTTCGGGCGATTCGACGCATTCGGGATTCGCGATGTCCGTTGGCGCGATGTCGGCCGCTTCGAGAGGGGAGTCGCTCGATTCCTGTGGCGCCGCGGCGTCTGTCGCTTCGCGGGGTTCGCTATCGGAACCGGCGCCGAAGCGTTCCTCGATTTCGCACTGGGCCGTCAGCATCGCGTCGGTCCAGGCGCCGAGCTTCGTCTCCAGATCTGACAGCGCGCGCTGAATCGCGCCGTCATCTGAAGGCGGAGACAGATTGGATAAGTCTGCAATAGACGCGCTCATGGCTGCTCCGGCTGCTTTCCGGTCGAGACGCGATCCGCTGACCGCGCTCGTCTGCATTGAAGGTAAGATTCATTTGTGCCGTTTGGGAAACTCGGGAACTTTTCCGGATCGGAATATCGGGCGTCGCGCGCGACGGTGCCGTGGGGCGGCGGATTCGCGGGCCCGCCGACGTCCCGAAAGGGGAGTGTCGCGCATGAAAAAGGGCCGCCCGGTTTCCGGACGGCCCACAGAAGAGCGCTGACGTAGGTTCGCCTGCAGGTTACTGGCCGAGCATCGCGGCAACGATGGACGCGACGTCGGGAGTGTTCACGACGCCGTCGTCACTGAAGTCCAGCGCCGCAACCAGCTGCGGATCCGTTGATCCGCTGAGCAGGGCCCCGACGATCGCCTCGATGTCTTTGCCGTCCGTCACGTTGTCTCCGTTGGCGTCGCCGTCGGGACCGGCGCAGCCCGGGATGCAGGTCACGCCCGGCGCCGTGACGCGGACGTTGTCCACCTGCCAGCCGAGGTAGTTGTCCGTGACGGGGAAGATGTTGTTGAAGTTGAATTCGAGCGTCACTGTCTGACCGGCGTAGGCCGTCAGATCCACGACGCGCGATTCCCATTTCGCCGCGGCGCCGACGAACGCGCCGACGGCCGGCTGGTCGACGATCTCGGCCGCGCCGCCATCCGGAATGACGCGCACCATGGGCCAGTCACCGATCGGTGTCACGTCGCGCTCGAAGGCAGAACAATACGTCATGAGGATCTGTTCGGCGTTCGGCAGGGCGATCTGAGGCGTGAACATTGAGTCGTTGATGACCTGGCCGATGTCGTAGTTGCACACGCCGGGTTGGCCGAGGTAGGCGACATTGCTTCCGCCCGCGTCTTCGCAGGCGCCCGTGGGCACACTGCTGCAGCTCGAGCTGACATTCCAGAGACCGTTCTGCGACCAGCCGGCCGGCAGGCCGTTTTCGAAGTCGGTCTCGAGGTAGGTCAGCGTATCCGCGAAGCCGGCTTCGGCGTTGTAGTACGTCTGCAGCGCGACGGCGTCCCTCGGGCTCGTCACTGTCGTGCCGAGCGTGCTGCGGGCGCTGATGTAGAACTGCGGCGCATCGGCACACGTTGGTGTCGGCAGTGTCGCCTCGTAGGTGTCAGCGTCCATGTGGGTCAGCACGGATTCGACGAATTCACCGCCGTCATATCGGTAGTAGAGCCGGCCGGAAGTCGGAATCAGCGTTTCGGAGCCATCCTTCAGCTCGATCGGAAACGACGTCGATGCGCACGTGGCGAGGATCTCGGGGGCGCCCTGCGGCAGCCGGATGATCACTTCGCCTTCGAGCGGCACTGTCGTCGTTGCGCTGATCGATGTCGGCGTACCGGTCTTGAAGAGACCGATTGTGACCTCGCCGGGCGTGTCGTTCGGCCCGACATCCGACGTGAACCAGAAGTTGTACATCGTGCCCCAGCGAAGGGCGTTGCTCATGGGATTCTGGGCAAACGTCTCCGGGCTGGACCAGGTGATCGATCCATTGTCGACGCTGATCGTCCAGTCGGTGTTGTCGTAGGGTTCGCCCGAGTGATAGGGCACATCGCGGAAACCGACATCGCTGACGGTCGCGCCGCCTGTCGGAACCGTGAAGGCGCCGCCGGCGCGATCGGAGTTCAGGTTGTAAACGGCGTAGTCGAATCGCCAGGTGCCGTCGCCGTTGTCCGTCGCCTTGGAGGCGAGATGGAAAATGCCCTCGCCCGGGACGTCGACCTGCTGAACCTCGACGCTCTCGTCAGGCGTGTCCATGCCGAGGCCCTGCTCGCGCCAGGCGTAGATCGCCGGGACGCCGACGTGCATCGAGCCGGCGGGCGTCATGTCGAAGCCGGTCTGATTGATCGTGACGACTTTGTAGGAGGCGTTGTTCCAGCCGTTGCCCGCGGCGGCGTCGTCGGAGCCGACATAGACGCCTTCGATCATGTAACGGGCGCCGGGGTAATTGGTCAGCGTCATGTCGTCCACGGGCACCTGCAGACGCTTGTAGACCGGGTCACCACTGTCGCCGGGGGCCGGGATAATGTTCCCCGTGAACGCGTTGATTTCCGCACGGGGACCGAGTCGACTGTGGCCGCCGTTGTAGCCGGCGCCATAGACGTCGCTGCAGCCGGCGCCGAGTTGCGATCCGCCACCGCCGGTGCAGGGAATCCCGCACGCGTTGCCGGCCGCGGCGCAGCACGAGTGCTTGACCCAGCCCTGCCCGATCTGTTCGAGGCGTCCGTCGTAGATTCGATAGGCGTTCATGGCGAGCGCCGGTGTGCCGTTGTGGCTCGTGCCCCAGAGCAGTGCGACATTCCCCATGTTGCAGGTCGTGCTGGAGAGCGCATACGCATACATGGAGCCGACGGGGCCGTAGGTGGCGATATTGGTGCAGTCCGTGTACACGACGTCCGCCGCATTGCCGGCGCGGGGGGCGCCGCCTGTCGGGATCAATGCGAGAAACTCATTGTCGGAAGTCTTGGCGGGATCGTCTCCACCCGACCAGGTGACATCGACGGAGACACTGAGCGAGCCGATGTCGGCGCCGATCAGGTCGGGGCGCCCAAGCCGAGTCGCCAGTTCGTCGGTTGCCCGGAGTACGTCCGCGTGAAGCGTGATGCGATCCGCGGATTTGTCGAACTGGGCGTGGGAGTCCTCGATGGTCAGGAGCTTGGCGTCGCCCGCGCCCGTCAGTACGTCGGCCCGGACGGCGTCCGTCAGGCTGTTCCGCTGAATGCGAAGCGTGACGCCGTCCGCCTCGAACGGCTCGTTCCCGCCCGTCAGTCGAATGTGGCCGTAGAGCGGCACATCGGCGTACGCGAACTCATTCAGGTAGAGGTTGTAATAGGCGATCGGGGCGCCGGCCCCGACGTCAAGAACAAACGCGTCCTTTCCCTGTGGGGCGCCTTCGACCGTCCCGCTCGGCGCGGGGGCGAGATGACTGATGACCAATTCGGCGGTTCCCTGGCTGGTCATCCACTCGACTTCGCCGAAGGCGGGCGATGGTTCGATCAGCAGGGCGACTCCCAAGGCGCATAGACACGCCACGACCGTTTGACGGGCAAACATAGGACCAATACCTCCCTCTAGTTCCACCTCTCTGGCCGAACGGCGACAGGTGGTCGGCGTTGAAGACCCGGATCCGGGTCTGTGATGAGGCTCACCTGGAAAAAATTCTATGGAGCGGCGTTGAGAATGCACGAAAAAAGTGCGGATTGCGATCGGATCGGTTGAAGGCGCCATTTTTCAATGCAATCGCTGGGATTTCGCCTGATCTGGCGCCGGAAGCTCCGCTTCGCGCCTGCGCTCGATCCCGACGCGCCGATTACCGTGGCGAGGACTGGCCACGCCCCTGGAGGGCGACCCTTGTGTGACTTATGTCATTCAGCCTGACGGCCGGCTCCGCGTGAATTGCCTAAGTGGCTCAAAGGCAATCAGTTGTGACATGTTGCCGTGCAACGGCCGGAGCGGCGAAGTGTGCGAATTCCTGATTCAGAAAATCCGTTGAATTCATGGACTGCGCCTCGCCATCGTGATAGATTATTCGGAAGTACGAGAGGGAAATCAGGGCGCAGCGAGACTGTGTCTTCGATGAGATTCAAAGGAGCCTTTGGGATGAAGCGATATCTGTTTGGAATAGCCATTGTGCTTGCCAGCGTCGCGCAGCCGACGTGGGCCGCCGTCATCGGCGTGGCACAGCAGCCCGTCGGCAATGTCAGTTACATTCTTGACACCGGCGACGGAACCTGGGACTACGATCAGGAC
The DNA here is from genome assembly GCA_035399845.1 of Phycisphaerae bacterium. GTDB lineage: Bacteria > Planctomycetota > Phycisphaerae > UBA1845 > UTPLA1 > ECT2AJA-110-A. The sequence goes on along the minus strand of DAOPJV010000014.1, from coordinate 51,662 downwards.
TACGGCTACAACGCGTCCGTCAACCGAGTGTGGATGAACGAAACCTGGATCGGTTCGTTCGGCGACCAGCTCGGCATCGACAACTCGATCGAAGTTGACGAGACCCGTGGTACGACGACAACGATCAATTTCCGTAAGAACGTCGAGAACACGACGGGCTTCGATTGGACCGACTTCCACATCGATCTGCTGCCCAACATGTCAGGTGGCGTGCTCAGCAACGTCATGAGCCTGGCCAACGCCGAGTTCGGCAACGCCATGGTCATGGACAACATGGACGGCTCCTACTCGCTGTGGTGGGACAACTTCTCGGGTGGAACGGGCGTGCCCATCGGCAGCAGCGTGACGCTCGATTTCTCCTTCGATGTGTCCGGAACCATCGGCTTCAAGATGGTTCAGATGCCGACGCCCGAGCCCGCGACATTCGCGCTGCTCGGTCTGGGTGGCCTGGCGCTGGTTCGCCGCCGCCGCTGATCGAACCTCCCGATTGCAGACATATCAAACCCGTCATGCGAATCGCATGGCGGGTTTTTTCATGCGCGTCTTGAGCGCCGAATGTGATGAACGGATAGACGTCGTGTCGAAGAAATGCTCCGAAGTCGTCATTGTGACGTCGGCAGGATGAACAGCGTCGCGTAGGGTGGGCCAGTTTCGGTGCGAGTGAAGGACTGGACGGGCCGAAGACCAACGGCGCTCAGGCGTTCAAACAACTCGGGCGTGATGGAATCCCAGAATCCGTAGGTCGACCTGAGCCTGCGCATTTCACTCCAGTCCACATAGACGTGCGTGTAGCCGTTCTCGGATAGCCAGGAGATCAGTTCGATCTCTGTTCGTGTTGCCGCAGCGTCAGCGAATGGATAGCGATTGAAGACGACGCACGTGTCGGCGCCGGCGTCCAGGTAGAAGCGTTTGGCGTCGGCCACGACCAGGACTCTGCCACCTTCGTGGATGACGGCGTTAATCGCGGCGACATGCGGATAGAACGGCGAATCCGCGGAGGTCATCCACTCCGTTCGCCCGAAGATCCCCAGGTCGAGGATCGACACACGCGTCGCGCCCTCGCCCGCGTCCAGGTCGAACATCCTTTGAACTGTCCCCAGGTTGAATATCGCCACGGCGCCCACGGCCAGCACGCTCAGGCGCACACGCCGCTCCGACGCGTCGGACAGCGCCAGCGCGGCAATCGCCAGGGCGCTCGGCGCCACGAGTGTGATGGCGAATCGATCCACGAGATGCGTGTGAAACAGCCAGACGTACAGCGTCACAACCATCAGAATGCCGCAGGCCACTGTCAGGTCGCGCAGCGTGACGCCGTCCGTGGTCGGCGCGTCGGTGATCGTGCGTGGCGCCGGTTCTCGACGTCGTCTCGACACGACACTTAACGCGACGACGGCGGCGAGGCCGATCGGGAGGACTGGACCGAACTTCTTCGATATGAGCATCTGGTCCGTCAGTTTCTCGAGGCGATGGCCGATGGATGAATCCGACGCTTTCGGTTGATGCCCCTCAATCCATCGCTGTTCTCCCGCAGCGTCCCACACGCCGTCGGCGCAGCCCAGCCACCGCGTCCCCAGCGGAAACACGGGGTTCCCTGTCGCCGCGACATTCCTGATCAACCACGGCGCCATTGCGATGACCACGCCGGCCAGCATGACGGCCGGCGCAGCAAAACGCCTGTTCGTTCGAACCGACTTGATGGCGACATAGCCCAGCAGGGGCGTCGCGACCATCGGCAGGGCGGTGTACTTGCAGCCCGCCGCAAAGCCAGCGAGCACTCCGGCCAGCAGCGCGCGACGCGTGGCGCCGGCGTTGTCGTCGAAGATCCCCAGCGCCGCCAGCAGAGCCGCAGCGGTGAACATCAGCATGCCGTTTTCGACGTATGCGACGCCCGACAGATAGACGAGGAATGGAGTCGTTCCCGCCAGGACGCCCGCGGCGACGCCGACACGCTGCGAGACGCGCGATCCGGCTCGGAAGATGGCGAAGACCGCGATCGCGGCGAGAAACAGGTTGACGAGCTTGGCCGTGTAGACCGCTGCGACGGCGTCGCCATGAAGAACCATGGACAGCAGGTACAGCATTTCGACCTGGAACGGAAAGTTGCTGTAGATGTTATTAGGAAGGTAGTGGATCCGGCCGGCGTCGAAGTAATCCCGCGGCGCGCCGAGATGATACTCGAGCACGTCGTAGCCATTGCCCTCCGCTCGCCAGACGGCGCCGGGGGGGATCGTCGCCGCCAGCAGACCGAAGGCGAGGAACGCTGCTGGCGCGAGGGCGAGCCAGCGAGTCCATTCGTGAGTCTGACACGATCCGACGGGCGGTCCGAGCGGCATATCCGTGTTGCGCCGGCCGATCGCGCGGACGAGACACACGATCGCGACGGCGTCCAGAAGCGTGATGAGGCCCAGCCAGAGCGGCCGTTGCATGACGCCGCAGGCGCCCAGCGCCAATGTCAGCAGCGACAGGAGTCCCGTACCGAATGCCGCGGCCAGCGTCCACATCGTCAGGGGCGATGTACTCGGCGTCGGGATGAGCGCCATCGCCAGACGCCCCAGGCCCAGCGCGGCCAGCAGGATCGCGACGGAGAGGCCGCCATTCATCGCCACGACGACGACGGCCTCGGACGAAAAAAACGCGGCGACGCCAATTGCGATTGTGATGAAGAGGGCGATGAACAGTCGGGTGGAAGGCGTCGTCATGACGCGAGACGTTATACGCGGATCAGGCCGCGGGGCAAACGCCAAAACCCCTTGATCGGGGCGTCATCGCTGGCGTTCCTTTTCCCGGCATTCCTCGTAGATCTTCACGTAGCTCTCATAGCGTTCGGGCGTGATTTCATCGGCATCGACGGCGGCCTTGACGGCGCATTTCGTTTCGTGTGTGTGCGAGCAGTCGGGGAAGCGGCAATCGGGAATTCGGTCCACGAACTCCCTGAAATACGCTTCGACTTCCTCGGAGGTCAGCCGCGCCATATCGAACTGTCGTGTTCCCGGCGTGTCGACGACGAACCCGCCAAATCGCCAGCGCAGCAGGCTCGCCGTGGTTGTCGTGTGCCGCCCGCGCTGCAGATCGGACAGATCGCTGACCTTCAGCTGCAGATTGGGATCCAGTCGGTTCAGCAGCGAGCTCTTGCCGACGCCGCTGGGACCGACAAGCACTGAGGTCTTTTCCGTCAGCATTGCCCGCAGGTCCTCAACGCCGCGACCATCCAGGTTGCACGTCAGGAAGACGTCGTAGCCGATCCCGCGATATCGCTCGGCTACGCCGGCGGCGAATCCGTCGACATCGAGATCCGCCTTGTTGATGCAGATCACGGGCTTCATGTCGCCCTGATGGATCGCGATGAGGTACCGATCGATCAGATGAGGTCGCAGTGTCGGCTGGTCCGCGGCAACCACGATGACGACGAGATCGATGTTGGCGGCGACCACGTGAACGCGCCGATCGTAGTGGCGGACGAGCGTCGTCGTTCGAGGCTCGATGTCCTCAATCACGCCTTCGGGAAGCGCCTGGTCGTCACTCGTCAACGTGCTCGCCTCGCCCGCCAGCTCGACTGGCGACAGCCAGACCCGATCGCCGACGGCGACGGGATGACGTTCGTCGATCTGTCGGGTTCGCAGTACGCGCCGGACGGTACAGGCCCAGATCTGCGATCCGTCGTCGACTTCGGCGATGAGACCGCGCATGCGGATCACGGTTCCCGCAAGCAGATTGGTGACGCCTGAATCATCGATGACGATCGTTCGCTTGCGCGACAGATCGCCCTTGGCGCGAACGGACTCAAACGTGCTCGTGTCGTCGGATTTGGTTTCGTCGCGATGGAAATCGCGCGTCCATTGCGTCTTGTCCCGCGCAGACTTGCCGCGGTTCTTTCGAAAATCGACGCGGATTTTCTTCTTGCCACCCGCTTTCCCGGGTTTTCGTTTAGCCACGGCCGGCGCCCCTTGTGGGCTGACTGGCGGGGGCGCTGGTGGGCGTGACGCCTCCAGGCGCCGCGTTGGGTGTCGCGTTGTCGCGTGATTCCGTTGGACGGATCGTCACGACGCATGTCACGATCTCGGCGTCGTCGACGGGGGCCGCCGGCATCGGTCCGACAACGTCGGCATCGCCCGCCATGTTCCGGACGATGAGCGCGAGAGACCGTTCGTGATCCGCCTCATTCTTTTCCGTCAGCGAAGTCGGCGCGGATCGGTTGATCGTCGGCTGCGTCGTCGGCGCCATCGCAGGATCCGTGCGCTTCTCCGACGTGACATTGCCATGTTCGCCCGGTTCCGGCCTGGCGGTCCCGGGCCTGGCGGCTTCGTGAGGCTGGCCGTCGGCGCGGGGCGTCGTGCGCGCGGCGATGCGATCGTCTGATTCACTCCCAGGTCGCACTCCATCGTCGCCGGCGGCGCGTGCTGATCGCGTCGACGCATCCCCTTTGACGTCCGCCGCCGCGGGTTGCCTGGGCGATTCGTCATCATGCGTCCAGGAATCGCCGAACGTCACGCTGTCGTAGGCGGACGAGGTGGAAACGTGATTCCAGTCAACGACGGCGTAGAGATTGTCCGCGAAGACCGCCGGGTCGGCGGAATTGCCGAATTGTGCCCCGTTGACGTCGTAGTTCGCCTCTATCCCGCGGGATGCGCAGGCGTCCTGGAGCGCCGCGACGATGTCCTTGAGTTCGCGGCGACTCGCGTTGAGGACATATTGTCGCACCGGCGCGTCGTCCACCACTTCCGGCGGCTGAGTCATGACGCCCGATTCGACGCGAGCGCCATCGGCGTTGTCGTCCGCGTCGGACAAATCAATCTGCTGTCGCGCGAAGAACCGCTGGTTCCGACTCAGCGGCTTGTCCTTCGGCTCCTGGTCGAGACATCGCAGGTCGTTCCGGACGAAATTGTCTTCCACGACCTGGCTCACAATCGGGACAGCCGTTTCGCTCGGCACCTCCACGAGAATCCGGTTCGTGAACGCGTCGGCGGAAGCGTTTTCGATCTCGTCGGGAGTCAACCGACCTTTGGTCAGGTTCTGATCGATTTCCGCCGCGTCGCGAACACTCATGCAGTTATTCATCATGAGCTGCGACGCCTCCGGCTCCTCCGACTTCATGACAGCGCCGGCCTTGTCGGCGGAACCGGCGGCGACGGGGGCCGCTGCGCCGCCTCGCCCCGATCGTTTCCTGTTGTCGTTTCGTGATCCGACGGACGCCGTTGTCGCGACCTCGGGCGATTCTTTCGCCGGCGCGCGCGCCGCGAGCCTCATGTCCTTCCGGTCTTCGTTGTCCTGTGTGTGAACGACGGCCACTTCCCGCGAACCGGCGGGGGCGCGAAGCTGATCGACGCGCGGCAGGACCCACCAACCGGCGACGACGACCAGGGCGATCGAGGCCGCGAGGGCGCTCCAGTTGCCAAGCGTCCATCGCCGTTCGTCGCTTCGATCGGCGCCCAGCAGCGCCTCGCGTTCCAGCCGCGCGACGATGCGCCGGCTGAATTGCGTCGGGGCGCTCGAATGCGGAAGCCCGGCCACGAGCTGCGAGGTTCGCCTCAGCTCGGCCAGCAGCCGTCGCGCGTCGGGATCCGCCGCGATCAGCGTTTCGACCTCGGCGCGCTGCGCGTCGGAGGCCTCGCCATCGAGGTAGGCCGTCAGCAGTTCCAGTTGTTCATCGCGTTCCGTCATTGTTCCGTTCAGCTATCCGACGTTCCCACAACCCCTATTCGAGCAATCGGCCGAGGCGGTTTCTCAGCGCCAGCCGAGCCCGATGCAGTCGGGACTTCACTGTCCCGATCGGTATGTCCATCACTTCGGCTATCTCATCGTAGCCGAGCGACTGCATGTCCCGCAGCGTGACGATACATCGCTGCTCTTCGTCCAGTTCGGCGAGGGCGGCCAGGACGATTTCCGTCTCTTCCCTTCGCACGGCGTGATCCTCCGCCTGCGGACCCTGAGCTCGCTCCATGGCGAGCCCAGCGGACGCGCCGTCGTCCGCTCCGGCTAGGTCTGTGGCCAGCTTCAGCGGGCGTCGCGCCGATTTCCGGCGTTCGCTGATCGACACGTTGACGGCGATCCGGAACAGCCAGGTGTAGAACCTTGCCCGGCCATCGAACTTCGACAGGGAGTGATAGGCGCGAACGAACGCCTCCTGGGCCAGATCCTCCGCGTCCGAGGCGTTGCCGCACATCCGAAGGCACAGGCCGTAGATGCGATCCTGGTACGCCTCGACGAGTTCCGCGTAGGCCGCCGTGTCCCCGGCGCGTACCAGCGAAATCAGGGCCGTTTCGCGTTCGCCGTTCTCATCAGCCCCGGCCGAAGCCGCGCCGATTCGAACATTTGGACGCGCGTTGGCGCCCGCGGTTCCCGCAATTCCGGCGGCGTTGTACTGGTCTCGAGGCGAAGTTGACAGTGGGCGTCTCCAATCCGTGCTGGTTCATATTCTCGGAGCGCAGTCTGGCAAGGTCAATTTCCGGCGCCGCGACTTCCTGCTGGCCCTGGTTTCCCCCTATCAGTACGATGAGCCGCCGTGAAGGTTGCACTTCCCATCCTTTCCCACACGGAATCGGCGTCGCCGCTGGCGGGACAGCCGACGGGGCCACGTGATATTCGGTCCGTCCGGACGCTTCGCATCAGTGTCACGGATCGCTGTAACTTTCGTTGCGTCTATTGCATGCCGGAGGACAAGCTCGACTGGACGCCCAAAGCGTCCCTGCTGACCTTCGAGGAGATCACGACGATCGCCGCGGCGGCGATCCGCCACGGCATCCGCGGCTTCAAGATCACGGGCGGTGAGCCGCTGGTGCGCCAGGAGCTGCCGCGACTCATCGAGATGCTGAACGGGCTGTCCGACGATCTCGAGCTGTCGATGACGACGAACGGAGCGCTGCTCGTCGAGCACGCGGAATCGCTGCGGGCGGCGGGCCTCGGGCGGATCACGATCAGCCTCGATTCGCTGAATCCCGACACGTTCGAACGGATCACGCGAGGCGCGCGCCTCGCCGACGTGCTGGCCGGCATTGACGCCGCTGTCGCGGCGGGATTCGGGCGCCCGAAGATCAACTGTGTCGCGATGCGCGGCGTGAACGACACTGAGTTCCCGATGTTCGCGGCGATGACGCTGGATCACGATGTCAGTGTGCGATTCATCGAATACATGCCACTCGGCCGGACGGCGCTGGGCGGCGAGTATGAGCGGCGTTTTGTTCCCGAGCCGGAGATCCGATCCGCGATCGAGGCGAGATTCGGATCGCTGGTTCCCGCCGATCCGGATTCGGGGTCGGGTCCCGCGCGCGTCTTCCGAATCGCCGGGGGGAAGGGGCGTATCGGATTCATCAGCGCCATGTCCAGGCCATTCTGCGAAACCTGCAATCGTCTTCGGCTGACGGCGGAGGGGCAGCTGCGAAGCTGTCTGTTCGATGGCGGTGAAGTCGAGCTGCGGCCGATTCTTCGCGAAATGGGTCGGGAGACGGCGGCGTCGGAGCTTCATCAGGCGTTCGTCAACTGCGTCGCCTTCAAGCCCGAGGTTCACTCCTATTTCGGCAATCGCCAGATGTCGCAGATCGGTGGCTAACAGCGCCGCTGTGACGATCGAGTTCAGATTCCCGAAGATTGCCGGATTGCTCCGTTTCGATCGGAACTTCCTCATTCATCGAAGTTAAGTCGCGCAATGATTGCCGGATCGCGAGGTGGATTCATCATTCTGTAAAGTCGCGCGGCATAGAATTCGGCGTTATCAGCGTCGCCAGCCATGACAGGCCCTGCCGACGCTTGTGGATACGCCGCCGGGGGATCGGGGCGACGCCCAACGGCGCCTCATCGCCCGGCGGCCAATCGGTCGATGCCCGGCTTAACGACGTATTCCCGCGTGCACTTCGGAGGTTGCGCTATGGCCGTCACACGACTCGCACAGTCCTGCGCCGCGATCCTGATCCTCGCGCCATCGACTCGGGCCTTTGCGGGGGATCGGGACTGCACGCCTGATACGCGGCGACGGGCCCGGCTCGTGATCGAGAACCACACGCCTTGTCCCGTGGCCATTTACTTTGACGATCGGTTCATGGGCGACTGTGAGTCGATGATGACGCTGTCGCTGACAACGCGGCGCACAGGCGACATCCTCGCGACGGCGCGATCTCGCTGCGATACCTGGGGGCCCGTCACGCTCACGCTTCGGGCCGGGCAGACGACGCGCTGGTCGATCGGTTACGAATCGGTGGACGGCGCATCGATGCGCGCCTGTGACGCGATGTCGAATTCGCTTCGCCGGGATCGCGCGTCAGGAGATCAGTTTCAGCAGGTCCTGGGCCGTCACGAGGATGAAGACAGTCGCAATCAGGGCGATGCCGACGATCTGCGTCGCGACCTGCACCTTGATGCTGACGGGCTCGCCGCGAATCTTCTCCAGGATCAGAAACAGGAACAGGCCCCCGTCGACGATGGGTAGCGGCAGGAAGTTGATGACCGCGAGGTTGGCGGACAGCAGGCCGAGCAGCCAGAGCAGGTCGAGCGTGCTGTGATTGGCGACCTTGGCGCCGATCGCCATGATGCCGAGCGGACCGCTCATGTTCTTCGTGCCGACGTTTCGCGTGACGAGCTGCTTGATCGTGACGATCGTATCGACCGTCGCGCGATAGGCCTGGTCGCAGCCGGCGGCAAACGCCTTGATCGGATTGCGGATCGGATGGCGTTCGCTCATCGGGTAGAACTCGACCATGACGGAGCAGTGAGCGCGATCCAGCCACGGGTCGATGTTGTCCGCCGTTACGGCGTATTGTCCGTTCCCCTTTTCGCCTGTCAGTTTCGCGTATTCGATGTCGACCGTTTCGCCGACGTGTTTCCTGAGCAGGGCGTCAATGGCGCGCCAGTCGGGCAGGATTGCGCGCTGTTTGGTTTCGACGCCGTCCGCATCCTTCGCGACCAGCTCCACATCGGTTTCACCGCCGATCTTTGTGATCCGATCGCCGCGCAGCAGATTGAGCTGCGCTTCCACACAATTGGGAATCGCCAACTGGACTGTCTTGATCGTGTCGAGGTGCCTGTAGGTGAGACGGACGGTCTTTCCCGCATTGGCGCGGAGCGTCCAGTAGAACGTGTGCCAGGCGTCGATGGACTGGTCATTGACTTTGAGGATGACGGACGCGCGCGGGATACCGGCCCTGCGCGCCGGCGTGGGCGCGTCGCCAAAGTCCGGGATCGTGTCGGCGACATACACGACGCTCTCATCCGCGGGCTGGAGCTTGGCCTGAACCTTCGGCGTCGCCCCGCCCAGAAGTGAGCCGGTGGGTACGGCCAGCGACAGTTCGTGGACATCCGCATTTTCAAGCCACTTTCGCCATCCCCCGGCGTCTTCCAGCGGGTTCAGGGCGGCGAGGATGGCTGAGCGATCCTTCTCGTCCAGGCCGGAGGCGTCGATGACGGCGGGGAGACTCGCCCGGGCGGCGTCGAAGCTCTCGATGGCGGAGGCGATGAGTGACTCTCGCTGCGCGATGAGCCAGTCGACGGCCTTGGCGCTGAGATCGTTGTTCTTTGCGTGATCGCGACGAACCTTCAGGGGGATCGTCTTGCCGGCGTTCTCCTCGTAGACGCTTGTGAGCTCCGGCCACGAGGGGTTGTCCACATCGGCGATACCGACGATCACGTCCCGGTACTGAAGGCCGGCCTTGCCGAACGGATCGTCGGGCAGGGCGCCGAAGGGCGCCGTCAGGCGCGGGACGAATCCGAGCAGCGACGCCCGCTGCGGCGTCTTCGGGTCGCAGGAGATCGGGAACCAGATCGGGTCGATCGTGACGACGTGTTCCGTGGAGGGAATGTCGGCGTCCCTGGAGAAGACTTGGTCTTCCGTCAGGGCCTCGGGATCCTTCGGGCGCTGGACGACGACCTGCAGCGGCCTGCCCATCGTCGCGTAGAGGGGCCGGATGAGCGCGAGGAGGCCTTCCTTATCCAGCGGAATGCGCCTGCCCTCGAAGATTACATCCGTGATGCGATCGTTGAGCTGCAGTTCGTCCGGGCGAGGTTCGGCGTCGCCATAGGTCGGAACCCAGCCGACGCGATCGTTCCAGCCCTTGCCGATGCCGATCTGGCGGCGTTCGGAGTCCTTCTGGTATTCGGGAATCACGCGCGGGTGCGGTTCGACGATACTGCCGTTGCGCTCGATCGTCATGTCGAGTTCCGCGCCTTCATCCGACAGCGAGATGACGCTGAACATCTGATTGAAGTCTTCAATCGGCTCGCCGTTGATTTCCAGGACGCGATCGCCGGGCTGCAGGCCGGCGCGGCCGGCCGGATCGTTCTCACCGACGAATCCGATGACGGCCGGCACCTGCATGCGACCGATCATGTTGACGATCGTGAAGATGACGGCGGCGAAGATCAGATTCATGATGACGCCGGCGCAGACGATGACCATCCGCTTGCCGACGCTCTTGTTCGTGAAGGAGCGGGGATCTTCCTTGACCTTCAGTTCCCCCGTCTTGTCGACGACGAAGTCCTCCTGGCCAAGCATCTTCACGTAGCCGCCCAGGGGGAGGACCTTGAAGGCGTAGCGCGTCTCGCCGCGCGTGAAACCGAAGAGCTCCTTGCCGAAACCGACGGCAAACGTCTCGACGCGCACGCCCGCCCACTTGGCCGCAAGGAAGTGGCCGAGTTCGTGCACAAAGACGATCAGCGAGAAGCCCAGCACGATCTGCAGCACGTTCCAGATATTCCCAAGGAACGCGGGCGCCTGCGCGAGAACCAATTCGCCGTCAGCCGTCAGACTTTGCAACATGTATTGACCTCGTTCCGCGACCAGGCGTCCACTTTCATCAGTGTCGCCAGATCCGGTGACTCTTCGTATTCGTGTCGTCGCAGAACATCTTCGACTCGCGACGAAATCTCCAGAAATCCGATTTTGCCCGCGCGGAACATATCGACGGCGGCCTCGTTGGCCGCGTTGAAGGCGGCGCCGGCTGTTCCCCCGATTCGGGCGACTTCGTGCCCCAGGCGCAGGGCCGGGAACCGCTCGACGTCGGGCGGTTCAAAATGCATGCGCTCCAGCTTCGAGAAGTCGAGCCGATCCCCCGCGCGGGCGATGCGATGCGGGTAGGTCATCGCATACTGGATCGGCGTTCTCATATCGGGCGTTCCCATCTGTGCCACGATGGAGCCGTCATGGAATGCCACCATCGAGTGAATAATCGACTCGGGATGAATCACCACTTCAATACGTTCCGACGAGATGTCGAACAACCAGCGGGCTTCGATAATCTCCAGCGCCTTGTTCATCATCGTCGCTGAATCGATCGTGATTTTCGGACCCATGTCCCACGTCGGATGTTTCAACGCATTTTCCAGCGTCGCCTTTCGCATGGCCTCGAAGGTCCAGGTGCGAAACGGGCCGCCTGAGGCCGTCAGGAGGATCCGCTCGATTTCCTCGTGCCGTCCCGAGTGCAGCGACTGGTAGATCGCCGAATGCTCGCTGTCGACGGGGATCAGCCTGGCGCCGCTGTCCGCGGCCGCGTCCACCATGAGCCGGCCCGCCACGACGAGCGACTCCTTGTTTGCCAGACCGACGGTCAGTCCGCGCCGGACGGCTGCGAGCGTCGAATCCAGGCCGGCGACACCCACGACGGCGGAGAGGACGAAGTTGGCGTCGAGTTCCTCGACGAGATGACGCATGGCGTCGGGGCCCGCGATGACTCTGCATGGCGATCGGGTCTCGGCGAGCCGCGCGGACAGGCGTTCGGCGGCGTCGGGATCGGTCATCGCCACGGCGAGCGGACGGAAGGTGTCGATCTGTTCGGCCATTCGCTCCCAGCTTCGACAGGCGGCGAGACCGACGACGCGATAGTCGGCGCCGAGATGCGCGGCGACGTCGAGGGCGCTTTCGCCAATGGAGCCGGTCGATCCCAGGATGATCATGTGTTTGGGCATGGGCGGAATGTGAATTGCGAATCCGGTCTGGTCGATCCTGGGTCGCGCGTCCGCCGGCGCCGACGCGGCGGTGTGCGCGGGACGACTCCCGAACGGGATGGTCACTGGGTTGCGTGGGATCCTTCGTCGACGTACCACGGCGACGCTGCGTTCATTTCCCGGGAGATAATATGCCGTCGAGACGCCGCCAGCAATGACAGGGGGGCCGTTGTCGTTGTTGCAGGCGGATTCCTGTTGATTGACCGCGACTGGCGGCCATCAGAGAATGAATCGGCTCATTCGCAAGCCGCCCGAGTGGTGGACGGCGCAATCGGGCGACCCTATCAGCAAAGGATGCCAATCATGTCTTTTGACACCATTATCACGGGCGGGACTGTCGTTAACGCGGATGCATCGGAAAAAGCCGATGTGGCGATCCAGGGGGAGAAGATCGTCAAAGTCGGCAAAAACCTGGCGAAGACCGACGCCGGCGCCGCTCGAATCATCGACGCGAAGGGTTGCTACGTGATCCCCGGGGCAATCGATGTGCACGTGCATCTGGCGCTGCCTTTCTGCGGGACGACGTCCAGCGACGACTACAACAGCGGCACCAGGGCCGCGGCGCGGGGCGGCGTGACGACGGTCATCGACTTCGCCATTCCCTATGGTGAGGAGTCCCTTCATGACGCCGTGGATAACTGGATGAAGAAGGCGGAGGGGATCTCCTGCGTCGATTACTCGTTCCACGTGGCGGTCACGAAGTGGGATCGGCACAAGGATGAGATGAAGGCGATGGTGGACCGTGGCCTGCCGACGTTCAAGGAATTCATGATCTACGAGCGCGAGGGCTGGCAGTCCGACGATCGCGCGATGTTCGGCTGCCTGGAGAAGTGCAGGGAACTCGATGGCATGATGCTGGTCCATGCGGAGAGCCCTCGCGTCCTCGATGAACTGATTGCGCGGCGACACAACGCTGCGGACATGAAGAAGTATGGCGCGCAGCTGCACGGCATGACGCGGCCGAACTATATCGAAGCGGAGGCGATCCAGCGGGCCGTGAAGTGGGCGGAAGTCACGGGCGGCAAGCTGTACATCGTGCACATGTCGACGGCGGACGGGACGGACATCATCCTGGACGCCCACAAGCGCGGTCTGAAGAACGTGTTCGCGGAAACGTGCGTGCAGTACCTGGTGCTGGACGATCGCAAATTCGCCGAGCCGGACGGCCATCTCTACGCGTGCTGTCCGCAGATCAAGAAGAAGAGTGACCAGGAGCGCCTCTGGAAGGGGCTGAAGAAGGACACGGTCTGCGTGGTATCGACGGACACGTGTTCGTTCACGCGCGACCAGAAGGCGATGTGGGAGGGGGACTTCACGAAGATCCCGATGGGTCTGCCGGGGCTGGAGACGATGGTTCCGCTGGTTTACACGCACGGCGTGCTGAAGGAGCGTTTCAACATGCGGACGCTCGTTGAGAAGTGCTGCGCGGCGCCGGCGCGGATCATGGGATTCGGTGAGCGGAAGGGCCGGATCCGGAAGGGATACGACGCGGACATCGCGATCATCCATCCGAAGAAGAAGCTCAAGGTCGACCACGCAACGATGGAGACGAACACGGACTGGTCGCCGTACCAGGGCTGGAACCTGGCGGGCTTCTCGCGGACGACGCTGTGCCGCGGGAAGGTGATCGTGGATGACTACAAGTTCTGCGGCGAAAATGGCTGGGGCAAGTTCCAGCCGAGAAAGCGACCGGGCGTGCGATAGCGCCAACAGGGGCGGGAGACAGCGGAATTCTCTGCAGAACTGGCCTTTGCAACGGAGCTGACAGCGGCGTCATCGCGGCTTAGCTGGTCAACATGCTGCGCAGTCTTTCGCACACGCGCAGGACAGTGGCGCGCGTCCGGTGGCGGCTGAGTCGAACTCGTGTGGCCGGATGGATTGAGCTCATCGTTATTGAATCGTAACATTCGATAATCTGCAGGCGCTTCGATTTTCGCGGGCGCGGGAGTACGTTCATGAATGCGGGGAGAGTCATTGGCGCGGGTATCGTGGGCGGTCTCGTCATGTTCTTCTGGGGATTCGTCAGTCACATGTTGATACCGATCAACGATATGGGGCTGGACGCGTTGCCGAATGAGTCTGTCGTTGTGCCGCAGTTGTCGGCGTCCATACAGGAACGAAATTTCTACATATTTCCAGGTCTTGAAAAAGCGGAGATGAGCGACGAAGCCATGAAGGAGTGGTCGGCGAGATATGAGAAGGGGCCTCGCGGAATCCTGGTCTTCGATCCGACAGCGAACGTCGGCGCCATGTCGCCCACGATGCTGGGGACGGAGTGTGCGAGCAACATCGGCGCTGCGCTGCTGGCGGCGATCGTGCTGGCGCATGTCGGCGGGACGCGACGTCGGCGCGTCGCCCTGGCGTTTCTCATCGGTGTCATCGGCTGGCTGTCGATTGATGTCTCCTATTGGAACTGGTGGCGATTTCCGGATATGTACGCCTTGTCCCAGCTCATTGACCAGGGGGTGGGATGGCTGCTGAGCGGAATCGCGATTGTGCTGGTCCTGGGGCGGATGAGCGCGCCCCGTAACGCGAAGTCCGGAGAACATCCGTCATGAAAGTCACCATTGACGGACCCTGCCCGCGCTGCCACGGGAGCGGCAGGGAATTGGTTCATATGAATCTGGTCCAGATGGGTGTGTTTCTCGGTTGCGCGTTGATCGCGATTGTGATATCGGCGGCCCTGCTCAATCCGCTCGCCTTTGGCGCCGGAATACTCATGTTCATTTTCGCCGCGATCACAAAGGGGTATCTCCCCTGTACCGGTTGTGACGCAACGGGGCGGCAGATCACAGTCGAGACGCGCGAGGATTGATCCCCGGCGTCGATATCCGCCGTCGCCGACGGTGTCGAATGCGTTAGAATCCGCAACAAGGGCGGCGGCGTTTTGTCGCCGGCCATCGGCGCGAGCCATTGTCGCCGTAAGCGAGAAAGGTCACGTCGTGGCCGAATCATCGAAGAATACCGTAGGGGGGCTCTGGCCGGCGATCGTTCTGCTCGTCGTCGGGGCGTCACTCTTCGCCTGTCGGATCGACCTGGAGATGGCGAGGTTCAATCAGACGGATCACGTGTACGCGTGCGCCAACACGCTTCTCGTGCTTTCCGGGACGCCGGAGCGCGGCTGTTCGTATTCAGCGGCGCCGTTCGGCAATCCGATTCCACGCCGGGTTGCGATTGTGCGAACGTTCGTCGCGGGGGAGAGCCGGGAGACGTGCGTCCTGACGATCATTCCGATGTGGCCGTATCAGGCGGCGCTGACGGTCGTGGCGATCGGGACGCTGATTCGGCGAAAACTGCGTGAGCGAGCGAACGGGAAGCAATGATCTTCAGCGTGACAGGACGTCGAAGGAATCGCCAACCTGCGCCGTGAATTCAGGAATTGCCCGCGGGACCCACTCGTCGGCGGATGGCGCGAGAAAAGGAAACCAACAGCAACGCTCCGACGATGGCGCCGATCGTCGTGACAAACGACTCGACACAGACGCCTGTCGGTATCGGGCTGTCGGCAATCGCGTTGGTGGGGACCGTGGGGGCGACGAGAATCCTGACGCGCTTTCCGGGCCCGTCGTATTCTTCCATCAAGTTAGCGCGCTCCCGTGGATTCAGCAAATCGAACCTGGCGATCCGGAGACGCGCATTGTCGACGGCTCCCTCCTGCGTTTCATATCGACAGACGATTCGCGGCTGCGTGGGTGTGTCATCCGGCCGGCGTTCCACCCTCGCGATGGTTCCCTCCGTCGCATTCCATGTCAGTTCGTGCTGGATGACGTCGGCCCAGAAAACGCAGCAGTGCAGGAGAAACGGGGACAGACAGCACCAGCAGAACGTGGCGCCAATCGCGGTCAACAGGATGTCGCGTCGACGTTCGAAATCCGCCGGATTGCCTGCGTTGAGATAGCGGTGAATGCGACGCAGGCCGGCCGGGATGACGATCGTCGGAAGCAGCACGCCGAGGAAGCAGATCAATTGCCAGGGCGCCACGCGCATCAGCAGATAGAGAGGAACGGCGACGATAAACGACCCGAGGAGATACGCGACCTGAATCTCGAACTGCGCAAACAGGGCGCCGTTGACGGTCCTGTTTCGGCGCAGGCCGGCGACTGCGAGGACGGCGACTGGCGCCAGAAACGTTACGAACAGGGCGATCGATGGATTGATTCTCGGTTCGAGGGTGCTGCGATCTGGCGCCGACGGATCGTAGAACACGTCGATCGAATCATTCGGGGAGTGAACTTCCTTCAGCAACCTGAACGGCGGTTGGGGCGAGTCAATCCATCGTTTCGGGGGAAACTTTCCTTCAACGATGCGATCGTTGACCTTGTACTCGTATTCGAGTCGGGCGTCGGGGCGCTCGGGGTCCGTCGCGAATGGGTCTGGGGCGTCATATTGCGTAATACGGCCAGTGGTCTGACTGTACGCGATCAGCTCTCGAAGTCCTTCATACACTTCGACGCCGATGACGGCGGCGAATATCAGGCAAATGACGATAGGAGTCAGTTTCGCCGCTGATGTGAGGCGCTTCGCGTTTGGTGAGGTCCGGCCCATACACGTTCATCATAGCCTGTGATCACGGTAGCGGTATCGGGCGGGATCGACAAAGCGACGATGGCGGCGCCAAGCAGTCTGTTGCGGCGGATGATGCGACGTGTGTATGATTTCCGCATTGAGTCCAGCGCGTGTCTCGCAGCCTGGAGAAGTCGGAGGGCCGTCATGTCAATGCTTCAATCCACGCAGTCCATTGTGATCGGCGTCGCCGTGGCGCTTGCGGCGCCGGTTGGGAGTTGTGCGGACGAACCGGCGGTCTGCGCCGCGGGGGCGGATCGCTATGCTGAGGAGGCGAATCGGGCATACGACGAGCAAATTTCGCAAATTCGTGATGAAATTCAGAGTTTGAGCGAGGAGCATCCGTGGGCCGGCGATTATTTCCTGGGCGATGGCACGGGCGGCAATTACGCATTGGCCATCGCGCCGAGAAGCGGATTCGCGTATCGCCAGACTGGATGTCGCGGAGTTTATGACCAACAGCGGGGGGCTGTCCGGCAATGTGAGGATGGACTGCTGCATCTGGTTTTCAGGTATTCGGACTCGTCGACGTCGACTGAGACCACGCGTGAGGTTGCGCTCATCCCCGTTCAGTGGGGACGACGTCGCTATCTGATTGAGCGCGAGAGGATATTCGACTTCTTCGGAGCGGCCCGCCGCGCCAGAGAGCCGCGGCACGACATGTTTGGGAGCTACTACCTGCGCTGGGGCGACGAGCGGAAGCCCGCAAAAGGGGCGCCGTCATTGCCGGAACGGCTGCGTAACTACGGCTTGGTTGCGCCAATCGCCGCCTCCGTCTCGGACGTGATTCAGAGTGAGAATAACGTCGACAAGTACGGGCGGCGAACGCGCAGGACGCGCGTCCGGATCGACGCCGGCCGCGCCGATGGTCTGCTGGCGGGAATGGTCATGGAACTTGTCGAGCCGAAACCTCGAACGCCCGTGCTGGCGAGGATTGTTGTGTCGAAGAAACACTCGGCCGAGGGCGAAGTGAATCAGGCGTTGGCGGCGGACGACGCGTCGGAGGCTGGCGGACCGACGGTGGGCTGGCGCCTGGTCGCCGGACAGCGTAGCGCAGAGTTGGTCGTCACACCCGGAACGCCTGAGGTGTTTCGCGATCTCGATCTGGCCGCCGCACTGAAAGTCGCCGCGGATGAGAAAAAGGTCGTCCTGGCGTTCTTTCGCGCGGACTGGGGCGCCGAGTCCACCACGTTTGAACATATGGTCCTGAGGGATGCGGGCGTGAGGGATTGGGTTGCGGCGAACTGCGTTGCCGTGGAAATCGATGCAACGAAGGCCAGGCCGCCGTCGGTGGAGCGATACAGCGTGACGAAGTATCCGACGACGCTCCTGCTCGACTCGACGGGCGAGGAATTGGGGCGTTTCGATAAGCTGCAATCCGCGAGGCTGTTTGTTCTCAACGCGAAGGGAATGATCCGGGGGAAATCGAATTGAGATTGTCCCCGCAACGATCGCCATTGCGTGACGGGGTTTGTAACACCCTTTCAGGGTTCAACTCGAACTGACGCCGTTGACCCGGGGTTGCGCTGCGACCGCGTTGCGGTCTTCGCTGGCCCTGGGCTGTCGTGTTGCACGCCGTTGGCGCGCCTTTCAAACCCTGGGGCATTTCAAAAATCAGGCGGTGGGTTCAGACGGCGAAATTCGTGCCGTTCAGCCTTGCCAGCAGCGTCGTGGTATTCGGATCATTTTCATGCATCAGGGCCCAGACATTGTCGTCGTCGGTATCGACGAAGAGTAAAAGTCCGGCGGCGGGGGGCCGTATGATCGGCGCGTCTGTGTCGTGTGCAAGCGAAGGATACGCGTGTTCACTCTCCGCGGGCAGGAACGACAGGAGCCAGTAGGCGCGGACGCCACACGTGTCGAAGAACCGCGAGAGTTCCTGCAGCTGGTCCGAACGCAATCGAACGATGACGTCGTTCGGGGCTTTGTGAAGCGTTTCCCAGGACGTCGGGGGCTGAGGTTCATTGGCTGTCCCGGCAGTCGGTTGTGCGCCTGGACAACGAGCGACGCTGGATGAAACGAATCGAAGACGCATTGAGCGAACACCGCCAGCGCGGCGCCGTTCCTGGGGAATCGCGGATAGCGGGCGCTGAGCTGCACGTATACAGGGCGATGCGATTTCGAATCGACTCCGCGGCGATCACCGCAAATGGACCCGATGCCGCCGATCCGGACTTCAAATGGGCCGACGGTTCTCACTTTCTGGCTCATCACTCCTTCATCGTCGCCTTGATCAGCGGCGTGACGACGGCGGTCCATTTTCTGTAGCCGGCGTCGTTGAGGTGGAGGCCATCGTTCATGAAGAGGTCTTTCATCGGCTTGCCGTCGTCGCCGAGCAGGACGACGTCGGTATCGGCAAATGTCAGCAGCTTGTCGGTTTCCGCCATTTGTTTGATCTGGCTGTTGGCGTCGTGCATCTGCGGCCAGAGATTCCAGCGGGCGACGGACGGCTTGGCGGGAATGTAGATGAGATGGGCCTTTGGGAAGTCCTTGTGGACGCGGCCGAGGAATGTCGTGAAGTCGTCGACCACTTGTTTGACGCTGCGACCGTCGGCGATGTCGTTGTCGCCGCAGTAGAAGACGATAACGCGGGGGTTGTAGGGTTTGATGACGTTGTCGTAGTAGTGAAGCATGTCGGGGATTTCGGCGCCGCCGAATCCGCGATTGATGACGGGCAGATCGGGGAAGCTCTCACGGGTCATCCAGATGCGAATGCTGGAGCTGCCGGCGAAGAGGACGCCGTTGTCCGGCCAGACGTTCTTGCGGTCCCAGAGTTTGAAGTCATCGATTTCGCGGGCGAATCGCTTGGGATCTGGGGCGGGCTTACCTTTGTTTGCAGGCGTATCGGCGTTCGCGGTGGTCAGGATTGTGGCGATGAGGGCGAACAGGGCGACGGCGGCGAGAATGCGTCGTGGCATGATGGGTCCTTTTCGAATTGGAGCGTGTTCCGGGAGGGTCATGCGTTGCGTGCGTATAGTACGGGATGTGGGCGCGGGGTTGAAGTGGGGGGGCCGCGTTGGCACGGGTGCGAGGGCACTGCTTGAGAGCAGTGGCACGGGGCGCCCGGACCAACACATCCTACTCGTAGCGGAGGGCTTCGACGGGGTCGAGGCGTGAGGCTTTCCAGGCGGGGTAGATGCCGCTGATGACACCGGTCGTCGTGGCCATCGTCAGCGCAATCACGATCGACATGGCGGTCGTCGAGGTTTCGAACAGGCGCGTGACGGTTTCGATGGCGTTGGCCAGTCCCCAGCCGACGATGACGCCGACGGCGCCGCCGCAGAAGCTGACAACGCTGGCCTCGATGAGGAACTGTTTGAGGACGTCGCTGCGCTGGGCGCCCATGGCCATGCGAACGCCGATTTCTCGCGTGCGCTCCGTGACGGCGACGAGCATGATGTTCATGATGCCGATGCCGCCGACGAAGAGGCTGATGCCGGCGATCGAATAGAAGACGACCTTCAGGATGCCGGTGACCTGGGAGAACTGAGTGACCATGTCCTTCTGGGACTGGACCTGGAAATCGTCCTGCTGGCCCGCGCGAATCTTGTGTCTGCGTCGGAGTGTCTGCGAGATCTCTTCCTTGGCCTTGTCGATATCAGCGTCCGTCGGCGAACGCGCCTCGGCGAGGATGATGTGGACGCTGTCCGTGCCGTAGAGCTTCTCCATGGCCGTGGTGATCGGGACACAGATCTGACGATCGGCGTCGTTCCGGCCGACGTTGCCTTTTTCTGCGAAGACACCGATGACAGTGAAGGTGCGCGCCCCGCGCAGACCCGTGATCTTGATCTTCTCGTTGATGGCGGGGCGACCGCCGAAGAGCTCCTGTTTCACCTTGTAGCCGAGGACGGCGACGCTGGCGGAGCCCTGCACGTTCGCGGCCGTGATGAACTCGCCCTCGGCGATTTCCTGGTTGTTCATCTCTGCGTGTACCTGCGTGACGCCCGAAATGTCGGCGTTGGTGCTCTTGGCGCGGAACTTGACGAGGGCGCTGGGATTGGAGAGCTGGGGCATGGAGCGAGCGACGGCGTTGCACTGACCGACGGCGTCGGCGTCGGCGAGATCGAGCGAGTCGAAGTTGCCGACCATTCGGCCGCTGCGACGCTCGATATTGGGCATGACGAAGATCTTGGTGGAGCCGAGGGACTCGAAGCTGCCGAGGATGCGCGAACTCATGCCTTCGAGAATCGCCATGGCGGCAACAACGGCCGCCACGCCGAAGATGACGCCGAGCGTCGCCAGAATCGTGCGCAGCGGGTGCACGAACAGGCTTCGCAGTGACATCAGACAGACACGAAGGAAAAACATGCGTCTCCTCAATCCCGGCGCCTCGCTTCCATCGTCGCGGGCGCCGGCGCGTTTTTTTGTCGGCCTACATGCCGACGGGTCGGGCGATCGGCGGCGGGCTCTGATCCGGCTCGGGGGCTGGTTCCGGCAGCGAGGGCGCCACGCCAGTCAGCAGGTCCTTTCGCGTGTTCTCGTCCACGCTTCGATCGTCGATGATATTGCCGTCGCGCATGCGAATGACCCGCTCCGCCTGCACGGCGACGTCCATTTCATGCGTCACGAGAATGACTGTCACGCCCGCGCGATGCAGTTCGTGGAAAATCTCCATGATCTGCCTGCCCGTCCGCGTGTCGAGGTTGCCCGTCGGTTCGTCGGCGAGAATGATCTTCGGTTCGTTGACGATGGCGCGCGCAATGGCGACGCGCTGTCGCTCGCCGCCCGAGAGTTCGCTGGGTTTGTGCGTCGCGCGATGGTCGAGCCCGACGCGCTCGAGGGCCTTCTTCGATCGCTCGCGCACGTTGGCCTGACGGCCGTAAAAGAGCGGTACGGCAACGTTGTCCATGGCCGACGTTCGCTGGATCAGATTGAAGGTCTGGAAGACGAAGCCGATCTTGCTGTTGCGGACCTGGGCCAGGGCGCGATCGGAGAGATGGCTGACGAGCTGGCCGTCCAGCATATAGCGGCCGGCCGTGGGCCGATCGAGGCAGCCGAGCAGGTGCATCAGTGTGCTCTTGCCGCTGCCGGAATGGCCCGTGATGCTGACGAATTCACCGCCGCGGATCGACAGATCCACACCGTCGAGGGCGCGGACCATCGTGTCGCCCATCGGGTAGTGCTTCATCAGCTTGTTGATTTCAATCAGCGACATGGGATTGACCGGATCGTCCCGGGGCGATCCGGTTGTCGTCCTAACCTTCCTTATTCTTCTGTTCCGCCTGCGTCAGGACGGGCGTCTTGATCCAGACTTCGTCCTTCTCCTTCAGGCCCTTGACGATGACGGTATTCACGCCGTCGGTTTCACCAATCTCGACCCAGACTTTCTTGCTGCCGTCGCGCTGCTCGCCCGGCTCCTTGTGGGGGATCCAGACGTAGCATTCCGTGCCTTCGCTGCGCAGCGCTTCATTCTGCACGAGCAGGACATCCTTCTGCGTCTTGGTTTCGAAGGAAAGGTCCGCCTGGAGACCCAGGAGTTTCTGGACATCCTTGCCGAAGATGCGGATTCGAACGCGGAAGGCGACGGAGCCACCGGACTGGATCGGATCGGGAAGGATGCGTTCGATAACGCCGTTGAATTCCTCGTTGCGATAGGCTTCGACAGTGATCTTGACGGGGCGGCCTTCCAGTTCGGCTCGGACGGCGGCGGGGGCCTCGCCTTCACCGTCATTGGCGCCCGTGTGATCGACGAGCGTTTCTTTCGAGTCCTTTGATTCCGGCTTGTCCGTCTCCCTGTCGCCGTGTTCCTCGATGATGTGCATGCCGCGCCGGCGGTATTCGTCTTCAGTGAGGCGGCGCGTTTCACCCGGGCGGGCGTATTCCGGGGCAATGTCGCGGATGGCGCCGATGTCGGCCTCGTCCACCTGCGCCATGACGAACATGGAACTGACGTCGGCGAGGTACATGATGGGCGTGCCGCCGCCGAGGGTCATCGTGCCGGACTGAATCATCTCGCCTTCCTTTCGAAGGATGCTGTAGACCATGGCGTTGCTCGGGGCAAAGATGGTCGTTTCGCTGAGGCGCTGCTTGGCGTCGTCGAGCGAGGCCCTGGCCTCGCGGACATTGGCGCTGGCCTGGGCGACATCCTGCTCGGCCTGCTTGATCAGAACCGTTTCGTTCTGGCGAGCGACGTTCAGGGCGAGTTCGGCGATGTTCCTGGCGGCGAGCGCCCGCTGGTAGGCGGATTGTGTCGTGATGAATTCCTGCTCCGAGGCGGACGCGCCGGTACCATTTCCGTAGAGCTTCTCGATCTTTTTGAACTGGAATTCGGCGCTGGCGAGATTGGCTGCGGCGTCGGCGACGCGCTGTTCGGCGTCCGCCGTCTTCAGCGGCAGCTGGACCTTCAGGTCCTCCAGCGTGATCTTCGCCTTCTCCACGAGGCTTGTCACGCGGGCGAGGGCGGCTTCCCGCGCTTCGACGTTTCGCTGCTCGTCGATCGGATCGAGTTCGGCGAGGATATCGCCTTCATTGACCATCGCGCCCTCGACGGTGTGGATCTTCGTCAGGACGCCGCTCGCCTTGAATTTGATTTCGATCAGCTTGCGGGATTCGACAGTGCCGACGGCCGTGATCGGCACCTGCATGTCGCCCCGCGTGACGGTCCCTTTTTCGCCGTCGAGGAAGTTCAGTCCGAGTTGCGGGAGACCTACCGTCGCGAGGACGATGGCGCCACCGATGAAGACGACGGCGATGATGGAGATAATGATGATTTTCTTCATGACGTACCCTGCCTTCGGGGCGGCGTCGCTTCGCTGACCCGATTCGCCGCAGGCGCGATTTGGAAAGCGGAGACACCCATGCGCTAACGTCGGCGGATTTGCGGCGCCACGTCCACGCCAACTCCTCCGGAGAGCCGGCGTTCGCCCCTCAGTGTTGACCGGTCCGGCGGCGCGAATCTCACGCGCGACGCGATCGTCAAGGTCGCGCCGGACGTCGGCGCTGTATGCGGCCCTGCGGAATCATGGCGTCTTTTCGCCCGTTCGCGGCCCGTGGCGCAACCTACAACGACAGGGATTGATATTCCATTCCGAAGGTTTCGGCAACGTCACGATTTGTAAGCGCGCCTTTATGGACGTCGATGCCGGCCTTCAGCCCCGGATCCGCCTGGCAGGCTTCGACGTACCCCATATTGGCGAGTCGCTGGACATAGGGGAGCGTCGCATTCGTGAGGGCGAAGGTGCTCGTTCTGCCAACGGCGCCGGGCATATTGGCCACGCCGTAGTGAACGACCTCGTCCACGATGTAGGTCGGATTGTCGTGTGTTGTGGGGCGGATCGTTTCGCAGCAGCCGCCCTGGTCCACGCCGACGTCCACGATGACGGATCCCGGCTTCATGATTTTCAGCTGGTCCTTGCGGACGAGGACGGGGCAGCGGGCGCCGGGGATCAGGACGGCGCCGATGACGAGATCGGCCTCGACCAGGTGGTGCTCGATGAGCTGCGGGTCGCTGAACATCGTCTGCACGTTGGCCGGCATGACATCCGACAGGTAGCGCAGGCGATCGAGATTGACGTCCATCAGGATGACGCGGGCGCCGAGTCCCGCCGCGACCTTGGCCGCGTTGAGGCCGACAACGCCGCCGCCGAGCACGAGGACAGTCGCCGGTTCAACGCCGGGGACGCCGCCGAGCAGAATGCCGCGGCCCATCATCGGCTTCTCGAGGTACTTGGCGCCTTCCTGGACGCTCATCTTGCCGGCGACTTCGCTCATCGGCGTGAGCAGGGGGAGGCGGCCCGACTTATCGCGGACGGTCTCATAGGTAATGGCGACGCAGCCGCTGTTGACGACACCTTCCGTGAGTTCGCGATCGGCGGCGAAGTGGAAGTAAGTGAAACAGACCTGGTCCTTGCGGAGCATCCTGCACTCTGCGGGCTGCGGCTCCTTGACCTTGACGATCATGTCGGCTCTGGCAAAGACATCGGCGGCCGTCGGCGCGATCGTCGCGCCAGCGTTCGTGTAGTCTTCATCGCTGAAACCGGAGCCGACACCCGCGCCCGTTTCGACAAGCACCTGATGCCTGGCCTGCGTCAGCGACGCGGCGCCCGACGGAATCATACCAACGCGATATTCGTGTGCCTTAATCTCTTTGACGACGCCGACAATCATGGTGCTAAAGCTCCGAAGTGAGGTCCCGTATCGTCGGCGTCGCGCGCGGCGTGCGAACCGTCTTTTCGCATTCGGAGACCGCTCGACGGACCGATCGATTATGGGCCGATGCTAGCTGAAGGTTCATACCCTCGCAATGCGCCGGCGGGTGTGGCAAGGGACGCGACGGGCGCGCCGGGTGATGGGCCGCGCGTTTCGTCATTCCGTGCGCGCGCGTTTCGCAAACCCCGCTGATATCGGGCGTTGCGCCCGGGAATCGGCAGAATCCGCCAACATCCCTCAATCCGCCTCGTGTGTGGCCGATGAACTGTGAGTGTTGTTCCAGGTCAACGGAGCGTCGCCGTCGGGCAACGCGAATGTGACTGGGGCGACACGCAGGCGGGGAACTCGAATGGGGGTTGCGCATTCCAGGGATACCAGCGGAGCCGCGGCGCATGAAACACCTGCGCTGACGGACGCCGTGCTCGACGCGTTGCCGATCGGTCTGATCGTCTTCGACACGAAGTTGCGCATCCGCAACGCGAATGTCGTTGCGCGATCGCTCGTCGGTTCGGAGCACGATGCGCCTGTGTTCCTGGGACGTCTGTGCGCCGATGGCCCCGTGGTGGACTGGGCGGGCGAACTGCGGGATGTCTGGCGTCGCCGGATGACACGCCGGTTCGAGGCGATGGCGGGCGGCGAACGCTCTGAGGCGGATCGTTATTACGACGTCTGCGTTCGGCCCCTGAACGACGCGAGCACATCGGACGCGGCGGGCGTCATCGTGATTGACGACGTGACGGCGCGCATCTCGATGCAGCGCCGGCTGGCAATCTCGGAGCGCATGGCGGCGATCGGCAAAGTCGCCGCGCGCGTGGCGCACGAACTGAACAATCCGCTGGATGGCATTCTGCGTTATTCCAATCTGGCGAGTCGGCGGCTGGAAACGGGCGGTCGCGAGAAGGTCAACGAGTACCTCGATCGCATTCGCGAGGGTTCGCTTCGCATGTCGGGGATCGTTCGCGACCTGCTTGAGTTCTCGCGGAGCCACACGGACGTCGATCGCGAAGCGACGCTGAACGGGATCGTGTCGGACGCCGTCGAGGCGATGCGCGATCGCGCGGCGGAGCGGCGCGTGACACTGACGCGGGAGTCGGCGGGGGATGACGCCCCAGTCAATCGCGGGACGGGGTTGTTCCAGGTCTTCTGCAATCTGATCAAAAACGCGATCGACGCGATGGAAGATGGCGGCTCGCTGCGGATGACGGTCCGGACGGGCGACGCCGAACACGTCGTGGCGTTTGACGACTCGGGACCGGGCGTGCCGGATCCGGAACGGATCTTCGAGGCCTTCTACACGACGAAATCACAGGGCAAGGGGACGGGGCTCGGTCTGGCGGTCTGCCGCGAGATCATCGAATCGCTCGGCGGAACGATCTCGGCGGAGAACCGGGAGGAAGGCGGCGCCCGATTCAGCGTGCGACTTCCGCGAATCGATCGCGAGCAGGGAAAGTAATCAGTTCGCCCGTCCCGGCGCAATGCGCTGATGGGGACGATGGCGCGGGGGAGTGAGACGATATGGCCGGAACGAATACAGACAACAAGGCGAATGTTCAGTCGAAACAGAAGGTGCTGATCGTCGACGACGATCGGATCATTGTCGATTCGCTGTCGGAGCTTCTCGAGATCGAAGGCTACGACGTCATCGGCGCCAACTCCGTCGGGGCGGCCGTGGAGGCGATCGAACGTGATCGCGTCGCGATCGTCATTACGGACGTGAACATGCCGGAGGCCGACGGCTTCGAACTGCTCAACATCATCCGCGATCGCTATCCGGCCGTCGTGCCGATCGTCATCACGGGTTACGGCACGATCGAGTCGGCCGTCGAAGCGATCAAGATGGGCGCGTACGACTACCTGACGAAGCCGATCATCGACGACGAGCTTCGCCTCGTGATTCAGCGGGCGCTGCAGCAGCAGTCACTGATCCGCGAGAATCACTCGTTGCGCCAGCAGCTGGACCTGCGCTACGGGCTCGACAACGTCGTGGGTCACGACTATCGCATGCTGAAGATCTTCGATCTCGTCGAGACTGTCTCGGATACGAAGACGACGGTCCTGATCACAGGCGAGTCCGGCACGGGCAAGACGCTGATCGCGCACGCGCTGCATCATCGTTCGGATCGGCGGGAAGGACCGTTCGTGGAAGTGTCGTGTGGCGCGATCCCCGAAGGTCTGCTTGAGAGCGAGCTGTTCGGCCACGTGAAGGGGAGCTTTACGGGGGCGACGGGCGACAAGGAAGGCAAGTTCCGTGCGGCCGAGGGCGGCACGATCTTCCTGGACGAAATCAACTCGGCGTCGGCGGCGTTTCAGGTGAAGCTGCTGCGCGTGTTGCAGGACAAGTGCTTCGAGCCCGTCGGATCCAACAAGACGCTCAAGGCGGATGTCCGCGTGATCGTCGCGTCGAACGTCGATCTGGCGGAGGAGGTCGCGGCCGGGCGATTCCGTCAGGACCTTTACTATCGAATCAATGTCGTGACGATCGCGATGCCGTCGCTCGTGGAGCGGCTGGGCGATATCCCGATGCTCGCGCGGCACTTCCTCAGGAAGCACTGCGACGAAATCGGCCGCGACATCCACGACTTCTCGCCGGATGCGATCAACGCGATGCAGCGGTACTCCTGGCCGGGCAACGTGCGAGAGCTGGAGAACGCCGTCGAGCGGGCGGTCGTGCTGTGTCGCGAGCGATTCATCACGCCCACGCAGCTGCCGGCGCACATCCTCGAGGACACGCCGCAGATTATGGCGACGACGAGCACGGACCAGACGAATGTGATCATGATTCCGTCGCAGGTCCGGCCGCTGCGGGAAGCGCTGGAAGAGCCCGAGAAGCGAATCATCGAGGCGGCGCTGCGGGCGCACAACTGGAATCGCCAGGCGACGGCCGACGCGCTCGATATCAATCGAACCACGCTCTACAAGAAGATGAAGCACTACGGCCTGGACGCCGAACCCGCGATGGCCGGACACGTCTGACGCTTCATCCGCGTTGAAGATTGGCCGGGGGGGCGCCGCGTTGTAAGATCTCGCGGGGAGGCGCCTTGGCCGTGGAGCGGAAAGAACCTGTCGAACAACCCGCGCAGTCCGCGCCTATGCCGGCGGAGGAACCTTCCCTGCTGGCGAGCCTCGGCGCCGATCTGGATGCGCTGCCGCGATCCTTCGAGCCGTTCGCGCGGTTGTCGCCCGCGCCCCAGGCGCCATCATCGACGCCGGCTGCGCCGGCGCAATCGTCTGATGAATCGGAAACCATCCCGTCGTCCGTCCCACCAATGGCGTCGTCCGCGCCGGATGAGGCGGGTGAGACGGCGCGCGTGGCTCGACCGGTATCGAACTTCGTCGCCATGCCGGCGGGACTCGGGCGTCGGGCGCCCGCCGTGGCCGGGCCTCCGCTGATCATCGACCTGCCGACGCGGGTGCAGGGACCCCTGGGGTACATTCTCAGTTACGTTCTCTTTCTGGTCGTCGTGGTTGGTCTGGTCCTGGTCGTGACGCCGTTCGTGATGACGTACGTTCCCGGCACGCAGCTGGGCGTGTTCGCGTATACCATCGCATTGTTGGTTGTTGTCAGTCTGCTGCTCGGCGTGGTCCCCTGGATCCAGCGGTGGCGCGCCCGGCGGATCGCGCGGCGGATATTCGAGGACGAGCATGACGCCGACCTGGTTCATCTCGTCACGCGCATGTGGGAGCGGCGGCCCTGGTTATCGGGACCGTCGGGGATGATCGAGCTCGTGATTCACCTGACGGCGCGAGGCGATTCGAACGCCGTCATCCGGATGGCGAGACCGAAGAATTTCTGGCCGGTCCATCCGACGCAGTGGTCGTTCGAACCGCGCCCGCTGGACGAGGTCGATCCCAGTTTCCTTGAGCTTGCGGAGGCGACGCGGCCTGACAATCTGGATGACGCGTTTGAATTCACCAGGGCCGACACGATGCCGCTGCGGCGGATAAGACGCAATATTCGGATGCGCGGGGGGTATCTGTCACTGGCGATCATTCTCGTTTTCTGGATCCGCCGCGCCGTTGAGTTCTATGAAACGGGTCAGCCCGATCTGTTCTTCCTGTTCTTCAGTTATCTGCTTTACGTCAGGCTGTTTGGTTCTCCGCTGTCATCGTACAAGTCGGCAAAATGGTCACTCGTTTCGAGAGGACTGCTTGCCGATCTGCGGGACACGAAATTCGAGCTGCCCTTTCTGAAATTCGATCGGGCCGAGAGTCTGCTGATCGTCAGCCAGGCCAACTGGCATTCCTGGTCGATTCTCGCGTCGGGGCCACTCGGCTATTGCGGGACCCAGGCGACGAGCCGAGAGGTCGAGATGGCGCTGCGTGTCTGGTCGAGCGACGTGGCGCCACCCAGCGATCGGGAGGTGGGCGAACTGCTCGCATCGATGGGGAAGGACTCGAACTGAGCCATTGCAGCCGAGGGCCATGCGAATGTCTCGAGAACCAACCATGGAAGACCTGTACGCCCAGCGCGTGGAACTGCCGCTGTGGGGTGTTCTCCTGATTTACGGTATTGGCGCGGCCTGCGTATGCGGGGTCGGATTTTTCGTCGGCGTCGCCGCTTCGTACGGATGGGAGGGACCCCTGCGGGCGTTCAGCTACGGTGTCGTCTGCGTGGCCGCCAGCGCGATCGCCTGTTTCATCGGACTGTCGATCCTGGTGGTGTCGCCTTCGACTCGGCGCGAGGGGGTCATTGTCAGGATTCTCATAGTCATCCTGGTCGGCATGACGATGGTCAACTACTGGCAATGCAAGGAGCCGTCGGCGTCGAAGGTGTTCGAGTCGGTGACGGGGTATGCGCCGGACGACGGCGTCTGCGAGTTGCGGAGTTTCATTTCGATGGCCGAGTGGCAGGACGCGACGATCGGCCTGCAGTTCCGTGTGACCGAGGCGTCGTGGGACCGACTGCGTGACGCATGGAGTCTGAAGGATGTGACGCCTGTCGCAACGAAAATCTCAAGCGTGCACGCATCGGCGACGGGAATCAACCCGGTTCCTCGCTGGTTTGCGAACAGCGACGACACGGCGAGGCTCCGGACCTGGTCTTTCGGAAGGCCGCGATCGTATCTCAACGTCTTTTTTGACGTCGATCACAGCATGGTTTACGTCATCGTACAGGAGATTTAAGACACAGACGCGGACGGCGGACGGTCCGCGGTTCTTTCCGTGCGCGGTTGCGGTTAGAATGTTGAGGCCGGCGGGGTCAGGCCCAAGTGTCGCGCAAGGGCGATCTCGTCGGGTAACGCCACGACGGATCCGTGCGACATGCTCATTTCTCACATTCTCGAACTGTTTGACTATTCCGCCTGGGCGAACGGCAAGCTGTTCGAGGTCGCCGAAGTCCTGGACGACGAGGATCTGGATCGAGGATTCGACATCGGACCGGGCACGCTTCGCGAGGTCGTCCGGCATATCTACGGGGCGGAGCGGATCTGGTACGAGCGCATCGGCGGGACGGGGTATTCCGAATCGCGTTCGCGGGAGGAGCTCGAGGACGTCGGGGATCTGAAGTCGGCGTGGGAATCGCTGAATGCGGCCCGGGAGTCATGGCTGCAATCGCTGGGCGACGCGGACCTGGCGAAGGCCATCGCCTACACAAACATGGCCGGCGATCCGTTTGAGACGCGATTGGGCGACATTCTCACGCACGTCTGCGATCACGGGGCCCATCATCGCGCCCAGGCCGCCAACATGACGCGGCACATCGGCGAACCCTTCAGAAACAGCGACTACCTTTTCTTTCGCCTTGCCCATCCGACAGTCGCGCCGCCCACAGCCGAGACGATCGACTTCCTGAGAGGGGCCGACATTGAGGTGGGCGAAGCGGCCGCCCGGCCGCGGTCGCTGAGTCTTTCGGGAATGCGCGACCTGTTCGCCTACAACGACTGGGCGAACGATCTGCTGCTGGACGCGGCGAAGCAATTGAGTGACGAGCAACTGGACCGGGAATTCGAGATGGGCATGGGCACGCTCCGCAAGACACTGCTGCACGTCGAGTCGGCGGAGCGGTTCTGGGGCGATCACTGGGCGGGTGACGAGAAGCCGCACTGGCAGGACATGGACGCGTCGATCCGGATGGCGGATCTTGTCGAGGCGTGGCGGCTCGTGCGCCAGCGGCGCGAGGAGAGCTTCCGGGGATTTGATGACGCGGCGCTGCTGGACGAAGTCGTGGCGGAGCCGGCGCCGGGAATGTTCCTGACGTTCCGGCGGGGTGAAACGATGCTGCAGATCGCGCAGCACGGCACGCATCATCGGGCGCAGGCCTTGAACATGTTGAGACGTTTGGCCGATATTTCATTACAGATGAGCATCATTGTGTTTACGCGACGGAAATAGGACCAAAACAATGCATCTTCAATTCATTCGACTGACGACTGAGTGGGATCAACCTGAGATTTATCGACTGATGACGGATGTGTGGGTCGTGGGTGATGTCGAAGGCTACGCGCATTTCCGCGACACGCTGGCGGGAATGGTGGAGTCGTCAGCGCCCGTGGCGATGAACGAACTGTATGGCCTGGAGCACGGCATGATCGTGCTGCTGATGCCGCCGCCCTCCAATGTAAGCGATGCAAAGATCCGCGTGATCGAGCGGGCTCGCTACGTGAATTCGGAGGACAAGATGCAGCTTGTCATCCGGGCGTCGCGGACGGGGTATCGCTTCCTCGCGGATCTCGTGCAGCGCGCGATCGACGAGGGGCGGGACAACCTGGACTGGCACGCGCAGATCGACGGGCTGTCGATGGCCGGCGTGTACGTGGATCAGCCCGGCGCCGTCGCGATCAACGTGCGGGGCCCCCTGGGCGTGTTCTCGCGCGAGCGGGCCGAGCAATACGACGCCGTCGTCTTCGATCGGCATCCGCACTCGATGCCGAACTACGTCGGCCGCTACGAGAATGAGGCGGTTGACTACTTCAATCCGAAGCGCGTCGATGAACTGCTCAGCGTGAGCTGAGCGGCGGCGGTTCGGAAGGACAGAATCAGGCGACATGTGGGCGCGGCGCGTCGTGAGCGGATGGGCCGGGAGTGATCGAACGACTATCGCGGGGCCGTCGGCATGGGCATGCGCCTTCTCCTGTTCAGTGACCTGCATTGCGACAAGGCGCGCGGGCGCCGGTTCGTGGAGGCGTCGCGCGACGTTGACGTCGTCGTCGGCGCGGGGGATTTCGCAAGCGTTCATCACGGTCTGCGGCCGACGATCGATCTGTTGTCGGGGATCGACAGACCGACGATTGTGGTCCCGGGGAACAATGAGACGCTCGACGATCTCCGCGCCGCGTGCGCGAACTGGCCGAGCGTCGTTGTGCTGCATGGCGAGGGAACGCGCATCGACGGCGTCGAGTTCTACGGCGTCGGCGGCGGTATCCCGGTGACACCTTTCGGCGACTGGAGCTTCGATTTTTCCGAAGACGAGGCGGAGCGGTTGCTCGCGGATCTGAAGCCGGGGAGCGTGCTCGTCAGCCATTCGCCACCGAAGGGGATTCTCGATGTCACGTCGAGCGGTCGGAGCGTCGGCAGCTCGGCGGTACTGGCGGCGATCGAGCGGACGAGTCCACGACTGGTCGTTTGCGGGCATATTCACGACTCCGCCGGCCAGCGGGTCGAGCATGGGGAAACGATTGTTGTGAATGCGGGGCCGGAGGGGATCGAGATCGCACTCAGCTGACGTTCCTTTTCATTCGGCGCGTTGCGCGCCCGCCCTGGGCACGACTCAACGAGTGTGGCCCCGCGGCGGTCGTCATTGTCAGGCCCAGCCCGGCGGCCTCGTTCTGTATTGAACGGGAGGGCAGCCTCGATGGGCATTCCACCTCGGATCGTCGAGATACTGAATCGTTCATCGCCATTACTCCGATTGACGTTGCGAGGCCGGGCCGCGTATCGGCGTTGTTCTCGCGATCCCAGAATGGTCCGGGCGGTGGCGCTCGCCCGCCGGGGGTACGAGGTCTTCATTCGATCCACGCGACCTGTTTGCGGTGTCGTTGCGTCGAAATTCGTTCGCGAGGACCGGCGATGGGCGCTGACAGGGCTGGCGTTCTCACTGCTCGTGGGTGTGTCCTCACTGGCGGCGTGTATCTACAGCTGGCGGTATCCCTATCAGAACGCCGAGTACACGACGTTCTTCTGCTACGGCTACCTTGCGATCAATCACGGCGCCATGTCGTGGGGCTACGACGGTAGTCCCCTGACGGACTTTGCCATCGACTTTCCGACGTTGTTTTGCGCCAGCCTGGTCTGGCTTGTCGCCTTTGTGGCGCTGGCGGCGCGCGATGCGCCGCGTCGTCGGCGAAATGTCGCCCGGGCGCTGCGTGTGACGGGCGTTTGCTGGGGTGTTGTCATGGGAGGCTGGTTGCTTCTTCCGATGCATGAAATCGCGGTTCGGAATTTCCCATGGTCCGGCTTCACAACGTATTTCGGGCATGGGGAAATTGTTCGATATGACACGCGCTGCAGCCACTGCCGTCCGGACGCGGCGGTCGCTGTCTCGACGCGCAGCAATCCTCGCTGGACGCCAAGGGTTTGGCACGTTGAAGCCGGACAGGGTGGTTTCGGCGTCTATTACATGGAACAGCCCATGTGGATTCCGGCCCTTTTGTTCGCTGCGCCCGTGTGGCTGCTCGCGCATGCGTTGCGGCGCCTGCCGGATCGCTACTGCAGAAAGTGCGCCTACGATCTGACCGGCAATCGATCGGGGACGTGTCCGGAGTGCGGTCTGATGATTCCCGTCCGCCAGCGTTCCGGGCTGGAGAATTCTGATTCCCAGCGTGAATTCTTCCCGTCGGGCGCCTAGCGCGGTAAAACGCCGCGTATGCCTGAAGTCATCAATCTCAGCGGCAAGCTGGCGAACATCAGTGAATACTGGTCGCCGGGAATCGTCGGCCAGGTCAACGACTGCGAGATCAAGCTCGTCAAGCTGAACGGCGAGTTCGTCTGGCATTCGCACGAACGCGAGGACGAGATGTTTCTCGTCGTCCGGGGCTCGCTGCGGATGCTGTTGCGCGATCGGGAACTGGTCGTGAACCAGGGGGAGTTCGTCATCATCCCGCGGGGGCTGGAGCACTGTCCGGTGGCGGATGAGGAAGTTCACGTCATGTTGTTCGAGCCGGCGGGGACGCTCAACACGGGCGATGTGCAGAACGAACGGACGGTCCGTGAGCCGAAGCGCCTCTGAGTGATTTGATTTGGAACGCCCACGTGTCGGAGCGTGCGATCGACTGCGCGCCGGCGGGGCGTGGCGTATGAGTGGAGGCCTGTCGTGAAGTCGTTTGCCGGAGAGTCATCGTATCATCAGCGATGGTATTTGTTGGGGCGCCTTGCGGTCCTGGCGCTTGTCGCCGGTTGCGTGGCGGATGGCGGCGTGTCGAATCGCGCGAGCGAGCGGACTGACGCCAGGGTTCAGATGCAGGATTGGAACGCGTCGATGGTCGACGATCGGTATCTCGTCATGCCGATCGGTCCTGAACGCGATATGGACGAGGTCGGCTTCGGCTCGGGCGTGAGTTTGGGGTCGTTCTCAAGTTCCGCGGGGCGGCGCGACGCGGCCGACATCATTGTTGTGGACCTGACAAGCGGAAAGTCGAAGCGTCTGTTTGACAAGATGGTCTGGATCGACGCGTGGTTGCTGTACCGGGATCACTCTGACAG
This sequence comes from Phycisphaerae bacterium, assembly GCA_035399845.1. Classification (GTDB taxonomy): domain Bacteria; phylum Planctomycetota; class Phycisphaerae; order UBA1845; family UTPLA1; genus ECT2AJA-110-A. The sequence continues at coordinate 17,390 of DAOPJV010000014.1, read as the reverse complement.
GAAAACGCGCGGCGAGTATTACTACAGCGGATCTCCGCCAACACATTCGAACGTCCTGTTTGACAACCAACTGATCCTCACGGCCGTCTGTGAGGATACCAATCAGGACGGTCACATCGACCTGAAGGACCGAGAGTCGATGTATGCGTTTGACATGGCGACGTTCGAAATGAAGGAGCTCTGTCCACGCGACGCGCGCCTGTCCGAGCACTTTCGCCGCGGGGATCGTCTGGTACTGACGGTCCGCAGGTCCGGCGCGGCCGGCCTTTCGATCTACGAAGTCGATCCGAAGAGCGCCGAAGGGCGTTGGGTGACATCCGATCCGCTGCGTTGATCCCGGGGAGGCGGCGCAACAGGGCGCCGGGGCGATTGAGATCGCCGGAAACGTCGGTTGGCGGCGGTTGCCGGCCGGCGATATGATTCCTTGCATCCAGCAGGGGTGGCCCGCCGCGGCGGGCATGAGACTTGGCGGCGCGATCGGCCGCCGGGACCCTTTGAACCTGATCAGCGACGGGCGCTTCGCGGGGCGAGGCGTCGGCTGCGTAGGGAGGCGAGTCATGTCGTTTCAGTTTCTCTATCCCAGTTTGGCGATTCTCGCGCACTACGGGTTCAGCACGCAGGGCCGTCGGTGTCGGCGTCTGGTTGCGCGATCGACGACGCCTCCGGGCAATTGCGGACGGGAGGTTTGTTGATGATGGACTATCGACTCGCAGATCAAAGCGCGCTTGAGGAAGACGACAACGTGCTGGCGGAGGCGGTCATTGAGCCCATTTGGAACCTGCCCTCGGCGGATTACGCCACGGGCGAATTGCCCTCCGAGTGGACCGGTGTTTCGCGCGGGCAGCGATGGGTCTATGCGCTCGTCTGGCTCGAGCGGGAATGCGTGAACGGTGGGCTGGCGCAGTATTTCTGGAATTCGGCCGGCGTGTTCGATGACGATCTGCGTGAGGCGACGAAAACCATGGGACTGACGGCGCTGGGGGAAGTCTATTCTGCGGCCGCAGCGGGTTTTGACGGCGGACGGCCGCCTCGTTCGTCGGACGACTGCCGCGAGGCGATGTCCCGGATGGCGCGACCCTTGGCCATGTCGAATCCGGACTACGAGGATGACGACGATATCACGATCCTGAATGACCTTTCCCCATGGCGTGATTCGAATCGGCGGTTGAACGGCTTGCTGGAGGAGAACGAGACATTCCATGGACCGATCGCCGCGTATATACGGAATCACGTTGACGAGTTTTTCGCGTGACGAGGCGTCGACCCTTTAGCGAGGCGATTCATGCCCAGCCATTATCGAAGTGAATATCCGGAGATTTCTGTCTCGTCGAAGGGGCGGCGCTGTGCGGCGCTGTTTTTCATTTTCCTGTCAGGCGCCGGCTGCGGTCCACAGTTCCATGATGGTCGCGAGATGGCGAGCCATCGGATCGAAAGGGCGCAGGTCCTTGATGACGCGATGTCCATCCAGGGGAGCCTGCCGCTCTACGCCTATACCGATTACGGCGTGAAGCTCGTCAGTTGCCAGGACGACACGGGGAAGGAGCTCCGGCTGCAAAGCGCCCAGATTTTCTGGATGAAGGGCGAGTTTTTTGAACTTGAACTGGATCCGCCCGCGCCGGACGCGACAGAGGTGTCGCTCGACCTGTTGTTCACGACGCGCAGCGGTCTCCAGCGATCCGTGCAGACGCTGAAGATCGATCGGAGTGCGGAACGCGGGTTTCACTCGCAGCGACAACGTTGGCGGCGCACGCCTGTTGTCGAGGCGACCAGCGAGAAGAAGAAGTCGTACCTCTCCAGGTAAACGCCGTGGGGCGGGCGCAGGATACCGTGAGTCATGACTGGTTCGCACAGCGGACGCTACGAAGAGAATTCGCAAGGCTGACGCGGCAAAATTGAAAAGACTGGTCCGCACAGCGGACCCTACGTTGGAGCAATGCAGATGACACAACTGGAAGCCGCCCGCAATGGCGTGATTACCCCCGAGATGGTTCGCGTCGCCGAACGTGAGAACGTGACACCGTCGTTCATTCGTGATGAAGTCGCGCGCGGCCGGCTGGTCATCCCCGCCAACATCCGGCACCTGGCCGGATCGAAGGGCGGGGCGCCGAGCGCCGAGTGGATTCGACGACGCGAGGAGGAGATTTCAAATCTCAAATCTGAGATTTCAAATGTCGCTGTCAACTCACGACTCAGTACTCAAGACTCACAACTCACGACTCGCGACTCGGCGGGCCATCCCGGCCATCGACCGGACGCGGCGTTGTGGGTGAATCAGACGGTATCGCAGCGGATGGTCGAGCTCGGTGACGAAAGCTATTGTCGCGGCGAGGCGTCGCCCAAGCGGCTCGATCCGATGGGCATCGGTCGCATGGTCAGCACGAAGATCAACGCGAACATCGGCGCCAGCCCCGTGACAAGCGGGACGCACGAAGAGGTCGAGAAGCTCAAATGGGCGCAGAAGTATGGCGCCGACACGCTGATGGATCTGAGCACGGGCGGGAATCTCGACGAGTGTCGACAGGCGATCATCGACAACAGCACGATCCCCATCGGCACAGTCCCCATTTACAGCATGATCATCGGTCGAAAGATCGAAGACCTGGACTACGACACGATTCTGAAGATCGTCGAGCACCAGGCGCAGCAGGGCGTGGACTACTTCACGATTCACGCCGGTGTGCTGAAGGAGAATCTGCATCTCATCAAGAAGCGCATCACGGGGCTTGTCAGTCGCGGCGGTTCGCTATTGGCGAAGTGGATGCTGACGCACAACAGGCAGAACCCGATGTACGAGCTGTTTGACGACATCAGCGCGATCATGCGGCAGTATGACGTGACCTATTCGCTGGGCGACGGCGTGCGGCCCGGATGCCTTCAGGACGCGGGCGACGCGGCGCAGATCGCGGAGCTGGAAGTCCTGGGTGAACTGACGCAGCGGGCGCGCGAGGCGGGCGTGCAGGTGATGGTTGAGGGCCCCGGGCACGTGCCGATGCACGAGATCGCCTGGAACATGCAGGTGCAGCAGCGCATCTGCGACGACGCGCCGTTCTATGTGCTTGGACCATTGGTGACGGACGTGTTCCCGGGATACGACCACATCACGAGCTGCATCGGCGCGACAGAGGCGGCGCGGGCGGGCGCCGCAATGCTCTGTTATGTGACACCGAAGGAGCATGTGGGTCTGCCGAAGGCGCAGGACGTGAAGGAGGGCTGCATCGCCTACAAGATCGCGGCCCACGCGGGCGACGTGGCGCGGAACATTCCGGGCGCGATCCAGTGGGACAACGACATGAGTCGAGCCCGCGCGGCGCTGAACTGGCCGAAGCAGTTCGAAATTGCGTTCGACGGTGAGACGGCCCGCGCGCTGCACGACGAGGACCTCGACGTGGATACGGACTTCTGCGCCATGTGCGGTCACGACTGGTGCAGCATGCGGATCAGCAAGGAGATCACGGAGTGGGCCAGCGGCAAGGCCGACGGGTTCGTTCCGGGCGCGAAGAGCGCGAAGAGCCCGGGTCTTTCGCAGGAGCAGCGCGTGCTCCTGGCGACGCGAGCCGCGGCGGAGGGCCTGGACGTCGATCCGGAGAATCTGACGCAGGAGCAGATTCGGATGCTGGCGCACAAGGGCGCGAAGCTGGACTGCCACAGCGATGTCGCGGACGACGCGAAGGCGCACAAGGTGCAGGCGTTTGTGCAGATCGGCGTGAAGTAGGACGGTCCGGCGGCGCGTTCGTCTGTAAGTCGTCGTTGCGCGGAATCAGCGCCGCGGCGTCCCGCCGCGACGACTCGACCGGGTGGCCCATCGCTTCAGCGGTGGGGGCGCGACGATGCGAAGGCGCGGTTGCGTCGGGCAAGCTCAGTCGATCGATCGGCCTTCATATCGTCGCGCCGACACGCCTGGAAAGGGTCGGCCACAAGGCACAGGTCAGGCGTTTCCCGCTCGCCAATCATCGTGAATCCACCCTCGAAGAAGGTGGACCACCCGAAGCCGCGTCGCACAGCGCGTGACAAAACTCCATCTCTCTGTAGAATCTTCCGCCGGAAGTTTCAGTAAATGGGCCAATATGGAGAGAAAATGTGAGTGATCACAGTATTCCGATTATTCGAATCGGCGAAATGACGCCGCATCCCAACGCCGATCGTCTCGTCCTGACGAAGGTCGGGGGATGGCAGGTCGTTGTCGGCAGGGATGAATTCGAGCCGGGCGATCCGGCGATCTACATACCGCCGGATTTCACGGTGGATGTGAGTCGCCCGGCGTTCGCGTTCCTGGCGAACCGGACCTCGAAGCCGCGGATGCGGATCAAGGTCGCGCAGCTTCGCGGCGAGATTTCGCAGGGGTTGATGATACCAATTCCAGAGGAGCTCGATGCGCGCTTTGGCGTCGGCGACGACGTCAGCGCCGCCCTCGATATTGAGCGGTACGAACCGCCGGAGTCCGCGACATCGGGCGCCGATCGGGCGATTGCCGGTCCGTCCCTGCTGACGCACAAGTTCGACATTGAGACCTACCAGCGCTATGCGGACGTGTTCCTGCCGGGCGAACGGCTCGTCGTGACGGAGAAGATTCACGGCGCCAACGTACGCGTCGTAATGAACGATGGCGTCCTGTTCGTCGGAAGCCGCACGGAGTGGTGGGAGGAACATTCCAACAGCGTGTACTGGCGCGCTGTTCGCAGCGAGGGCGCCGCCCTCTTGGGCCTTCTCGCGGATACGCCGAACGTGACGTTCTACGGCGAAGCGTTCGGTCAGGTCCAGAAGCTCAAGTACGGTGCGAAGTCGGGCGAAGTCTGGCTGGCGCTGTTCGCGGCAATGCGCGCCGACGGAACGTGGATCGACACACCGGCGCTGCGGGAGACGTGTGCGGCGCGCGGCGTTCGGTTTGTGCCGTTTCTCGGCGTCGTGGAGAATGACGAGGCGGGTATTCGAACGGCGATGCGGCTTGCCGAGGAAGATTCCGCCATCGAGGACCATCTGCGCGAAGGCGTGGTTCTCGTGCCGGAGATCGAGCGAAGGACGCCGACGGGTGAGCGCGTTGCACTGAAACTCGTGAGCAATCGTTACCTGATGAAGTCGTAGGGCGGGGCGAATCGGGAGAACCCTGATGGATCATGAACGCTGGGCCAGGCGACGTCTCTTCAACGCCATCATGGCCGGCGACGGCAATCTTGCGCGCGAAGTGCTGGAGGGCGGTTGCGATCCGAATGTCCGCAACAGCGAGGGAACGCCCGCCATCATCGAGGCGGCGAAGACGTTGGTCCCGGAGTCGGGCGTGATCGATGCGCTGCTCGACGCCGGGGCCGATCCACAGGTGACCGACGAATTCGGGCTCACGGCGCTCGATCACGCGCGGCGGCGGTTGATTGAAGAGGGGGAGGGCCGCGATTCGATCAGCCGCTCAAAGTCGCTGGACGCCAGCGGGAATCTCGTCCTCAGCGATGAGGAGAAGGCGTACATTGAGGAACTTCGTGAGGCGGGCGGCGAGCGCGGTGACGAGGGCGTCGAGATCTACATGCAGGAGCGTCGCAAGGCGGCCCTGCGCCAGTTCATGCCGCGGCGGGAGCTGAAGATCATCATCGATCGGCTGGAGGCGCTGGGGCATTGAGAGAGCGATTCCTGACCGGGTGGCCCATCGCTTCAGCGGTGGGGGCGCGACGATGCGATGGCGCCGTTGCGTCGGGTAGGCTCGGTCGATCGTTTACGTACGTATCGTCGCGCCCGCACCTTGGAAAGGGTGAGCCACTCTGCTTATCCTTGCGCTGTGTCTATTCGAGCGTCGCGACAACTCACCTCGAGCGAACAGTCTTACATTGCGGACATATTCCAGCGGCTTCGTGACCATTTCCACGAGTGGCCGGACAACGGCGACGATGTTCACGAGCTTGTTGGGTTCGCCATTTACGAGGGATGTGGCGGCTCCGACTGCTGCGGCAGGCTCCTGGAAGAGGCGGCGCCGATCGCGCTCGGCGATGAACTTGTTCGGCGACATGAGTTTGAGTGGGTCATGGTTCACGCCGACGGCGCATGGCATTTCGCCGTGACGCATCCATCGCTGTCGCAGCCGATTGACCTCCAGCAAATGGAGGACGGCTCATGGAACGACGAGGAGTACGATGAGCCGACCCTCCCCGGAGAGATGACGCACGATTCGCTGGAGACGATTTTGGCGCGCATCGGCGTGAGGCGGGATTGAGGCGCTCGGCTTCGAGTACATCGAAAGCCCTCGGTAATCCGATCGTCGCGCCCCCACCTTGGAAAGGGTGAGCCTCCCGGCCTATCATCGATCGGCTTGAGGCGCTGGGGCTATAAGGGGCCTATTCCCGCGCGGGATGCGCAACCTGAATGTCGTGAGGCGATTTGCGTGAAGAACGTCGGGCGTGAGAATTCAGATGTCACGATCGATTCCAGTGAGACCGTGAGTGACGCCTCAGTCCCGCTGACTTACGGTTCGCCCGATCCGACGGATCGCGAATTCCCGGCGCGGACGTTCATGCGCGTTGTGTATGTTCTCCTCTGCATTCCTCTGATCTTCGCCTTCTTCACGACGCTTCCGCTGAACACGCCGGGGCTGGCCTACAACGGATCCAGACGATTCGAGATCGAGAACGCGCTGGTGCTGATCGGATTTGTTTTCGTCGGCGCCATGCTCTTTGTTGTGGTTCGCTGCATGGCGTATCCATCGAGTCGGCGTCATGTGAGGCTGCCGCTCCTTGCGATCGGATTCATGTGGCTGTCGTGTGTCCTCGCCAGTGGTCTCAAGGAGAATACGTGGGCGTTCAAGGGGCGTTTTGCGGAGAGCCGCAGCGAGCTCGACGCAGTCGTCGCGAGCGTCGAGAAGGGGGCGCGGCCCGCCGGACCACAGATGGTTGGGGCCTTTGCGATTCAGGAGATTCGCGAGCTGCCGGATGGCGGCATTGTGTTTGTGACGAGCATTGATCAAAGGTCTGTCTGGGGCTTCGCGTACATCCCGTCTGATACAGCGGAGGAGGCCGGCGCCGAGGCGCTGGGGCTCACGGGAGACGATGTGTATTACCAGGGGATGCGGCGATTGGACAGCAAGTGGTATGTGCTGTTCGACATGTACACGTACTCAAAGCGCGGCTGGAGCTGAGGTGAGCGTCGCGGCTGGGCTTGTCGCCAATCAGGGATTTTCTGTGGGCGTGTCGACGCAATCGTCATTCGAGTCGCAGGACAGTCTCCTCGCATTCGACATATCGTTCCGTGCCCGGTGAATGTTCGCGGCCCGTCACGACAAAGCCGCACTTCTCCAGCACGCGGATGGAGGCGGCGTTGTGTGTCGCCACGCGCGCGACCAGGGGGCGCGTGCTGACTTCGTCGAGCAGCAGTTGCAGGGCGCGTGTTGCGATTTCGCGGCCCCAGTGTTCCTTTGCGATCCAGTAGCCGACGGCGTCCTGGCCATGGAGCCGGAAGATCGTGATCTGCCCCACGAGTTCGTCGTCCGCGAGGATGGCGCGGAGCGTGACGCCATCGCTCTGCATGGCGGTTTCGAGGACGCTGCGAAATGCGGCTTCGTCGCGTGGTCGGACGGCGGCCATGGCGTTGGCGTCGGGGTCGAGCTGATGGGCGTGCAGCGTGGGGAGGTCGTCGGCAACGACGGGGCGGAGTTGGACGTTTATCGCGGGTGTGGGTGCGTTGGCCATTTGCGGATGATAACCGTGAGTGTGCTTGCGGTACGCCTGCGGATCAGCGTTGTTGGAACGCCCATTCAGGGCTTGATCCGCGAGGAGAACCCGGACCCAGGGTTTCGCTTCGCCCGCTTTGCGGGCTTCACTTCACCCTGGGCTCGACATGTTGCACGCCTTTGGCGTGCCGCGCGCCTTGCCGACACAGCATCACGAGCGGCGACGGATGGAACCCGTGAGTCGCAAAGATGCGTGCGGCGCGCCTCGGCGGCGCGTGACACCTTATTGTCTGACGAACTCAGGGTTTCCGAGACGAGATTTCCCTTTTCGTGAATCGCCTTGGCGATTCTGAGGACGGGACCGACCTGGCGTCGGAATCACCTGATCCTGGCGGTCCATCCGCCTTCGCCGGTCTCGTTGTTGTAGCCGGCGCCGTACACGGTTCGGCCGTCGGCCGTGATGGCGTAGGGGGCCTTGAGCGTCCAGTTCTGGTACTTCGCGGCGTCCTCCGGTTCCATGGCGCTGAGGATCGTTCGCATGCCGTTGGTGGCGTCCCAGATGAACGGGACGATCGACTCGCCATCGAGCGTTGTACCGACAATGACGGAGCCGTCGTACGAGACGGCGAAGGCCTGGCCCGTCGCCGGTGAGTCATGGAGACCATCAAGGATGACGAGCCCCTCGGAAAGTGTCCATCGGAAGGGGCGATAGGCGACGCGGCGCAGTTCGCCGATGACAGTCAGGCCATCGCCGGAGATGGCGGTGGGCATGCTGTTGGTCGACGGATCGGTCGAATCGTCCAGCGACACGGCGCCGGTCTCTTCGGTCCAATAGAAGGCGCGGGCGGCTTCGCCGACGCCGGCGTAAATGGCGATGGCGCGTCCATCGTCGGAGACGGCGACCGCGCGGGCGAAGTTGTCAGCAGTCGATGTGAGCGTGTTCGGGCCCTCAGGATTCTGAACCCAGGGCGCCTTGAAGAGCGTTATTCCCTCGCTGGCCGACCAGCGAAACGCCTTGAAGGTAAAGGCGTTTTTTTCCCATGCCTCACCAACGATGACGGCGCCATTCAGCGATGCGGCCTTTGCGTAGGAATTGCGAATTCCACTTGTGTCCGAGGTCAGAAACAGCATGCCCTCAGAAGGTGTCCAGCGAAACGCTGTACTTTGGCCGTCGAGCGTGGCGTAGCCGACGACAGTGTTTCCATCCGCGGAAATGTTGGCGACCCGGCTCGGGAAGTGACAGTCTTCCGTGAGAATTTCGACAGGCGTTCCCGGGACCTTTCGGAAAGGTCGCCACTTGTAATTCGGAGGGAGGGCGATGTCGGCGAATCCCGGCTTGCCAGTTGATTGCACGGCTTCGCCGAGGGTACCGGCGTAGATGACGCCGTCCGCCGACCTCACGGCGGGCGAGGCGCGTTCTTCATCGCTCGCGCTGCCCGGGAAGGAAATGGCGCCCGGATTCTCGCAATCGACACTCGTGGGCGACTCGCATTCAGCGCCAGCGGCGACGAGCAGCGACAGTGCGGCAAGGACGCACAAGCCCTGAGTTGTTCGGCAAATCTGGTTCCGGCCGCGTCGGATGATGGCCATCTCCGACCTCCTTTTGCCTGGCGAGGCAAATTCATCATAACTGTAACCGATTGTCGCGGGCAAAATTCGGCAAACGACTCTCGCATTGGGACGCCGATGGCGAATCGAAGTCGTGCGGCGAAAAGGACTTGCGCGGCGCCCAAATCGCGAGAGCCCGTCTCGTCGAACGTCACGCCTTATGGGGCTGCGCGTCAGTCGGGGGCGCTGTCTTGCCGACCTCCTGACTCCGCCGATGGCCCTGAGCGATCCCTGCATGAACATACGTGTATTCCGAAATTATCATGCGGAATTCACCCTCGTATTTGCGCCGCTAGTCGGATTGCGCAATAATCGACTTCCCGCCGCGACTTGCCGCGATTGAAAAGCGAATCGTAAGCTTCGTAGTCAGCGTCAGTAATGCCGATTTGCCATATCTTCGAGGCGAATCAACCCTTATTGCTCTCCTATTTCTCATCCCAAGGAACCTGATCATGCGGACAACGCGATATCGCCGGCGTGCGACCGCCGCCGTGCAGACTGCCATTTCTGTGGGTTTTCTCGCCGGATTCGCCGCGCTGGCGATCGACACGGGACGCATGTTCACTTTGCGCGGTGAAATGCAGCGATCTGTCGATGCGGCGGCGCTGGCGGGGGCCGGGAGTCTCGGATCGGGGCTGGCGGCAACGCTGAGCGCCAGTTATCGGCAGGGCGCCACAAACGATATCAACCTGGTCGGGCTGCTTCAGTCCGAGGCGACGATCAACGTCGGTCGATGGGACGGACTGAATCGCCAGTTCTCTCCATCCGGATATGAAGAAGGGCGACCGACGCCGAACGCCGTGAAGGTTGCGGGATTCCGCGCGGACGTCCCGCTGTATCTGGCGCCGATGTTCGGGACGGACTCGACGCGCGTCGGGCGACGCGGCGTTGCGGTCGCGGGCGCCGGGCGCTGCGCCGGTATCTGGGGGCTGGAGGGCATTCGCGCCCACGGCGACATTTATACGGACAGCTACAACTCGACAGAAGGTGACTACGGCGGCGGCGAGATCTATGCGAACGGTGATCTGTGCAGCTGCCAGGGCGTCGACCTGATGGGCGACGTCGAGATTTACGGCGACGTGATGTATGACGACGACTACACGGTCGACATCTCCGGAAGTTCCTATACCGTGAGCGGCGTCATCGATGACTTCGGATGCACGTTCCGAGTACCGAAGATCGACATCGAGGCGGCCGAGGCGAGCAATGACAATGACGCGCTCGTGACGGAGAGCGGACGAGATCCCATCCGCGGTCATCGTGGTCAGCTGATGCTCGTGGAAGACGAAGTCCTGCGGATGCCGGCCGGGCGCTATTACTTCGACGGCGTCAGTGTCGTCGGCCAGGCGCGGATCGAGGTGCTTGGTCCCGTGGAAATTTTCATCGGCGGAAACGCGACGTTTGGTGGCGGCGGTATTGTGAACGTGACCCGGAATCCCGCCGCGATGACGATCTACTCGACAGGGACGGACCTGAGACTGACGGGTGGTAACGACGTTTTCGGTTCAATCGTGGCCCCGGACGCTGATGTGACCGTAATCGGCGGCGGCACGATCTACGGAACCATGCTCGGACGAACTGTCGACATCGGCGGTGACGCGTTCATTCACGTTGACGAATCGATCGTGAGAGAGCTTTACGGTACCAATCCGCGCACGCCGGTTCTTGTGGAATAAATGCGCCGGCTCTGTCAGGCGCTGACTGTACGCATCTGCGGGCCCCTCGAACGTCCTTTGCGCGTTCGGGGGCCCTCTCCTGTTCCAGGGCGCCGACGCAGGCCCGTACGTCACGGGCGGAGCCTATCAGGGGATGAAGCGGACGAACTCATCGAGGCCGGCCTGTGTCGTCGGCGTCCTGCGGGGGCGCCGCGTCAAGCGCTGAGCGTGTCGAAGGCGCGTACTCATGGCGGAGCAGACTGAGGATGATCCCGTCGTTGATCTCATCGCCGACGTGCCAGCGCTCTCGGACGCGGCCCTCGCGCCGGAAGCCAAGGCGTTCCAGCAGGCGGAGCGACGCGTCGTTGCGGGGATCAACGTCCGCCTCGATCCGATGGAGCCTGAGCGTACTGAAAGAGAAATCGAGGAGGGCGGCCACGGCTTCGGTCATGTATCCTCGGCCCCAGAATTCGGGGCGCAGCATGAAGCCGATTTCCGCCCGTCGATGGTCTGTGTCGATACTGGCGAGCGTACACGTGCCGATCGGTTTGTCGCTGTCCGCTGTGACGACGGCCCATTCGAAGAGCGTGTGCTGGCAAAAGCAGCGTTGAACGCTTTCGACAAACTCCACGCCCTCGGACGGTTCGACCCAGGGCGTCGTACACCAATAGCGCATGGCCTGGGCGTTGGAGAAGATCTCGAACATCGCCTGCGCATCCGCCAGTTCAATCCAGCGGAGTCGCAGACGCTCGGTCGTGATGGTCGGCAGCTTGTCGCCTTCAATCAGTCGCATGGCGGGATACGCATCGCCTCCCAACGCGCGCACGAAAATGGCGGGCGTTGGCGACAGACTCTACGGCGCGTCGAGGCGATCCCGCAATAGGGCGCGCGGCCGGCGTCGTTCTGATCAGCGGCGGCGGGATCGGGCGCGTCGGCGACCTGCTCGCATTGTCATGAGGCCACAGAAGGTTCCCGCGATCATCAACGGGCAGCCGAGACCACAGACGGGTGAGTGAAAGAGGAGCGAGAACAACAGGTTCAGTCCGCTCGCATAGCTCGGACAGGGAACGGTTTGCGGCTCGGGCTCAGGTTCCGGCTCGGGCTCGGGTTCCGGGACAATGATCTCGTCGGAGTCCGTCGCAATGTTGTTCGTCAGATCCGGCTCGTAGACACCGGCCGGGGCGTCTACCGTCGCCGTGTTGTCAATGGTCCCTGTCGCGTCGGCGGCGCTGTCGGCCATGACGGTATAGGTGATCGAGCTGTTGATCGGCATGTCGACGGTATCGTTGATATCGCCGGTTCCGGCGGCCGTGTTTCCCGTGGCGCCGCCGGCGGCGCTGCTGACGTAGCTGATATTGGTCAGTGTCGCCGGAAACGCATCAGAGATCATGGCGCCTGACACATCGAAGGGACCGGCGTTGGAGACGACGATCGTGTAGGTCAGCGATCCGCCCTGCAAGACGCTCGTGACGCCGTCGTCCTTGGTGATCGACAGATCGGCGGTGATGACCCGGTCGACATCCGTGGCCGAGTTGTTCGTCGGATCCATGTCGGGGAACTGGGGACCGGAGTCGACAACGGCCGTGTTTGTGATGTCGCCTTCGGCGGTCGCGCTGACAGTCGCCGTGACGGTGTACGTGATGGCGCTTCCGGCGGGCATGTCGACCGTGTCGTTGATGTCGCCCGCGCCCGCCGCCGTATTCCCCGTGGCGCCGCCGGCGGCGACGCTCGTATAGGAGACGTTTGTCAGTTCCGCTGGGAAGGTATCGGTGACCGACGCGCCGATGACACGAGCGCCGCCGATGTTTGATACGACGATCGTGTAGGTCAGGACCTGTCCGCGCAGGACATCCACTTCGCCGTCGTCCTTGGTGATGGCAAGATCGACTTCACTGATTCCTCTTGGACCCGCGACAGCCGGTGCGGCTGCGAGCGCGCTGACTCCAAGGAGGGCGATTGTTCCGCTGCTGATCAAAGCGTGAAGCGGGGTTCGACGCGTGAACCGGCGCGGTGTGCGAGTATGGGCGTTCATGATCTGTCCTTTCAGCCTCGCGATACGACGAGTGGGTGGAACGAGAGACGAGCGCTTCGTGCATTGCGTCGAATCGCCAGAGGCAAGCGAAGCCGTCTTATTTTATCTGAACCATCGCTTCGGCATCAATCCATCGCGATGCGGGATCGTCCGAGAAACGGAGCGGAGTAATGTGGCCGATTCGACAGGATTGGCGGGATTTCGGTGGCCGCCGGCCAAATGGATCGCTCCGATTCCGCCCGGGCTCAATGTGAAACCGGTATTGCGACGTTTCGTTGTGTTCGGGGCGCCACGCCGCCGAAAGGACGACGGACGCGAAAGGCAAAACACTCGCCGATCGCGCCCGTCCGGGGCGTATGGCTCGTCAGGGGGCGTTCGTCAGAGCGCGGCAATGAAGAGCGCGATGTCGAGACCGTCGATGGCGCCGTCAGCGTTCATGTCTCCCGACGCAATGCTGCAGGCGGGAAATGCGGCCGCGTAGCCCGCCGGATCGATGAGGGCGAGAGCCATCGGATTGAGATCGGCCAGACTGACGACGCCGTCGCAGTTCATGTCACCCAACAGGGGGGCCGCGTGTCCGAGGCAGTCGTGGACGCCCGGCGTCGTCTGGGCGGCGGCCAGCGCCATCGATGTGGCGTCGTTGGCGCCGGCGATCGAGAAGAGCGGCGCGACCACCCAGTTATCAACATCGAAGGCGCCCTTGTTCGGGAACTGGTTCGGCCTGCGATGGGCGTGACTGTTTCGATACGCCCAGGGTTCGATCAGGCCGGGGAAGGGCGGGATCGCGTCGACACCGATGACGCCATAGACATCGTGCAGATCGCCGCCGGTCATCAACGCGTACACATCGTTGCCGTCGCCGAAGAGGCCCGGGGCGTAGAGATCGGCGTTGAACCCGTAGGTATTGAGGAAGTCGAGATCGCCCGCGAAATCGCTGGCGGCGATCACAAAGGAGTCGCCCGGGTTGAGCAGGATACCGGCGAGATTCACGATGGCGGAAGGCGCGGCCATTCCGTCTGGAAACACGATCAGTTCGTCGGCGGGACCGAACTGGACGGGATTGATACCGCAGTTGGTCAGTTCGGCGCAGCGCGGGTTGCTCACGCCGACGGCGCCGGCGACGACTTCCGAGATGATGACGCCCGAGTCACGCAGTTCGATCGGATCGGCCGGCGGCGGACTCTGATGGCGGATGACGAGCGTCAGCGTTCCGCGGAGAAACGCGCGGGCGGCGTCGTCGCGCGTCGGGTAGACCATCGTCTGTTCGGCGTAGGCGTTCATGTCGATCGTGACGGGGAGTGACGGGGCGCCGGCCGTGAAGGTCATCGTCACGTCGTCGTCGTCGAGGATCACGCCGGGCTCGGGGGTCGCGGCGGCGTTGTCAACCGCCGCGCTGAAGAGCGGTCCGGGACCGAAGGCGCCAATGGTCAGGTTCAGGTCGATCGTGCCGGCGCCGGGATCATCTTCGATGGCCGGATCGTCATGTTCCTCGTCGGCGCGGGCTTCGAGCGTCCAGACGTACTGTATGTCGTAGGTGTCGCCGGCGACGAGGTTGTCGAGGAGCAGCGAGAAGGTCGCGTGGGTATCGGCGAAGCCGTCGGCGATGTAGCACGGCGACGTCTCGAAGACGGAGGCGCTGTCGAGCATCCACGCCTTGTAGGCGATTCGAACGACCTGCGTGTTGTCGCCATCCAGACGGACCAGTGGATTGGCGCTGGCGCTGACGGGACCATCCTGCGCTGTCAGGGAGGCGCCCGCGCCCCAGTCGGCGACGCCACCGCTGTACATGAATCCCGGAATGATGTTGTTGATCGTCACGAGCGTTCGGTCGTCGTCGCCGGCGATGCAGTCCCACGCGTAGGAGTGCGCGTCGAGCGTGACCTGGCTCGCGTTGTTGTCGAAGCGAAATACCGGTTGCTGGGCGAACAACGAGATGCTGACGAGTAGTGGCGCGAGCACTAGCGTCATGCGAAAGGCCGGAAGCGAGGACGTATTGCGTTTCATCTTGAATTCTCCCCGAGGTCGTTTGAGGTGAACGTGAGACAGAGCCGTCGCGCGTGGCCGATCGAGCCACGATCGAGTCGCCGAAAGCGGTTCCCGTTTCAGGACGGCGTCGGCGTTGCGTCGTCCTACTGATTAGACGGATCGGGGCGCCGCGTGGCTGCCGGAATGTTGGCGGCGTGGCGCGCGGACGGCTTGAAATGGGGCGAAATCTCAGTTGGCGACTCCGCAGAACGACATCTGCGAGAGGGTATAGGCGGCATAGAGAAATCCACCCCCCATGATGGCGCCGAGGGCGAACATGATCAGCAGGCCGATCCAGTCTCCTTCGGCGTTGGGGCCGGGACTTCCGCCTGGCAGACCACCGATCATGGGATTCGCCTTTCTCGACCTCGTGGGTCGTACGGGCCGCATTGTCGACGTTCGGCGCCGCGTTGGCGTCTATAAATGCGGACGCTTCCTGTAGGCGAAGATCGCTCGAATCGCCGCGGGAATGGCCGTCACGCGGGATTTCGCTTTGTTAGACAGGCGCCTCGCCCCTAAAATGAGCGGGCAGGAACCATCGGGTCCAACCTCGCTGAAAAAAGAAGTCCACGAAAGGGGCATGTCATGTTCTCCCAGCAATCGCGGGGCCGCGTCATTGTGTATGCACTTCTGCCGGCCGTTGTCGGCGCGTTGAGCGCGTCGCGGGCGGAGGCGTGTGGCGGGTTTTTCTGCAGCGCGATCCCGGTCAGTCAAAGCGCCGAACAGATCATTTTCCGGCAGGACGGTGAGCAGGTCGCGGCGTTTGTTCGGATTCAGTATCAGGGCGCGGCCGAGGACTTCTCGTGGGTCGTGCCGGTTCCGGGAATCCCGGACGTCGAGATGTCGTCGGAGTTGCTGTTTCAGCAGCTGGACGGATTGACGCGGCCGAGTTTCCAGTTGCGCTATGAGGGGGATTTGTGTCAGCGGGGTCCGTTCTTCGGTGTGGCGGATGGCGTGGCGGCGCCGCAGGCCGACGGGAACAGCCCCGGTGGCTCGGTCGTCGTTCTCGAAGACAAGGTTGTCGGTCCCTTCAATGTGCAGATCATCAACAGCGACGACGCCGACGCCATGGCCAAGTGGCTCGTCGACAACGGCTATGACCTGACGGATCGCGGCGCCGCGCTGATCGCGCCCTACGTGACAGAGGGGATGAACTTCGTTGCGCTGAAGCTGCGAAAGGACAAGGATGTCGGCGATCTCGTTCCGTTGAAGATGGTCTATAAGACGGATCGCCCGATGGTGCCGATTCGTCTGACGGCCGTGGCCGCGACACAGGACATGGGCGTGATCGTCTGGGTCGTGGGGCCCGCCCGGGCCGTGCCGACGAACTTTCCTCACGTCGAAGTCAACTACGCCCGGCTGAACTGGCTCGGCGGGACGTTCTCGCTGTATTCCGACTATGTCAATCTCGTGACCGAAGCGATGAACGAGGCGGGTGGCATGGGATTCGCGACGGATTTCGCGGGCGGCGGGGCGGAGCTGCGAGAGCGGATGCCGGACGTTGCGACACTGCGAGAGACGCTGGACGCGCAGCGGAACCAGCTCGATCCGGCGCAGGGCCTGGTACAGATCGCGAGGACGCTTGTCTACACGCAGTCCAAACTGTCGGCGCTGTTCGCAGAGCACCTGCCGCTTCCGCCCGACGAATCGCGATTCACCTATGGCAATCCGCAGCGACTGGCGGAGATCTTCTCCTTCATCCAGTTGCGACTGGCGCTGGACGCGATCGCGGAGGGGATCCGGAACGATGTGATCGATCCCTACGAAGACGCCATCGGCGCCCTGGATGGTGAGCCGTATGTGACGCGGCTCTTCACGACGTTGTCCGCCGACGAGATGCGGGTCGATCCGAACTTCGGATACAACGGCGAACTGCCGCAGCAGCCGGCGATTCGCGAAGCGCGGCTGGAGGGCATGTGCATCTTCGATACGCTGCACTGGCGACTCGTTCTGGGAGAAGGCACGGGACGCGACGGCGAAGTGATCGCCGAGGGGACCGGCGATCTGCCGTTCACGGTCCCGGAAGATGTTTCGAAGCAGTCGGCGATTCGTGAAATGCGATATCTGCGAGAGACGGTGGATCCGATGGTCGTGGCGACGGGAACGACGCCGTACGTGAATCAGACCGACGCCTCGCTTTGCGGCGTACTGAGCATTCCGCTGCTGGGGCTTCACGTGGTGGGGCTGGTGGTTGTTTCGCGCCTTCGGCGACGACGATCGCGGGCGTAGCGGTATTGCCAGGATGCTGCAACGCCCGTTCAGGGCTGAATGGGGTTTGTCGGCGCCGATCTCAGGGTTGCGGCGCCGGCCGCGTGCGCGTCCGCCGCTGACCCCTGGGCTGTCCAGGTGCGGCTCGAGACCCGCCGCCGACAGTTCGTCGCTCACCCAACCCCACCCAAACGTTGCCTCAAGAACCGTCGGTGTCCCC
>DAOPJV010000013.1:66438-124793 GCA_035399845.1 Phycisphaerae bacterium | reverse complement strand
CGTCCGCGACGGTTCGTTTCGCTGCGATTACCCGGCCGACTTCGCCGGGGCCCCGGCGCTCGCGCCGTCCGTTCTCTTCGTCGATGTCTCCTCCATTTCGGATTTCGACGCCTCGGATGACAATGCTGTCCGGGCCGAGGCCACGCGAATTGTTTTCGACGCGAAGACGCGCGATTTTCCCGATCTTCCATCCGCCTTCACGAATGACCTGCTCGACGACGCCGGGCGTCGCGATCAGGCGTCGGCCGAGTTTCCCGTCATTCGCAGTCTCACGAACCTGTACTTTCACAGCCGGGGCGCCCGACGCGCAGGGGTCTTTCGCCCCGGGTTTGACCTGGCGCGACCGGCCGACCTGCGGGCGTTTCAGGACAACGTCGCGCTCTGTGACTTCGACTATCGCGATCGGGACTGGTCGACACCGCTGAATCATCGCGTGCGCCGCACGTTCTGGCAGGCCGTCTGGGATCACTGGTTCGGCGCCGGCAACGATCATCCGCTCGATGGCGATCCGACGAACGGGGCGCATGACAACTATCGTCCCTACACGTTCACCAATGACTTCGCCGACATCCTGATCACCTACCTGATGCGCCGCGACCTGTCGAACGCGCTGGACGACAACCTGGACACGATGTGCCGCGAGGGCGTCGAGAACCTGCTCGCCATGCGGCATCAGGGTTCCTCGAATTTTGCGCGGCGCGACGCCCTGGGCCGCGAGCATACCTATACCGACGGCGCCTTTCGCTACGGTATGTTCGAGGACGGAACGTTTCTTGTGGAGGGAACGGGCTGGTTCTTCAATTCGCATCACACGGATTACGTCGCCGGCGGCGTCTTCAATGGTCGCGCCGTGTGGGCGCTCGGCGAGGCGCTGAAACGCTATCCGGATGGCGAATTCGGCGGCCGGATTCGCGGCGCGATCGGCGGCGCCGTCCGCTTCTGCCTAATCGACGCCCGCGCCAGCGGCTACACGAAGTCGACACCGAAGGGGCGGCATTACTGGCGCGACTGCGGCGAGTCCGCCTATCTGCTGCTCGGAATGCTCGCCGCCTGTGAGGTCGATCCCGACCTTCGGATCGCGGACGGCCTGACGCTTCGCGACGCGACGATCGAAACGCTGGACGCCCTCGTGGAGCAGATGCAGCCCCACGGTCAGTGGTCGGTCTACGCCGATCATGACAGTGTGATTCTCGCGGCGCTGGCCGATGGCGTTCGCGTCCTGGGCGATCATCCGCATGCGTCGCAATGGCGGTCCGCCGCGATCAAAGCGGGGAATGGCTGGCTGAACGCTCGCGTGGATGCGAAGGAATACCCGGCGCCGCTGGTCCACTTCGCCGCCCGCGTCGCGCCGGATCGCATCAGCTTCCGCTGGGGTGGTTCAGCGCCTGGCGAGGGCGGCCGCAACCACATCTTCTTCTACAAGACGGGCCATTGGATTCACGCCCTGGCGAAGCTCCATCGCATGACGGGCGATCCGCGCTATCTCGAGCGGGCCGAGCGCATGGTCGGCTACCTCTGCGGCGACAATCCCTATCGCGTTCGCATCTTCAGCGAGCTCGGCGGCGTCTATAACTGGGTGGACGATACCGACGGCGACGGGATCGAGGACGCGCTGCGATTCGACATGTACCCGGAGTCGACGGCCTTCTGCCAGATCGGAATCATGCATTTGCTGGACGCGAAGGCGCCGCGCGAACGCGACTGACGACCGCGCGTCATGACACGTCGGCCAGTTCCCGGCGCGAAGTTGTCGGCGCCGACACCTCGGCGTCCGCGATCTCCTCCGCCTCCCGGCGAATCCCCTTCAGCATCGCGTTGAAGACGATTCCGTGCAGCGGGACGACGGCGTACCAGTACGCCAGACCCAGCAGGCCCTTCGGCTTGAAGCGCGCCGTCTGAACGAGCCTCGACGACTCAGGCCCGTCGGCGTCGGGCTCGATATCGAACGTGAGCGTGGCGACGCCCGGCAGCCGCATTTCGGCGCGCAGCTCCAGCAGGCGATTGTTCTCGATGCGCGTGACACGCCAGAAGTCGAGGGCGTCTCCGAAAGCCAGTTGCTCCGGATCGCGCCGACCGCGTCGCAGGCCGGGACCGCCGATCATGCGGTCCATCAGGCCTCGCAGTCGCCAGAGCCAGTCACCGCCGTGGTAGCCGTTCGATCCGCCGAGTCGGCACACGGCGCGAAACACCTCGGCCGACGGCGCGGGGACGATCGTTTCACGGCGATCGACGAAGACGTGGCCGCCGGCCCAGTCGGGATCGCCCGGAATGGCGCCGGCGTCGGACCAGGCCGTCTCGACGTTCCGGCTCGAGACGCGCCCCAGCGCGGCGTCGATCGCGTCACTCGACGACAACAGCGGCTGCGGCATCAGTTGTGTGGCTTCGTCGTTTCTGCACACGACACGATTGCGCAATCCCTCCGCCAGGGGGCGCGCGATGCGATGGCTCAGCGGCGTGACGAGATGGATCCACAACGAGCTCAGTCGCGGCGTGAGCACCGGGACGGTAACGACGATGCGCCGACGCAGGCCCAGGGCGTCCGACATCACGTCCATCAGTTCGCGATAGGTCACGATGTCGGGACCGCCGATGTCGAGGGTTCGGCCGATCGTCTCGGGGACGTGCAGGCACTCGACGAGGTAATGCAGCACGTTGCGCACAGCGATCGGCTGCGACTCGGTTCGGACCCATCGCGGTGTCAGCATGATCGGCAGTCGTTCGACGAGATAACGCAGGATCTCGAAGGACGCGGACCCGGAGCCAATGATCATCGCCGCGCGGAAGACAGTGACTTTCGCTTCGCCCGTCGCGAGCGCTGATTCGACTTCGCGTCGCGACGTGAGGTGCTCACTGAGATCGGCGCCCGTTTCGCCGAGCCCGCCCAGGTAGATGATTCGGCCGACGCCCGCCTCGCTCGCGGCGCGGGCGAAGTTCTCTGCGACGCGTCGATCGTGCGAACGATAGGCGTCGCCGACAGCCATCATGGAATGCACGAGGTAATAGGCGACGTGGCAGCCGCGCATGGCGTAGCGCAGGCTGTCGGCGTCGGAGACATCGCCCTGAACGATCTCGACATTCGGATCGTTCGCCCAGCGCCGCGTGGCGAGTTTGCGCGGATCGCGCGCCAGACAGCGCACGCGATACCCGGCGGCCAGCAGTCGCGGAGTGAGTCGGCCACCGATGTAGCCGCTCGCGCCCGTCACCAGGATCACGCCATCTTCCCTGCGCGTCATACATTTGGGTTCGTCGCGGGGGCGATTCGGGATTCAGTCGCGCGACGGAAATCACGAAGCGACATGTCGTGTCCGAGAATACCATACGGCGCTTCGGCGGGGCGTCGGGCTCGGGCGCAGCGCCTCCTTCGGGATGTGAGGCGTCGCGGCCATGCGTCCGGATGCACAGCGCCAATGTGTCGCGTGATATTCATCACATCGTCGCGATGGGGTTTCCTGCCGCCGATGACGAGGCGTCGGCGGCGCGCGGATTTTTCACTCGATTTTCGACGCATCGCGGGTGATGCTATCGCCTCATCTCGGGCGTGATGACAGGTTTGAACAGGCCGCGCGGCCTCAAGGGGATAACGATCGTGCCGACTGAGCGCGATTCGTCTACTGGCGTGCCGCCGCCGGCGTCCATTTCGGGCGCCGACGGCCTGGCAGATGACGGAGATGTGAATGATGCAGAGATTGAAATGTCTGACGGTAATGTGCGCCCTTCTTGTCCTTACCGGGACAACGCGCGCCGACATGTATCAGTTCAACGTGACGCTGGATGGATTGCAGGAGGTACCGCCTGTTGCGACGCCCGGCTTCGGCGCCGCAACGGCGATCTTCGATGACGTGACGGGGCAGATGTCGATCTCGGGAACCTTCCAGGACCTCATCGGGACGACGACGAATTCGCACCTGCATGGCTACGCGCCCTTCGGGACCTCGGCGGGCGTGGTCTTTGGGCTCTCCTTCACGCCGGGCGCGACGTCGGGAACCATCTCCGGGGCGGGGATCATTCCGGCGGCGCGAATCGCCGACACGCTCAACGGTCTGACGTACATCAACATTCACTCATCGTTCAAGGCCGGTGGCGAGATTCGCGGTCAGCTGACCGATCCCGTTCTCATTCCGGAACCGACGTCTCTGGCGCTGCTGGCGATCGGCGGCGTCGTCACGCTGCGGCGCCGACGCCAGGCCCGCTGAAGCGGGGAAAGAAGCATGCAAAGGATTGCGGGAGGCCCATTCGATCGACAGATCGGATGGGTCTTTTATTTGCCGCGTCAGCGTCTGGATGGGCTTTGCCGCGCTCAAGGGGAGGTGGCGCGAGGGGCCTGCGCATTGGGCGCATCGAAATCGAACGGCTAACGCGAGCGCGACTCCAGTTGCTCCAGCCGGCGATTCATCTTATCGATCGTTCGGCGCAGCTGGCCGATCTCGTCGCGCAACTGTCGGAGCTGCTGAACGTCGCGCTGGAGTTCCCGCAGATCGTGTTCGCTCTGGCGTCGAAAATCCGTCATCGCCGTGATGGCCTTCTGCGCCTCGCGTATGTTGCTGTCGAGACTGGACCAGCCGGCGCCGCCGACGGCCTTCGTCAGATCGCGCAGCGCCTTGTCGAGCGTGTCCAGGCGCGATGAGAGCGGTTCACGACTGGGGCCCACGCGTTTCTCCACCTCATCCAGTCGTCGTTCGATTGCCTTAAGGGCCGTCGTCGAGTCGGCGGGCGACTGTCGGGGGCCATCCGCGTCCGCCGGCGCAAGCGTCCAGGCGCTGCAAAGCGCGACGAGGACTATCACACACGCGGCGCCGGAGTGATTGTTGTTGCGCATGAATCTCTCCGATTTCACTGAGGGGCCTGATCGAATGCTCGCTGGTTCGCAGGGTTTGGACCCGGCGCGCGACGCGACGTTAGTGCGGCCGGCGAGAATCGGCGCTGCGACACCCGCGTTGGCGTATCGAATCGAGGCGATGATGGCGTTTCGTCCTTTATCCGCCTAAAAGACGCGGCCCCGGGCGTCTCGAAACCGCTGTGGGATCGAAACGGCCAGGGGCCGAAGTCCGTAAAGGAGAAGTCTGAAATCGCGCTGTCGGCGCCCCTGAATTCGGGCGCCTTCAGTCAGCGTCGCCGCGACCTTCGGCGCCGTCGCGCCAGGCCCACGAGCATCATTGGCATGACCATCGTCATCCCCGCGCCGCAGTCGCCGCAGGGCGCGCCCGTCTCATTGTCGCCGCCGGAATTGTCGTTGCCGTTGTCTCCGCCGTTGTCGTTGGCGTTCGCATTCGTATTGCCGTTGTCATTGGCGTTGGCGTTACCGTTGTCGTTGCTGTTTCCATTGCCCGGATCGGGCGGCGCGATGTCGAAGCGGAGGACGCGGTTGTTGAATCGATCGCCGGCGTAGAGATTGCCGTCCGCATCCACGGCGACGCCCGCCACATCGTTCAGGCTGTCGGCGCTGACACCGCCCTTGTTGAGCGTTCCCGTCGTGAAGTCGTCGCCCTGACCGAAGACGCGATCGGCCAGAATGTCCGTCTGCGGGTCTTCGAATTCGAGAACGCGATGATTGATCGCGTCGGCGACGTAGAGATTGCCGCTGACAGGATCGACGGCCGTATAGACGGGACCGTTCATCAGCGTCTCACTCGTCCCGGGCGTGTCCGTCGTGAAGTTCGGCTGGCCATAGACATTCGTCGCATTCATGTTCGTCGTCAGCGGCGCCTTGAACAGCAGCACTCGATTGTTGGCCTCGTCGGCGACATAGAGATTGCCGTCGGCGTCGACGCCGACACCGATCGGGTTGTTCAGCGTGTTCTGTCCCGGGACGGGGTTCACATCGTTCTGGTTGCGCTCGGCCGAAGTCAGGTCCGCCTGGCCGATGGCGATGTCGGCCGTCGTGTCCGTATTGACAGGATCGTTGTAGATCACGACACGATGGAGAAAGCGATCCGCGAGAATCAGGTTGTCATTCCCGTCGATCGCGATGCCGTCGGGGTTGCCGACATTGTCGGCGTCCACATTCATGCTGTTCGCCTGGTTGGCCGTCGTGAAATCGCCCGCCTGCCCGAAGACCTGGACGGCGGCCATGCCGTTGGTAAAGGGCGGATCGAAGCGCAGGATGCGCTTGTTGCCCGAGTCCGCGATGAAGAGGCGACCGGCGGAATCGACGGCGGCGCTGCGCGGATCGGCGAGCGTGTTGTTGGCGGGGTTCGCGCCGCCGCGATTGGCGTCGATCCCGGTGAAATCGGCCTGGCCGAAGACGAGATCGGCGTCGTCGCCATCCATGAAGGCCGCCGCGTCGGGCCAGCTCATCACGCGGTTGTTACCCGAATCGGCGACGAACAGTCGGCCGGAGTCCGGATCGACAATAAGTCCGCGGACGCCGCTCAGCGACGCGGCCGTGCCGTTGGCGTTCCCCTGGTTCGCCTGGTTGGATGTGAAGTCCGCCTGGCCGACGACGGCGTCGGCGGTCGTGTTCTCCGGCGCGGCGATCGCCGCAGGCGTGACGAGGCCGAGCGTCGCAAACGCGGCGATCAACGTTCGATTCGTGGACATCGCAGTGGTTTCTCCATGGTTCCGTTTCAGATCCCGCACACGATGGGGCGTCAGTATTGGCATGGCCATTTTCCTCCGCAGGATCGGCCGGTTTCGGCGCGATCCGTCCGCCACATGGCGAGGATGGAAGGGATGGCAAAGCGCGTGCCGAACGTGGGATCCCCGTTATTCAACCCGGGAGGCGGTTTTTTGTACGCCTCACTGACGTGGGGATTGGGGAGTGGGTTCCCAGGTGGGGTCGAGTTGGGGGGCTCCGGCCCGGAGCGATCGCCGGCAAGGGCCCCGGAATTTGTGCCACCTACGCGTCGTTTGGTACGATGGGTGACGGAAGTTGGAGGGAGGGATGCGATGATGGCGCCGGCGTTTTTGAAACTGGGCCGAACCTACTATATCAGTCAGCGCCGATACAGCGGTCTCTGCGTTGCGTCGAAGAAAGCGCTCTTCCTGTTCGTGAATTCGATCTACAACGAAGAGAAACGGGCATTGATGGGCGCCATCGTCGGCGGTCTCATGGGTGGATTCATCGGTCGACAGATCGGACGCGCCATGATGAACTCGACCGCCCCGGCAACGCCTGACTACGCCCATACGCTCCGATTCATGAAGACGGGCGCACTGCCGCCGACAATCCTGCAACATCCGGAGTGGCCGCTTCGTCACAAGGGAAACGGTATCGCGAACCTGCCCGTCATTGTCATTAAGCGCAGCGAGATCGACGTCATTACGCATCCGTCCTACACGACGGCCCTGAAGATGAACATTGGCCCCGCGCAGATCTCCATTGAGTATCCGTCATTCAGGGGGAAGGCGATCAGGCGCTACCTTCATCAGGCCGGTTGGTCCCTGAACTGGTGTGGATGGGATGTGATCGCAATCCCTGATGAAGCGCCTGTGAACCAGCGCGTCAGCGCATCGGATGCGAAGCGACCCACCAGGGCGCCCTGATCCCTCGCCCCCGGAACGCTCCGAGATTCGACACACTGATCGTCCCCGAAGAAAGACGCCCAACGCCGGGCTGTCCGGGGAGTTCGCTGCGAACGCCGCCTCTGCAGACCGCGAGGCGTGGCGCAAGTCGCCGAATGGTCCACCGGCTCGACTTGGGCTCGCGTTTCATGGTAAATTGTCAGTCTTCAACCGCGCCGAGGCGCCGGCGGAATCGATCGACTCTGCGTCGATGATTCTCGTGGCGAAGGGATCGACGGTCATGTCGAACATTCCCCGCGTCGCGCCTCGCAGGATGACATCGAACGCAATCGCAACCCCTGAAAGGAGGGCGGCCCGTGAGGCGCTCCAATCCGATTTCTGTCTGTATCGCCATCGTCAGCCTGTTCGTCGCCGCCGGTGTGGCTTCAGCCTGCACGAACTTCATTATCACGAAGGGCGCCAGCGTCGATGGTTCGACGATGATTACCTACGCCGCCGACTCGCACGTGCTTTACGGCGAGCTCTATCACACGCCCGCCCGACAGCATCTGCCCGGCGAGATGCTGCGCGTCCACGAGTGGGATACGGGCAAGTACCTCGGCGACATTCCGCAGGTTCCCGTGACCTACAACGTCGTCGGCAACATCAATGAGCATCAGGTCTCGATCGGCGAAACCACCTGGGGTGGTCGCCACGAACTTCAGGATCCCAAGGCGATCATGGATTACGGCAGCCTGATGTACATCGGTCTGCAGCGCGCGAAGACGGCGCGCGAGTTGATCCAGGTCATCACGGACCTGGTCGAGAAGTACGGCTACTACAGCTCCGGCGAGAGCATGTCGATCGCCGATCCCAACGAGGCCTGGATTCTCGAGATCATCAGCAAGGGCCCCGACGAGAAGGGCGCCGTCTGGGTCGCGCGGAAGATTCCCGATGGGTACATCTCGGGCCACGCCAACAGCCCGCGGATTCGACAGTTCCCGCTGAACGATCCCGATACGCTCTACGCGAAGGACGTCATCGCGTTCGCGCGCAGCAAGGGCTACTTCGATGGCGCCGATGCCGACTTCAGCTTTGCCGACGCCTACGGTCCCGACGACTTCGGCGCCCTGCGCTTCTGCGAGTCGCGTGTCTGGTGCATGTTCCATCGCGCGGCGCCGTCGCTCAACCTCCCGGCCGATCGCGCCAAGGGCGATATGAAGGCCGAGCCCGTTCCCCTCTGGATCAAGCCCGATCGCAAGCTCAGCGCGCGGGATGTCATGGAGCTGATGCGCGATCATTTCGAGGGCACGGACCTCGACATGACGAAGGACATCGGCGCGGGTCCCTACCAGTTGCCTTATCGCTGGCGACCTCTGACGTGGAAGCTGGATGGCAGGGAATACCTCAACGAGCGCGCAACGTCGACGCAGCAGACGGGCTTTTCGTTCGTCGCCCAGATGCGCTCATGGCTGCCGGACCCGATCGGCGGCGTCCTCTGGTTCGGTGTCGACGACACGTACACGACGGTCTACGTCCCCATGTACTGCGGTATTACAGACGTCCCGAAGTCCTTTGCCGTCGGGACGGGCAACTTCAGGGAATTCAACTGGGACTCCGCCTTCTGGACGTTCAACTTCGTATCGAACTACACGTACATGCGTTACAGCGAGATGGTCAAGGACGTCCAGATTGTCCAGCGCGAACTGGAAGGCCAGTACGCCGCCGATCTCCCCCGGATCGACGCCGCGGCTCAGAAGCTGATGAAGGAGTCGCCCGCGCTCGCGATCGAATACCTGACCAACTACTCGACGGCGCAGGGGGAGAACGCCGTCCGCCGCTGGCGCAAGCTCGGCGAGCATCTTGTCTGGAAGTATCTCGACGGCAACATGAAGGACGAACACGGCGAAGTGACACATCCGGGCTATCCGGAATCGTGGTACCGCATGGTCGCGCAGGCCACGGGCGAGCGCCTCGTCATGCCGGAAGAGACGCCGGCGGACTCGCATCAGCTCGCGACGAGCAGCGATCCGGAGAAGGCGAAGCAGCTCGCCTCCAGCATTCTTCTGCTGCTCGAGGCGCGCAAACTCAACGTCGAGGGCGCCACGCTCAGCCAGATCAAGGCGTGCCAGGACACGGCCAGGCTGGAGGCGTGGCTGATCCGCGCCGCCCACGTGACCAGCGCCGACGCCATCTTCGACACGCACTGAGCGGGGCGGTTCATCGATTCGACAAGGACTTCAACGTTCGCCGGACGAGGCGCGTGCCGACGATCGCAGGCGCCACAGCGTTGCGCGGCAGCCTCGAGCGCGAACCTCAGTGAGTCGATCCGCCATCGCGCTCAGGTCGGCCATGCGATCCCGGGCCATCCAGTTCGTTGTGATCGTCCAGATGCGGTCGCCGCCGCGCGTGTCCATGAACGCGCGGATCGACGCCGCCGAATCCGCGGCGTCGGTGTACTCATGCAGTTGCGCGTCGTCGAGTCGAATCCTGTCGCGCCAGGCGTAGGCGCAAAGGGGACCAAACGAGTAACCGGGATAGTTCAGATGCCGCTCCTGCGCGAAGGCGTCGTTCGCCTGAATTCGAGGGCGAATGCCGTCATAGAGCGATCGCCAGTCGGCGCGATCGCCGGCGCGAACATTGCTCACGGCGGAAACACCGAGGGGAACCACACAGAGCACCAGCATCGCGCAGAGGAACGAGCCGCGTGTGACGCGGAGTAGGCCGAGCGTGAAGAGCAGGACCACGGCGGGCGCCGTGGGGATCAGGTACTTCTTGAAGATGTAAATCTCACCCGTGTACAGTGACAGCGTCGTCAGGCCCGCGAACGGGACGACGAACAACAGAATTGCCAGCCATCGACGCTGATCGCCCTTGCGCCAGACGCTCGTCGTCATGCCGATGACGTACACGAGCGCCGCGACCGCCGCGACAAACCAGATGGCGCCCGCGTACTTCGCGGGAACGGGATCGAAGGCGACGCCGATCGGCGACAGCTCGAGCCAACGGGCCGCAAACGCTCTGCCAAGCCGACCCGAGCCGACGGTGTGCATCTCACCGGCCGCCATCATGTGCGTCATTCGGAAGTACACGTAGGGAATGGCCGACAGCCCACCTGCCACCAGCGCCGCGATGGCGCGCCGGGCGTCGCTGGTTCGGACGCTGAGCAACCCATGGAGACCACAGATCGTGGGCGTGATCCAGCCGAAGCCGTCGATGTGCATGCTGATCGATGTGGCGATCACCAGACCGCCGATCGACGCCCACGACCTGTTCTGCCGGCATTTCAGATACAGCAGGAGAACGATCACGCCGGCGAGCTGGCAGAAGGCGTAGGCGCGGGCGTCCTGGGCGTAGCGGACGTTCAACGGCAGCAGCGAGAAAACGAGCGTGCACCAGGCGACGAGCCGGTCGATCGACGAATTGTCCAGTGTTTCAGGTTGCGTGCGGGCGAACGAGCGATCGTCCACCCTTGGATCGCGGGCTGGGACGCCCATGCCACGATCAGGCGAGAGCAGTCGGCGAAAGACGAAAGGAATCAGCAGGAGCGCGGCGCAGGACGCGATGGCGTGCGGCAGTCGGAAGGCCCAGTCGGAGGAGAGGAACCACCTCGGCAGCTGTCGGATGACGAAGTAGAACGACATCGGATGCGGATCGGCGCCGGCGATGTCCACGAGCGGTCGATCGCTGATCGCCGTCACGAAGGTCCAGGCCTCGTCCTCCCACAGGGGCTTGGCGTTCAGCCATGCGACGCGGATCAGCACGCCGAGGACAATGGCGACAAGAATCGGGAGACTCGGCGGAATGCGCCAGCTCGGCTTGAGAATCGGCGATTCGGTTGTCGTCGAGTCGGCGCTCATGGGCGGGTCAATCCGAATCGTGGTCTGACTGGGCCGATCGACGCTTCCGTGTCGCGGACAATCTCGTGTCCAGATCGAAAGCAATCAGGGCGCCGCAACGGCACGCGCCGATGGGTTCGTATCGATCGTGCAGATCGCCATGGCCATCGTTGGGATCGAGTTCGTCGGCGCGGGCGATCCAGTACCGACCGCCGCGCCGGGCGATGTTGTCGAGTTCGTCGGCGCTGAGCTGATCCTTCGGGTAGTTGAAGCCGCGCCGATCCATCCATGCGAATAACATCGGCTCATTGAAGGCGACAGGCGAGCCGTATTCGTCGACGGATCTACCGCCGCGGACGACGATTTCGCCATCATCGGGAATCGCGTGGTCAATCTCCATGGCGCAGTCGTGCAATTGCCGGAGATCCTCCGCGTTGTCACGGCTGTGGATGCGGAAATACGTTGTGACGGCGAGCAGGGCGAGCGTGAGCAGGACGGCCACGACGGCGAATCGGCGTGGTGAAATCAACACGGGACGCCGTTGGGCGTTCGCGGATGTGGCGCTGCGGCCGCGCAGCGCGACGGCGCCGAGACCGATGAGCATGCAGGCGGGCGGTACCGCAATGCAGTGGTAGTACAGCGCCCAGCTGTCGCCGGAAGTCCCCGCCGCGGCGATATAGAACACCCACGTCGTCGTGTACCAGATCGACGCAATCGTCAGGGCCCGCCTGCGTCTCGCCCTGAACAGGGCGACAATGCCGAGGACCCAGCCGACGGGCGACCAGACGAGGAAGAACTCCGTGATCAGGTTGCCGCGGAGGAAGTCGGGCGGCCAGAGCAGGCGCCACGTGATCCAGTGGCTTTCGTTGGAGAGCCCCAGGGAGTTCCCATACTCTCGCCAGAAGTGCGCCGCCCAGTCGTACCAGAGGAAGACAGGCAGGATCGCGATCGCCGCCGACAACCAGACGATGGGTTTGAGCAGTGCGCGCCATCCGAAGCGGCGCAGGCAGGCGTAGGCGAGAATGGCGCCGACATAGACGCCCGGCGCCTTGGCGAGCCCGGCGAGCGCCGTGGCGGCGGCGGCGAGCAACAGGCTCTTGGCGCGTCCCTTTCGATCGAAACGAAACGCGTGATACGCCGTCAGCACGATGCAGGCGATCATCAGCGGCTCGGGCTGCATGGCGCCGGAGAGTCTGACGAGCAGTGGGTTGAACGCGAAGGCGGCGAATGCGATCAGGGCGCCGACGCGCGAGAGGGCGTCGCGCGCAATGGCGTAAAACAGGAGCATCCCGAACAGGGAGAACGCGGCCGAGAGGATTCGCAGCAGCTGCTCGTGATAGCCGAAGACGCGATACCCCGCCGCGGCGAGCCACGGCGTCAGCGGCAGTTCCATCTCGACAAAGCCCGGCGTGTCGCCGCGCCAGTCGATGCGCGGATAGAGGATGTTCATTCCCTCGCGATCGAAATTACGGGCGATCTGGACGTAGTCGGCCTCTCGCCAACTGTTCGCAAGCTGGTGATTGAGCGGACGCGTGACCGTCATCACGCGGAGCGCGCCGCCCGTGATCGCGATCAGAAAGGTCGCGATCGCGATACGCCGACGCAGCCGTGTGGCGCGTCGGGCGACATTGCTGGCGGGATGGGCGACAAGGACCGTCTGCATGGGGAATTCGATTCGCGCATCGGCTTTTTCAGTTGCTGTTGAACGCTCGATCGGGCGCCGGTTCTGTGCCGTCGGCGCACGGACTATCGTCGGCGCGATGGCCCGGCGTGCGCCGGCGACCGCCTCGCGCTACGTATTGACGATCGGGGCGCCGGCGGAGAGCGGCTGCGCTGACGGCGCGGCGCCCTGGTTCGTCATCGCGCTGACGGCGTCGTCGGCGAGCTTGATACTCGTGTTCCACGATGTGACCATCGGATAGGCCTGCGCCGTCGTCGCGAGAAAGACGCGCGTTCCGGCGACCTGCGCTTCGGGGCGTTTGCCGAGATAGCCGCAGGGCCAGACGGGCTCGACGTAGGGGGCGCGGAAGACAAACGCGTCGTCGACGTGATCTTCTGAGAATTCCGGGTAGAGCCGGGCGAGTCCTTCGATGGCGTCGCAGACCTGGAGCGCGTCACCGCGCTTGTAGAGGTCGCTGTCGGGTCGGCAGTAGTTCATCGTGTAGATCAGATGACGATTGCCGATCGAGTCAGGCCGTACGACATGCGTTGTCTCGACGACGCCCTGAAAAGGCAGGTCGCTGTTGACGACGGCCGTCCAGTAGTGTCGCGACAGGCGCCTGCGCGTCACGAGCATGACGTTGACGACGCCCTGGTAGTCGATCGTCGACTGCGGAAATTTCGACAGCAGCGAATCGTCCGCGATTTTGCTGAGGCGCGAGAAGGGCAGCGTGCAGAGGACGTTGTCGAAACGGACCGGCGCGTCGGCGACGTCCAGCGTCGCGCCGTCGGCGTCGGAGGAGATCGCAGTGACCGGCGTCGACAGCTGAATTCGGCCACCCGCCTTTTCGATCTCCTCGACGAGTCGATCGACAATGACGGCGTTGCCGCCGCGGACGTAGCCTTTGACCTCCTGCGAGCCGTTCTTTTCCCGGTTGAGCGTGTTCCAGACCCAGTAGGCCGGCACGCGATCGCGCATGTCGCCGAACTTGGCGATCAGCAGCGGTTCCCAGATGCTCTCATAGACGCGTCGACCGAAGATGCGCACGAGCCATTTGCAGGCCGGCTCCTCGTCAAGCGGCTTGCCGTTGCGGAGGACCTTCGTGATGTAGAGGGCGGCCATGCCCGTTCGGATTCGATCGAACGGATTCAGCGCCCTGAACTTCAGCAGGTCCACGGCCGTGTTGAACGGGTAATGTCTGTTGCTGACGATGAAGCCCATCGTCGTCTCGGCCCAGTCGATGCGCTCGCGCAGATTGAGCTCGCCGAGCAGGCCCAGCAGGTGGTCGTCCGAGTCGAGCAGGACATGGTACCACTTGTCCAGGCGATGCCCGTCGTAGTCGAACCAGCCGCCGAGGCCGCCGAGCTTGTCCGTCGCCTCGAAGAGCGTGACATCGACGCCTCGCCTGGCGAGGCGATAGGCCGCTGTGAGTCCGGCGATTCCGCCGCCGAGAATTGCCGTGCGCATCACGAATTCCTCCCCGCGGGCGTCATGCGCTTCGGCGGATGGATCAGGGCTTTGCTCATGAACTTCAGATGGTCGAGGATCGTCCGGAAGACGGGCATCTTGCTTTCGCCATGCTGTCGCTGCGTGAGGACCAGCGGAAACTCCTCAATGTGATAGCCAAGTCGCTGCGCGTTGAGCAGCACCTCCGTGCAGCTGAGGAAGCCGTTGGTGCGCGGCGAGATATCCGTGAGGACTTCGCGGCGGAAGACGCGCATCAGGCAGGAGAAGCTGTAGAGTCGCGAGCGGAACAGGATGCGGTACATCTGCGACATGCCGCGGCTGAGGAAGAGCCGAAACGGCGTCACACCTTCGATGCGTCCCTCGGGATGGAACTCCGATCCCGTCAGGACGTCGATCTCAGGCGTCATGCGCTGCATCATTTCGACGAGGTAGAGCGGATCGTAGGTGCAGTCGGCGTCCATCAGGGCCACGAAGTCGCCTGTCGCATTCCGGAACCCCGTGCGAATCGCGCCGCCGAGACTCTGGTTCTTCTCGTGGCGGATGAGCCGGGCGGGCTTCAGGTCCTCGTCGATCGCTTCGATCATCTGCGGCGTCCTGTCTTTGCTGCCGTCATCGACGAACAGAAAGTCGATCGCAACGTCGTCGCCGAAGGCCGACTTCAATGCGCGCAGCCGTTCGAACAGCGGCGGCAGCGCCTCTTCTTCGTTGTAGCACGGAATGATGAGCGTCAGTGTCTTCACGAGATTCCCCCCGAATTCCCGCTTGAAACGTGACTGGCTTTCATGGTTTCGCGTGATCGCTCGGCCAGTTCGGCAAGCGTCACGAGATCGTACGCGGACTTGAATTCCAGGATCACTTCCTCGATCAGCGCCCGTCGTTCCTCGAGCGGCGTCGCGAGCCCTGGATGGACGCGGAAGCGCGGATCGACACCGGGATCGTTCAGATCGAGCAGTTCGACGGCGTGGAAGTGAAAGTTCAGCAGCGTCCCGGCGCGGCGGATGTTCCGCAGCGCCTTGTCGAACATCTTCTTTCCCGTCGTGTGGAGCCACGTGCCGTAGAAGGGCAGTCGGGTCCACGGAACGGCCGTCAGCGGCATCTCGACAAGATCGCCATTTCCGCCGGCGCGCCAGGGCGATCGGCGACTCGGGCGATAGGGCGAGAGCGGCGCGAACATGTGACAGTAGGTGCCGGGGCGCCATTCGCGGGATTTGCCGCGAGATTTCAGGAAGACGACGGCGTCGACGACGGGGCCCAGGATCGTCGGATGCACGGACGAGTCATAGCGATACTTGAGCTCATCCAGAATCGACAACACCTGGCCGGAGACGTCGTAGCAGGGCGATCGGAATCCAACGGGCTCACGAGACGCCACCTGGGTGACAATGTCGTGGCATTCGTGGATGTTCCGACGCATGTCGTCGAGCGGCATGCGCGACAGCTGTCGCGGATGGGTCATCGTGTGATTGCCCGGTTCGTGACCCGCCGAGAAGGCCGTTCGCAGCACGTCGGCGTGGGCGGGTCTGGCGGCGTCGCGGCCGATCGTGAAGAGCGTCGCCGGGACGCCGAGTTTGTCGAGCAACTCGATGAAGCGCGGCAGCGCGAATTCGTAAACAGGATCGCAGTCGGATTCGAAGGTGAACCCGTAGCCCGGGGCGTAGTCGCGCAGCGTGTCCAGATCGATGTTGATCGATCCGGCCGGTCGTGCGGTCCGCTCCGCCGCGTCTGTCGATCCATGCGCCGCCGTCGGGGCGCCGATCGCCGGCGAGGATGTCGCCGTGCGATTCAGGATGGTCTCGCCGATCGCGTTCACTTCTTTGTAATCACCTCTCGAATCGTGGCCGCGATGCGGTCGATGACGTGGATGTCAAATCGTTCGTTCATGGCGATGCAGAGCAGGCGCTGGAGTCCTTCGACGGCGCCCGGAAAGGCGTCGCGCTCATAGACGGGCTCGATCGCGCCGTCGCGCTGCGGACCGACGAAGGGGAAGCCGCTGCCGCCGAACATGCGGCGGTTCTTCAGGAAGCCGTATTCGAAGGCGAGCTTCTGCGTGTAGCGCGGGGCCGTGCGGGCGCCCATGTCGCGAAGCGCGTTGGAGAGTCGATCGAGATCGGCGTTCGTCAGCGGCGCTTCGACGCGGAGCGAATAGCGCCAGTGAACGTTCGTCGAATGCTCGCCGTCGCGCGGGCAGACGAGACCTTCGATGTCCTCGATGGCGGCCGTGAGCCGGGTGGCCATGTCGCGGCGATGCTGGACGAATTCGTCGAGCCGGCCGAGCTGTGCGAGAGCGACGGCGCCCTGGAGTTCCGTCATGCGATAGTTGAGGGCGAGAAATTCGTGGTCGGGATTCTCCTCGCCAAAGGGCCACGCCTTGTCATGATAGAGTTTCATGAATCGGGCCGTCTTCTCGTCGTTGGTGACGACGAAGCCACCTTCGCCACACGTGATGTGCTTGCCCTGCTGAAGGCTGAAGCAGCCGATGTGGCCGAGCGTGCCGACGAGTCGGCCTCTGAACGTGGCGCCGAATCCCTGGGCGGCGTCCTCGATGACTTTCAGGTTGTGTTTCGCGGCGATGGCCATGACGCCGTCCATGTCGACCGGATTGCCGAACAGGTGCGTCACGATGATCGCCTTCGTGCGGTGCGTGATGCGGGCTTCAATCGTTGCCGGCGTGACATTGCAGGTTTGCGGATCGACGTCGGCGAAAACGGGGATCGCGCCCTGGTAGAGAATCGGCATGACGGCGCCCATGTCAGTGATCGGCGAGGAAATGATCTCGTCGCCGGGCGCCGGGTCGACGGCGGCGATCGCCGTGTGCAGGGCCGCCGTGCCGGATGAGACGGCCGTGCAGAAGGACGCGCCGCACCACTTGGCGAAGGCGCGCTCAAGCTGCGGAACGACGGGGCCCGCCTGGCTGACAAGCGTGCCGCGTTCGAGCACTTCGCGGAGCATTTCCAGCTCCGTGGCGCCGAAGGATCGGCCGCTGGCGTTGGCGTCATTGGGAACGGCGGCGGTCTTGGACTGGTTGCTCTGGCTCGGAATCGTGGCCATCGATCTTTCCCCCGATGTGCTGTGTGTGCGCTCTTTGGCTTCCTTCAGATCCGGGCGGGCCCGAACGGCGGCGCCCGGCGTGAGTTATCGTACGAACGAGAAGTACTGCGCCGGCGTCTCCCAGTTGTGGGTGACGGCCGAGGCGTAGGCGGCTTCCGCGACGGCGACGGCCGAATAGCCGTCCTCGAAGCGGGCCATGGGCTGCGTTTCGTTGCGGACAAATCCGACGAAGTTCGTGATGACCTCGTTCCAGACGCACATGCCGTTTCCTTCTTCGGCGCGGATGCACGTCTTCTGGCTGTCGAGGATCTGATAGTCGTAACCGAGGCTCGCGTAGCCCTGCGTTCCCCAGATTTCGATCAGCGGCGGCATCGGCGCGGGCGCTTCCCAGCTGACGAAGAGTTCGACGCTGGCGCCGCAGGCCATTCGCATGCTGATCATGGCGGACTCTTCAACGGCGAGGCGCCGCTTGCCGCCCATGATTGTCGCACTGACAGTCTCCGTCGGTCCGACGAGATAATGACACAGGTCAATGAGATGGACGCCGTTGTCCAGCAGAACACCTCCGCCTGAGAGCGACGGATCGCTGAACCATTTGCCTTCCATGCTGATGTCGGAAAGGGCGGATCCGCGGATCGCCAGAATGCGCCCCAGGCCACCTGTCGCGATGTGGTCGCGGATGATTCGGGCGCCCTTGAGGTGGCGGAACTTGAATGCGCAGGCGAGTCCGCGGGCTTCCGTCAGTGATTCACATTCCGTCGTTGTCGGCGCCAGCGGTTTCTCGCAGAGAACGCGAATGCCGCGTTCGAGAACCACTTCGGCGATGGCGACGTGTGTCGAAGGCGGCGTGCAGATGACGACACCGTCCGGATTGGCGTCGAGCAGCGCTTCGAGACTGGCGAAGGCGCGCGTTTCATGCGTCGTCGCAAAGGCGTCGGCGGCTTCACTTCGCGTGTCGAAGCATCCGGCGATCTCGGCGCGTTCGGATTTTCGCAGATTGGACGCGTGGCGCTGCGCGGCGCCGCCGCAGCCGACGATGGCGATTTGTGTCTTTGCCCCGATCATGTGTGCTTCATCCCCCGATGAATCCGATCGCCGAGCCTGCGCGCCGGCCGAAAGTGGAACTGCACTCCGCCCGCTCCCCCGCGGGCGTTTCGCATCCTTGCGTATCGAGTGGTGGTTCCCGGCCGTGATGACGTTTTGCGTCAACCTGGCGCAGGCGTCGAATCGGTGTGGTTTCCCCAAAAACCTGTCTTACGATATTCCCTCGCGGGCAATCGAGTCAATGAACGGGGTCGGGATTCCGTGAGGTCGGGACCGCGAACGTCGTGGCGCCGATAATCGAGTCACAAGGGTTGCGGGGCGATCCACAATTGCGGAACTCATCCATGAGGCGAATCCGCGTTATGAGGCGACGCGACAGGCGCCTGGCGTCGCGTTAATTCTGATTTTCGATGGGGGCGGCGATCAGCCGGCGGAGGCGAACGCGATCGCGGCGGCGGCCAGGTCTTCGTCCATATTCGGACGGGGCAGCAGGTACTGGTGTTTGAACTGCTCCGCCGTGCGGGCGCGATCAAGACGCAGACGGTTGTCTCTTTTCTTCAGAAAGCCGGCGGAAAGCCGGACCACTTCGACTGGCGCGAGCCGCAGCGACTTTCGCTTATCGGCGTACTCAACGCTGCTCGCGACGAGCGCGGCCTCGAAGCGGACGGCGAGATCGGTCCGTCGATCGGCGTCCGCCGTGTCGACGTAGAGTCGATAATGCGGCGTACCCTCGAATCGCGGCGCGAGGACAAACATCTCGATCGCCGCATTGTCCCCCGACGCGGTTCCCATGGCCTGTACGACGAGATCTTCCGTGAGCTTTTCGCCGGCCATGCTCGAAGAGTGGGCGTCGCGGCTGAGGAACTCGATCTTGGGCGCCTGGCCGCTCCAGCCCGTAACTCGAACCCGATCGCCCATGTCGTATCGATAGAGACCGCTGCCGTTGGTCAGGACGATGAAATAGACGGCGCCCGGCTCGACTTCGTGGCTCCGGAGCGTTGTCGGGTTGTCCCTGCCGTACTCCGCTTCGGGGATGAACTCATAGAACTGGGTTCGTACGGCGAGAACGCCGGCGGCGGATCCGTCATCGACGGGGATCGACATGCGGCCCTCACTGGCGATCAGACCGATGTCGCGCGCGGGCGTATCGCCGTACCACTCGGGAAACTGCGATTCGTAGAGGCCCATCGATCCGCCCAGCCAGTGGGCGCGGAAGCCGAGATTCCAGTAGTGTTTCGGGTAGAGACCTCCGTGGGTCCTGGCGAGTTGCTCCAGGCGCCGGGCGATCGCGGGCTGTTTCCTCAGGCGCGAGCGGATGGAGGCGCGGACGACGTCGGGAACGTCCATGGACGCCGACAGCGCGCCATCGTGAATGTCGCGGATCAGGGTTTCGCGATGTTCGTTCGCTGTCTTCGCGAGGAGCAGCAGCGTCGCGGGATTCGCCGTCACGAGCCATGCGACATCCCGCGGGACGGCGAGACGCATGATCGTGTAGTACTTCGCCTCGGCGTTCGGGATTTTGGCGATCGATGGCGGTGACGTGTAGTACCGCCGTACGAGGCGCTTCTGGTTCCGGGCGAGCAGACCCGTGATCGCGCCGCACGGAACGCCGGTCGGCGTGAAGTGATCGTCCATCGGGCTCGTGACCTGAACGATGTGGCGCACCATGGTCCCGGGATGATCCAGAATCGCCTTGACGCCCCAGATGTTCCAGCCCTGACGACTCGAATCGAGCACCCATTTCGTGACAGGAATGTACTTGGGCTGGGCCGTCGTTCCGCTGGTCAGGGCGAACATGAGAATGGGCGTGCCGCTCGTGAAGAGGGCCTCCACCCGGCCGGCGCGCACCTCGTCGACGTAGGGCCGGATCTGTTCGTAGGTCTGGACCGGCGCGGCGCGGACGTAGTCGTCATACGTTCGAACGCGATCGAGACCGAACTGGCGGGCAAAGTCGCTGCCGCGGGTCGCCTGAAGGAATCGCTGCAACAGGGCGTCCTGAACGCGCGTCGCGTTTTCGCAGGCCGCAAAGAACTTTCGCGTGACAAGTCTCGCCTGTCCCGCGGCCAGATATCCCAGGATGGTGTCGTAAAAAGCCATGCCGCCGTGGAGGGTTGTCGCGTGTGTGACGTTGCGCGTCGCGGATCACGATCGCCAGCGATCACAGGGGAAGGATTCTAGTCGAAATCCTCTTCGCCCGCGCCGGCGCCGACGAGCAACGAGTCGTCATCGGCCGATTCCGTGTCGAGCGAGATGTGGTGGTATTCGCGTTCGCTCGCCGTGATCCCCTCGATCAGTTCGCCGTAGTAGAGGTTGGACGGATGGCGTTCGCCCGCGAGAAAGCGATCGAAGAACTGCACTGTGTGCTGGGCGTAGTCCTCGGCGGCGACATCCACGGACTGATTGTGCTTCGCGCCCGGGACGATCCAGAGGTAACGGGGCTGGGCGGCTTGGGCGTAGAGCAGTCGCGATTGATTGACGGGAATGTGGCTGTCGCGGGCGCCGTGGATGAACAGGATCGGCCGCGGGAGCATTCGCACGAGCGCCTTGCGGACGGACGGGAATCGGCACTTGAAGCTGCGCTCGGCGCGATGGAATACCCACCAGCGGAGGAAACGCCAGAACTCCGGCGGGTGGTTTTCGGCCACGACGCGAACCTTCGCAAAGATGCTGGCCCAGCGCTTCAGAAAGTGCTCGAGCGTGCAGTCACTTGAGAAGGCGCCGTCCGTCACGATGGCGCGGATGTTCTCGCGATGCTCGGCGGCGAGCAGCGCCGCGCAGGCGCCGCGCGAGATACCGAACAGGCCCATGTCGATCGGACGGTCCCGATGTTCGAGCCATTCTTCTGCAATGGCGATCGCCGTCATGATGTCCGTGACTTCCCGATCGCTGGCCCACTGCCGCGGGTGGTAGTTTTCCTCGTTCGCGGAGTCACCGTGGCCGCGGAAGTCGAAGGTCATGATGTCGTAGCCCGCTTCCAGCAGCGGCCGACAGTAGCGGGCGCAGCTGTGTCGCGTGCTCTTGAATTCCGGCGCGAAGAGGATGAACCCCCTGGGGTTCTTCGCCGGCGTCGGAATGATCGTGGATCGCAGGCGGATGCCGTCGGCGGTATGAAAGTCGCGATCCTCGCCCGACAGCGGGACGAAGCCGGACTGTCCCATGAAAAGCGGCGGTTCCGTGTCCTTCAGAATGTTCAGGCAGATGCGGACGTATTTGCTCAGGACGAGCAGGGGGACAACGACGAGCAGCGAGATCGTCAGGATGATGGAAAAGAGGGCCCAGTTGCGCGCAATCGCGCCCCACACGGGGGAGTCGGTCACGGCGAGGAGAGAGGGTACATGGGCTGTCATTTCCGAGCGAGGCTCCTCGTAAGGCGTTTATCTTAGGGCGAGGCCCGCGGGATGCAAATGGATTGTGAACTGTGTAAGCGCCTGCGGCGGCGATATTTGCGGGTGCGATAACGGCGTCAGGCGACCGCCGCGGAGGGATCGAGATTCGCGTCGGAGCGTTCGCGCTGCGCCCGAGCGAGGCTTCGGAAGATGAGCATCCCCGTGGCGCCCAGTGTCACGGCGACCACAAAGGCGAACGCGCCCGTCTGTTTGTACAGCCACGTGCCGAAGAAGGGCGCCGTCAGGCCACGCGTTCCCGTCAGAAAGACATGGACGCCCATGTAGATCTCGGCCTGTTCGGGCCGGGCGAAATGGAGATGGCCGAGGTTCCAGGCGATGGCGCCGCCGCCTTTGCCGAGACCATCACAGACGCGGGAGAGCGTGAGGCAGAGCATGACGGCGGCGAAGAATGTCGTCGAGCTGAGATCCCTCGAGTGAATCATGAATGTGGCGACGCCGCCGAAGACGGACGCGGAGGTCCACGCGATCGCATTGGAAATCCGGAAATGGACGACGCCGCGTTTGTCGAAGAGTCGGGCCCACGGGAGCATCGAGACCATCATCAGCAGGCGGGGCGTGACTTCCAGCAGCGTGGAGCTTGCCTTGTAGGAGAGCGTCAGCTCCTTGGTCACGATGATGGTCATCAGCGGCATGACCATGATGTTGGCGAAGCCGAGAAACATCATGCCGACGCAATAGCGCCGATAGTCGCGATCGTCGCGCAGGACGCCGAGGCCCTGCCGAAATGGCGCCAGCAGCGTGTGGCCCTGGCGCCGCGGTTGTGACGCCCGGCTTCTGTGGATCGCGGCGATCTCGGTGCGCTCGCCGCGGATGCGCATGGGCCTCAGCAGGAGCAGCGCGACGCCGCCGACAAAGGCCGTTGAGGGATAGATCCACACGTAGATGTCAGGACGCCAGTCGAACAGGGCGCCGACGGTGAGGACAACGGCAATCGCCATCGAGAATCGAACGATCTGCAGCCGGGCGGCGATCTGACCGCGCATGGCCGTGGGATAATTGTGCTTCCAGATGGCGGAGCGGGCGGTCACGCAACCCGCGAGGAAGGCGCGTGCGAGAAGGATCTGCGCGGCGAACACGTAACCGCCGGCGGGCGACATCGGCGCCAGGGCGACAGAGGCGATGACGACGGCGGCGGCGAAGCCGAATCCAATGAAGAGCCGAAGCTTGTGACGGCCCGTGAGGACGCTCCCCCACACGCCGCCGAGGAGGTTGGCGAGCATGGGCGTCGCCATGACGAACGTGATGAGCCAGTCGCCGGCGTTGAATGTCTTGGAGACGACAATCGACGAGATCGTCCCCTCGAACATACCCGCGAAGACGCCCCAGAAGACAAGATGTCGCAGCTCGATGATGTAGTTGCGCCGTGCCATCATGGGCAGGCGCGGCGGGTTGAGGAGGTTCGTCAGGCGGGTCAACGAGGGGTCCCGGGGCGTGGTTGTCATCATGCGGCGGATAAACCGCGGTATGATGCGGATTATAGTCGTTCGGCCCGGAGCCGGCGCGTGGGTTGTCGCCGATGGAGGCCGGGAGGGCAAGGATGAAATTCGCGCGAAATCTGTTCGCAGTTGTCGGTGTGTTCACGTTGTTGGCGTGGGGATTCGGGGCGTTCGTCAACGATACGTCCATTCGGGTCGGGAGCCTGTTGGTCCTGGTCGGGCGACCGGGGATCGGGATCGGTGTCGCAGAAGGAAGCACGCCGCCTCAGGGGATTCATCTTCTGGAACCCGCCGGTCCCTTCTGGATCATGCCGACAATCTCCGACCGGACCTTTATCAAGGCCGTTCTCATTCCCCATTGGCTGTCGAATCAAATGGCGTGGTCGGCGTTCTACCTGTTGTCGTGTCGTGTGCGACGCGGCGCGAAACGACAATGTGAGAACTGCGGGCGACCACTGAGTCATGCGGGCGACAGCTGCC
This sequence comes from Phycisphaerae bacterium, assembly GCA_035399845.1. Taxonomy (GTDB): domain Bacteria; phylum Planctomycetota; class Phycisphaerae; order UBA1845; family UTPLA1; genus ECT2AJA-110-A. The sequence continues at coordinate 100,972 of DAOPJV010000013.1, read as the reverse complement.
GGCCCGCATGTGAGGGCGCCGCGGCCTCCGCCTGATCGTGCGCGATCATCCCGTCCCGTCACCAACGGGAAGGCGAAGACGCGCCGGAAATCAGCGACGCGCCTTCGCCGGGTGTGGGATCGAAGACTTGAGTAATGGTTAGCGAAGCCGAATCCGGCCCGTGTCGCGCCGCGGCGTATGCGTCTCGTTGGGCTCGTCGAGCGTGACGCCGTTGACTATGCGCCGTGGGGCGACGTCCTCCACGACGTACGAAATCGTGCGCGAACCGTGGAATCCGAAGAACGGCGTGAACAGGATGTACGCCGCCTCAGGTTCGTCGGGGTCGTCGCCGGGATTCACGACGTCGAAGGCGCCATACCATCGATAGAAGTGGTCGGCCTCGCCGTCATCCTGATTCACATCGTGGCTCGCCACGCGGGCGAAACGCAGCCCGTCAGCGTCCGGGTCCGAGTCGTTCGCCAGCGCGTCGATGCGGACGGTCCGGCCGCGACGAATGTGGACGTTGTCGTCCCGCGCAATGGGGCGATGGTTGAGTTCGTAGGCGTAGATTCCGCCGGAAGGATGGTTCTGGGCGCCGAACGGAACGTAGATCATGTCATTCGCGATGATCGTTCCGCCGTTCATGCTGGCGTGGTGCGGCTTTCCGAGTCCGAGATCGAACATGGCGTTCAGATCGGGGCTCTGATCCTCGAAGACGCGCCGGCCGTTGCGCGCGTTCAGCGCGAAAAAACGGCCCGACGATGTCGTCACGAAGACGAGATCCCGCGTGACGGAGACATGCCTGAGCGAGGCCCCGGCGAGGAGCTCCGCGTAGTCGCGTCCGTGGCCGAACCGCCATTTCGAGCGGCCTGTCGCGGCGTCCAGCGCATAGACTTTCGCGCGCATCCCCGTGGCCGGATCGTCGTCGTCCCGCGTGTCTTCGACGTCGGCCCAGAACGCCGGGCTGAACGTGGCAAAGAAGGCGTTCGGGAAGAGGCCCGTGTCGAGCGAGACGCCGAACTGCGCGTCGGAGAAGCCATCGTCCAGCCCCTCGAAGCCGGCGACATAGACGACACCGTTCGCGACGGCGGCGCCCGCCTGGATGCCGCCGATTCCCGTCGGCTGGCTGATCCGGCGTTCCCAGACTGTCTCGCCCGTCTCTCGATCGACGACGCGATAGAGACCGCCTTTGCTGCCATTGCCGGCCAGGTCGCGCCAATGTCCGTCGACGCGGGCGCGAAAGAGGATGGGGGGCGTCAGGACGTCGGCGTCTCGCGGTCCGTCCGGCTGATTCGGGCCCGTGGAGACGGGGGCGTTGAGATTGAACACGTCGCCGGAATGGAACTGATTCGTCCAGACGAACGCGCCCGTCTCGATGTCGATGGCGTAAAGCGAATCGCTGCGATCGACATAGTCCGCCGGCGCGACATCGGGATTCGGATAGCCATCGTAGGGAAGCGACGTGTTCTGTCCCGTCCCCCCGAAGATCCACCCGCGATCGAGGTCGACCGCGAGACCGGCGCCGGCGGAGACGCCCGCGTTGAACGGGAGATTCGTCGCCGGGTTGATGTCGATCGTGGGTGAACGCCAGTACTCGACGGGATCCGTCGGATCCGTAACGTCGTATGCGATGGAGAGGCCCGTCTCGCCGCCCTGAACGAGCGCGTCATTGACGATGACATTGACACTCACGATGAGCAGTGTGCGATCGTTCCAGTCGACAATGACAGGTTCGCCGAGGACCGAAGAGAGTATCCGATCGGGCGCCAGTTGAAACGGGTCGATCGCCGATGTCGACGGGTCGAAGTCCACTTCGGCGCCGCCGGCGCGCTCGACGAGATGAATGCGCCCATAGAACGAACCCACGAGTCACACGTAATCGTCGGTCACAATCGGGGCCGTGTAGAAGAGCTCCGGCGCCGCGGGGGGCGAACCTGAGTCAAAGTCCGGATCGACAAGCGTCGTCGTCCAGTGCGCACTATTGTTCGTGATTCCGCCGCCTGTCGCATCGCGGGCGAAGAGCGTGCCCAGTTCGTCCACATAGTAGATCGTGCTGTCACGAACGATCGGTCCCGCGACGACACCGACGACGGCGGCGGGGAATTCGAGCCCCAGCGCCGCCTCGAGCGCGAACCCGGTAGGTGGTCCCGTTGCGACGTACGTGTCGTCATTGAAGACCTCCCAGGCGCGCCGCAGGTATCGGGCGTTCCCGGCGTTCAGCGAAGTCGTGTCGTCGCTGTAGTTCGAATTGTTGTAGTCGTGCGAGAATCTCGGCCAGTCATCGGCGTTCAGGGGGACGGCCCAGAGGAGCGGGACGATGGCGGCGAGCGCGATGCGCCGATTGCGCGTCAGGCGGCGCGCAGCAAACCCATTCTGCAAAGTCATTTTGAAACCTCCTTGCGGCTGCGGATCGTTGAGCGTCGGCGTATCGTTCGATCGAAGGGCGGCCCGGCGGGCGATGGCGGGCGATCTTCGGGGCGTGCGTTTCCTGAACAGGCCGGCGATACAGGCGATTGGTCGGCGCGGTCCTCGAATCGTCACACAGAAGTTCAGATTTTCCGGCGCGCCGTGGCGCGAATGCGCGTTCGGCAACGGACGGTCGCCGGATGCGCGTCGCGGCGAATTCCCTTGAGACGGGGGCGGCGAATCGATAGCATGGGGATCCGACAATTCTGTCGTTTCAGCGATATTGTTGAACACCCCGAGGGGCGAGCCGATGAAGATCCCCATCCGACACGGGATGTTCGTCTGTATCGTTGTCGTGATCGCGTGCGGCCGGGTCCATGTCTGCCTGGCCGAAAACGGCTTTCAGGAGGAGGCCGATGCGCGGGGCGTCAACTACACGACGAACCAGAGTTCGATTTTTTATGGCGCAGGCATGGTCTTCGCCGACCTTGATGACGATGGCGATCCGGACATCGTGACCGTCGGTCGCAACGACAACAGCGTCGGTCTCTTCGTGAACAACGGCGCCGGCGGCTTCGTGGGCTCGACGATTCCCGGCGTGACTGTCACAAACGCGGGCGGTGTGACGGCGGCGGACTACGATGGCGATCGTGATCTCGATCTCTATTTCGCGAATGTCGGCGTTCCCAACATTCTGCTTCGGAACGACGGCGGCATGACATTCACGGATGTCACGGCGATGGCGGGCGTTGGGGACAGCGGGGCGGGGCACGGATGCTGCTGGGGGGATTACGATCGCGACGGCTGGCTCGATCTCTATCTCGGGAATCGCACAAATCTCACGGATCCCGAACCGAATCGGCTCTACCACAACAACGGCGATGGAACCTTCACCGACGTGGCGGCGGCGCTGGGCGTCGATCGCGGCGACGATCCGACGTTTCAGGCGAGCTTCTTCGACTTCAACCGCGACGGCTGGCCGGATCTTTATCTGTGTACGGACAAGGGCGAATTCGGCTGCGATCCGTTCCGCAATCACCTGTACCGCAACATGGGCGGGAGCTTCGTCGAGATCACGGATTCATCGGGAACGCAGGCCTGCATCGCCTGCATGGGCATGTCGATCGCGGATATCGATCATGACCTGGCGCCGGACGTCTATTGCTCAAATGTGCCGATCGGCAACGTACTTTTCATGAACCAGGATGACGAGACGTTTACCGAGACGGCGATCGAGGCGGGCGTCGGCTCCCACGCCATGGGTTGGGGTGTCGAGTTTCTCGACTTCGACAACGATGGTTACCAGGAAATCTACGTCTGCAATTCGACGGACTACAATCGGCTCTATGACTGGGCGGGGACGGCGCCATTTGTCGATATCGCCCGGCCCGCCGGCGCCGCCCTGGGCGAGCCCTCCTACTGCGTGGCCACGGCCGACCTGGAGAACGACGGCGATATCGATATTCTCGTGCAGTCGAGTTTCCGGCCGATTCGCCTCTTCGTGAATCACTCGAACGTGGGGAACTGGATTCGCTTTCGCCTCATGGGAGATGGGCCCAACACACGCGGTGTCGGAGCGCGCGTGCGGGTGGAGACGCCCAGCATGACGCAGGAGCAGGAAGTCCGCGTCGGCAGTGGGTTCAAGTCGTGCTCGTCCTACGACCCGCACTTCGGTCTCGGCGCCGCGACGAGCGTGACGCGCGTGACGGTCTATTGGCCGGATGATCGAATTTCGATCGTGGACAACCCGGCGATTAACAGCGTTGTGTCAATTGGTCAGGCGATGGCGACGATCCCCTGTGTCGGCGGCGCGGATGCGAATGGTGATGGCGAAGTCAGCGGGGCGGATATCCAGGTGTTTGTCAGCCAGCTGATGGCGCCGGCCACGGCCTGCGACGGCGATCTGAATCGTGACGGCGTCGCCGATGTTCTGGATGTAGCGCTGCTCGTCGACTGTCTGCTTGACGAGTCGTGCGCCCCATAAGGATTTCCGCCACGCGTGGCGCCGTCATCGGGCGTCAATCGAGAGCGTTCGGGTCGTAAGACGCCGACATCATCGTGTCGAGGTTCGGGATGCGATACCGCCGAATCGCGACCACATTGCGCCATCGCAGTTCCGACAGGCACGCCTGCAATTCAACCTCGTCAGCATCCATCGCATTCGCCGTTGCATTTTCAACAGAGAAAAGGCTGTCACTCAGGGCGTCGGGAACAATCAGCGGCGTTCGACCACGGAAGCTGTCGAAGGCGAAGTCGATGATCTTGTTCCAGGCGCCGTAGTCGCTTATCACGGCGCACGTGTCAGGAACCTCAATTTCAAGTCGCATCACATCGCAATCGATCGCGCCGAACAGGGACTCGGCGCAGCCTTGTTCCAGGCGCCTCGTTCCAGTGTCCATAGGAATGCCACGCCCAGACGGGCGGAACGCGATGTCGCGCGAACCCACGGGCGATGAGCCGCTCCGCCATCCAGTCGTAGGCGATCATCCAACAGGGACCTGCCGACTTGAGTTCCGACCATCGCGGTCGATACACGCCCTCGCGTCGCAGACGCCGCGTGACAAACTGGAACTGAAAGGTCCAGAGACGCATCGAGTATTGTCAGTAGCCGAGCGTGAGTTCGAGTTTGCCATGGGCGACGCGGACCCGTTTGAGCACGGCCTTGGCGAGTTTCATTTTGACGTTGTCGTCCCTGATCCGGTAGACGCGGACCTCCGACAGGTATTTCTGGAGAATGGGTTTGGCGGCGTCCGTGACGCGCTGCGTGTATTGCTCGGGCACGCCCTGGATCGTGACGCTCCTGACCTCGGGATCGAGGATGTAAAAGCAGAAGTTCTCCTGGTCGTAGCGGATCCCCGCTTCCGACACGACGGCGCCACCGACGTTCTTCGTCTCGCCCTGCAGCTTGCCGCCGAGGTCGATGTTGGTCGACGCCTGAATCCGATCCGTTCCCTCCGGCAGCGTGATCTTTGTGTCGCGAATGTGCAGATCGAAGATCAGCGCGACACGTTTGGAGAAGGGCAGCTTCGCGTCGATCGCCTCCTGGATTTTCTCCGGCTCGACATAGACCGTGAATTCGTCGCCCTTCAGCGCGAAGAATGCGATCGTTACCGTGATCGCGAGTCCCGCCAGCAGCCCTGACGCAATGACAGCGGTTTTTCGATTCATGAGACTTCCTCCCGATGACTCGTCGATTCAGGCGCATGGCGCCTGAATGTCCATACGCCGGGTATCTTAACGTCGGGGCCGCAAGGCGTTTTCGCGTCGCCTTCCGAAACCGTTCGGGCATGATGTCCCGCGTCCGGCCTCGTATTGCGGCGTGTCCGTCGAATATTGACCGCGCGAGCGTCGAGGCGCCTGACGAATCGTCGGCGGCGCCCGCCGATGGCCCGGAAACGCTACGTTTCGTCGAGAATTCGACGCACTTCTCTCAGGAGCGTGGCCGTCAGGAAAGGCTTGCCGAGAAACCGCCGATCGGCGTGGCTGATCTCCGGCATGTCGAACGTGACGTTCGCGTAGCCGGAGATGAACAGCGTTCTGGCGGCGGGATGGGATTCCGCGAACGCCGACGCGAGGGAGAAGCCGTCTTCCAGTGGCATGACGACATCCGTGATGAGCAGGTCAATCTGTCCGTTGGCGTCGAAGAGCAGTCGCGCCTGGCTGGGCAGCCCCGCCTCAAGGACCTTGTAGCCGGCGCGTTCCAGGGCGCGGCAGGCGAGCCGGCGCACCTGTTCATCGTCTTCGCAGACAAGGATCGTCTCACTGCCGCCCTGCACAGGCGCCGCGTCGTCGTCTGTCGTGGCGATGGCGCCCGTCGAGGCGAGGGGCAGGTAGATCCTGAACGTTGTGCCGCGCTCCGCCTTGTTGTCGACGAAAATGTGCCCACCGGACTGATAGACCACGCCCTGGACCGTCGCGAGACCGAGTCCGGCGCCACCGCTCTCGAATCGCGTCGTAAAGAACGGCTCGAAGATCCGCGGAAGCGCTTCGTCGGAGATACCCTCGCCGGTGTCGGAGATGGCGATCATCACATAGGGCGTGTCGCGATGGAGACCGGCGCCGTGATCGTGCGATTCGTCGATCGAACTGACGGCGGTCGTGACGCCGATAGTTCCGCCGTCGTGGATGGCGTCGCGCGCATTCAGGACGAGGTTCATGACAATCTGCTCGAGCTGCGTGACATCGACGCGCATGGAGGCGACATCGTCCGTGAGGTTCGTCGTCAGTTCGATGTTGTCGGGCAGGAGCTGTCGCAGCATCGGCAGCAGTTTCAGGATGACGTCGTTGGCGTCGATGGTGGTCGGTCGCAGGACGAGTCTGCGGCTGTAGGCCAGCAGTTGTCGCGTGAGCCGGGCGGCGCGTTGTCCGCTGGCGCTGATGCACTCGATCGGATCCCGCCAGTTGACCTTCGTCTCGTCGTCGAGCTTGTTCGCCAGCTCGTGCTGCAGCGTGTCCGTGCTGCCGAGGATGGCGGCGAGGACGTTGTTGAAGTCGTGGGCGACGCCGCCGGCGAGCCTGCCGACAGCCTCCAGCTTCGTGGACTCGCGAAGCAGCTTCTCCAGGCGACGCCGTTCACCCTCCGACTTCTCGCGCTGTCGAATCTCCGCCGACAGCGCTTTGGCGTGGCGTCGATGCAGGGAGACGCGATGACGATGGGCGAGGACGAGCAGAAGTATGACGGCCAGGACCACGCCGAGGCGAAACATCGTCGTTTCGTGCAGCTGGGGTTTGACGCGGAGCGGCAGCGTCGCCGACGTTTCGCTCCAGACGCCGTCTTCGTTGGCGGCCAGAACGCGGAAGACATAGTCGCCGGGTGGAACGCGCGTGTAGTACGCCGTACGTCGATTGCCGACGTCGTGCCACTGCGTGTCGTAGTCGTCCAGCCGGTACCGGAAGCGCAGCTGCATCGGATGGGCGTAGGAGAAGGCCGTGTACGCGAACTGGACATTCGCGCCGCTCATGATCGCTTCCATCCCCTTCGCCGCCTCCACGGGCGTTCCATCGACATCCACGCTCTCGATGATGACGCGCGGCGGGATCTCGTTCGTGTGATACGTGTCAGGTGTCGTGATGATGAGATCGTCAATCGTGGGGAACCACATTCGACCGTCCGGCGTGCGCAGCGCCGTCGAACCGTTCACTTCGCCCGTCGACAGGACGTGGCAGGTCAGGTGCGCCTGGGAAGCGTCGGCGACGGCGTTCAGACTGGCGATCGGAATGACAATGATGCCGCGATTGCTGTTGATCCAGAGTCGTTCCTCGCCGTCCTCGAGAATGCCTCCGAGATTCGTGTCCGGCAGTCCCTCGGTCGTTCCGAAACGGACGAAGTTCCCGTCTCGAAGGCGATAGAGACCGGCGCCGTAGCTTGAAAACCAGATGGCGCCCGATCGATCCTGAACGGCGCCGCGAACGTCGCCCGCCGGCGCGCCATCCTCGGCGCCAAAGAACCTCAGGCTTTCCGGCGTTCGCTCCGGGCCCAGTCGGCCCAGTTCCGCGCCGTGGGCGAACCAGATGGCGTTGTCACGCGTCCTGCAGAAGAGAGCGGCGAGTCGATTCGCGCCACGACGCCACGGAATGGGAATGACGCCGCTCGCGTCGTCCTTCTTCCAGACGAGTCGATCTTCACAGTGAAACCAGAGTGTTCCGTCCGAATCCTCGAGGGCGCCCGACGCGACGCCGACGTCGTCAATCCGTTCGACGCCCGACTCAGAAACACGCCACGTGTCCGTCAGGGTCGTGACAATGGCGCCGCGCGACGATCCGCCGATCGCGCGCCAGTAGGCGAGCCTGCCGTCGTTCTCGATGGGGATTCGATGGAGGCGTTTCCCGTCCCAGTGAAGCGCCACGCGTGTGGATTCCGGCTCGATGTAGGCGCCGTCGGCGCCGTCTGTGAAGATGTGCCGCGTTCCGTAGTCAATGCCGATGCCCGGTCCGGCGCGGAAGAAGGGTTCGGGTGACAGGCGAAGCAGACCGATGTTCGTGCCCGCCCAGAGGATTCCATCCTCATTCTGAACGAGGTCGCGAATGCCGATACGGCGACCGATGCGTTCCGGATGCGACTCAATCTGAATGCGCGACAGTGTCTTTCCGTCCCGAAGCACTCCGATGTCGCTGTTCTTGTGCGAAAAGAGCAGGTCACCTTCCGCATCGATGATGCCGCACGCGGGATGCGTTGAGCCCGAAGACTCGACAACGTGGACGGCGCCCGACGCATCCAGATTGCCGATGCCATTGGCCGCGATGATCCACGCTCTCCCCTGCGGCGTCGTGACGATTTTCAGGAATTCACCGTAAAGCGGATCGATGGGAAAGACATCGAACGATTCGGCGCCGTCTCGACCTCGAAGCACGAAGCCCTTGGATCCCAGCCAGACGCGCCCTTTGGCGTCGACGTGCATCGTGATGATGTGTTCGCCTTCGGCGTCGCCGAAGGGCTCGATCCGTTTCCAATGACCATCGCGAATTCGGAAGAGCTCGTCCGCGACGATCCAGAGGTCGCCGGCCCCATCCTGCATGATCTGCCAGACGATTCCCGTCTCCTGCGGATTTGCGACCCGTTCGAAGCGATTGCCGACCTTGCGGAGCAGACCGCCGTTCTCGGTTCCGATCCAGAGCGATCCGTCGCGATCGTTGCAGAGCGAGACGATGCGATTCGACGTGAGCCCCGGCGTGTCCTCCATCGTGTAGGTCCTGAAGTGGACGCCGTCGAATCGGACGAGACCGCCGAAGGTGCCGAGCCAGAGGTACCCATCGGCGGTCTGCGCAATCGTCGTGACCGTTGTCTGCGGAAGGCCGTCCTCCATGGTCCATCGCCGGATGTGGAAGGATTTGGCGGGTCGCAGGGCGGAGGAGGCGGCCGCATCGTCGACATCCGGCGACGCCTGCGCAATCACGATCGCCTGCAGAATTGCGAGCGCGAGCGATGGCGCAGTCATGGATTCCCCTCTCCCGCCGGCGTGACTCGGCTTGGCGCGTCTGTGACGAACTGCGAGGCCGGGCGGTCCCGCGCCCCGTCGGGCGCAAAACACCCGTTCCAAGGTACGGCGCCGGGCGGCGGCACTCAAGTGGGGCGGGGCCTGTCACGCAAACGGCAATAGGCCGGGGCGACGTGTTGGCGCGGATCTGCGAGCGTCGTCGTCGCGAGATCCGGATGGCGCCGATCCGTCGATCGGCGTCGATGCGCCGCGATCGCCAGCCGGCCCTGAGGACCAGCCGCGTGGGATCAAATGACGAAGGGAGCGACTTTGCCGACGGGCAAAGTCGCTCCCTTTCAGTTCGATTCTCGCTGGTGCTGCGACGCCCGCTTATGACGGGGCGCCGTCGACACCCGCCTGGGCCACGATGTGGTCGTTTTCGACGCTGTCACCGGAGACGCCAATGGCGCCGATGATCTCGCCCGCCAGGTTGCGGATCGGGATCCCGCCGGGAAAGGTGATGAGACCACCGTTGGAATGCTCGATGTTGTAGAGGCTGCCGCCGGGCTGGCTGAGCTTTCCGATGTCGCCCGTGGGCATGTCGAAGTAGCGGGCGGTTCGGGCCTTCTTCTGGGCGATGTCGATGGAGCCGAGCCAGGCGCCATCCATGCGGAGAAAGGCCTTGAGATTGCCGCCGGCGTCGACGACGGCGATGTTCATCCGGGTCTTGATGTCCGCCGCCTTTGCCCGGGCGGCGTCCACGATGGCTCGCGCCTGGGCTGCAGTGATGTCACTCATTTGGGTCTCCTTCAATGAGGGTTGGAATTCGTGGCAATCAGGGGCCAAGGGAATAAGGGATGATTGCGACGAAGGCAAGGGGGGCTGCGCCAGGAAGTCGCGCACGCGTCCGATCCGAACTGCGACTGCAAAGGAGCAGGCCAGCGTAGCGGATACGGACGCGCGTCCGTCGATCCACAGCATCGGCGCGCATTCCGAACCGCAACGCCATCCCCTTCGGGCCGCCGCGACGCCATCCGATCCGAGTCGCCGCAGCGTTATCAGATCCGAGCCGCCGCAGTGATGCGGCGGTCCATTCGCGGAAAGTAATCTCAAATGAAACGTCATCCGCTTCGACGTGTTCGTCACCGCTGGCGTAACAACCGAGCCATGACTGGCCCGGCTCGGAGCGCTGCGAACGTTAGTCGCGTCAGCGCTCCAACCGAACTGCGACTGCAAAGGAGCAGGCCAGCGTAGCGGATACGACCGCGCGGCCGCCGATCCACAGCATCGCCGCGCATTCCGAGTCGCCTAAGCGTTATCAGATCCGAACCGCCGCAGCGCCATCCGATCCGAGCCGCCGCAGTGATGCGGCGGCCATTCGCGGAAGTGAACGCGAAAGAAACGTCATCCGCTTCGACGTGTTCGTCACCGCTGGCGTAACGACCGAGCCATGACTGGCCCGGCTCGGAGCGCTGCGAACGTTAGTCGCGCACGCGTCCGATCCGAACTGCGACCGCAAAGGAGCAGGCCAGCGCAGCCGATACGACCGCGCGGCCGCCGATCCAAAGAATCGGCGCGTATTCCGAGCCGCCTCAGCGCTATCAGATCCGAACCGCCGCAGCGCTATCAGATCCGAGCCGCCGCAGTGATGCGGCGGTCCATTCGCGGAAAGTGATCTCAAATGAAACGTCATCCGCTTCGACGTGATCGTAACCGCTGGCGTAACGACCGGGCCATGACTGGCCCGGCTCGGAACGCTGCGCTTGCAAGTCGCGCCGGCGTACGATTCACGCGACCGCCGGCGAATGGTTCGCACAGCGAACCCTACAGAGGAAATTACTGCGCCGGAATCACCGTCGGTTGCTTCGAACGCCAATCGGCGAGTTCATTCATTTCTTTAACGAGTTGCGCATAGGCCTCGGGTGTCAGGGCCTGCTGGCCGTCACTCAGCGCCGCCCACGGCTGCGGGTGGACTTCGACCATCACGCCGTCGGCGCCGGCCACGACGGCCGCTTTGGCCATCGGCGGCACGGCCCAGCCGATGCCGACGCCGTGCGACGGATCGGCGATGACGGGCAGATGCGTGTGATGGCGAATCATGACGATCGCCGACAGATCGAACGTATTCCGCGTCATCGTCTCGAACGTGCGGATACCGCGCTCGCAGAGGATGACCTGCTTGTTGCCGAGGCTGAGGATGTACTCGGCGGCGAGAAAGAGCTCGTTGAGCGTGCAGCCGGCGCCGCGCTTGAGCAGCACGGGGATGCGTCGCTTGCCGACGGCCTCCAGCAGCGAGTAGTTCTGCATATTGCGGGCGCCGATCTGCAGGACATCCGCCACGAGTTCGACGGCGTCCAGCGTCTCGCTGTCGCGCACTTCCGTCACGATGCGCAGGTCAAACTCCCGCTTCACGTCATCGAGCAGCTTGAGCCCTTCGTGCTTGAGGCCCTGGAATGAATACGGGCTCGTTCGGGGCTTGAACGCGCCGCCGCGGAAGAGCTTCGCGCCGCTTGCGGCCACGATCTCCGCCGAGCGGAAGACCTGGTCGCGCGACTCGACGGCGCAGGGACCGCCGATTGTCGTGAGACCGCCGTCGCCGATCGTGACGCCGCGAACATCCACAAGCGTGCGCTGTGGATGGGCTTCGCGACTCACCAGCCGGCAGGCGTTGGTGACGGCGACGCAGTCAATGACGCCCGGCATGCCGAGAAAACGCTCAGGAGCGATGCCATTCTCATTCCCCGTGATCGCAACGGCCGTGCGCGTGGCGCCCGGCAGGACGTTGGCCGTGTTGCCGGCGTCTTCGATGCGCCTGCAGACCGCGTCGATCTGCGCTTCCGTCGCGTTGCGATGCATGAGGATGAGCACGTGTCGCCCTTACTGTTCGTTCGGTTGTGTCGTGGGGGGTTCCGCTTTCATACCGATGTAAGCGGCGTATCTGCTCAGGTGCTTGGCGAGTTCGCGATCTTCGTCGTCGAACTTCATGCCGTAGTCGCGGGTCAGGTCGTCCAGCGTTTGCCGGAGTGACTTGCCCTTGTGTTTCATCCAGTAGGCGCCGAGCGTCGCGCTGCTGCGCTTATCGCCGGCGGCGCAGTGGAAGAAAATCGGCCGGTCTTTTGCCACGGCCAGGGCGTTGGCGGCGTTGTCCAGCGTCTTGATTTCGCCGGTGCCGTCTCCGTTCATCGGGAACCGATACCGATTGAGTTTGAGTTCATTGACGATGGCGTCGAGTTCTGTGTCGCGCGGTCCGCCCTCGTCGCTCGTCAGCGTGATGACGGTCCGGACACCAAATTCATCATGAAGATGGCGGATCTGCGTCGCCGTCGGGAAGCCGCCGCGATAGAGACTCCCGGCCTCGACTTCCGCAAAACGCTTCGGCGTCTCCTGCGTGCGCATCACGCCCGCGAGAACCATCGGCGGGACGACGATCAACAGGACAATCAGCGCGGAACGCATGCGATACCTCAATTCGGGCTCGTCGTTTACGGCGGCGACATCATTCCATTGAATGGCGCTGGGCGCGAGAGCGCGTCCGACGTGGCCTCGGATGGACGCGGTCTACGCCTTCGCCGCGGCCGGCATATCCACCTTGTTCAAATAGTCCAGCATCAGCCGCAGCCGACCGTGCGAGCGACGGTTGAAGTGCAGCCTCAGTCGCGGCTTGTCGGGGAACTCGTCTCGCTCTTCGCCGAGCGGTCCGGGGATCGCCTCGATGGTTCCGCTCGACAGAATGTCGCTGAATTTCTCATTGATGTAGTCCATCGATCCTTCCGGCGCCGCCGAATTCAGACGCAGGATGAGATGATCGTGGACATAGCGGCTCGAATGGAACCGACGATAGAAGGTCGTGATCTCCTCGACGGCCTCGTCGACGCTGTCCGTCACTTTGAAGAGATTCATGTCTTCCGAGCTGATCATGCCGTTGTGAAGCAGCTCGGCTTTCACGTAGGTGCGCCAGTGCTGCCAGTAGGTGCCGCCCGGCGCGTCCAGCAGGACGATCGGGACCATCTCGGCCTTGCCCGTCTGGACGAGCGTGAGCACCTCGAAGCCTTCGTCCTGCGTGCCGAAGCCGCCCGGGAAGAGGGCGACGGCCTGCGCCTCCTTGGTGAACATCAGCTTGCGCGTGAAGAAGTACTTGAAGTTCACGAGCTTCTGATCGCCTTCGATGATGTCGTTCGTTTTCTGTTCGAACGGCAGGCGGATCGCCACGCCGAAGCTGGCTTCCTTGCCGGCGCCGCCGTGACCGGCCTTCATGATGCCGTCGCCGGCGCCCGTGATGACCATCCAGTTCAGCATCCGCATCTGCTCCGCGAATCGGACGGCCTGGATGTAGTCCGGGTGATCCTCGGGCGTGCGGCTGGAACCGAAGATCGAGACCTTCGGGGTATTTTCGTACGGGGCGAAGGTCTTGAAGGCGTATCGAAGCTCGGCAAGCGCCCGCTCGACGATCTTCACGTCGCCCCGGCTCGTGTCGTCCCTGGACATGCGACAGATGGTCCGCAGCATGCTGGCGTACATGTCGGCGTCACGGCCGGACGCGAACTGCGATACGAATTGATCGATGGCGCCCTCTCTGGCGGCGCGCTGCTCCTCAGTCAGTGGTTTGCTCATGGTGTCTTGAATCGTGTGCGGGGCCCGGCCCCGGCGGGTTTGATCTTCTCCTTAATGCAGTCCAAAGTATAGCAATCGCGGAGGTTATCGCCACCGCCGGGGATGACGCCGTCGTGGAGCCGGCGCCCCTCGCCGCTCGTCGAAATCGCCGGTCCGGTTCGAGTCGCCATGTCGGAAGATCCCATCAACGCGCGGCTTACGATTCCAAACGTGGTGACGAGTCTGCGCCTGCTCCTGCTGCCGCCGTTTGTCGCCTGCGTGGTGCTCCAGTCGATGCAGGACGCCGCGGCCTGGCCCCGATGGGCCGCGTTCGGTCTGTTTCTCCTGATGGCCGTCACGGACATGTTCGACGGCATGCTGGCCCGCCGGCTCGGCCAGATCTCGAAGCTCGGCGCCATGCTCGACGCCGTGGCCGATAAAACGCTTCTCTCCGTCTCCCTGTTTCTCCTCTTTCTCCTGGGGGTTCGCGAGGGGCCTGAGGCCGCCGCCCGCCTCTTTCGCCTGCCCGGCTGGGTCTTCGCCGCCGCCATCGGCAAGGACCTCTTTGTGTCGATCGGATACTGGATCGTTCGATCGCGGACGCGCGACAAGCGTGTCAGCCCCGGCTGGATGGGCAAGGGCTGCACAACGGCGCAGATGGCGCTGGTCCTTGCTATGCTATTGTGGTTCGTTCGGCCGGACGTGATCGAGCCGATCGCGCAATGGCTGTTCTATATCGCGACAATTCTGGCGATGGCGACAATGGTCAGCTATTCGCGGCAGGGTTGGCGCCAGTGGCGCGCGGGGCCGGTCAGCGGCGATGTTTCCGCGCGGGAGTGAGCATCAGCATGTCATCGCAATTCAGTTCGATCCCCGAGATTCTCGATGAGCTTCGCGCCGGTCGCATGATCGTGCTTGTGGATGACGAGCATCGCGAGAACGAGGGCGATCTCGTCTGCCCGGCGGAGATGATCACGCCCGACGCCGTCAATTTCATGCTCAAATACGGGCGCGGCACGCTGTGTGTCTCGCTGACGAAGAGCCGATGCGATCGTCTCAATCTGCCGCCGCAGGCGCCCGTCAACAACACACCGCTCGGCACGGCGTTTACCGTGACGATCGACGGCGGCCCCCATCTCGGTGTGACAACCGGCGTGTCGTCGAGTGATCGATCGACGACGATTCTGCGGACCGTCGCCGAAGAGGCGACGCCGGAGGACTTCGTGCGGCCGGGGCACGTCAATCCGCTGATCGCTCGCGACGGCGGCGTGCTGGTTCGCGCCGGACAGACGGAAGGGTCCGTGGATCTCTGTCGACTGGCGGGTCTGATGCCGGCGGCGGCGATCATCGAGATTCTCAACGAAGACGGGACGATGGCCCGCGTCCCGCAGCTGACGGAATTCTGCCGGACGCACGGCCTGAAGATGTGTACGACCGCCGCCCTGATCGAATACCGCATGCAGCGCGAGCGGATCGTCGAGCGCATCGAGTCCGTTCCCATGCGCAATCGATTCGGCCTGTGGCAGCTCAACGCCTATCGCAGCAACGCTGACAAGGAGACGCACATCGCCCTCTGCATGGGTGGCGTCGGCGTCGAGGACGGCGATGCGCCGGCGACGGATGACGCCCCGCTGGTGCGTGTCCACTCCGAGTGCCTGACGGGTGATGTCTTCGGCTCGGCGCGCTGCGACTGCGGTGAGCAGCTCGACGCCGCCATGAAGCGGATCGCCGACGAGGGACGCGGCGTCGTGCTCTACCTGCGACAGGAGGGCCGCGGCATCGGTCTCGTGAACAAGCTGCACGCCTATCGGCTCCAGGATGAGGGGCTGGATACTGTGGAGGCGAACGAGCGGCTCGGCTTCCCTGCCGACAAGCGGGACTACGGCGTCGGGGCCCAGATTCTTCGCGACCTGGGGCTGGAGCGGATCCGGATCCTGACCAACAACCCGAAGAAAGTCAGCCGTCTGTCGGTCTATGGGCTGGAAGTCGTCGATCAATTGCCGATTGAGGTCCCGTCCAATCCGGACAATCGTCGATATTTACAGACGAAGCGGGATAAGATGGGCCACGTTCTTCGCAACCAGGAACCCTAGCCTCGAGCGCACCAGATGGCGGGATTGGTCGAACAACCTGCGCAGCCGATGTCGGGACGCGCCGACGCCCCGCGGGCGGTCGCTGAGACCCGCGTCTCGCGCTTCATTTCCCCGTTCGACAACCTGTTCGCCCCCATCGTGGCCGGCTGGCCGAAATCGCCCCGCGAGCTGACGTGGCTGGCGCCGGGAACACCGCCGCCGCTGACGCGCGCCAAAGTCTGCGCCTGGCGCCGGGACGATGGCCGGCGATTTCTCTTCTGGGATCGGCGGTTCGATGAACCGTGTGGCTACGCGGAACTGAACCGCATGCCCGACGAGCGTCGTCGCTACTGGATCGGTCACTTCATTCTCGATCCGGCCCGCCGCGGGCTCGGCCTGAGCCACGCGTTTTTTCAGAATCTCGTGATCCACGCGTTCGAGGACATGCAGGCGTCCGAAGTGCTGCTCGTCGTGATTCCCGAGAACGTCGCGGCGATCAGGTGCTACGAGCGCGGCGGCATGCTCGTCAGCGGTCGCGAGTCAAAGCGATTCGACGCAACCGGCGGGCGTCACACGTTTCTGCGGATGTGCATCCATCGCCGCCGTTACGAACGCTTCGACGCCTATCGAAACGCCGACACCATCCGCATGCCCTTCGTCCGCTCCGCCGTGAGTCTGCTGAATGGAAAAGGGCGGACCGGGACCCCTCGTTCGACCCCGACGCGCTGAGATCAGCGCGACGGCGCTTCGTCAGGATTCTCGTTGAACTGAATCACGGTATTGTGTTTGAGGTCCCCGCCGACTTCCTCGACGGAAATTCGCACGAATTCACCGGCAAGCGTGGACGCCGGATCGACGTGGTATTCGCGAACCGCCGTTTCGCCGGCCCCGAGGTGATTGATGGATCGTGTGTCGCGAGGACGGCCGGGCGCAATCAGGTAACTTCGCAGTTCCATCACGCGATCCGCCGTGTTCGTGACGCGCTGGACAAAACGCACGCCGTCGCCGTCGCGATGCGCGAAAACGTTGACATCCAGCCCCGGCGCGTCGACGTGCAGGGGGGTGGCGACATAGGTTTCGCCGTCGCCGTCACCGCCGACATCGAGGCGGCCCAGCAGGCTGTACCAGCCGGCGGGGGCGTTGCTCGGCGGCTTGAGCTGGATCGGGTAGTTGAGCGTTTCGCCGGGGCGAAGTTTGACCGGGATGCGTTTCGGCGACACACGCCAGCCGGCCGGGCCCTGGAGGAGAATCTCGCCGACGAGGTCTTCCCCATGGGTGTTGACCAGCCTGACGTCGCGCGTCTGCGTTCGGATCGAGGCCGTCAGTTGGGGGTTGTCCACTTCGAAGGAGTCGATTTCCCGGATGCGCGGCGTCGAGACGGGACCAATCAGGATCGGCATCCCGCCGACGCTGAAGCGGGCGCCCTTCTCGGTTCGTCGGACGTCGATGGGTCGGCCCCAGACGTCGTGCACTTCGGCGGACGGAGGAATATCGAGCGTGATTTCCGCCACTTCATCGTCGGGGCGCCAGAGCGCGATGGCGCCGTCGCGGCCCTCGGCGTCGGAGAAGAGCCAGGAGGCGAGGTTCGGATGCAGCGTGAGCCGCTCTGACGTCGGAAGGGCGCCGAGCCGTCGGGAAATCACGCTGAGGACGACGAGTTCCTCGCGCGGTCGGATCGTTTCGCCGTCATCGCTCTCTTCAAATGTCCACAGCGCCGGAACGAAGACGGCGTCGTAGCCGATGGCGCGGGAGACGACCAGACCGCGGGCGAATCGCCGGAGCCGCGCGATGCGATCGTATCGATCTTCGTCGATCGTCGAGAGCGTGGCCCACTGGGATCCCAGGGGATCCACGGGTTTGCTCAGCGAGTCGCCGTCGACACCGACGTCCGGCGTCTGATGGAACTCGAACGTTGTCGATGTGATGTCGTCGGGACCGATCGGTACCTTGGCGCCGCCGAATGAGGAGCTGGGCAACACAAGTCGCGGCTTGCCGACGAGGGGATCGATGAGCTGGCGGGCGGCCTGCAGGGCGGACGTGATCGTCGTCGCGTCGAGCCGTGGGGCCTCGTGATCGTCGCCGATCTGCCATGTCCTGGTCCAGGCGCCATGTCGCATGAGGAGCAGACCGAGCCAGGGGACCCAGTCATTCTGTTCCGCCAGTGGTGTGGCCAGGGCGCGTTCGACACTTCGTTTTGGATACGCGTAGGCCGCGGCCAGCTGCTTCGGAAGCGTGTCGAGGACGGCGACGATGTCGATATCCCGCTTTCGAAACGTGTCGATCATTTCGCGCGTGTTCTCGTCACCGTAGACAACGGCTTCGTCCGTCAGGCCGAATCGCCAGAGCGGCAGCTTGACGGCGCCGGGACGAATGCGATCGATGACGTTGGTGATTTCGGGCTTGTCCACGCTTTCATCGCTCAGCGAGACGCCGAATCCGCCGCCGGTCGGCCGCTCGCCCGCCATCTGGCGGCGTAGCACGATAAAGCGGCGTTCGTGTTCCGCGATGACGTGCCGATCCAGCCGCATCTCCAGTCGGGCGGTGTACAGACCGGGCTTGAGTTGTGCGAACGAGATGGGGCGCTGGTCGGCCAGCAGTGAAGGCCCGTCGAGCGTGAATGTCTGCAGCGTTTCGCCGACGGCGTCGTCGACCTTCAGTGTCAGGTCGAGACCCGCGCCATCGAGGTCCAGCAGCCTGATCGCGCAGCGAATCGACTCGTCGTCGTAGTAGAAATGGCTGGCGCGATCCAGCGCCATCAGGACGCGCGGCCGGCGGATCACGACGATGTCGTCGAACCAGGCGGCGGCGTTGGTGTCACGCTGCGGGATCGGGGCAAAGGGGCCCTCGGCGGGGTCGGCGGCCTTCGGCTGTTCGATCCGGCAGCTCAGCGCGATCCATCGCGCGTTCTTCACACCGCCTGGCAGATCGACAATGACGCGTGTCCAGTCGGCGCCGCTGTTGGCGTTGTTGATGTGGTCGCTGGATCGCTCCGTGGCGACGATGGGTCGCAGGGCGTGATCGAGGTAGTAGGCCGTGACGAAGGCGCTCGCGTGATCGAGGCCGGACGTTCGGACCCAGGCGGAAATCCGATACTCGCTTCCCGGATGCGCGGGAATGTCCTTCGCGAGGTAATACGCGCCGGCGTTTCCGGTTCGAATGTCGATGCGAAAGCTCGGGGCGGCGTCGTGGCCGACGTTCATGTCAAAGGCGGGTTCGACGAATCGCGGAAAGCCATCGCCCGTGATGGGCAGCCAGTTCATCGGCAGCGTTTCAAAGTTGCCGAGCTTCTGTTCGTCAAAGTCGAATCGCCGGGCCTCGCGGGCGAGTCCGGTCGACGGGGCGCGCAACTGCGCCGTCGCGATCGATGCGCTGAACATGATCGCGGCGAGCGACGTGACGCCGATGCGGCGGCGCCGTGATGGCGCCGGGGCCCGTAATCGACTGGCGCGTTCGTTGGAGTCCGCCATGAAACGCATATCGGAGCTTGAGCGGCGCGGATTCACTTCCGGGGATGAAGCGTTGTTCTCGCCCGCCGTCCGATAAAGCCGGCCTGTCTCAGGTCCTTCGTCTCTCGCTTCAGCGAGCCGAGGCGGGGGCGTCGATAAGCAACGGGCGGGATCGACTGAAGCGATCGCGCTCTGACAGCCTCGTATCGTCTTTCCGGAGGTGGCCGATGAATCGCCGCATGTTGCAGATCAACCGAAAGAAACGCCTTCTGACGGGGCTGATGCTCTCCTCTTCGTTCGTGGTCGGAAGCTGTCCGTCCTTCGGGTTCGATTCGGAAGTCGGCCGCGTGTTTCGCCAGACGTATGTGCCGGGCCTCGTCTCGGGCATCACGACGGCTGTGACGACCCCTGAAAACACAGAGGCGGGCCTCCGGCAGACGCTCGTCGCCCTGATTGACGGGATCGGAACCCTGCTGACGCCGCAGGACGCCAGGTAGCCTCATCCGGCCCGAAGCGGTTTTTTCTGACGAAAATGGACCTCGGACCCCCACGGTTACGAAAACGGTACATGTCAGATCCCGTTCATAAATGATTTAACTGCAGCCGTTTATAATCATGCATCCACGTCCGGATTTCGGACGAATTGTTGGATGCAATGAAATGGGACCCCAGGCGGACTATTTTGTTGAGAAATAGGCGGAACAATTTGACGTTTCGTCAGGTATATAGATCGGCGGCGCAAGTGGACGTCGTCGGAAAGGCAGGTAGCTTCGTGCGACGCATCACGACAGAGCCATCCAATCGCCCCGCTCTCGCGGAATGGATGTTGCCGCCTCCCTATGTTCCCAATCCGGAGCTGGAGAAGGCGAGCACCGAGAAGGAGCTTTTCGCCGACTGGCCAGCGCCCGCCGATGGGACGGGTCGTCTCACGGTCTCCGAAGAGAATATCCTTTTCCGCCAGCTCCATTACGCGGCCTATCGCCTCAGCAGCATCTACCAGTCCGCCGACAAGCGGATGACGAAGGCGCGCGAGCGCGACTACAGCGTCTGGACACAGCGGTACCACCTGATTCGCACGCGAGTCATCGAGGCGAACCAGGGGCTCGTTTACGACCTCATCGGCCGCTCGCGCTTCAGTTCGCTGGATCGCGAGGAAATGACGAGTGAAGGCATGATGGCTCTGCTCCGCGCGGCGGACACGTTCAATCCGTGGAAGGGCTATCGATTCAGCACCTACGCGTGCAACGCCATCATTCGCGCATTTGCCCGAGCGGCGATGGCCGATTCGAAGCGTCGCGAGAAAGTCGCCGGCGCCTACGACGAAGATTACGAAAAGAGCGATTTTGCCGAGACGCGGCGAACCGACGAACGAGCCCTCTACGTCGAGCGGCTCCAGGAGATCCTCCGTCAGGACGAGGCGGATCTGTCGGATATCGAAAAGACCGTGCTGGCGAAGCGCTTTCCCAGGGATTCACAGCGAAAGCGACTGACGCTCGAGGACATCGGCCGTCGCCTTTCGATCAGCAAGGAACGGGTTCGACAGATCCAGCTCTCCGCAATCTCCAAGTTGCGGGAGGCGATCCTCCGCGATCCCGTCCTTCAGTAACCAGACTCTCTCTCCCTCTTCCTAGTGCTCAACGCCCGCGAGGGGAATGCGAAAGGAAAATCGCGTTCCCTCGCCGGGCGTTGAGTGCGCGCGCACTGTTCCGTGGTGTGCCCGAACGATTCGGCGCGTCATCGCCAGCCCCAGACCGGACCCGCCGCGCTTTGTCGAGTAGTAGGCCTCAAAGATGCGGGACAATGTGTCGGCCGCCATGCCCGGGCCGTTGTCGATGACGTCGAGGCGGGCCATCTGTTCGTCTTCCCGCGACAACGCCATCTCGATCCGGCCGCCGGATTCCATCGCCTGCTGGGCGTTGATCAGCACGTTGAGAACCGCCTGCTTGATCAGGCCGGCGTCGAGCCGACAGCGCAGCGGCGCGTCCGCGAGGGAGAGCGTCAGATCGATACCGTGGTTCTGGGCCTGGGGCTCGAAGAACTCGGCCACATCCGTCGCAAGGTCGTTGAGATCAACGTCTGACAGGCGGAGCTCGCGCTTTCGAACGAACTCGAGGAAGTCATTGAGAATTGTCTCAAGCCGGCCCGACTCCTTGAGCAGCGTCGCGATGCGTTTGCGACCGCGGCGGGCGCAGTCGTAAATGTCGGTCGTCGCCCCGTCCTCGGTCGTGTCCAGCTCGCGCCAGTCCTCGTCGAGCAGCTGCAGACCGACGCGCAGCGTGGAGAGGGCGTTGCGAACCTCGTGGGCGAGCCCACCGGCGATGGCGGCGACTTCGATCAGCTGGTCGGCGGCGCTGTCCGTCGGCGTCGTCGGATTCTCTTCGCCGCCGTCGGCGGTTGGGACGTTGTCTGGCATCCCGATCAGCTTGGTTCAAAAACGCGCCGCATGCAAGGATTGTCGATGCGCCGGTTCGGGCCCTCAGGGGATGACGTGCCAGTTCGCCTCGGGGCGTTGCGCCCGCGGTTGGCGGAGGGGTCTGTCGTCAGGGGTTTTCGGCTTCGGCGATTCGAACGCCGATTCGGCGACGCGGCGCTTGGCGATCGCGGCGTTGGCGCCGAGGACGTCCTCGCGAAAGGTGTCCAGATCCGCCTCTGTCTGCGGGCTGCGGGCCAGGGCGATCAGCGCGTCCCGAATGTCGTCGTCCCCCGCCCGCGCGGCCGCGCGAACGAGCTGCGAGATGACGGGGTCATTCTCCAGGTCCTCGGGGATCGCCCACTGTGTGTAGCGGGACTGCGGCGTCAGGTCGCCGTACTGGATATTCGAACGCAGCAGCTTTTCGCCGAGGATCACGGCGTCCATCCGGCGTTCGGTTCCGACGAGCGCCTCAAAGTAGGCGAAGGCGTCGTGAAACTCCGACGAGCAGTCGCCCTTGTATTGCAGTTCGCACCAATTCTCCCTGCGGACGGGCTCGGCGTTGTATTTCTGAATCAGCTTGTCGTATTCCGTGTGGACATCGCCCGCCATGCGAAGCGTCTCTTCGTATTGCCGCGCTTCGAGCAGAAGAATCTTGGCGATCTTGAAGAGCCGCTCCTGGGCCTCGGCGTTCTTCGGCGCGTTCATCCACATGCGGCAGCAGAGATCGACCACGCGGGCTTCATCGCCCAGGACCTCCATCTGGAGAACGTAGTCCTCGACCATGTACTTCCGCGTCTCGCCGCGGAGAATTCTCGACTCAATAACGCCGCGATCACGCTTGTAGCTGGCCACGTACCGGCGATCGTTGTCCCGGGCGCGCTCGGTCCACTCTCGATAGCGGGTCGTGTCCTCCGGCAGGTAGGCCCGTGATGACGGCGTCGCCGCGGACGGGGCGGCGGCTGTCGTGGCGGCGTCAGTCGCCGGGGCCGGAGTCGTCGATCGTTGCGGCGTCGCCCCGGGCTCGGCGCCCGCGAGGACGAGCGATATGGAAATGAGAAGCGCAGCCCACATCGGCGGTCTCCCGACGCCGACGGTCCCTCAGCGTGTCGGCGGTACAGGAATTATACCTGACACCAACGTGGTCCCTCAGAATCGATTGCGCAACAGCCCCGCGGCGGCGCGAACATCCGCCTGGTGATTCCTGCGACTAATGGGGGGAAATGCCCGGGACAGGGGTCGAACCTGCACTCCGTTTAACCGGAACTAGGCCCTCAACCTAGCGCGTCTGCCAATTCCGCCACCCGGGCGTTGGGGGTGAATGCAAGACGGGTAAAGCTACCTGAGGACGTCCGGATCGTCAACGACTCCCCCTTGCCAGTTCGGACCATCCCCCGCAGTCTGGTGCGTTGGATTGCGGCCCGATCGGGGCCGCCCCGAAGGGAGCAAGCGACTTGGAACAGCGACGACAGGGACCAACGCACCGGCGACGATCGGACGGGGACAGGCCCGCCGGACCACCGCCCGACGCCATCTCGCCGTGGGTCCTGCTGCGATCGGCGACGAACCATCCATTCGTCTTCAAACGCATGGTCCGAGCCGTCGATCCGAAGGCCGAGGCGGGCGATGTCGTGCAGGTCTATGACAAGTTCGGCAAGCTCTTCGGCCGCGGACTCTACCACGGGAATTCCAACATCACGATCCGCATGCTCACGCGCGGCGAGACGCCGGTGGATGACGCCTTCTGGCGCGGCGTGCTGGAACAGGCCGTCACGCTGCGGCGCGACCTGCGGCTCGACGACGTGACGGACGCCTATCGACTCGTTCACGCCGAGGGCGACTCTCTCAGCGGCCTGATCGCGGAGCGCTACGCCGACTGCCTCGTCTTTGAAGTCTTCTCCGCGGGCATGCACCAGCGCGTCGACATGATCGCCGGCGTGCTGAAGGACCTGCTCGGCCGGCCGACGAGCCTGGATCGGCCCGACGCGACGTTCGACGACTGGCGCGTCATCGTGCGGGCGGACGAGCGGATTCAGCGTATCGAGCAGTTCAGCGTTCGCGAGGCGCCGCCGGAAGGGCGATCGACCGTCACGATTCGCGAGCACGGCGTGCGCTATCGCGTCGACATGGCCGGCGGTCACAAGACAGGCTTCTTCTGCGATCAGCGCGACAATCGGCTGCGCCTGGCGAAGATGTGCCGCGACGCGAACGTCCTCGACCTGTGCTGTTATTCCGGTGGCTTCGGCCTGTGCGCGAAGATGCTCGGCGGCGCGAAGGACGTGACGTCCATCGATCTGGATGAGGCGGCGCTGGAGATCGCGAAGAAGAACGCGGACCTGAACAACCAGCGCATCAAGTTCGCCCACGCCGACGCGTTCATCTACCTGCGACAGATGATTGACATCGGGCGAACGTTCGATGTCGTCGTCTGCGATCCGCCGAAGTTCGCGACGTCGCGCGAAGAATACGACATCGCGCTGCGGAAGTACTACGACCTGAACTTCCTGGCGATGCAGGTCGTGCGGCCGGGCGGCGTATTGCTGACTTGCAGTTGCAGCGGTCTGGTCTCGATGGGCAAGTTCGTGGAGACCGTGGAGGCGTCGGCGAGACGCGCCGGGAAACTTCTGCAGCGGTTCGAGCTGACGGGGGCGTCGCCGGATCATCCCGTCCTGTCGAACTGCCCGGAGTCGGAATATCTCAAGGCGTACTGGTGCCGCGTGATGTAAGCCCGCAGGCCGGGTGGCCCACCCCTGAAGGTGGGCCACGCGTCGCGGCTCACGTTTGGGTGGCCTACGGCTTCAGCCGTGGGGGCGCGACGATGGGAATGCGAGTAACCTTTGGAAGTCTCCGTTGATGTTGATCCGTCGCCGGCCTGAATACTCTCGTGCGATTGACGCTTGTCGTCGCGGTCGATCATCGTGATCCCAGCCCTGAAGGGGTGGGCCACTCGTCCAACATCGCGAACCTATCTGTGGATGATGGGCCCCCCGTCGATGGGCCGGCCTACAATGAATGAGATGTCAGTTGATTCTCATCCATCCGATGAATCGTCGACACCGATTGCGCTGGACTACTCGTCAGAATCCGACGGGAAGCCGAGTCGGGCGGAGGCGCGACTTGCCCTGATATTCGGCGTCGGCGCTGTCACCATCGGGTTGGTCGTGCCCTTCGTATTCGGATTGCTCGCGATCGGTTTCGGCGCCATCGCGTTCATCCAGATACGACGGAGACCGCGCGAAAAGGCGGGAAGGGGGCTGGCGATTCTGGCAATTGTGCTGGGGGGCGTCGCCATGTGGATTCAGGTCATCGCGTACCGGGAGATCAACGGCGCAGATAGGAACGCCCGGAGCGCCGAATGCCAGGCGAATCTCCGCAACCTGGGCGTCGCCATTCGTGACTATGCCCAGAATGACCCGGAAGGCGCCTACCCGGATGATTTGTCACGGCTGAATGAACCACAGTCCGCCGGCGCGGCGCAGTTGATCCATTGTCCCGCCGATTCCACGAAGCAAGGTCGCTACTCGTATGTTCCGGGGTATTCGCTCTCGTCGGATTCCGACAGCGTCGTCGCATTTGAATCGCCGACCAATCATGAAGGCCGCGGCGGCAATGTCCTCTACCAGGATGGCCATGTGACGTTCCTGTTCGCCGCTCAACTTCAGCAGGTTATCGACGATAACAAGGATCGCGCGAAGTAGATCGGGTGGCCCATCTCTTTAGAGGTGGGGGCGCGATGATGGAAATGCGAGTCACTGTTGGAAGTCTCCGTTGATGTTGATCCGTCGTCGGCGTGAATACTCTCGTGCGATTGGCGATTGTCGTCGCGGTCGATCATCGTGACCCCACCCCTGAAGGGGTGGGCCACCCGTCGCGGCTCACGTTTGGGTCGATGACCCGACCTGCCTAATACTTCATCTGGCCGCCGAATTCGCTGGGATCGTGTGCGTAGGCGCGGGCGGTGTCCATGGAAATGCGGTTGTCGGCGACGAGGCGTGACAGATCCGTGTCGAGCGTGAACATGCCGTCTGCGCGGCCTCCCTGGATAGCCGTGTCGAGCGTTTCGAAGCGTCCCTGTCGGATCGCGCTGCGAACGCCGAAGCTGCCGTACATCGATTCGAGGGCGAGCACGCGGCGGCCGCCGATGACGCTGGGCAGCAGATACTGGGCGATCGCAAATCGCAGGCTCATCGCGAGTTGGGCGCGAATCTCCTCGTTTCGTTCCGCCGGAAAGATATCAATCAGTCGCGTGATCGCGCTCTTCGCGTCGCGCGTGTGCATCGTGGCGAAGATCAGATGTCCCGTCTCGGCGGCGCTGATCGCGAGCTGCGCCGTTTCCCGATCGCGAATTTCACCCACAAGCAGCACGTCCGGGTCCTGGCGAAGACCGCTGCGGAGCCCCTCGTAGAACGACGGCACGTCCATGCCGACTTCGCGCTGCGTGATGATGCTCGACCCGATGGGCGCGTAGATGTACTCGATGGGCTCCTCGATCGTGATGATGCGTCGTCCGCCCGCCGTGTTGAGCATCTGAATGAGCGACGCGAGCGTCGTGGTCTTGCCGCTGCCCGTGATCCCCGTGATAAGGACGAGACCGTCGCGCTGGTTGATGATGCGGGCGCCGAGATCCCCGGGGAAGCCGAGTTCCGGCAGCGTCGGGATTTCATTCGGAATCGCGCGGAAGCAGGCGCCGACGGCGTTGCGGCTCGTTGCGACGTTCACGCGGAAGCGCATGGGTCGTTCCGCATCGTCGTCGAGCTGCATGGCGAAGTCGCAGTCGAGCCGCTGGGACATGGCCTCCTCGAGGCGCTTCGGAATGATGGACTCGACCAGCTGAAGCGTCTCTTCCGGCGAGATCACAAGCTCCGACGCCGCCGTGAGATCGCCGTGAATGCGATACGTCGGCCGATGCCCCGGCACGATATGCAGGTCGGAGGCGTCCAGCCGGGCCATGGGTTCGAGGAGGTCCCTGAGTCGATCGTCGATCATCCGTTCGCCTTCCCGTTGATTCCGTCGATTGGACAACGCCCGTCATTTTGCGTGTCAAACGCATGATACACGTGTTGGAGATCTTGCGCCGCACGTCGTCCCCGCGTTACAATTGGCGTCGTCGGGCGACTTCCAACAAAAAGAACTGACGCGTCCATCTTGCGCCGTCGCTCAGGGAGCCGAAATGATGCAGAACTTCGCTTGTCCGTCGTGTCGTCGATTGATCGCGGCGCCGACCGCCCCGGGAACCATGGTCCAGTGCCCGTTGTGTCAGTCCAGAGTCGTCGTGCCGACGCCTGACGGCGTCGCCGATGCGCCGCCGCCGACAGTCCTGGGACCGCCCAGCATGGTCTCCTACGCCCATTACGAGGGGCCCGCGCAATCGCAGGGGCTGGCGACGGCCTCGCTCATCATCGGTCTGGTGGGTCTCGTCGGGATACTCTTCATGCCGGCGTTGTTGCTCTCGATCCTGGCCGTCATTTTCGGGTCGATTGCCATGAGTCGGGCGAAGCGCGATCCAAGGCGATATGGTGGGCGCGGCATCGCCATCGCGGGTCTCACGACAGGCGTGTCGGCGCTCGTCCTGGGACCGATCGTCATCGCGGTGGTTCTCTTTCCGGCGTTGGGGCGGGCGCGCGAACTCTCGAAACGGACCGTTTGCGCGGCGAATCTTCGAGGGATTGCGCAGGCGATGTACGTCTATGCGATGAGCGACAGGAACAGCGCCTTTCCTCCGGACCTGAATACGCTCGTCAAGAGCGGGCTCATCACGCCGAAGCAGCTGCAGTGCCCGACAGCGGCGCCCGGAACGAAGTGTTACTACTACGTGCCTGGATATACCGTGAACTCTGCGCCGAGCGCCGTGTTGGTCTATGAGGATCCGCTGACACATCAGGGGGAAGGCGGCAACACACTCTACCAGGACGGCCACGTGTTTTTCGAGAAAGGCGCGAAGTTCAACAGCATCGTCTCGGCGAACAAGGGGAAGGCGAACTGAGACGTTCTGGCTGCGGCGCTCGCCGGCGCCTTTCCTGAGCATCTTTGGCGCATCCAATCAGATTCGGCCGGGTTGAATTCGTCAGCTCAGGCGCATTGAATAGAGAGAGACCGATCGGATTGGCCCGCTCGATCGGTCCGGAACGCCGGAGTCATGAACGCACACACAGACACGTCCAATCCACAACAAGATAAGGCGTCGGAAAGCGTCGTCGATCTCACGTATGCGGACGCGTCCGGCGTGCGAAAGGGTCGCTTCCCGATCGCCGTCTGGATTGGCGTTGCAACGCCTTTCGTCGCCATTTCACTCTTTGCGCCATTGCTCACATCAAGCAACTGTTGTCTGCCGCTCAAAACGGTGTGCGCCGGGAATCTCCGCGGCATCGGCCAGGCGATGTACATCTATGCGATGGACGAACCTGACGGAATGTTCCCCGACGACCTGCAGAAAGTCGTCGACGCGAACAACGCGTCGCACAAACAGTTCATCTGTCCGGAGGCGCCGGCGGGGCGACGATGCTACTTCTATGCCCCCGGGGCGTCGCTAAAGTCGGATCCCGACGTCGTCCTTATGTACGAGGATCCGCGCAATCACAATGGCGAAGGCGGCAACGTCCTCTTCCAGGATGGGCATGTCGTATTCATCAAATTCCCCGAGTATCAGGAGATTGTGGATTCGAGTGGGGGCGTTGTGGTCAGCGTGACGGCGGCGACGGGCGGCGAATAGAACATCGGTCGTTGCATGTGGATCGGAGCAAGATGGTGGATACGGACCCGCGCGCGAGTGATGTCACGATTCCCGAACCCGCCGACGCGCCACGGGTGATGACAAACAGAGGCCTCAGTCGGACGGCCGACGGCGAATTTGCCAAAGCGCGTCGGGCGAGTGTCGTTCAGTGGCTGATCGCCCTGGTCATCGTCTCAATTATCGCCATCGTGCTGTATCCCTCGGTTCAGCGGCCGTGTCAGGACAGTCCGGGGACGCGATGCGCCGTCCAGCTTCGCGAAATCGGGCAGGCGATGTACATCTACGCGATGGACGATCCGGACGAAATGTTCCCCGACAACCTTCGGCGCGTCGTTGACGCCGGCGACGCGGCGCCGACAGAGTTCACCTGTCCGGCGGCGCCCGGGGATCATCCGAGCTATTTCTATGTCCCGGGCGCGTCGATGAATTCGGCGCCGTCGATCGTCCTGATGTACGAGGATCCGCGCAATCACGATGGCAAAGGCGGCCATGTCCTGTTCCAGGATGGACATATCCTGTTCATCGAGTTTCCCGAGTACCAGGAGATTCTGGATTCGAATAGCGGTGTTGCGGTCAGTGTGACGGCGGCGGCTGGCGGATAGCGGTCACAATACCGATCAGGTTCTTTCTTGGGCCGTCGCGTGTGGGGATTTCCGCATCAAATGGCGTGGACGCCGGGGCGGCGTCCCGATCGCCGGCGAGGCGAATGTGATGTTTGCAGGTCCTGATGCGTTTGGGGTTTACTCGATGAGCCATGCTCATCTTGAAGGGCGAGGCTGTCCCAGCAATTGTGCCGCCCTTTCAGGGCTACCTTCGAGGATCGATCACAAACCCAGGGCTGCACTTCGACCGCTTCGCGGTCTTCGATTGCCCTGGGTTGTCTTGTTTCGCTCTTTCAGAGCGTTCGTACTTTCAGCAAACACTGGTCTTTCTTCGCGGATCGTCTGTGTCCCTTACGGCTTGAATTCCCGGACAGTCTCGCATTGAAGGGCGAGTATGTCAGGCTTCGAACTCGCCCAATGAAAAACGGCTCGCCGCGTTTGACGCGACGAGCCGTTCGTGATGTCTGTTGAATTCGCCTGCGTGTCGCTTAGCGGCGTCGGCGAGCGATGACGAGACCGCCGATGGCCAGAAGGCTCAGCGTCGCCGGCTCAGGGACGTCCAGGCGGAAGCGATGCGAGTGCGTCTCGAGGCTGCCCTCGCCCGGGGCGCGGCTCTCGGTACCGACGGTCGGAAGCGTCGTGGACAGGAACCACTGGCCCGTCGAACCATCATCGGCGGCGACGACCTGCACATAGCCGCTGTTCGGAATCACGAAGAAGGGCGCCGAGAACGGCGGATGCGTGTCGGTCCCCGTCGTGAGCGTGTAGATGAAGTTGCCGGCCTGCGCGAAGGTGATGTCGAACGAGTTGACCAGATCCTGGTTCGAGTTGAAGAACTGGAACTGGAGCGTCATGCCAGCCGCCGTGACACCACCAACAAAGCCGAATTCCTCCAGCGGGGAGGCGCCGCCGAGGCCGCCCGGAGGCGCGATACCCTGATAGTCGTCGAAGCCAAGGACACCCGGGCCCGCCGCGAAGCCGACGTACGGGCCGTCGATCGCTCGGAACATGTCGTTTCCGGCGTGACGCGGGGAGGCGCTCTGGGCGGAGTCGAGCTCCGTCCACTGCAGGTTGCTGTCAACGCCCTGAACAAATGACTGACTCGGATTCGCAACATACTGGCCGCTTCCGAGGAAGGCGCCGTTGTTGATGAGATCCGCCGACACCGGCGCCGCTGAGATCAGCGCAGCCGCACAGGCCCACAAGATTCGCGATTTCATGGTCTTCAATCCCCTTCAGGAACGAGTAATTGTCGTTCTCGCTGGCGAGCGCGTCACGGCGGCAAATGCGCCGATGGACACACTCTGTACAGAACTGAGAGCAATCCGCTCCGAATGCGGCGCCTTGAACGAACAACTTCGCTCAATCCCGCGAGTGTATTGGAGCATATTTAGCCATTCCGAGTCAATAGTTCGTGAAACCGCCGACAGAATGGCGCGGGTCGTGGCCTGAGCGGGAAAGACGGGTTCGGGATCGACCGATAATACTCAGTAGAACTGACAGGTTCGTGGCCCCTGAGGGCGGATGGTCCCAGAACAACGGCCGCCATGGGGCGTATCGGCCTGGCGTCGTCGATCAGGCGACGAGGTTGGCGTGCATCTTCTCGAGCGCCTTCAGGCGGGCGTCGTAGTCAATCACATGCTGCGAGATCAGGGCGTCTGCGCGGCGCAGGCCGGTCGTGCCGGCGGCGTTGTAGGTCGCGATCAGGGTTCGCACACTCTGGATGATCTGGGGCATGAGATATTCGAGCGTGACGTAGTGATAGCTCGTCGTGTCGATGTCGTAGGCGACGGGCGCCGGCGCCCCGCGGAGGTCCATGACCAGATCGACGAGGGCCCGTTCGTGGCGCTCGGAGTCCTGGACGAGACCGTAGGCGGTCTCGCGATCCTCGGCGGCGTCCAGCGTGACAAACGGGTCGGTCTGTCGAAGGCGCGGCAGAATGCTCGCGTACTCGGCGGCGAGAAGCGTGTTGAGCGTGTCGATGACGGAATGAGCGGCCATCTTCTTTCTTCCTGGTTGCGTCGGCGCGGAGTCGACAATCGTGTTTATTCGGCGCTGGCGGTCCGGGCGGCGGCGTCCGTCTTGACGACGGCGTACAGGCCCTTCGCGTTGTTGTCACCGACATTCTTCAGCGTCTGTGCGTAGAACGTTCCCGTCAGCAGGATCGCGAGCGTGCAGACGGCGACGACCAGCTGTCCCGACATCGGCGCCGCGAACTCGGGCAGACCATCGTCCGTGAGGATCATCGCGCGGACGATCCGGGCGTAGTAATAAAGGCTGAGCAGCGTGTTGAGCACGGCGACGATGACGAGCCACTCGAGGCCGGCGGACCAGACGGCGGACAGCAGGTAGAACTTCGCGTAGAAGCCGCCGAGCGGAGGCATGCCGATCAGGCTGAAGAGAATGATCGCCATGCAGATCGCCAGCATCGGGCTGCGGCGGATCAGACCGTTCATGGCCGTGATCGATTCACTGCCCGTGGCCCAGTAGACCATGGCGATGACAAAGAACGCGCCGGCGTTCATCAGCAGGTACATGACGATGTAGGAGACGACGGCGCTGAACGCCGGATGGGCGAGGCCCGCGCCGGCGTCATCGGGCCGCCAGAGAATGGCGACGGCCATCAGCATGTAGCCCGCATGGGCGATCGAGCTGTAGGCGAGCAGTCGCTTGAGGTTCATCTGCCGATAGGCGGCGAGGTTGCCGACGGTGCACGTCACGGCCGCCATGATCGCGATCGTCCACGACACGTAGGAGAGGGCCTCCACGGGGAAGGTCGCGGGGGAGCAGAGGATGACGGACAGAACGCGGAGCATCAGGCCGAGGCCCGCCGCCTTGCTCGCGACGCTCAGCCAGGTCGTGACTTCGATCGAGGCGCCCTGGAAGACGTCCGGACACCAGAAGTGGAAGGGCACGGCCGACACCTTGAAGGCGATGCCGATCATGAAGGCGAAGAGCGCAACGCTCACGAAGATCGTGGACGTCGTCGCGCCGCCGGTCCATTCCGCCGCGATCTTCTCGCCGATCCGGGCGAGATCGAGCGTGCCGAAGTAACCGTAGAGGAGCGACGCGCCGTAGATCATGATGGCGCTGGTGATCGCGCCGAAGAGCACGTACTTCAGGGCGCCTTCGGCTGCGACACGGTTCTTCTTGCGGAAGGCCGTGATGCCGTAGGACGGCAGCGAGGCCATTTCGACGGCGAGGATGATCATCAGCAGGTTCGTCGTGCTGACCATCAGCGACATGCCGAAGGCGCTGCCGACGAAGAGGACGAAGAACTCCGTCGCGTCGTGTCGATGGACTTCGCTGTCAGGCAGATCGCTCTTCTGGCCGAGCCACCACATCGACGTGACGATGAGCATGAACACGCAGGCGAGCACAATGAAGAACTGGCTGAACGTGTCCGAGATGAGCATGGGGCCCATGCCCGTCGGGTCGAAGCCGGCCCAGCTCGGGGCGCCGCTCTGAAGGCGGCGGAACGCGAGCATGCCCGTCGCAATGGCGCCGATCGTCACGATGGACGCGGCCACGTTGCGATTGCGGTTCGTGAACATGGCGCCCAACAGGAGCGTGACAATCACGCCGACGAGGGCGAAGAGCGGCGCGAGCTGAGCGAGCTCATCGGCCGACGGCATCCACATACTGGCAAGAATCGATTGCGGCATCTGCGCGTCAGCCTCCGATCGTCGCGGCGGCGATGGCCTTGCCCGCAACGCCCATTGCCTGCAGCACACTGTCCAGCGTGCCGTTCATCAACTGGAACGTGTAGCCCGGCAGAATTCCCATGAAGATCGCGAGGATGGCCATCGGCGTCAGGATGCCGACTTCGCGGGCCGTCACGTCGGGATAGCCCTTGTACTCGTCGCGCTCGGGGCCGAGGTAAACACGCTGAATCATCCAAAGGATGTAGCCGGCCGTGAGCACGACACCGAACGCCGCGACAACGGCCATGGGCTTGGCCCAGGCGAAGTCGGCGTTGAACGTGCCCAGCAGGACCCAGGCCTCACCAATGAAACCGCAGAGGCCCGGCAGGCCGAGCGAGGCGAAGAAGCCGAGCGTGGCCAGCGAGCCGTACTTCGGCATCTGGAGCCACAGACCGCCGAAGCGATTGATCTCGCGATGATGGGCGCGATCGTAAATCACGCCGACCAGGAAAAAGCACATCGGGCTGGAAATGCCGTGGGCCAGGATCTGGAACATGGCGCCCTGGAAACCCGTCGTCGTCATGACGGCGATACCGAGGACGACATAGCCCATGTGGCTGATGGAGCTGTAGGCGACGAGCCGCTTGAAGTCCGTCTGGGCCAGGCAGCAGAAGGCGCCGTAGATGATATTGATCACGCCGAGCGTCGCGATGAGGAAGGCGAGTTGTGTCGCCGCCTCGGGGAAGATCGGGTAGCAGACGCGCAGGAAGCCGTAGGCGCCAAGCTTGAGCAGCACGCCCGCCAGGATCATCGAGATCGGCGTCGGCGCCTCGACGTGGGCCAGGGGCAACCACGTGTGGAACGGGAAGAGCGGGACCTTAATCATGAACCCGATGAAGAGGAAGATGAACATCACCTTCCCGAAGTTCCAGCCGAGGAACAGGTGGGCCGGATCGTTGAAGTTGGCCTTGATGGCGTCGATCGTCGCGTAGCTGATCAGGTTGAACGTGCCTGTGCCCGTGGCGTCGGCGCTGCTGTAGTACATGGCCAGCAGGGCGACCAGCATCAGAACGGAGCCCGCCAGCGTGTAGATGAAGAACTTGATCGCGGCGTATTCCTTCTTGGCGCCGCCCCAGACACCGATGAGGAAGTACATCGGCAGCAGCATCAGTTCCCAGAAGATGTAGAACAGGAAGAAGTCGAGGGCCGCGAACGTGCCGAGCACGCCCGTTTCCAGCAACAGGAACAGGGCGAAGTAGCCCTTGGCGCCCTTGTTGACCTTCCACGTGTCGAAGTTCCAGCTCGTCCAGGCGGCGAGCCACATGACCAGCGTCGTCAGGATGATGAGCGGGAAGCTCATGCCGTCCATGCCGATGTAGTACTGGATCTTCAGACCGACGACGTTGATCCAGTCGTGCTGCGTCACGGCCTGCATGTTCTCGCCGTAGCCGCCGTCGAAGGCGCTGCCGTTGAGGAACGGCGGGAAGAGCGTCAGCGACAGGAGCAGGACGATGAACGTCGTCGCCCACGTGATGTGCTTTGCCTTGTCGGCGGGCGCGAGGAGGACGAGGACCATGCCGATAAGGGGTCCGAAGATTACCAGATTCAGAATGAGCGAAGCATCCACGTTCGGATTCTCCTGAGAGTCAATTCACTTCTGGCGCCGTCTGGCCCTGTTCCGTGGCCAATGCGGCGCCGTGATTCCCTGTTGTCACTTCGAGCCGCGGGGCTCGCGTTCAAT
>DAOPJV010000013.1:0-66338 GCA_035399845.1 Phycisphaerae bacterium | reverse complement strand
CGCTTGCGTGCGGCCAGAACAGGACGACGAGCAGGACAATCCCCGCGGCGCCGGCCGTCAGCAGCACATACGTTCGAATGCGACCATTCTGAGGTCGCTGCAGCCCCGTGCCGGTCATGTACGCGATCCAGCCGAGGGCGTTGGCAATATTGTCGACGAGACCCTTGTCGCCCTGCTCGACGGCCATGTCGAGCTGGCGGCCGACGAAGACGCCGATACCGCGAGCGGCGTGACCACAGAGGTCGACGATCGTGTCGATGACGTACGTGTCGAAGAAGGCCCACATGCGGCCGAGTACCTTGGTACCCTCCACGAAGGCCTTGTCGTAGAACGCGTCGATGTAGAGCCGGTTGTCGAGCGCCTTGTGCAGCATCGCGAAACCGGGGACGCCGTCCTTGATCCTGCCGGCCAGCCGCGGTCCCTTCGCGTAGAGGGCGGCCGCCAGACCCATGCCGATGATCCAGGAGAAGCCGACGATGAAGACGAGCGCGTAATGCGGGTTCGCCCAGCCGGCGGTATGCGTGAGCGTGAGCATCGCCTGGCCCGGCGTCTCAGTCCACGCGTGCGCTTCGCCGTCAACGGCGACGATGATCGGCGCGTTGGCCGCGACGCCGCTGGCGCCGGCGATCATCGGGCGGAAGAGCGCGTAGCTGCAGAAGACGGTGCCGACGGCCAGGACCACGAGCGGGATGTACATCAGCTTCGACTCGTGGGCGTGATCGTACACATGATGATCGCGCGGCTCGCCCATGAATGTGAGCCACCAGCAGCGCATCATGTAGAACGGCGTGACGTAGGCGATTGCGATCGGCAGCCAGAACAGCCACTTCGGCAGTTGCGGAATGTTGCCCGCGATGGCCATCTTCTCCGGCGATCCGCGCTCGGCGTGATGCTCGCCGGATTCCGAGCTGGCGAGCGCCGACTGCGCCGCCATCAGGCTGGCCGCATTCGAGCCGGCGCTGGCAAGCTGAACGCCATCGTCGTGCGACGCCGTGGCGTGACCGCCCCCGTGGGCGGGCGCAGCGTGTTCGTTCTTGTCGCCATGCGGGGCGCCGGCGTCATGCGCGGCGCCATCCTCGTGCGATTCGTAGGGGTTAAAGGCGCGATCGTAGGCGACGGCGAGGATCTCGTCCTTGCTGAAGAAGCCGCCGAGACCGAACTTGAAATGGCCGATCTCGACGCCCGGCAGACCGAAGCCGGCGATGGCGAGGACGCCGATGAAGAATGTCCAGCATGTGACGGGCATCTTCTTGCGGAGACCGCCCATCTTCATGATGTTCTGCTCGTGATGGCAGCCCTCGATGACCTGGCCGGAGCCGAGGAACATCATCGCCTTGAAGAAGGCGTGGGTCATGAGGTGGAACAGGGCCGCCGTCCAGGCGCCGACACCCATGCCGAAGACCATGTAACCGAGCTGGCTGAGTGTCGAGTAGGCGAGGACCTTCTTGATATCCGTCTGAACGATGGCGATCAACGCGGTCATCGTCAGCGTGATGCAGCCGATGACGGCGATGAAGAGCTGAGCGTCGGGCGTCAGCAGTCGGAAGACGCGGGCGACGAGATAGACGCCCGCCGCGACCATCGTGGCGGCGTGGATGAGGGCGGATACGGGCGTCGGGCCGGCCATGGCGTCCGGCAGCCAGACGTGCAGCGGGAACTGGGCGCTCTTGCCCATGGCGCCGCAGAACAGACCGATGCCCATGAGCGTGGCGAGTGTCATGCCGGACACATGCCAGCCGAACAGGTTGATCGTATCAGCAAAGATGCCTGTGCCGGCCGCGAACTGGTCGCGGAAAACGGCGGCGGCCTGATCGAGATCGAACGTGTGCGTGTAAAGCACGACCAGGGCGAGACCGACGATGAAGCCGAAGTCGCCCACGCGGTTCGTGATGAACGCCTTCATGGAGGCGTTGGAGGCGTACTTCTTATCGAAGTAGAAGCCGATCAGCAGGTAGGAGCAGAGACCGACGAGTTCCCAGAAGATGAAGAGGAACAGCAGGCTGCTGCTGATGACGAGGCCGAGCATACTGAAGCAGAAGAGGCCGAGGTAGGCGAAGAACCGATGGAACTTCACCTGTCCGCCGACTTCGTCGCTGTGGCCGGCCATGTAACCGATGCTGAAGAAGTGGATCCAGCTCGCGATGAAGGTCACCATGAAGTACATGATGATCGTGAGCGAATCCAGTTTGACGCCGACGTCGATGGCGATGTTTCCGAAGTCCGCCCAGTGATAGCGGAAGGCGTTGGCCGTCAGGCCCGCCTGCGCTTCGGCGGAGAGGCCGACCCAGCTGATCAGGACATACGACGACAGGACGCAGCTGAGGGCGATCGCGCCGAAGGCGAACCAGCCGGCGAGCGGCTTGCCGAAGGGCGGCTTCGATCCGAAGAAGGCCAGGATCGTAAAGCTGATCAGCGGGATCACGACGCCGAGGGCGAGACAGATTTCAAACGTGTGGTTCATGACGCGTTCTGTGAATCGCCGGCGGATTCAGTCGAATCGCCGGTTCGGGACCATCGGGACTATCAGCCGCGCAGTTCGTCACCGCGATCGACGTCGATCGTGCGGACGTTGTTGTAGAAGTTCATGAAGATCGCGATCGCCAGGGCGGCCTCCGCCGCGGCCAGCAGGATCACGAAGACGGCCACGACATGACCGTCGAGCTGACCCGTCTGGTACTTCGAAAACCCGACGAGGTTGATATTCGCGGAATTCAGGACCAGCTCGACGCCGATCAGGATACCGATGGCGTTTCGCTTCGTGGCCATGCAGAGCACGCCGAGCGAGAAGATCAACGCCGAGAGGACGAGGTAATGCTGGAGGCCAATCTCTGCGAGCATTGGGCTTACTTCTCCGTTCGCGCCAAATAGGCGGCGCCGATCATGACGACGAGCAGCAGGACGCTCGCGACTTCAAACGGCACGAGGTACGTCGTCAGCAGGGATTCGCCGACGTCTTTCACGGCCGGCGACTGCGTCAGCAGCTTCTCGGCGGCGCGGGACTTCCAGGGGGCCATCGTGACGAGGCGGATGATGCCCGTCGCGAGAATGAGACCGATGATCGTTGCGGCGATCGCCTGGAACTTCGTCGGCTGGAAGGCCGCCCACGGCGACTGGCTTGTCAGCATGATGCCGAAGACGATCAGGATCAGCGTGCCGCCGGCATAGACGATCAGCTGGATCGCGCCGAGCAGGTTGGCGTCCGCCAGGAAGTAGAGGCAGGCGACACCGCCGAGCGTGCCCAAAAGGCCCACGGCGGCGCGAATGACGCTCTTCGAGAACACGATCACCAGCGCGCTGAAGAGCGAGACGCCGGCGAAGATATAGAAAGCGATGTCTTCCATTGTCGTTCGACCGTCGGCGGCGCCTCGCGTCGGGCGGCGTCGCGTGGGTTGGCGCCGCCCCCGTCGGGGAGGCGGCGAACTAACGTCTTACTTGCCGGGCAACTGGTCGACCGCCATCGTGCCGACGAGCGCCTTGTTGTGGCGATAGCCAAAGGAGGCGATCGCCAGCATGCCGATCGTGACGATCACGCCCAGACCCGCCAGGATCCAGTTGATCACCTTGTCCAGCA
Organism: Phycisphaerae bacterium; assembly: GCA_035399845.1. Taxonomy (GTDB): domain Bacteria; phylum Planctomycetota; class Phycisphaerae; order UBA1845; family UTPLA1; genus ECT2AJA-110-A. The sequence continues at coordinate 62,767 of DAOPJV010000013.1, read as the reverse complement.
TCATCATCCAGCCGACCTGGTAGTAGTCGACGAACAGGATCCAGAGCGTGTTGCACAGCAGCACGGCCATCATCATCGGGAGCAGGACCTGAACGCAGGCGTAGAGGACCTGGTCGATGCGGATGCGCGGCAGCGTCCAGCGAATCCAGAGCTGGAGGAAGAACATGAACGTCGCCTTCGCGATGAACCACAGCGGGTTCGCCGCGACGACGCCGCGAATGATCGACTTGATGAAGTAGTTCGTGTCGGGGCTGATGAACTTGTCCGCCCATTCCGCCGGGAAGGGCGACATCCAGCCGCCGAGGAAGAGGATCGTCGCGAGACCGGCGATGACGAACATCGCGGCGTATTCACCGAAGAAGAAGAGCGACCAGCGGAAGCCGCTGTATTCCGTCAGGAAGCCGGCGACGAGTTCCGACTCGGACTCGGGCAGGTCGAACGGCGCCCGCTTGCAGCTCGCCAGGGCGGCGCAGTAGTAGATGAAGAACGCCGCAAAGCACCAGACGTTCTTGAAGATGAACCACGTCCAGAAGCCGCCGCCCTGCGCCTCGGCGATCGCGCCGAGGTTCAGCGAACCGGCCGTCATGACGGGAATCAGCAGGGCCATGCCCATCGGGATTTCGTAGGAGACCATCTGGCACGCTTCACGCATGGCGCCATAGACGGACCACTTGTTGTTGCTCGCCCAGCCGGCAAGGATGACGCCCATGACTTCCACACCCAGCATCGCCAGGATGAAGAGCAGCGCGACATCCAGATCGCGGAAGACCCAGGCCCCCGCAAAGGGCAGCGCGATGAACGCGCAGATCGCCGGGACCAGCGCGAAATAGGGCGCCAGCCGGAACAACAGGCCATCGCCCGTCGGTGGCACATAGTCTTCCTTGAAGATCAGCTTGATGCCGTCGGCCGCGGACTGCGCCCAGCCATGCCAGCCACCCGCTCGCATCGGTCCCATGCGGGACTGCATGCGGCCGGCGATCTTGCGTTCCCACCAGATGCCGAAGCCGGGGACAATGCTGATAAATCCGATGATGCCGCCGACGGCGACGAGATCGCGAACGATCTTGAACTGAAGCGGCCACAGCACGTACGACAGGACCGGCGCATCGACGCAGACACCGCCGACGAGCGGAAGCGGGAGCTTCTGGCCCTTGATGCCGTTTTCGTAGATCGCGCGGACGCTGTAGTCGTAGTGAATATCGACGACCGGAATCGTGTCGGCGCCGCGCTTGATGTCCCACTGATCCCAGCTGTGAACGAAGGCGAAGATTTCGGCGTGAACCCACACGAGGAGGATGATGCCGACGATTGCGCCGATGAAGATGATGAACGCCACCCAGGGCGCCGCCAGAATTCGGCCCACAAGTCGATAGAACGAAACGACAAGTCCCGCCGTCAGAAACGTCACGAACCCGACGAGGGGACCGATGGCCAGCAGCAGGACGAAGGGAATTTTCCAGTCGGCAAGGTTGCGCGACACGCCGCTCATGGGGGCGAGCCACATCCAGGACGCCAGTCCGATGAGAAGGGAAACGAACGCGAGCCCATACAGAAGCCATAGGGCCGTGCGTCGTTGGCTGGAAAGTCGTTCGGGGTTTCGCTCAACCCAAGGAAGCGTGATCGAGGCCACTGTTGGCGTCTCCGCTCTGGGACTGTGTTCTTCCACTCAGCTGTAAGATGGGTGGTTATAACGGGGCGGGAGTGGCTTGGCCAGACCGGCGCCGAGCGGTTTCACGCGGTTTGATTGCATTGTCGGACGCTGTGCGAAATCGCGTCTGCGCTTGATGGTTTGACGACATCGCGCGCCGTCAGATCCGTCACGGAATCGGCGTCGCGACGACGCGCGATCGACGGCGCAACGGCCTCGGCGGATGCCGTTGGCGCGACGACGAATGGCGAGCGACATCGTCCGCCGGCGCCTGTTGATTTCGTGGAATTGGAGTCGGATCGTCGGCGCTCCCGCGTCCCCAATGGGGCGTGGCGTCCGCCGATGGCGATCGGTCGGTCTCAGCGATCGACTTCGCCCATGACGACGTCGATGCTTCCGATAATTGCGGCCATGTCGCCCAGCAGCACGTCGGAGCAGACACGCTCCGTCACGGACAGGTTGCAGAAGCTCGGTCCGCGGGCCTTCACGCGATCGGGGATGGCCGAACCGTTGCCGCGCACCATGAAACCGAGCTGGCCGCGCGGGTTCTCGATTTCGTGGTAAATCTCGTCAGCCGGGAGCTTTAGCGTCTTGCCCTTCTTGTGGGTGACCTCCTGGCCCTCCGTTCCGGCGAGCCGATCGAGCGCCTGGCGAATGATCCTGACGGACTCCTGCATCTCGCGGATTCGCACGTAGTAGCGATCCCAGCAGTCGCCGACGGTACCCTTCTCGCCCTGGCCGATCGGAATCTCGAAGTCGAACTCCTCGTAGCCGGAGCCCGGCAGCTTGCGGAGATCCCACTTCACGCCGGATCCGCGGAGCACGGGGCCCGTGAGGGCGTAGTCCAGCGCATCGGCCTTTGAGATCACACCGACGTTGGCCGTTCGCTTCACGAAAATGTGATTGTGAGTCAGCAGGTCGTTGTACTCGACGACTTTCGGCTCGAAATAGTCGAGGAATTCCCGCGAGACATCGACGAAGTTGTCCGGCAGGTCGTCCGTCACGCCGCCGATCGTGATATAGCTGTAGGTCAGCCGCGCGCCGCAGGTCGACTCGAACAGGTCGAGAATGTACTCGCGCTCGCGGAAGGCGTAGAGAAACGGCGTGAAGGCGCCGAGGTCGAGACCGTAGGTCCCGAAGGCGACAAGGTGCGACGCGATCCGATTGAACTCCGCGAAAATGATGCGGATGAGCTTGGCGCGGAGCGACACTTCGCTTTCCAGACCGCTGAGCTTTTCGCAGGCCTCGGCAAAGGCGAGGTTGTTGTTCATTCCCGCGAGGTAATCCATGCGATCCGTATAGGGAATGTACTGGTAGGGGGCGAGGGTTTCGCCGATTTTCTCCGCACAGCGATGGAGATAGCCGATGTGCGGCACGGCCTCGAGAACCATTTCGCCATCCGTTCGCAGGACGACGCGCAATACGCCGTGTGTGGCGGGATGCTGCGGACCCATGTTGACGAGCATTTCTTCCGTCGGGAAGTCCTGCTGCTGCGCGGCGATGTCTTCCGCGGAGAGATCCGTGTTGATATCCGGTCTGGCTTCAAGAACGACGTCGGCCATGGTCTTCATTCCGATTGCTGCTGAGCCGCGCGCGACAGGCGGCGCGGGACGAATCTTCCGGCGTTAGTGAACCGGGCGCGTCTGCCCCATTTCCGTGACGGCGGGAATGCCGTGGTATTCCATCGGGAACATGTAATCCTTGCGGAGGGGATGTCCCGCCCAGTCGTCCGGGCACAGGATCCGGCGCGGGTGTCTGCCCTTCGGGCCAATGACGGAGTCGGGATGATTCTCGAAGAGAATGCCCATCAGGTCGTAGGCCTCGCGCTCGTGCCAGTCGGCGGCGCGCCAGACGTCGGCGACGCTGGGGATGCGCGGATCATTCCGCGGCGTGCGCACCTCGACGCAGAGTCCGTGGACGAGCTCGCAGTCTGCGCCTTCCTTCGCCGGCAGTCGCACGGCGTGGAGATCGAAGGTCGCAGAGAGCTGGTCATCCTCCAGGAGGTCCAGCGCCGTCACGCAGCGAAGGAAGTTGAACCCCAGCCGCGCGTCATCCCGCAGGAAGCGCGCGATTTTCGGCCACGCCTCGGGTTTCACGCCGATGCGCGGATGGGCCGTGTCGAACTTCGAATCGGCGACGCCGTCGCCGAATTCCTTCCTGAGCAGTTCCGCAATTTCTTCGGGCGCCATGTGGGCTTCTCTTTACGCGTTGTCGGCGGACCATCGCCGCCGTCTGATGACTAGACGAAGGACGGTGTCGTCGCGATGACCTTTTCCTTCGCGCCCTGCCAGCGATCGCGCGCCAGCGTCTGATTTTTGATCATGTCCTGAAGGCGCATGATGCCCTCGATCAGCGTCTCGGGCCGCGGCGGACAGCCCGGCACGTAGATGTCGACCGGGACGACGAGGTCCACGCCCTTCACGACGTGGTAGCCGTTCTTGAAGTACGGTCCACCGCCGATCGTGCAGGCGCCCATCGCCATGACGTACTTGGGCTCGGGCATCTGGTTGTAGAGTCGCTTGACCCGGCTGGCCATCTTGTAGGTCACGGTGCCGGCGACGATCATCAGGTCGGCCTGGCGCGGCGACGCGCGGAATGCGCCGGCGCCGAATCGATCCACGTCGAACCGGCTGGCGCCGATGGCCATCATCTCGATCGCGCAGCAGGCGAGACCGAACGTCATCGGCCAGATGCTGTAGCGACGCCCCCAGTTGATCGCCCAGTCGAGCGACGTGACGATCAGGCCTTCTTCCAGTCTGTTTTCAATCCAGCTCATTCGTATATCCGCAACAGGGCGCCAGTGTGAATCGATAACGGCGCGTTCGGTCTACTGCCAGCCGCGGGCGGCGCGGCCCATGGCGTCATCCGGACTGATCTTTCGTCGTCCGGCGCCCTGTCCCTGTGTGGCCCGGACCCAGTCGAGGTAGCCGAACTTCCACAGGTAGGCGAAGCCGACGACGAGGACGGCGAAGAAAAAGAGCATGTCCCACAATCCCGCGATGCCGGCCTCTTTGTAGACGACGGCCCACGGGTAGAACAACGCCATTTCAATGTCGAAGACAAGGAAGACCAGCGCGACGACGTAGAAGCGCAGGTCGAACTGCACCCAGCTGCTGCCGATCGTCGGCTCGCCGCATTCGTAGGCGGCGTCCTTCTCGGGATGGGGCAGGCTCGTTCGCAGGAACTTGCCGAGCACCAGCGCGACGAGCGCCATGCAGATACCTGCGATGATGAAGATGATCAATCCGACGATAAGGTCCATTCCCGGCCTGTCCATGTCGCGTCGTTCCTTTGCTCGCGTCGCGTCGATCGTCGCGCCCGCTTCGGGCGATTCCTACTTCCGCTGATCCGACGGCAGCAGCGCGTTGACCATCTGGTCTCGAACGGGCGCCGCGCGCTCTTCCCATCGGTCCTTCATGTTCCGCGCCCACTCGGGCATTTCGTCCTTCTGCATCCAGTAGGGCTCGGGCGTCTGCTTGCCCTGCTTCGCGAGTTCCGTGAACTCGACAATCATGTCCTCCCGCGTGAAGGCGCTGAGATCGTGATTGTCGCCCATGTGAATACAGTCCGTCGGGCATGGATGCGTGCACAGCGCGCAGAACATGCACTTCGAATAATCGATCGCGTATCGCTCGAGCGCGCCGCCGACGGCGACGCCCGTCTCCTTGTCGACCTTTCGCGGGCCCGACTTCTCGATGTAGATGCAGTCGATCGGGCACGCCTTGGCGCACTGGTCGCAGGAAATGCACTTCTCGGCTTCAAACCAGTGGAAGCCGCGGAAGCGGGGCTTGACGACCGGGGGCATATCGGGGTACTGGACGGTCACAGTCCGCGCGAAGCAGTACTTGAGCGTGATCCGCATGCCGATGCCGATGGTGCGAACAGTATCGTAGATGTTTCGGAAGTACTCTTTCGGGGAACTCATGCTTGCAAGCCGTTGCGTGGCGGCGAGTTAGCGCGGCGTTTCGCATTGCCGCGACGCGTCCCACGATTGCGCCGTGTCGCCGCAGGTCCCCACGCGAGATCCGCAGCCGTTTGACGCCGTGCGTACTGATAGCGTTGATCGCGGAGTATAGCGAGAGGCGGCAATCGTCACCACATCCGCAACGGGCCGAATCGGACGGAATCGCGGACGATCCGATGGCGGATCTCACGAACTCTTCACGTCGCCCGGCTTGTGACGGGCGGCGGCTGTCGGATACATTGGTGGGGCGATGTTCACAAAGACTTCAATCCGGCGCCGGGGCGCTTCAGCGGGCGTTCTCATTATGTTGTGCGCGCTGTGGCCGCAGACCAGCACAGCGGCTGAGCGCCATCCGACGATCGAGAAGGGAAACGCCCATCCCTATTTCGCGGCCAAGGCCGTGGACGCCGGCGAGCCGTTCGTGCTCGACGCGCATCGCGGCAGGAAAGTCGTCATGCTGCACGTGGCGCCGTGGGACGCCGGCGTCGTGGCGCAACTGCCCGAATGGGAAGCGTTTGCGAAGCGATGCGCAGAATCAGAGATCGACTTCGTCGGCGTGATTCAGGAACTGCATTTCGATCGGGCGGCCCTCTTCGCAAAGTGGAAGAAGATCGGCTTTCCAGCCTACCACGACCCGCTGAACCAGGCCGACGCCCGACGTGTGGGGCGCGCCGTCTGTGTCGACGAATTCGGCATCGTGCGGGCCATCGCGAAGACGCCGGCGGAAGTGTCGGAAACGTTTGTCGCAAAAGCGTTTAAGGGCGATCGCTCCGTCATGCGGCCGCCGTTTCCCGAGACCCCGAAAATCAAGCTGACGAAACGCCGGGCCGACGAGGCGCGCCGCTGCCTCGAGTACATCGAGCACGGCGACGCCTGCATGTTCGACCCCGAGCCGGTCCTCATCGCCGAGGCGATCGACGCCTATGGCAAAGCCGTCCAGTCGGCGCCACGCGAGGCCGCGGCGGCGTTTCGGCTGGGTGTCGCCCACCTGATTCGTTTCTACAGCGATGGCGGTTCGCCCGGCGACCTGCGATCGGCAATGGACGCGTTATCGGTCGCCGCCAGCCTGGATCCGAAGAACCAGGTGTTCAGCGAGCGACTCGGCCAGTTTGCCGCGACGTCCGATAAGCGAATCGATAGTTGTGGCTGGATTGCGGAGGCGATGCGAGCCACGGGCGTCGCGACGCTGCGGCCTCCGCCGGCCGCCATCGAGGCGGCCGCACCGTCCGCCAGTTTCAAGGCGTGCGCCGACTCGCCGGCGTCGCCCGCGGATATCACGCCGAACGCGACGGCGCTTCGCGTGGAATCCGCCGTTGTGCGAACGCCGCAGCCGAAGGTACCGGGGCTGGTCAACGTGCTGATCGATCTGGCGCCGGGAAGCGCTGCGATCGACAACGGTAAGCCGATCAAACTCTGGCTGATACCCCCCGAGGGCGTGTCGCTAGAGCGTCGGCTCGTGGAATCCGCCGGCGCGCGACGTGTCCTGCTGAGTGTCGCCGCGCAGTTGCCGCCCGGCGCCTCCGGAGACACTACGCTGAAATGCGTCGCCGTCTTCGAGTCATCCGGCGCGACGACGCGATGCGACTTCGAAATAACGATTCCCGCGAAGACGCCGGAACTGATCCCATCGTGACGCGCCAGCTCGGCGCATTGCTTCCGCCATCAGATTCATGACGCATGGCGAAACCACATGCTGGACGATGATCCACGCCGCGGCCGCCGGCGACGCCGCGGAACGCTCGGCCTTTGCCGCGCGATACGAGCCCGCTGTCCGCGCCTACCTGATTGCGCGATGGGGCCGCCTGTCCGACGCCCATGAACTGGAGGACGCGCTGCAGGATGTGTTCCTCGAGTGCTTTCGCCAGGGCGGCGCCCTTGCCAAGGCCGATCCCGATCGCCCTGGCGGGTTTCGCGCATTTCTGTACGGGATTACACGCAATGTTGCGCTGCGCTTCGAAACGCGGCGCGCCAGGCGGCTTGCGCGGAATGCGGACGGCGAACACGTCTTGCCGCAGATCGAAACGTCCGACGACCGCCTGTCGCAGGTCTTCGATCGAGCCTGGGCGCAGGCGATCATGCGGAAAGCCGCGGACCTCCAGCGCGATCGGGCGGCGTCGCTGGGCGACGAGGCGATCCGTCGTGTCGAACTGCTGCGACTGCGCTTTCATGACGACCTGCCGATTCGGGACATCGCGACGGCGTGGAACGCGGACCCGACGCGACTCCATCGCGAATACGCCAAGGCCCGTCGGGAATTTCACGAATGCCTGCTGGAAGTGATGCGGTTTCATTTTCCGGAGTCGCCCGCCGAGGCCGAGCGTGAGTGCGAAAAACTGCTCGAGATCCTCGCCTGATCTTTTCAACACGATTCGAAAGTTCCCCGCGCGAAAACGCGCGCCGGGGCGAACCTGTCATGCGATCGAATTTCCGATCCGTCCTGAGGGCGCCACATGAATCCGTTTGACGACACGCAACCCGAGGAGACCGGTGGGAGACTGGACGCCGGCCTGCGCGCCGCCTTCGGTCCCGCCGACGACAGCGGCGTCGAGGGCTGGCCCGAGAGTGTCGTCGCGACGCTCGATCAGGCGATGGGGATCCACTCGCGCGTCTCGCTGCGAGACGACTCCGATGGCGCGGGGCCGCTCTGCCGGCCGCGGACCGACGAACTGGAGGACAGCGAAGGTCGCATCGGACGCTATCAGCTCGCGGGGGAGATCGCGCGTGGCGGGATGGGCGTCGTCCTGCGCGGTCGGGATGTCGACCTCGGGCGCGACGTCGCGATCAAGATGCTGCGAGGTCGGCACGCGGCGAATCCGGCGATGGTGCGGCGTTTCCTGGAGGAGGCGCAGATCGCCGGCCAGTTGCAGCATCCAGGGATTCTGCCCGTGTATGAACTGGGCGTGCGTCGCGCGGATCGTCCCTACTTTGCGATGAAGCTCGTGAAGGGGCGGACACTGGCCACGCTGTTGCGCGAACGGCGCGCGCCAGGCGACGAACGACGACGTTTCCTCACGATCTTCGAGCACGTCTGCCAGACGATGGCCTACGCCCATGCCCGCGGTGTCGTGCATCGGGACCTGAAACCGTCCAACATCATGGTCGGCGCCTTCGGTGAAACGCAGATCGTCGACTGGGGCCTCGCGAAAGTGCTGGGGCGTTCGTCGTTGTCGACGACGGGGGAGGACGAGACGCAGGCGGAGCGCGCAATCGAAACGGCGCGCAGCGGCGACAGCGGTTCGCAGTCCATCGCCGGCGCCATGATGGGAACGCCCGCCTACATGCCAGTCGAACAGGCGCAGGGCGCCGTCGCGCAGGTCGACGAGCGTTCGGATGTGTTCGCGCTGGGTGCGATCCTCTGCGAGATCCTGACGGGCGGGCCCGCGTACGTCGGCGCCGGGGATGAAGTCATCCGGCGGGCGAAGCAGGGCGACGTCTCCGACGCCCTGAGTCGACTGCGCGCATCGGGGGAGGATCCCCTGCTGACGGTGATCGCGGAACGCTGTCTGGCGCGCAATCCGGAGGATCGACCGCGCGACGCCGGCGCCCTGACGACCGATGTATCACGCTACCTGGCGGATCTCGAAGCGAGTGCGCAGGCGGCCAAGGTCGCGGCGGCTGCGGCAGAGGCGAAGGCGGCCGAAGAGCGGCGGGCGCGACGGCTGACGATCGCCCTGGCGGCGTCGCTGTTCTTCGTTGTCGCCCTGGTCGGCGCGGGTTTCTACTGGCGGGCCGAATCGCAGCGCGAGCGTGTCGCCGAGGCGACGGGGCTGGCGGGCGCGGCGCTGGAGCGGGCCGCGTCGCAGCTGGGACAGGCGAAGGCCTCGCGCGCCGATGATGACGCCGCGTGGGAGGCGGCCGTCGCGGCGGGCGAGCAGCTGGAGCGACTCATCGCGGCGGGCCCCGTCGAAGAGAACACGCGAAGCCGCGCCGACGCGCTGTTGGCGGACCTCCGCGCCGCGGACGCGGATCGACGGCTGCTTGCCCTGACGGACGACATCGTTCAGCAGGGCGCGACGCACAGTGATGTGGACAGCTGGAAGCAAATGGATGACGCCTACGTCGAGGCGTTTCGCGACGCCGGGATTGATGTCCGGACGGCGAGCGACGAGGCGATCGCCGCATGGATTCGAAAGAGCGAGCATCCGGAGCGGCTGGCCAACGCGTTTGAGCTGTGGGTGTGGACCGGCGAGGACCTCAGGCATCGCTTTGGCGTGGATCGCTACACGCGTTCGCTGCGCGAGCGGGCGACGCCGATCTTCCTGGCGGATACGGATCCCTTCCGAACGAAGCTGCGCGATCAGATGTACCGCCTGGCGCCGGAGTCGAACACGATCGACGTGAACGTGCTGCGGGAACTGGCGGACGACCCGGCGTTTGAGACGGCGCCGGCGACATCGTTGTCATGGTTGGGAACGTGTTTCTTTTCGGCCCGTGAGCCGGACTTTGTCGGTGGGATGCGCGTCTATCGGCGCGCCGTGGCGCTCTATCCCGACGACTTCCTGCTGAACAGCGACTACGCGCGGATGCTGGCGATGCTGGGGAAAGACGCGGAGGCGTCGCGCATCCTGTCGCGATGTGTCGCGCTGCGTCCCGATGTCAGCGGCGCCTGGCGGACACTCGGGATCACATTGCGAAAGCTCGAGAGCTGCCAGGAGGCGATCGAAGCCATTCGGCGAGCGATCTCGCTGCAGCCCGATCACATGCCGACCTACGTCGACCTCTGGCTGACCTGCGTCGCGATGGGGAATCTGACCGACGCGACTTCGGCGCTGGACAAGGCGAAGTCGCTTGCGGGGGACGCGATCGAAACGCATGTGATGCTGATGCGGGCGCTGCCCGAACGATCGCCGATGGAGCGGACAGGGCAGCTCGAAAGGGCGATCGCCCTGCTGGAATCGGCGCGGTCAGAATTGCCCGACGACGCCGACAGTCGATCCCTGCTGGACGCATGGATGACTGAATGTCGAAGGGCGATCGAGTATCGCGAGGCGACATTGCCGGAGGTTCCCGAGTGGGCCATGCCGGAGACTTCGGACGAGGCGTCGCGCTAGCCGCGGCGAAGCGTGAGAGGGAGTGTGACCTGTGTGGATGTACTGGGCCATCGGCGTCGTCGCCGTCATTGTCGTGTTGTTCGTGATTGTCATCGTCGTGGGGCGATCGCTGCCGAAGGCGTTCAGCGCCACGACGTCGATCGAACTGAATCAGTCGCCCGAGGCCATCTGGACGGCGATCAACGACTACCAGAAGTTTCCTGTCTCGGCGCGCATGCGAAAGCGGACAGAATCCCTGCCGAATGTCGATGGCGTGCCGTGCTGGCGGGAACACATCGGATCGTCGCGCATCCGCGTGACGACGCTCGAATCCAGAGCGCCGGATCGACTGGTCCGGCGCATGGAGGATGAAGTCGTTCCGATGTCGATGCGGACCGTGTACACGATCGAGGCGACGCCGTCCGGCGCCCGCCTTCAATGCGCGGCCGAAGGATCCGTCGAAGACGGGACCTGGCATGCGCCCGTGTTTCGATTCATGATCAAGGCGTTCAACGGCGTGAAATCAGGCCAGAAGCAGTACCTTGCGAGCCTGGCGCGGCATTTCAGCGAGACGCCGAAGTTTGACTAGGCCGTCCGCTCCGCGACGCGATTACCGAGCCGCCGCAGTGATGCGGCGGTCGACATGCAATGGCGCCCGTTGGAAGGGCCATCGTTCGCGCAGGCGCGCGGACGAAGGGTGTCGTGACCGCTTGTCATCGGGGCGATATCTGAGCGTTACCGGCGTCATGACCGGGCCATGACTGGCCCGGCTCGGCATGAGGGGGGGCGCCAATTGAATCCGGCGCCGCACGCATTGTTTCGCCGGCGAGCGAGATTACCGAGCCGCCGCAGTGATGCGGCGGTCGATATGCAATGGCGCCCGCTGGAAGGGCCATCATTCGCGCAGGCGCGCGGACGAAGGGTGTCGTGACCGCTTGTCATCGGGGCGATATCTGAGCGTTACCGGCGTCATGACCGGGCCATGACTGGCCCGGCTCGGCATAAAGGGGCGCCAATCGAATCCGGCGTCGCACGCCCGATTGATCCCGGCGTCCCACGCTATATCCCATCCCGCCTACGGCGTCTCCACCCAGAACCAGCCGCGGAGATCGCCGTCCCTGAATCCCGTCGCCTGATCGTCCTTGTAGAGCTTGTTGAGCTGGTCCTTCACGCCGGGTGCGAGGTCGCTGTCGCCGCCGTGGCACTTCAGGCACGTGCCGGCGACGCGGATCGGCATGAGGGCGCCGAATCGGCCGTTGTCATCGACCATGTAGCGTTCGTCGTTCGGTCGCTCATCGACCAGAAGGGCGGCCCACACGGGCGGCTCGTTCTTCGGGTTGCGCAGCTTCCAGGAGGTGCGACCGATGCGGACGCCATGCTTCTTTCCGGCGGCGTCGGCGATCTCCGGGGCGCGCTTCGAACAGACATCGATGGCGCCGGCGGGGCCACTCTTCTGGATCGTCTTCATCAGCTCGCCGAGAAGTTCGCCGAACATGGCGTTGCGGGCCTCTTCGGCCTTCTGCAACTTCGCCTTCTGACCCGACGACAGATCCTCTTTTTTCACTTCCGTCCAGCCGCTGCCATGGCGTCGAAACGCGCGCAGATGTCGTTCGAGCGACGCCCACTGCAGGCGCTCGAACGTGTCGCGGACCTCCTCGTCCTTCGTCTCGGCAAGGAGTCGATCGTAAATGCGGCCGTTGCGGATCTCGGCGACGATCGAGGCGTCGCAGGCCTCGGCGAAGGAACCGGGAACGTCCAGCTTACGATCTTTCCATGCGTCCGCCGGCGGCGTCAGGCCGAGCCGTTCGTATTGGGCGAGGAGCATGGCCTCGTGCCGATGTTCCGCGTGGATAATGTTGGAGAACGGCCGGCGCTCGCCGTGCTTCTCCATGACGGCGGCGTAGAAGGCGGCGGCGTGTCGCTCATCGTCGAGCGCCGTATCGAGCGCCTCCTTCAGCGTGAGCGATTTCTTCGGGGGTTGCGACAGGCCCAACATCAGGGTCGTGGCGAGCGAGAGCGTCAGCATCGCGGCGCCTGTCAGCTTGCGGTTCATCGTACGTCTCCTCCAGTTGGAATCCTCCCCGTCTAGAGTCGTCCCTTGAGCATGCCGTGCCAGTACATGCGCGGCAGACCGTAGGCCTTGAGGGCGTACATGCTGTAACGCTCCTTGCTCTGGTCAAAGGGAAACGACTCGCAGGGTTCTTTCGTGTAGTCGAATTCGGCGAGGATCAGCCGGCCGTAGCCGGTCACCACGGGGCACGACGTGTAGCCATCGTAGCTCGCCGTCGCCGGTCGCTTGGCGCGATCCGCGAGGATGTTCGCGACCGTTGTCGGCGCCTGCTTGCGGATGGCGGCGCCCGTCTTCGAGGTCGGCAGGCTGCTGCAGTCGCCCAGCGCGAAAATGTTGTCATAGCGCGTGTGACGCAGGGAGTGCTTGTCGACATCGACCCAGCCGGCCTCGTTGCCGAGCGGGCTCTGCTTCAACACGTCCAGGGGCCCCATCGGCGGCGTGACGTGGAGCATGTCATACTTGAGGAGCGTCTCTTCGTTCGTATCGACGTTCCGGAAGACGGCTTCCTTCGAGGCGTGACGCACTTCGACGAGATCCGTCTTATAGCGAATCTCGATGCCGCGCCTGTCGCAGAGGTCCAGCAGGGCGGGCGTGTAGTGGGGGCAGCTGAAGTGGACGCCCTTCGCGTTGCAGAACATCACTTCGCACTTGTCGCGAATGCCGGAACGGCGGAAGTGATCTTCCGCGAGGTACATGATCTTCTGTGGCGCGCCGCCGCATTTCACGCCCGTCGTCGGTTCCGTGAAGATGGCGCGGCCGCCCCTGAAGTTGCGGATGGCCTCCCACGTCGAACCGACGGTCTCGAACGCGTAGTTGCTGCAGACACCTGTACCGGGCCTGCCGAGCACATCCTTCAGGCCGGGGATCGCATTCCAGTTGATCTGAATCCCGAGCGCGACGACGAGATGATCGTAGGTAATCCGCCGACCGCCCCTGAGGACGACGGCGCATTTTTCCGGATCGAAGGAAGCGACGGCGTCGCGAATCCAGTCAGCGCCCTCCGGAATGAAGTCCGCCTCATTGCGCTCGGACTCTTCCTTCGGGAAGACGCCGGCGCCGACGAGCGTCCACAATGGCTGGTAGTAATGCTTGTCCGACGGCTCGATGATGCCGACCGTCGGCGGGTTGTCCGCCAGCCGAAGCTGCGCTGCGACGGTCAGTCCCGCGGTTCCGCCGCCGCAGATGAGTACTTCATAGTGATCGCTCATGATTCGCATCTCCCGCTGCTAAGTGTCTTGTTCGGGTTCTTGTCGCGATGGCCCAGCGTGGCGCCGAAGCGCCTGGCGAATTCGAGGACAAACGCGGTACTGCGTTTCGCGTCATCGCCACTCAGTTTCGAGATGGCCTTGATCGGTCCCACGGCGCCACTCGGCGCCTCGGCCGCGGCGACAAGGGCGCATCCGAGCCGGCCGACGATATCGACGGCGGCCGGATGGAGAACGTCGGAACGCAGCAGCGTGCCGAGGGCTTCCAGTTCGTTTGTCGACACGCGCTGGCCGAGGTAGATCATCGCCGTCAGACCATTCCGCAGGGCCGCGTCGAACTGGATTCCCTGTTCGCGGGCCCGACCGACTTCGTCGTCGAGAATATCTGTGATCGTGGCGACGGCGTCGGAGGCGTGGGAAGCAAGTTCCGTCAACTGCTCGAGCGACTCGATGCGTTCGACGATGCGCCGCAGGCTCTGCAGCGTGGCGGGCGCCGTCAGCGTTTCCACCAGGGACAGCGATGCGCGCAGGCGCGCGTCGACATCGACGCCGCGCTCGGCGAGCCGCGCGATCGTGTCGTCGATCGTGTCCGTGGTCGCCGCCAGCGCGTTGTTCAGCGTTTCCTGGAGCGCCGCCGGGATCGGACTGGCGTCGGCGTCTTTTCGCTCAAGTTGATCGAGTCGCCGCTCGATGGTTTCGAGCTTGCTGATGATCAGCACGAGGGCCTTGTTCAGATCGGTCCCGACGGGCGTCGTGTCGGAGGCGATTTCGGCCGCGATGCGCTGGTAGTCGTTAGCCTGCGTCGTCGTTCCCATGATTCACTCCGTCCTCGTTGGCGGCCCACTTACAAGGCGCCGGGATTCCCGGCGCCAGCCCAGATCGTAACCACGACGCTGCGCAGCTCCAGTCGGCGCCCGATCACGCCCCGAAAATTGTCGCTCAACCGTCTCGGCGTCGGCTTGCGCCCAATCGCCCGGCGCGGGCCCTCGGGAGACATTTGCAACGGGGCCGGCCGGCCTGGAAAGCAATTTCACAGACTCCTTCGTCAGGATGAAGCCCGCCATCACGACCAGAAAAATCGCAAATCCGCGCTGCAGCGCCGCCTGGTTGATTCGATCGTTCATCGCCTTGCCGACAAAGCTGCCGACGCCGCCGATGACGATGAACAGGCCGATCGTCCGCCAGTCGACCGTCGTGTTGAACGTGTCCAGGACATGCAGGTACTTCCAGAAGCCCGACGATGAATTCAACGCGATGATGACGAGGCTCGTGGCGACGGCGCGTCGCATGGACAGTCCACCCAGCAGGACCAGGGCGGGGACGATCAGGAAACCGCCCCCAACGCCCACAAAACCAGTGAGCACGCCGACGCACAAACCCTGCGCGGCGATTCGGATCGCCGCGCGTTGTTTCCGATCAGCCTCCGGCGTTTCTGCGGCGGCGGCGCCCGAACGCTTCCACATGCGGGCGGCCGCGAACACCATCACGCCCGCAAACACGAAGAGCTGCACATACCCCGCGACGAACGCCGCGAACCATGCCCCGAGCCAGGTGCCCGCCATTCCCGGCAGGCCGAACAGGATCGCCGTGCGCCAGTCCGTCAGTTTCGCCTTCGCGTAGGGAATCGCGCTGATCAGCGCAATCGCGCCGACGATGCCGAGAGACTCCGCGATGGCGACCTTGTCCTGGTGATGCAGAAGGTAGATCAGCACCGGCACTGTCAGAATCGACCCGCCCGATCCGAAGATCCCGAGCGAGAGTCCGATCGTCAGGGCGCCGAGGAGGGCGAAGATCATGGGGCCAGGCTCTTCCCGTTTCGCGTGATGATCGCGCCAAACCAGACGGGACTTCGGCGCCGAAGCGCCGAGCGTAGGATCCCGTCCGGCGAGGATGCGCGTCAGCGCATGTTCAATGTTCGACTGTTGCGGCCGTCTTCTCCCACGCGATCATGCCGCCCTTCAGATTGATGACATCCAGCCCTTCACGCTTCAGAAAGGCTGTCGCCCGGGCGGAGCGAGCTCCGCTTCGGCAGTTCACGAGCAGCCGGCTGTTTCGCGGGACCTCGTCCATGCGCGCCGCGAGCCGCGTATGGGCGACATTCGTCGCGTTCGGCAGATGGCCGCCGGCGAATTCCGTTGCCCGACGCACGTCGAGGACCTGCACCTGTTTGCTCTCGACGAGGCCGATCGCCTGCTCGACGCTGACCTCCTCGATGACCGCCAGCGTGTGCGCCGTGTCCGCGTATTGCCTGACGTCCGCCGGATCGAACCAGCCGCGGATATGGTCCAGACCGACACGGATCAGGTCGCGCACCGCCTCTTCGAGCTGGTTCTCTTCGATGATCAGGTAGATCTCGTCCGTATCCCGCACCATCGAACCCGCATCGGTATTGAACGACCTGGTCATCGGGAAGCTGAGCGAACCGGGCACATGGCCGGCGCGGAAGGCGTCCCATGAACGCGTGTCGATGATCGCGACCTTTCGACCGTCCAGCTCGCGCAGGACGTCGACGCCGTTGCGAGGCGGGATCGGGAGTCTGCCGAGCACCGGCGGACCGATTTTGTTGTCCCGCTTCATGTTCGCGAAATAGAGCGGCGGTTCCGGCTGGCCCGTCAGAATGAAGTCGACAAACCCCTGTTCGGTCCTGCCGGCGTTGATGGCCGGGTTGAATCGCTTTTCGTAACCGATCGTGCTCATCGGGACGGCGCCGAGGGCCTTGCCGCACGCGCTGCCGGCGCCGTGGGCGGGCCAGACCTGCACGAAGTCGGGAATGTCGTCGAGCTTGCGAAGTGTCTTGTAGAGGCGGCGCGCCGAAGGTTCCATCGCGCCCGCCTGTCCCGCGGCCGTCTCCAGCAGGTCGGGTCGGCCGAGATCGCCGACAAAGACGAAGTCGCCCGTCGCCATGCCGATCGGCTCGTTGGCGCCGGCGCCGTGATCCGTCACCAGGAAGACCATGTGTTCGGGCGTGTGGCCCGGCGTGTGGATGGCGCGGAAGCCGATGTTTCCGACGCGAAACGTGTCGTCATCCTTCAGAAGCTTGTAGTCGTAGGACTCGCCGCCGACTTTCCTGTCGAGCCACTGGTACTTCCAGTCGGCGTCGCCTTCGTCGGAGACATAAACTCTGGCGCCGACGCGTTCGGCGAGTTCGCGGGAACCCGAAACGAAGTCCGCGTGAATGTGCGTTTCCGCCGTCGCGACGATTTTCAGTCCATTCTCGGCGGCAAGATCGATGTAGCGATCGACGTCGCGCTCGGGGTCAATGACGATCGCTTCCCCCGTGCGCTGACAGCCGATCAGGTAGGCGGCCTGAGCCAGTTTCTCGTCGTAGATCATCCGCATGAACATGGCATCGCTCCTTTGCGTGGTCGACTCGGCCGCCGCCCACTGCGCAGCAACCCTGAAGGGTTAGAGTCATGGATTTCGGGCGGCGCTCCCGACTGATTGAAATTTCTTTTTTGGGGCCCCGTGGAACTACGGGGAGGTCCCGACGAAAGGCGATTGCCGCTTTCGTAGATGTGGAATGCCGACGAAGTGGATTCGCCGGCGTCCGATTCCGATGGCCCGAATCGATGGCTCATTGCACAGCGAGGGCCTGAGGCCCGATTCCGTGTCCGTCGGATTCTAGTCCGTCGACTCGATGTCGGCGCCTTCCCGCAGCCGGGTTCGCAGACGTCGGCGAAGGTCGTCGGGCAGCCCGCCCCCCGTCATGGCGCGGCAGATCTCCTGAGTCAGGTCAAGGGAGGCGAAGACCGATCGGCAGCGATCGCAGATGATCGCGTTGTCGAACGGCACTCCGCGATCCAGCGCGTCCTGTTTCGCGTCCAGCAGATCGAGACACGTCTGTTCAGCGTAGGCCGGTGGGGGCGCCACGCCGGCGCCGCGGGGAATCGCCTCGTCCAGCGCCGCGCGGAGCTTGAGCCGGGCGCGATGCACACGGCTGCGGACCGTCGCAACGGGAATGTCGAGAATCTGCGCGATGTCGTCGACACCGAAGCCGACGATCTCTTTCAGCAGAATCGGGACGCGGAATTCATCGGGAAGCGCCGCGATTTCGCGTTCGATTCGCGCGCCCGCCTCCTTGCGGATCTGTTGCTGGACCGCGTCTTCCTGCTCGGAGGGGATTGCCGCGATGAGGGGCTCCCCGAAGGGCAGGAGGTCATGGAGCGAGCCGATGTCGGCGGGCTCCCCGGCGCGTTTCCGATGCATCCGCTGGCACGCCCGAGCCGCGATTCGAAAGAGCCAGGTCTTCTCGTCGGATTCGCCGCGAAAGGCGCCCCAGGCGCGGAAGGCCTGCATGAAGACCTCCTGGACGAGATCCTCCGCCTCCTCGCGACTGCCGCAGAATCGATAGGCGAGATGGAACAGCTGGCCGCCATACTCGTCGACCAGGCGCTGCAGGGCGGCGTCGGCCGCGCCGAGGGCCGGCGCGTAATCGTCAAACGTCTCATCTCGCATGCCGGGATTCTATCCGCCTCGATTCGCGGCTTGTAGCGGCGCGAGGCCCGCAGCGCCGCGAGGATTTCTGGTTTCGCCGGCGTCGCGATGATACAATCCCGAATTCAGGGTTGGGACGACGCTCGCTCGATCCGCAAAGCGGGACGATTTATGCCTGTATTGTCAAGTCGCGCCGTAACCGGTCTCGTCGCCGGTATGCTCATCGTTGTGCAGTGGTCCGTCCCGGGCGTCGCGTGGGGGAAGGATCCGTCGCCCCTGCCGAAACGACCCGGCCGAAAGGACATCCGGATCTGGCCGCCGAAGGACGACGCGGCGGAGAAGAAGCCCTACAGCCGGCTGAACCTGGACGGCTGGATCTATACGGCCGTCAAGAGCTACAACCCGCAGTCGGGTGTTCCGTGGGAGCTTCAGGTCACGCCCCCCGTCGAGAACCCGGACGGCTGGATCCTCGGCGATTCGCGCGTCGGTCTCCCATCGGTCATGGATCAGCAGGCGCCGCAGTTCGTCATTCGCGACACAGTGCGCGGCGGCAAACGAAACGCGAAGCCCGAAGACCTGACGCTGCCGACCATCAAGCTGCCGGAAATCGTCTGGCGACAGCGATTTTCGGCGGAATTCGACTCCGTCGTCGGCATTCACTTCCACGAATTCGTCTCCAACGACTACGCGCGCATTCTCTACACGCTGCACAAGGTTCCGCCCGACGGTCCCGATGGAAAACCACCGGCCGACTACAAGGGCCCCTTCGGTACGCGCATCGAGGCGACACTGCTCACGCCCGTGATCTGGAGTCTCGATCAGTCCGTTGTCGTTCGCGATGACTATCAGTCGATCCCCGAATCCACCCGTCGCGAAACGACGACAAAGAGCCGCATCGATCACGAACTCGGCCACGCCGAAGTCTCGCGCAGGATACTCGTGCCCGCGCTGGCCGGTCCGCAGGACTGGAATCTCCAGTACTGCACGGGGCGCCGCGGCAATCTCACGTGGTACTGGAAGCGCGAGAAGATCGGCCGTTCCTGGGACGGCTATCGACGGGGGGTGGACAAACTCGATACGCTCCGAACCAGCGTCGCGATCGTTCCGCCGACGCGCTGGTCAAAGCTGCTGCCGATTCCGGCGGAGCGGATCACACAGCGACACATCGACGAATTCAATCGGGAAATCGTTCAGATCGGGCCCATCCTGTCGGCGCTCGACCAACAGGCGCAGGACGAATTCCACGCCCATCATGGCGCGTTTGAGGGGACAGAGTTTCCCTAAGACGCCGCGCGGCCGCAGCCCATTCTTAACAGGCTGTCATCAATAGAGTTGTGGAGATGTTCTGTCGTCGGGCGATGGGTGGGACAGCCGATGGTGGGATTCGAACCCACGACCCCAGCTTTACGAAAGCTGTGCTCTACCACTGAGCTACATCGGCGACAGGACCGCATATCATCGGTCGCCTGCCGGGGATCGTCAAGATACCCGCGTCGACTGTTTGTGTAATTGCCAATCCTCGTCGCGGGATCCGCCGTCCGCCGAATCCCGGCCGGGATCTCTCGGCGCCGCGCCGGACGACGCGCGACACATCGCCGCTCGGATCGGGCATGGGCGCCTCGCGTCGTCGGGGCGGGTTACTTGCTCGACGCTGAGAGCGGCGCTATTCTCGGACGACAACAAAGACGGGACCGGCGAGTTGTCGCAAGGGCGGCATTCGTCCGCCTGGATCGCCGAAGAAATAGGCCGAGCGAGGCGCTGAGCGAGTCGCGCGTCGG
The DNA here is from genome assembly GCA_035399845.1 of Phycisphaerae bacterium. Taxonomy (GTDB): domain Bacteria; phylum Planctomycetota; class Phycisphaerae; order UBA1845; family UTPLA1; genus ECT2AJA-110-A. Next base: position 42,637 of record DAOPJV010000013.1, on the reverse strand, counting down.
CCTGCGGCGGGGATTGTCGTGGGTCGATCGGCGCGCCCGTCAGTGGCGTTCGAGCGGGAGCGAATGGCGAAGGACACCGGCCATAGTGACATCGAGCAGATGGACGCCTCTCGCATGTCGTTTGGCGATCATCTTGAGGAGCTCCGGCGCCGCGTCATCTTCGGGATCATCGGCCTCGCCATCACGACGACCCTTTGCTTCTATTTCGGAGACACGATCAACGCGTATCTCTCCGCGCCCTACAAGGTCGCGATGGAGCGCATGAACTTCAATCCGCAGATGGTGCAGCTCAGCCCGGCGGAATCCTTCATGGAGTATTTCAAGATCTCCATGAAGTTCGGCATCGTGCTGGGCGCCCCCTGGATTCTCTACCAGATCTGGGCCTTTGTGGCGACGGGGCTCTATCCGCACGAACGCAAAATGGTGCAGCTCTTTGCCCCGGCGTCGATCGGACTCTTCATGCTCGGCGCGTCGTTCATGGTCGTCTTCGCGCTCTCCCCGCTCCTGAATTTTCTGATCGGCGTATCGACCTGGTTTCCGCTGCCGACCGACGACAATCCGCTGTACCGCTTCCTGCGCGACAAGCCGGCCATCGTCGAACCGGCGACGCATCCGGCGGGGGAGTCCCGAATTCCGATCCTCATCGAGGACCCGCCTTCACCGCGTGACGGCGATATCTGGTTCAACGCCACCAGCGAGCGGCTCTTCCTGCAGGTGGGCGAGACGCGCTATACGCAGCCGCTGGCGAAGGCGGCGGACAAACAATTCGTGCAGCCCTTTTTCAGCGTTTCGGAATACCTGGGATTCGTCACGAATCTCGCCCTGGCCTTTGGCCTGGGATTCCAAATTCCCCTCGTCGTCATTTTTCTGATCCGCGTGGGGCTGATCCCCTCCCGACAGATGGCGGCCGCCAGGAAATACGTCATCCTGGGCATCTCCATCGCCGCCGCGATCCTGACGCCGTCGCCCGACGTCGGCACGATGATGATGCTCGCCGTCCCCATGTGGCTGCTCTTCGAGGTCGGTCTCCTCGTCGGCCGGCGCGTCGAGGCGACGAAGGCGGCGGCGGAATCGTCAAACCAGGGCTAGCCTTTGATTTGCTGTTGGTTTCCGGCGACTGTCAGTGTTTGATGAAGGCGTCTGCGCGGGGCCATCGATGGCGCATGCGTCGGCGTTAGGCGTTCTGGCCCTTCGCGTTCTTAGGCATAGATACGTTTCCGTTGGGGCGTGGGCGTCGCTCGCGGTCCGGCGGAATGGGCCGGTGTTCGTCTCAGGGCCGATCGTTCCCCGCATCGGGCGTTCGTCGGCGCCATGGGTTCGAGATCTCCACGAGAAAGAGGAACTGGATATGACACGCAAGAGGAAGACCCGACTTCTGACGATTCTGCTCGCCGTCTGCATGACGAGCCCCGCGTGGGCGCGATCACGGCGCGTTGACGACGAGCGGATCGACAAGTCGAAGCCGATCGACATCAGGCTGAAGTTCAGGAAGGATCGCGTCTATTTCGTTGAGTCCGTCGCGACGATTCAGCAGAACATCGACATGGGTGGCCAGACGCTGAACCAGACGATTGACTCGACGACCTGCTATCGGGAAGAAGTTCTGGAGGGCGATTCGGAACGCGGGACGCTCGGACTCCAGTTCGATCGCATGGCGATGAAGATGGCCATGGGTCCCATGGGGACGATGAACTACGACTCCGAGGGATCGGGCGGCGCCGACGGCGGCATGCTCAAGCCGATTTTCGAGCCGATGCTGCACAAGCCCATGACCATGGAGCTGGAGACCAGCGGGAAAGTGACTTCGTTCAAGGGGATGGACGCGATTCGCGACGCCGTGTCGCAGAAAGCCGGCATGAACATGATGTGGGCGCAGATGCAGGCCGGCTTCTCGGATGACGCTGCGAAGTATGAATATGGCGAATCGCGCTTTCAGTTCATCCCCGCCAGGCCCGTGAAGGTCGGCGACACGTGGACGGTTGAAAAGACACGGGAAATGCCCGGGCTGGGCGGCGCCGCCAAAACCCGGACGGAGTACAAGCTCGCCGACATCAAAATGCATGACTTCGAGGGATCATCGAGGCGTGTCGCCGTGATCGAGTACTCGGGAACGATCGAGGGCGACGCCGCGGGAGCGGGCGCCAATGCGCAGGCGCCGCAGATCGAGAACGGCAAGTCGAGCGGAACGATCTTCTTCGACCTCAAACGCGGCCTCCCGATCCTCAATGAACGCAAAGGATCGCTGTCGCTCAAGGCGAGCGGTCCGATGGGCGCCATGAGTGTCAGCGTGACGACAAACGAGACGTCGAAGGTCATGTCGAAGGCTGCGCGGGATGCGCAGCGACCCAAACGTGACAGCGAGTCGAAGTCTTCCGAGGGTGACAGCAAAAGCGAGTAATCGCGGTCCGAGGTGTCTTCGGAACGAGCGGACGATAAACGCCCGGGGCGAGCGACGATCACAACGCGATCGGCGTTCGCCCCGGGTTGCTTTTACCCCGTGGCGCCGCAAGCCGAAGCTCGACGCTTCTGGTGAAGAATTGTCTGGTGGGTTAAGCGAGGGCGCTAATCGAGATAGCCGAGATCTTCCAGGCGATTCGTAATGTCTCGTTCCTGGTCGGCCGTCAGACTCGGAACCGTCTCTTCGATCCTGCGATCCTGCGATGGCTCGAAGACGATGTTGATCGGCTGCTCGAAGATGGACTCGAGCACGTTTCCGTCCATGTCCTTCGGAACGGGCTCGCCCAGTCCGGCGAGGATCGTCGGCGCCAGGTCGGCGATGTGCGCCCGCATCTCGAGCTTCCGCTTGATGGCGGGGCCCCAGGCGGCGAAGACGCCGTCGAGTCGATGCGTGCCTTCGAGGCGCTTGAACGGGACCCAGCGAACGGATTCCGCGCCGCGGATCTTCTTGACGACGGCGAGACCGTCCGCCGGCGCCAGCAGAAGATCGGGCATCCACGGGTGCTCCTCCCGCGAGCAGCCGTACAGCTCCTCCGTGACGAAGACGTCCGTGAAGATCTTCATCTCGCGACCTTCGCGATCCCTGCACGTGGCGCCGAGCAGCTTCTCGCGGATTTCCTGGCGCAGCCGCTCAAAGTCCTTCGGCTCGACAATGCCATTCGGCTGGCGACCCTTCAGGTTGATATAGAGAAAGCCATAGACGCCGGCGTGCAGCACGCAGGCGCGGGAATTCGCCCAGTCAAAATCGGGATCGCAGCTGATGTCGCCCAATCCGCCGGCGCTCATGGCGCCGGGCTTTCCGCGAAGCCGGCGGATCCAGGTCGCCACGCGACCCCGCGCCCGAACGCCCAGGCCCCGGAGTTTCAGGTATCCCCAGTTGGCGAGCAGGAGATTCGGCTGCGCCTTGCCGTCGAGGCTGCCGTGACCGTGGTCCGACATGATGACGATGTGCGCTTCATGCCGATCCGCGAGGGCGCGCAGTTTGCCGAGGACGCGATCGAGATGGATCCAGCACTCCTCCGTCAGGGCGGCGCGCTTGGGATGATTGTGCTTCGTGCGATCGTCGATGTACCGCCAGGCCTTGTGCTGAAGGTTGTCCACGAGCTTGTAGAGCACCATCATCACATCCCAGCCGTACTTCTCGCCGCACATCTCGGCCAGGTGGTAGCCGCGATCGAAGCTGTCCTTGATGTAGTTCAGGTTCTCCTCGAAGAGATCGTCACCACCAGACGCCTTGCGCTGCCACTTCTTTTCGTGCGTGTAGTCGGGGAACTTCTCGAGGATCTCCTTCTGGAGATCCTTCGGATAGGTGAAATCCCGATTCGGCGGCGTGTCGAACCCGCTGATCATGAAGCCGTTGACTTCGATGGGCGGATAGGTCATCGGCACGTTGATCGAACCGACGCGATAGCCCTTGTTGCTCAGGATTTCCCAGATCGTCTGTGTGTTGGAGTTGATTTCCTGGTTGTTGTTGAGTCCGAGGCTGTCCTGCTTCGGCTCGTAGCGGACGAAGTCGATGATCCCATGCTTGCCCGGTCCCTTGCCCGTCATGAACGTGGTCCACGCGGCGGGTGTGATGGGGGGACGCGTCGATTCCAGCGGTCCGGATACGCCCTCGTCAACCAGCCGCTGGAGCTCGGGCATCTTGCCGGCCTTCATCAGGGGACCCAGGACGTCGAACGTTGCGCCGTCCAGGCCGATCAGAAGAACCTTGCCAAAGTGCGGTGGGGTTTCGGGGGGCATATTGTTTGCGGAAATCACTCAGCGTCCTCAGCGTACGACGGCGACGGACGATCCTGCGACCGGCCTTCGCGTGACCCTCTGGCCTCGTTCGGGGCCCGACATATCCTAAGTTTGCGATGCGGGAGACGCAACGCGAACCTGCCGGGGACCCCATGACGCCACTTTCTCGAAGACATAGAGGTAGGGCGCCTGTTGATAGGGCAGTGGAGCCGTCCGCAGAACCTCGCGGAAGGCCGGACTGCCCAGGAATTCCCCGACCCCCAGCTTGTGGTCCTCGCTCCCCGTCAGTCGCGATTCCCACACGATCAGCGAGCCGATTTCCGCCTGTTCGATGCGACGTCGCGTGTCCGGATGGTCATACGGAATGACGCCCCCGACCCGGAGCTCCACATAGGGATGGGCCGTGACGACGGTCCGATCGGCATAGCCGAGCCGCCCCAGTTGCGAAATGGCGTCGTCGATCAGCTTCGCATCGGCCGGTTTGGGCAGGGGGCGATAGAACGCGTACAGCGTCATTCCCAGGAGGACGGCCAGGGCGACGGGCGTCAGGCGGCGGCCGGCGCGTCGTCCCGAGTCCGACGCGCCCAGTCCGAAGGCGACGAGCGCGATTACGGCGAGCGCGATCGTCGTGATGCGAATCACCCAGACGGCCTTGTATGTTTCCGAGATGTCCAGAATGACGCCGTGCTGGATGACGAGCTGTCGTTCCATGGCGATCCAGAGGAGGGCCATGGCCGCCGCCGCGCCGACGCTCGCCCATCGCCAGACGGACAGGTCAGGGCTGAGCAGTCGATTGACGCCGTTGACCGCAAGGATCGCGACGAGTGGCGAAATCGCGACAAGGAATCGTGAGTAGCCACCCGACGCAAAGAGGCCGTAGCGAAATACGATGGTCTCGGCGAGGAAGTAGATCCCCGCGCTCGCCGCGACAAGTTTCGCGGCCGGATTGCGCAGGAAACCGCGCAGCCCGACGATCGCCAGGATCGTGACGACGGGCCCGAAGGCGTGCAGCGATTTCATGAGATAGGTCAGCCAGCCGCCGTGTCCGTATTGCGTTGTGGGTGTCGGATGCAGCAGTCGGGCGATCAGGCTGCTCATGCCGAAGGCCATCGCCAGCCCGTTGACGATCACAAAGGCCCATGCGAGCGGGAGGAGGGTTCTCCATCGCGCCTTGTCGCGCCAGGCAAAGTAAAGCCAGATCGGCAGGAAGATGATCGCCTCATGGCGCGTGACGAAGGCGGCGGCGAGGACAAATGACGACATCGCCCATCGGCGCGTCACGGCCAGCCACGCGGCGAGTGAGAGGTAAAACGCCAGCGGCGTCTCCGTCAGCGTCGTCTGCGACAGCAGGAACAGAAGTGGCTGGAGATAGCACAGCGGAATGACCAGCCACGCGCGCGGCAGGTCGATCTTCCGGGCCGTGAGGTACGCGAACCACGCCGCCAGCGCCGTCAGCAGCGCCGAGAAGATGCGGCACGCCGTCCAGCCCAGTGTGGCGGGCAGCGCATAAGCGACGGTAAACCCGGGGCGTCCCCAGTCATCCAGAAGATACGCGGGCCATCGCCAGGCCCATTTTGCGTAAAGATAGTGAGTGACGTCATCAAGGTGATAATAGGTGTTGTCGCAGAGCAGGCCGCAGACCGCCGTCGTGGCGAAGCCGACCAGCGCCAGCGTGACGGCCATACGCCGATCAACCGACGTGGCTGCATCCGCTCCATACTCCCTGAGGGTTGTGACCTGTTTGTCCAATTGCGTTAGGCTCTCGGCGAAGGTTCAGGCGACGACGTTTCCGGCGTTCCGGGGTATTGACGAACCGCCGGACATCATCGCCGAGTGGCGGAGCGTGTAAACATGAAGCGCGTTGCGATCGACTTCGGCACGAACGGCGTCCGCGTGGCGGAAACGGAGAGCCCCGACGGTCGAATCTCATTTCGCCGGATCGATGTCCCCTGGACGGAGGCGGGCCTGGCCGCGGTGATGGAGCCATTCGCCGGTCGTCCGGGCATTGAGCTGACACTCCGATGTACCCATCGCCCGTTTGCCCGTCATTCAATCGAACACTGGAATGCGTTTGCCGCGGCGTGTGACTGCCGATGGTTCCGCGTCGCAGGCGCGCCCGGGGATACGAATGTCACGCTGGGCGTGGCGCGCCAACTCGCTGTCGAACAGCGACGCGAGTGCGTCGCCGTCATCGACGTTGGCGATTCCCAGGCGTCCGTCGCCGTCGTCGGCCATCATGGCGCGTTGCTGGGGCATGGCGCGTGGCGATTCTTCGAACGCGACCTCGATCGCATCGTCGGTGTTGTCGCGTCCTGTATTCCTGACAGGTCCCTGTTGGCGCGCGTTGGAGGCGTATCGGGTCCGCTTGTCGTCCTCGGCATCGGCGGGGCGGGGCCGGACGTCGCCGGCGCGATTGTTGAGCGAATCGACGGGGCGACTCAGAGTGAACACGAATTCAGCGCGGCGCTCCCGACGGTCGGAATTCTCCACGCCGACATCCATCGGAGCTTTGAATGTTCGTTGCCGGCACAACCCGATACCCTGCAGCTGCGAGGCGGTTTTCTGCAGTTGATGGACAACGCCTACGACGCCATCACGCGTGAAGGTTACGACATGGACGATGCCGAGTGTGTGCGATTCGTCCGCATGGAGACCGCCGATGGCGAGTACAGGGACTCATGTGTCTGTGCAATGACCGCTGAGCCGCAACAGTTGGCGGAAGCGTTCAGAAACAGCGTCGGGCTTCGTGCGGCCACGCCGATTCACTTCATCAGCGCACACGTCAGCGCAACGATCGAACCCGTCAAGCCGGCGCTGACGGGCGCCATCGTGATTGAGGCGACATGACGTCGCCTTCGTCGGCGGTCAATCCATGGAATCGTCGCGCGATTCCGCTCGCGCCGTGGACTTGACGGGGGCGCGATTTGCTCGAATCGGCGGACTGGCGGGTCGCATTGCGGGGGGATGGGTCGCTGGAGCTTGCGCCGCTGTCGTTTCCGCCACGGCGTTCGAGACCGATGGTGGTTGGACGGCGCCGCCCTGCGTCGTCAGATCAATGTCGCCCAGATCCGTATCCGTGTCCGCGGGCATCGTGGCGCCGATGGCGAAGAGGCGTTCCTTCGACTGCGACGCCCACGTCGTGTCGGGCCACGATTCCATGATGTGGCGATAGTAGTAGGCCGCGGCGTCGAGTTTGCTCGTCTTCTCGTAGAACTGGCCCACGCGGAAGTCCTTTTCGGCGAGGCTGTCCTGGATGCGCGTCAGCGTTTCCGGAACGCGATAGGCGTCGGATTCCTGCGGATACTGCGTCTCGAAGTCCCTGAGGTAGACCTCCGCCTCCAGCAGGTCGGCGTCATCGAAATCGACGCCGGGGAAGCGGGCGAGGGCGGACTGACCGCTGCGGAGCAGGGAGATCTTTCGATAGCGGCCTCGGGGGTAGTCGCGCATGAGGCGGGCGTAGGTGATCTCCGCCTCATCGAACTGGCCGTTCTGGTAGTGATAGTCCGCCTTGAGTCGCAGGGCCTGTTCGGCGATGGGGGTGTTGATGGCCCACGTGTCGGCGACCTTGCTGAGCATGGCGAGGGCTTCATCCTCGGCGCCGAGCCAGAACGTGCCCTTCCAGATCTTCTGCTTCCGCTCTTTGAAGAGCAGCATCTCGGCGATGATGATCTCCCGGCGGACGGCGCGATCGGCGAGGTCCGAGCCGGGCCAGGCCTCGAGGATCTCCTCCAGCCACTCATAGGCCTTCATCACGTCGCCGTGTTTCGGCTCGGCGTCCTCGGCCATGATCTCCGTCTCGGCGGAGTAAAAGAGCGCTTCCTTGCGGTACTCGGAGTCCGGGTAGGTCTTGAACCAGTCCCTGAAGGCGTCGCGGGCGTCCTTGAATTCACCCTTGGCGAGGAGCGCCCGGGCGATCGCCAGATCGCCGCCGGCCGTGCCGGGAACGGGCGCCGGAATTTCGACCCACTCGCCGGTCCTGACGTCGTATTCCAGACGCGAGCGATAGGTATCGTTGACCTGGCCGAGCGCTGACCCGGAAACGGCCAGGACACTGGATACCAATACTGCCAGCTGTACGGGGGTTGGAACGCGTGCCATCCATGCACCTCGAATATCGCCATGGCTTGAACGCCGCATGTGTGAGTCCTTCTCGGCGGCGAATTTCAGAGTGGGCCATTGTACGCGGGCCCATTGCGGCGGCAATCAGAATTGACGTCGCGCTCCGCGCCCAAAGGCGGGTGATTGCGGCGCCGCTTCGCGGACTTATAATCCGACCCCGATTCCGCGGGCCATGGAGGCGGTAGCGGGGCTTCGAGAGGTTCTCCAAATGGATTTGGGCGGATCGATACGAGATCGCAGAGTCGCCATTGTGGCCGGCCTGATCGGGCTGACGCTGGGCGGCTGTGGCTATACGACGGATCGGACGGCCCAGTTTCGCACCGAGAACGCCGCGAAACGCCCGATTCGGACCGTCGCCGTGCCGATCTTCGAGTCGCGCGAGTTTCGGCGCGATGTCGAACTGCAGGTCACGGAGGCCCTGAAGAAGCGGATCGAGGCGGAGACGCCCTTCAAGGTCGCGAACCGGGATGTGGCGGATACCGTCCTGTTGGGGGAAGTGCTGGAAGTCCGACAAGGCACGATCGGCCGTGACTTCGTGAATGTCCGGCCGCGAGAGACAGCGGCAACGCTGATCGTCCGCTGGCAGTGGAAGGATCTTCGGACCGGCGAAATCCTCGTGGATCGCCCAAGGTTCGTCCACACAGTGGATTACATTCGTCCGGTGGGCGAGGACCTCTATCACGCCTTGCAGCGGGCCTCCAACGAAATGGCCGAACGCATCGTCGAGCAAATGCTCGACGACAATTGGTAATGGCGGCGTCGGCACTATAATCCGATTGGAAATGGCAGGGCGCGTACACCGGTGTCCGGGGTCGTGGTCCCTGCCAGGTTTTTTGTTATATGGACGCCTGCTGAATGGCCGACAACGGTCCCAATCCTGATCAAGATCCGAACGGCGGTCCCGGTCGAAAAACGCCGCCGCCGAAGTTCCGCATGTCCCGGCCCGCCATGGGATGGGTCGGCATGATCCTCGTGGCCCTGATGGTCGCGATGATCGTCGGCAATTCCATGCCCAGCGCGACGAGGATCTCGATCGATCAGTTCTACAAGTACGCCGAATCAGGCGCCATCACTGAGATTGTCATCACGGATGATGCGATTCAGGGCAAATTCGCGCCGGGCAAGCCGCAGGGGACCGCCGCGAATCAGAAGAACAGTGAGTTCATCTGCAAGTACAACACGCTGATGGCGGTCGATGCGATCCAGCAGCGACTGCGCAAGATTGCGCCGGCCACCAAGATCTCCTACAAGGAAAGCCGCCAGGGCCTGATCAACATGCTGATCGGCATCGTTCCCTGGCTGCTCATCTTCGCCTTCATCTGGTTTGTTGTCTTCCGACAGCTCCGCTCGTCCGCCGGCGGCGCCGGCATGCTCGGCAACTTCGGTCGCTCCCGCCATCGCGTCAGCAACAAGGAGCTGACGAACATCACGTTCAAGGACGTGGCCGGCATCGAAGAGGCCAAGCAGGAAGTCACGGAAATCATCGAGTTCCTGAAGAACCCCAAGAAGTTCCAGCGCCTGGGCGGTCGCGTACCGCGCGGCGTGCTGCTCGTCGGCGAGCCCGGCTGCGGCAAGACGCTCATGGCCAAGGCCATGGCGGGTGAGGCCGACGTGCCGTTCTTCAGCATCAGCGGCGCGGACTTCGTCGAGATGTTCGTGGGTGTCGGCGCCTCCCGCGTTCGCGACCTGTTCAAGAGCGCAAAGGAAAACTCGCCCTGCATCATCTTCCTGGATGAAATCGACGCCGTCGGACGGCGCCGCGGCACGGCCTACGGCGGCGGCGGCCACGACGAACGCGAGCAGACGCTCAACGCGATCCTCGTCGAGATGGACGGCTTCGATACGTCGGACCAGGTCATCGTCATCGCCGCGACGAACCGCGAGGACATTCTCGATCCGGCGCTGACACGGCCCGGTCGATTCGATCGCACGGTCTACGTGCCGCTGCCCGATCTGCGCGGCCGACTGGAAATCCTCAAAGTCCACGCGCGGAAGATCAAGCTGTCGCCGGACGTGGACCTCATGCGGCTGGCCCGCGGCACGCCGATGTTCAGCGGCGCCGAGCTGTCGGCCATCATCAACGAGTCCGCCATCATCGCGACGATGCTCAACAAGGACATGGTCGAGATGGAGGATCTTGAGGAGGCCCGCGACAAGATTCGCTACGGTCGCTCCAACAAGAGCCGCAAGATCGAAGAGAAGGAGCGCATCGCGACGGCCTATCATGAGGCCGGCCACGCCGTGCTCCAGGTCGTTCTGGAAGACGCCGATCCGCTCCACAAGGTCACGATCATCCCGCGCGGCCAGGCGCTCGGCGCCACGATGTCGCTGCCCGAGAAGGATCGCTACGGCTACGCGAAGCGATGGCTCATCGCGACGATGCGCGTCATGTGCGGCGGTCGCATCGCCGAAGAGAAGCACTCCGGCGACATCAGCAGCGGCGCAGCGATGGATATCGAACAGGTCACGCGACTCGCGCGGGCCATGGTCATTGAGTGGGGCATGAGCGACAAGCTCGGCTTCGTGAAGTACTCGCCGCTGGATCGCAACGAATTCGGCATGGGCGAGAAGGTCTATTCCGACGACACGGCCCACGACATCGACGACGAAGTCCGCCGCCTGTCGACGGAGGCCTACGAGGACGCGACGCGGCTCCTGGAAAAGAACTGGGACAGTGTCGTCGCCGTCGCCGAGGCCCTGCTGAAGCATGAGAGCCTCGACGCGGAAGAAGTCGCCAAGCTCTGTCGCGGCGAAACGCTCGACAAGCCGACGCTCAGCGGTCTGATTGCGGAAGAGAAGCCGCCGTCGCCGCCGATCGCACAGGCGCGACCGATCAAGCAGCCGCCGGAGCCGGACTTCCCGGGCGGTTCACTGCCCCAGCCGGGCTGATCGGCACAACGAATACCCAAAGCGTTGTCAACAAACGCGAACAGGGCCGAGTCGAACCTTCGACTCGGCCCTGTTTCATTTTCAGGGCTGCATCGCGCCGTTTCCCGTGGTGAAGAATCTTCAGTGATCGTGTGGGTTCGTCTGACGTTCGCCTGTTGGGGCGCCGCGGCACGCCATTGGGATGGGTTGGTCGCGTGGGTATGATACTCAGCAGAGCGATGGGGCGGTCGGCGAGTGGCCTCGGCGCCAGCAAACGCCTTTCGCCGATTCGAATGTGAATGAGGGCCGGGATGAATCTGCGATGAAAAACGTATTGCGTGCACGAATCCTGTCGCGATCCAAACGCGGACGCTTGCTGTTGGCGTTCCCGGCGCTGTTTGCGCTGTTCGCATGTCGGGAGGATGCGCCGTCGGTTGACGCCCACGCCACGCGACGGGAAACGCCGAGCGCTGTTGCGCCGGCGGCCGAAAATCCGCCGTCGCAGCCCGCAGCGGCGCCGGCGGTCACGCCGATGGAAAAGCCCACGGGGCCGTTCCTGTTTCAGCCCTACTTCTACTACGGGGATGAGGAACCGTCGGCGAACGGAACGGGGTTCCTGGTGCGAGCCCCTGGAGGTCGCGTCGCGGCCATCGCCAGCGCTCACTTCGTCAACTTTGAAGGCGAGCCGCTGAACGTCGTGAAGTGGCTGTCGATCAGCGACTGGACGCCCATGCTGACATTTGAAAAGAGCTGGGGACTACCGGGGAACGGGGGCGTCGCCGACGGCATGACCATCGACCTGCGAATGGACTATCTGATCCTTCCCGTGGAGCAGCGCGTTCCTAACAACTGGGTCCTGAAGCTGGATAAGCGAGGCGCACCCGAGAAGAAGGAAATCGTCTGGTTTCCGAACAAGACGGATGACGCCGAGATCGGTTACGTCTGGGTGAACGGCTTCGTTCTGGAAGCGGAACCCACGCATATCTTTGTCGTTCTGGATCAGGCGGTTGCGTTTCAGTCGCAGAGCGGATCCCCTGTCATCAGTTCCGTGACAGGTCGCGTCATCGGCACGATCTCTCGGGTAAGTTCCTACGAGGGCCGACCGGTCCTTTGGCTGACGCCGGCCGCGTCGATCCGCGAGGCGCTGCAGGCGGCGACGGAGTTTCCCGCGCTGAAGGATGTGATCGGCGCTTCCTGACTCGGTGGCCTGCGTCGTTCGGGCGCCGCCGACGAATGCAGGCACAGCCGAGTCGTGCGTTCGAGCCGCCCTGCTTCATATTCCGAAACGCGTCATTCTGAGCCGCCGCGTTCTCGAGACGAAGTCATGCCGCGCGGACCTTTCTCTGTTTCTCGTCGCCGTGGGGGCACGGCGGCTCTGAATGAGTGAGCTTGCCCCGTTTCTGAGTCTTCGCGAGGGCGCTAGGCGCGGCCGCCTGGCTCCTGGTCCAGCTCGAATGCCGAGTGTACGGCGCGCAGGGCGCGGGGACCATCGTCGGCGTTCACGACGCAGCTGATGACGATTTCGCTCGTGCTGATGTTGTCGATGTTGACGTTCGCCTGATGCAGGGCCTCGAACATGCGCGACGCGACGCCGGTATGGGTTCGCATGCCGACACCCACGACGGAAACCTTCGCCAGGTCCGTCTTCACTTCGCTCGTCATACCCGGCATGTCGCGGCGGAGTTCCTCGATGACGACATGGGCCGCCTGGAGATTGTTGGCGTCGATCGTGAAGCTCAGGTCGGCCGTGTCGCCGCCCTTGTGAATGACCTGGATGATGTCGTCGACGACGATGTCGCGATCGGCGACGTGGCTGAAGATCTCGCTCGCCAGACCTGGCTTGTTCGGAACGCCGATGAGTTCGACACGGGCCAGTTCCTTCTTCAATGCGGCGCCGCGGACGATGACCTGTCCTAAGTCGGAGGATTCCTTCACGATGTCGGTTCCTTTCGCATCCGAATAGCTGCTGCGGACGCAGATGCGCACGTCGTAATTCTTGCCGAGTTCCACGCTGCGTGAGTGCATGACCTGCGCGCCGAGCGAGGCCAGCTCCAGCATTTCGTCGTGATAGATGTACGGGAGCTTGCGCGCCTCCGGCACGATCCGCGGATCGGCGGAGTAAATGCCGTCCACGTCCGTGTAGATCTCGCAGACGTCGGCGCCGAGCGAGGCGGCCAGCGCGACGGCCGTCGTGTCGGAGCCGCCACGGCCGAGCGTTGTGATGTTCAGCGCCTCGTCCACGCCCTGGAAGCCGGCGACGATCACGATACTGCCGCTCTTGAGCAGTTGCAGGATGCGGCCGCGCTCCGTGATTTCGCGAATGCGGGCGCGGCCGAAGCTCGCGTCCGTGCGGAGACCGATCTGGCCGCCCGTCAGGCTGATCGCGTCGTGCCCCGCGTGATGAATCGCCATCGCCATCAGGGCGATCGTGATCTGTTCGCCGGTCGACAGGAGCTGATCCATTTCGCGCCGGCTGGGCCGATCCGTGACCTGGTAGGCGAGATCGACGAGTTCGTCCGTCGTCTTGTTCATCGCCGAGACGACGACGACGACGTCATTCCCGTCGAGCCTGGCGCGGAGGGCGCGGCGCGCGGCGCGATGAATCTTCTCGGCGTCGGCGACGCTGGTTCCGCCAAATTTCTGAACGATCAAACCCATGGCAATGACTTACACGTGCGCGAGGCGCGACATCTGACGCGCGGCGAACCACGCCGCCCGGTTCGGGGCGTCAAGATACCATGCGGGCGACTGGAGTGCGATAGGGGGAGTGGCCAGTTGCGAGTTACGAGTTTCGAGTGGCGGCGGGGGTGGTTAGCCGGCGAACAGCATTCGATCGAGCATCGTTCGCAGCGTCGTTTCGTTTTCCAGCCACGGGAAGTGACCGATCCCGTGCAGTGGCATGGCTTCCGCGTGCGGGAAGAGCTCGCAGTAGTCGTCGACCACGCTCCAGGGAATCGGATCGCTGCGGCCGTGAAGGATCGTGACGGGACGATCGAATCCCGCCAGGGACCGCTCCCAGTCGCGCGACCTGCTGAGGGCCGCCAGGGAGTTGTTGACGCGGATGTTCGCCTGGCGATTGAAGTCGCGCAGTGTCGGCGCCGCGTCGCGGTAGTCCGGGGCGACATAGGCCGGCAGGGCGGCGTTGAATCGTTCGCGATAGAGGGCCGCCCGTCGGGCGTTGTCCGGTTCTCCTGCGATGGCGCGATCGATGTGCTCGATCGTCTCCGCCTGTTCGTCCGTGAATCGCTCGCGCAGCGCCGCGTCGAATTGCGCGCGCCAGCCGGGGCGGATTCCGGCGGGGCTCAGCAGAATCAGCCGCTCAAGTCGATCGGCGTGCGCAGCCGCGTAGTGCGTCGCCAGCACGCAGCCGGACGAGTGACCGAAAAGCGTGACGCGATCGACATTGATCGCGCGCCGCAACGTCTCCAGGTCGGTCACATTGTGCTGAATCGAGAAGGGCCCATCGCACGGGGAGCGCCCGGCGCCGCGCTGGTCGTACGTGACCACGCTGAAATGCTCCGCCAGCCACGATTCGAAGGATGTGCCGCCGAAATAATCCGCGCATCCGGGACCGCCGTGCAGCAGGATCAGCGCGGGGCCTGCCCCGATGCGTTCGCCGCGGAGTGTCAGCTGGTCGTCGATGGGGACTTCGACGGGAGAGCGATCAATGCCGGGCATCGGTTTCAATCCTGGGCGGCGACAATTCGGCGGCGGATGCGGACGCGATCGGGTCGGCGGTCCGGCTGGGGCCGGCCTGTTTGATTGCTGCGGTAATCTGGCCCTCCGTCAGCAGGCCGGACATGACCTGCGGATCGTCCGGGCGCCCTGGCGAGAAGATCAGGTACATCGGCACGCCATCTCGTTCGTAGGACTTGATGATGCGCGTCATGCCTGGCGACTGACTCGTGTAATCCGCCTTGAAGGGGACGACGCGATACTCTCGCATGAGGTTGCGATTCGTAACGACATCGATTGCCTTCGCTTCATTCCACTTGCAGTTGGCGCACCACTCGGCCGTGAAGTCGACGAAGACGGTATGCCCCTCCTCGACAAATCGTCGCACGAGGTCTTTCTGATAAGGGAGCCAGAAGATCTCGTCTTCAGGGTACCTGGCTTCGGGCAGGTCGTCTTTTTCGGTTCCTTTGGGCTTCAGATCTGTCAGCAGACCCAGTTCATATAACCGCTGGTGTTCCTCGGCCTCGGCGCGGAGTTTCGGAACGGTCGACAGCCATTGAAACGGAAACACCCACGCGACAGCGAGCATCGCCAGCGCGGCAATGTTGAGAGGGACGCGTTTCGACGTGTCCGTCGCGAACTGCGCCTTGCCGCGAATCCATGCGGCAATGCACACACCGAGCAGGAACATGAGTCCCAGCACGAGCCCCCAGTTCCCCAGCTGTGTGCTGATCGGATTCAGGATGAAGATCGCCGTGCCAAACAGTGCGAAGCCCATGATGGCTTCAAAGGTTCCCATCCACCTGCCCGGTTTCGGAACGAATTTCAGCCACGCCGGCTTCGCCGAGAGAATCAGAAACGGCAGCATCATGCCGACGCCGACTGTCATGAAGATCATCGCGCCGCGGAACGGCGTCGTTTTGCTTGCGGCGCCCAGGGCGACGCTCATGCCGGGGCCCGTGCAGGCCGTGCCCAGAACCGTGGCGAGAAGCCCCGTAAAGAACGCGGACGGCAATCCCTCACGTTCCTCGGCTTTGACACCAAGCTGATTGACGAACTTCGGCGTGAAAACAGCGAACACGCCGAACAGGCTTAATCCGAACGCTGTGATAATGGCCGCGAGAATGAGAACGACGTATGGATTCTGAAAGTGCTGTCCCCACGACTGGCCGCCGGAGTAGTACAGCCAGGAAAGGGCGCCGAAGAACACGACGATGCCTGCGCAGTAAGCGAGTCCTAGCGCGAAAATTCGCCTGCGATCCTCCTCCGCCTGACGCACGAACGACAGGATCTTCAACGAGATTACAGGAAGCACACACGGCATCAGGTTCAGGGCGATGCCGCCGAGGAATGCCAGCAGCAACACGCCCGCGTAGCCGAGACTGACCAGCGCGTCCTCGATGCGACCGATGATCCCCCTGGAGTCGCCATCGGCCGTCGCGGCGCTCCTGGTTGGCGAAGGCGTTGTCACGACTTCCGGCGAGTCGGCGCCACCATCGGTTGGCGTATCGTCGATCATCGGCGTCGCCGCAACGAATTCCTCCGGCGACGCCGCCGGCGCCGGTCCGCCCTCGATCTGAATCGCGACGGCGAACGCGTTCGTCTGCGGCGCGTAGCACGTGCCTTCGTCCGTGCAGATCTGCGATTGCAGAATCCCGCGGATCCATCGCGGCTTGTTGTCTGTTTCCTTCTCGAGCGTGACGGGGAATTTGAATTCGATCGTCCCGGAGTACTCGCTCATCTTGCCCATCATCGGGTCGTTGCGAATGTGGGACTTTGGATAGACAACTTCTCCGACCTCGGCGTCGCGCACGGGCTCGATGAAGACGTACGCCGGAATGAGGTAGTCTTCCAGCGGCTTGTCCGACTGCATGTGGTGCTTCGCTTCGATCTGCGCCGTCACGATCACGTCGAAGGATTCGCCCGGCCCGACGCTCGCCTTGCTCGTCCTGACGGCGATTTTGAGGTGCTCCGCTTTGTCGGAAGGCGACGGGACCCGGCTGCGCGCGGCGTCGAATTCTTCCAGCGCGTCATCGTTGACCGGTTTGCTTTTCGCCGCCGCCGGCAGCTTCAGCGTCAGCTTCTCGCCGCCGGGCACGCACGCGCCCTTCCTGCAGGAGAGCCAGGACACATCGACGTTGAAGGTCAGCGTCTCGCCCGCCTTGAGTGTGTCAGGCGCCTTGATCGGCGTCAGAAACATGGCCGAGTCCGAGTGGATGTAGCTCGTCTCCTTCAGGACCTTGTCGTACTTCGACTCGGGCGCGGGGAACTGAGTTCGGCCGAATCGAAAGCCCTCGGGGCCCGTCCAACGGAACTCCGTGGGCAGGCCCGTCTCTCCCGGGTTCCGCCAATAGACGTGAACGCCATCCGCCATCTTCAGCGTGACGAGCGCGTTGAACGTGTCGCCCGGACCGACGGCTTCCCGATCGGCGGCGACAGTCGCCGTCACCATCGGCTTGTCGTTCTCGGGCGCCGAGACGGCGTAGGTGTCGCCGCCGGCGCCGGGACCGGCCATGGCGTTCAGCGGCAGGGCGGACATGATGATCGCCAGGAGGCTGGCGGCTCGGATGGGTCGAAGCATGCGTCGTTCACTCCAGTCGGTGGACAGGCGGCCATGGGCGCTTCCGGGAGGATCGCCTGTAACTTCTATCGAGACCGAAAGTTGCTGCTAACGGCCAACGGGCGATTGCGGTCGGACGTTTCCGATTCGACGCCCCGATTCAGAGATTACGGAACCGGATTGTATCCATGCGTAAATCGCGTCGCCAAGGCGTGTTGTGGCGGCGCTGCGGGGGTTTTCGGGCGCTGGGCGACACATCGCGGGGGTCGCGGCGCCTGCCGAACGAATGTGCGGAGAATCACGCCGAGGAATCCTTGACCGACCAAGGACCGGGCTTATACTGAGGTGAAGCGGGGTAAGTGTGTTTCCCCGCTAAGGTTACAGTCATTGGTCCGTGCCTTGCGATGATTCGTAAGTGCGGATTTCGACGTCGATGGTTTTGCACGACATCCGTTTGGATGTCGATGTGAAGGAGTCAGGCGATCTTTGCAAAGGTGAAGGTCGCGGAGGCGTCGCGATTTCGTGGTGGTTACCGCCTGTTTTGTCATCCTGGTGTTGTTCTGCGTCGCGATCGAGCGTTGTCGGTTCGGCGAAGCGTCTCATCTGCTGAAGGTGAATGTCGCTTCATCCAAACCCAACGTCTCCGTCGTGATTTCGCGATATCTTCATCCTGATTCGGCCGGGTCCCGATCCGCGCCGCGTCAGGCCTGGCGTCCACAGCCTGATGTGGACGAGCGACCGCCCATTGGGCGGCTTCGCCATGGGATCGTATTGGCGACCGGATTGTGTCGCTGATCGACGGAAGACTGAACACTGCCAGATTCTGACAGGCCATTTCCACGCGGCAGCGCCCGCAATCCACGAGCGTGAACTGACCTCCGACAATCCGGGTTCTCGATCCGGGAACGACGATTGGCTCGCGCGCCGATGTGAGCGCAGGCGCCGGATTGGATCTCGTCCGCTGTGTGGTGATCACAACGTGGGGCGATGGTTCAGCCGCCTGGCGCAGAGGTTGGCGCCGATCACAATCGCCGGTCCCTTCGACTGACGCTCGAAAGGGCAATGCGTATGGTTGGTCATTTGATTGCGGAAGGTGGCGGGAATTATGGACTCGCGATCGGCGCGCTGGTCGTGGGCGCCGTCGTGGGTTGGGTCATCAAACTGTTTCTGGACAAGCAGCGAAAGGCGACGGCCGAATCGGAGGCGCAGACGATCCTCGGACGCGCCGAGAGCCGCGCCGGGGAGATCGTTCAGAAGGCCGAAGTTGACGCCAAGGCCGAGTTTCTGTCCCGGCAGGAGAAGTTCGAGAAAGAGGCTTCAGCGACGCGGGCGGAGCTCCGCGAGGCCGAGAAACGCCTCGAAAAACGGGAAGACCAGCTCGACCAGAAGCTGGACATGCTGAGTCTGAAAGAACGGAACATCGAGAAGTCCGAGACACAGGTCCGCCAGAAGTCCGAGGAGATCGAGAAGAAGAGCGTCGAGATCGACGACCTGCTCATTCGGCAGCGCAACGAGCTGCTCAAGATCACGCAGCTCTCGATGGACGACGCCAGGCGGCAGTTGTTCCAGAAGCTCGAGAACGAGCTGGAACAGGACTGCGCCGAGATCGTCAACAAGCGCGTCACGGAAGCGCAGGACGAGGCGGAGAATCGATCCCGCGAGATCGTGATCACGGCTGTTCAGCGATACGCCGCCGCGCATACGTCGGAGGCGACAGTCGGTACCGTCCCTATTCCGAATGACGAACTGAAGGGGCGAGTTATCGGCCGCGAAGGTCGAAACATCCGCGCCTTCGAGAAGGCGTCCGGCGTCGACATCATCGTCGACGACACACCGGGCGTGATCATCCTTTCGTGCTTTGATCCCGTTCGGAAGGAGATCGGTCGCCAGGCGCTGACGAAGCTGATCAACGACGGTCGTATCCACCCCACGCGCATCGAAGAGGTCGTGGAAGAGGTTCGAAAGAACGTCGAGAAGGAAGTGATGGAGCTCGGCAAGAAGGCCGCGATGGAGGCGAATGTGCAAGGATTGCACAGACAGCTCATCGATCTGCTGGGTCGACTATCCTTCCGAACAAGCTATGGCCAGAACGTGCTGCGGCATTCGATCGAAGTCGCGTACCTGTGTCAGGTCATGGCGGACGAGCTGGGTCTCAACGGGACGCTCGCCCGTCGCTGTGGCCTGTTGCACGACATCGGTAAGGCGGTTCCCCACGATGTGGAGGGAACGCACCCGGAAATCGGCGAGGAGATATGTCGCAAGTTCAACGAGCGTCCCGAGGTGCTGAACGCCGTGGCGGGCCATCACGGCGACATCCCGGCGACGAGTCCGTACACGCCGCTCGTGGCGTCAGCGGACGCGATCAGCGCCGCGCGGCCCGGCAGCCGTCGCGAGTCGCTGGAACGTTACATCAAGCGATTGCGCGAGCTGGAGGACATCGCGACGGGCTTTGGCGGTGTCCAGCAGGCCTACGCCATCCAGGCGGGTCGCGAAGTGCGTGTGATCGTGGACGCCGCGAAAGTGGACGACGCCTCGGCGATGAAGATCGCCCGGGACGTGGCCAAGAAGATCGAGGCGGATATGACCTATCCGGGCGAGATCAAAGTGACGCTGCTCCGCGAAGTCCGCGCCGTCGAATACGCTCGCTAATCCGTATCCAAACGGGGCGAATCCACCTGAATTCCCGCAGCCGGCGAGTCGCCGCGCCATCTGGCGCGCCGGCTCGCCGGTTGTGCGTTGAGAATGACTTATTTCTTCGGAGAACTTAGAATCCAGGTGTTTCGCCGACGGCGTTGGCGTCGTTCGGCCGCGAAGATCCGCAAACCGCAACTCAGGTAGTTCAAATGGAAATGTCCGCAACCCAGCGTCCACGCAGACGAGGCAATCCGATCCTCGACTTTTTCAACAGCATCTGGCTTGGGATCTTCCTGATTGTTCTCATCTTCTGCTATGGCACCCTCGGTTCCGCGGTCCCGCAGACGCGGCAGGTCTTTGAACTCACGGAGTTCCAGTACTTCAATCACTGGATCTTCACGGCGCTGATCGTCCTGTTCTGCATCAACCTCATTGTCGCCACGATCCGCCGCATCAAGTTCAACATGATCAACGCGGGCGTCCTCGCGGTTCACACCGGCCTGCTGCTGCTGTGCGGCTCCTCCATCTGGTACTTCGGCTCGAAGGTCGAAGGCGACGTGCTGATGGCGCCGGCGAAAATTGCGATCTACTCGAACGATCGCTTTCAGACGGATCCGACGAACGCGCAGGTCGGGCAGATCGTCGCCGCCAAAGGCCGAACGTGGGACATGAACATTCCCATGCTCGGCGGCGCCCATAAGATCGAAGTGGTCGACGTCAAGCGTCTCGGCATGAACACGGCCGAAGAAGTGACACTGAAGGTCACGATCGGCAATGAGCCGCCGCGGTTTGAAACGATGACGACGCGCGAGACGGGGGATCGCTTCGCACGGTTTGCAAAGGTCAGCGATCGACTGACGGCCGCCCTCGAGCCGGCGAGGAGCGTGACGAAATTCTACGACAATACAACGCCGTCGCTGTCGCTCGTCGTTGGATCCACGCTCAACGATCGGCGCGAGTTCAGTCTGCCGGCGCTGCCCTACTACAGTGAGCGGTTCATCGCGCTGGATGACGACAAGTCGCCCGGCGCCGGGCGCGTCGATTACACGGACGGGACGCCCGTTCCGTCGAATCGCACGGCGCCGATTCCCCTGGTTGAATACTGGCGAATGCCGATCCCGGTCCTGAACGCGGACGACGCCCTCGCGAAGGATCTCGGCTACAGCGTTGAGATCGACGGCTACCTTCCGTACGCCGATATGGACGCGCGACCGATCGAAGGCGGCGCCGAACTCTATCCCGTCGCGCAGGTCGCGATGGGGCGCGGCAGTCGGCTGACCAGCGCCGATCTGGAATCGCTCAATCCCGCGAACGCCATGTTCGATGTCAACAACGGTCCGCGCATGGAGTTTGACTGGATCGGCGACGCCACGGAGCTCAATCCGGACTGGACGCGTCGCGTCGAAGGCCAGCACATCATCGACGTGGAAGTCAAAGACAAGGGCGTCCGGAAGTCCTACGACGTCAATGTCGGTGACGAAATCAAGGTCGAAGGAACTGACTACACGCTGAAGATTGAACAGCTGCGCCCCAACTGGCCGCTGATGACCGCCGGTTTCAAGGGCGCGCGAACATCGATCGCGCTTGTCTGGGTGGAGTCGCCCGAGAAGTCCTATCAGCGATCCGTCATGGATCGTTTCCCGCAACTGAATCAGGATCGCAATCGGGAAGGCAAGAAGATCAGCCCGACGACTGACCTGGTGGACGACAACATCGTCATTACCTATACGAACGCGTCGACGGATCATGTCCGCCTCGTGGCTGGCGAGAACTTCGCCCCGACGATCGTTCACACGGCCGTCGGCGGCCGGCGCGACGTGAAGAAGCTGGATGTCGGCGAGCCCGTCGTCCTGGGCGATGATCTGAATCTCGTCCTGAAGAACCTGATCGTTCGGCCCGTTCTGGAAGCCCGCCCCGCGGTGATTCCCGTGGCGCAGCGGCGTTCGCTCATGAACGTCGGCCGGCAGAAGTCCATGATTCGCGTTCACCTGGCGGCGCTGGACGGTTCCTGGTCCCGACGCGTCTGGGTGGGCTTCAGCCAGTACAACCTCGATCACACGGACATCTTCGGCGGCGGACCGACGATGGCCAGCAACCTGCCAAGTGGTCGTTCGATTGGACTCATCTACGGTCGCCAGCGAAATGACCTGCCGACGCCCGTCATTCTGGAAGAGCTCGTGACGCAGTATTACCCCGGCGGTCAGCAGGCCCGCGAGTGGACGAGCTACTTCCGATACAAGGCGCCGGGCTCTGACCAGGTTCAGGAAGGCAAGGCGTTCCTCAACAACACGTACACGATCGGCAACTGGACGTTGTTCCAGTCGGCCGCCGCGCAGGATGGCTCGAGCTGGACAGTTCTCGGCGTCGGCAATCGCAACGGCGTGCTCCTGCAGCTGCTCGCCTGCGCCATCATCAGCCTTGGCATGGTCTGGGCGTTTGCCGTCAAGCCGGCGCTCAAGAAGCGACGTAACGCCCGAATCGCCGCGTCATCGCCTCGAAATCGCGGCGCGGGGAAGGAGTCGAACGAAATGCGAGATCCCTCACGGAAGGGCGGTGTTCCCGTCGCCGTCAAGTCACTGCTGATCGGCGTGCTGCTGGTCGGCATGGGCGTCGGATGCCACAAGGAAGACGTGATCGTCAAAAACAAGGCGCTCGACGAGATCAAGGCGATCGAGAAGGACATCGACGTCGAGAAGCTCGGCGCGATCGCGATGCTCGACAACAACGCCTGGCGATACACGACTGTTGAATCGTGGGCGCGAAAGACGATGCGCACGATGCACGGTTCCGTGTCGCTGGAGGGGCTCGATCCCGTCGTCTCGGCGATGGAGATGATGTTCAACCAGCGGGCGTATCTGGATCAGCCGGTCATCTTCGTCAAGGATCGCGGCGTCCTGAAGGATCTCACGAAGCATCCGATCAAGGTCTCCGACGAAGAGTCGGAGCGGATGTACAAGCAGCGCTGCATCAGCTATGAGTTCTTCATGCAGGCGCCGGTCCAGGCGCGCATCCGGGAGCTGTCGGGCGAAACGCTCAAGTCCCGCGCGATGAACCGCATGGGCGCCGCGAAGTTCTGCTTCGAGGAGATTCGCGACATTTTCACTGTCGTTCCCGTTCCGAACGGCACGAAGGAGACGCAGTGGATCGCCCCGCAGATGCTGCTCGATCCGCAGTTCAACAAGGACGCGCTGGGGATCTCCGAAAACATGGCCCTCTCGGTCCTGGAGCCCTACGTGGCCCTGGCGAAGGCGTGGCAGCAGCGTGACGCCAAGGCGATCAACACGGCGGTCGACAATCTCGCCACCGCATTGCCCAGGCTGGCGCCCGAGGGAACCTACCCGTCCCTGGAAACGTGCCACGCCGAGCAGTCGTATCGCCGAATGAACCTCCTGCGCTATGGATGGGGCGGCTACATCTTCGCCTTCTTCGTCTCGATCTTTGCCCTGGCGACGGGGTACAAGTGGCCGCGATACGTCGCCCTGACCTTCCTGATCGCGGCGATCGGTATTCACGGCTATGACCTCTGGCTGCGATGGGGCGTGCTGGGACGGATTCCCGTCGCCAACATGTACGAGGCCGTTGTCTCCTCGACCTGGTGCGGCGCCGCCTTCGGTCTGCTGCTGGAGTTCTTCACGCGCAAGCGCGTCTTCATGTTCGCGTCGGCGCTGTTGGGCTTCTTTGCCCTGTCGCTGCCGGAAATCGTGCCCGACACGATCAACGACAATCTGCAGACGATGATGCCGATCCTGGATGACGCGATGCTGCGCATCCATACCGTGCTGATCATTTCGAGTTACGCCGTGATCACGCTCGCCTTCGGCGTGGCCAACTGTTATCTCTTCGTCGAGGCCGTCAGGAAGAACAACGCACTGTCCCGGGCGACGATCGGCGCCCAGCTGGGCGCGCTCGTCGTCGTGCTGCTGGGGATTCGTGACGCGTTCGCCCACGTCGATGGCTGGGGGATTGTGGGTATCGCGGCATTGTCGATCGTCGGCGGCGCCATGATCGGTCTGGGCGGCTTCGCCATGGTGTGCGGCGCCGCCAAACCGGCGGCCGGGGCGTTCGACGCGTCCGCATTTCCGGTTGAGCGCACCAAGTCGATTCTGGATGACTTCGACCTCTGCCATCGCGTGCTGCTCTACACGGCGACTGTCGCGCTGTTCGTCGGCATTGTGCTGGGCGCGGTCTGGGCGGATTACTCCTGGGGCCGGCCGTGGGGCTGGGATCCGAAGGAGGTCTTCGCCCTGAACACGTGGCTGATCTATGCGATCCTGATTCACGCCCGTTACGTCACGAAGCATCGTGGCCTGTGGACGAGCGTGCTGAGCGTCGTCGGTTTCGCCGTCATGCAGTTCAACTGGTGGGTCGTGAATTTCTACATCGTCGGTCTGCACAGCTACGCGTAATCGCCACGAGCCGTCAGACGCAATCAGAGCCGTCGTGTCCTCACGGCGAAGAGAGGCGCGCGTCACGCGTATGAATTCGCCTCGCTGTGGACAGCGACGCTCTGAATGAGACGCCACGCTGAGGACGGCGAGGCTCTGAACAGGACGCCACGAGAAAGAACGCGGGACGCAAGTCATCGCTGGATACTCTGAAAGGACATGGCCCACTTATGCCGCGCGCCCTGAACCGACTCTGCGACCTGCGAATCCCGCTCATCGCCATTCTGGCCACGACATTCAGCGGCGCCTGCGCGAAACCTGAGCAGAGCGTCAAGCCGGGGATCAACAGCAAATTCAAGTCAGACATCAATGTGGACGAGTGGGTCCAGCGGTTCGAATCCGAGAGCCGCGAGGTCTTCCATCATCGCGATCTCATCCTCGACGCCATGAATCTCACGCCGCGTGAGTGCGTCGCCGATATCGGCGCCGGGACGGGGTTCTACACGATCGCTTTCGCCGAGCGCGTGCGTCCCGGGGGCCTGGTTTTCGCCGTGGATATCGCTGAGCCCTTTCTCAGGCACATCCGGGACTTCGCCGCCGAGCGGGGACTGGAGAATATCACGACGATTCAGTGCCCCGACAACACCACGGGGCTTCACGCCAACAGCGTCGACGTCGCCTTTATCTGCGATACGTATCATCACTTCGAATACCCGAAGTCCACGATTGCGTCGCTCTATCGCGCGATGCGGAAGGGCGGACGCGTTCACATCATCGAGTTCATCCGGCATGACGCCGATGGCGGCCGGGATGACGCCAAGTGGATGGCGATGCCGACGGAGCGCCGCGAGTGGGTCATCGGTCACGTGCGATGCGATCGTGACACGGTCATTCGCGAATGCGAGTCGGCCGGCTTCGTCGTCGCGGAAGCGCAGGCCGACGACGTGAATCGCGCATTGTCCGAGAATTACATGCTTACGCTCATCAAGCCCTGATGGCGTGATGGCGACGGTTCCGTTCCCGCGGCGCCTGGCGTAAAAACGGGATTCACCCGCGGGGGCGTCATGGCTGGCGCGTGAGCGGGACAGGCGTGATCCCGAATGGAGGAATCCAAGTTGACTTCGACATGGCGCCCTCGACGCGCATTGGCATGCGGCGTCTGCATTGTCGCGATCTTCGCTGTCGGCGATCGGGCCGATGCGCATCCCGTCTCCCTGTCGCGCGCGAAGGTGATCGTGCACTCGGATCATGTCGATGTGACGATCGAAGCGCCTTGCGAGGATCTGCTTCATTACGGCCTGATTCCGCAGCATGACGACGGCGTGTATCTCGTTTCCGAAATCCGTCCCTCCGCGGCGAAGTACGCCGATATGCTGCGGGATGGTCTCATTCTGCGCGACGCCGCGGGGCGACGCCTGAAGGCGGAGATCCGCTCGACAGAGACGACGGCCCCGAGCGACGACCAGGCGAAGCGGCGGCTTTCGACCGTCTGGGAGACGGTGGAGATTCGTTACGCCGCGAATGACAAGACGCCGCTGGACTTCATCACGTTTCAGCATCGGCCGCCCCTGACGACACAGATTCTGCTGACGCGCGTTGGCGCGACCGTCCAGAAGGCCGGCGCCGACAAGTCGCGCGAGCTCGTTCTCACGAGCGGCGGCAACGCCGAAACGCTCGAGTTCGACTGGGGGAAGAAGGCTCCCGAGAAGCGTGAGAAAGACGCGCGGGCCTGGCTGGGATCGGGGCGATTCAACCTCGTCCACGCGATTCTCGAAACGGACGCTCGCGGCGCGTCACTGCGGGTCGTCGTTCCGCTGAGTGTTTCCGAAACGTGGCGTCCCATTCAGCGCGAGAAGGAAGACACGCTGAGCGTCGACGAGCAGGCGGGCGTCATCGAATTCTGGCGGGATCTGGTCGTCAGGTCGTTTGCCGTCAAAGTCGATGGCGAGATTTCGACGCCCCGGCTCGAAGACATCGCGTTGATCGGCCCGGCGACCTCTGAACGATCGGTCGAACGCGCCGCCGGTCCGATCGGGTTCTACTCGGGGCGAATCGTTGCGGTACTCCGACTGTCGGACAATCGCGACGTGAAGTCGGTGAACCTGACGTGGAAGCTGCTGAACGACGCCGTGCTCGCGGCGCACGTACTGGTAATCGAGGGCGGGGAGGCGACGGAAATCGTCGCGAGCCGATACACACCCGACGTGAAGTGGCGCAAGAGCAACTGACGCCGCCACGGCGTCATCGGGCAGGGAGCCGCCGGACATGTCCAACGAAAACGACGCGCCCAGTCATGACGGCGGCGCGGTCCATGCGTCGATCCGTCGGCTCCTGGACGAGGCGGGCGTGATGTATCGATGCGTTCATCACGAGCCGACGTTCACGTCCGAGCAGAGCGCCGCGGCGCGTGGAGAATCCATCCAGGTCGGCGGCAAGGCGCTGTTGATGAAAGTCGGTGATACATTCCGACTGTTTGTCATCTCGGCGGCCCTGAAGGCGGATTCCGGCGCCATTCGCAGGCGTTTCGGGGAGAAGAAATCCAGGTTTGCCACGCGCGAGGAGCTGGCGGAACTGACGGGGCTCGTCCCGGGCTCCGTGCCGCCGTTCGGCCACCCGATTCTTCCATTCGATCTCTTCGTCGACACGTCGATTCCCGCCAACGATCGAATCGCCTTCAACGCCGGCAGCCTGACGGATTCGCTGATCGTGCCGATGGCGGACTACCTGCGCGTCGTCCGGCCGGAAGTCTTCGCCTTTGCCGAGGAGGCGTAGCCGCCGGCGGGGCTTACGCGGTCAGCGTCTCCCGCAGCGCGTATTTGTTGATGACTTCGATCAACTCGTCCTTCCGCGCCGGCTTCGCCATGTAATCGTCACATCCGACTTCCAGGCAGCGTTCCTTGTCGCCGCTCAGGGCGTGGGCTGTCAGGGCGATGATTGCGCCGTCGTACCCCGATTCGCGCAGGGCGAGCGTCGCGTCGTAGCCGTCCATCACGGGCATCTGCATGTCCATCAGGATGATGTCGAACGAATCGTCGGTTGTGGCGGCCGCCTGCGCCATCCGAACGGCTTCGCGACCATTCTCGACGATCGTCACTTTCGCGCCGGCGTTGCGCAGGAGGATTGAGAACAGCTTCTGATTGTCGACGCCGTCGTCCGCGAGAAGCGCCCTCACGCCGGCGAGCGGTCGCTTCCTGCGCGCCCGCCCCAGGTCGGGGGCGTAAGACCAGGCGTCGCCGTCGCCCGACTCGTGGGCCGGGACCATGCATCGATCGAAGGGCAGTCGAAGTCGGAAGAGGGAGCCTTCATCGATGGCGGAGCGAACCAGTCGGAGCGATCCGCCCATGAGCTGGGCGAGCCGATGGCTGACGGTCAGACCGAGCCCCGTTGCCCCGGACTGATTCATCACGGGCGTATCTTCCGGGCCGAAGGGTTCGAACACGCGGCTCTTCTCGGCCTTCGACAGGCCCCGCCCCGAATCGGCGACGTCGATGCAGAGATGGTCCACGCCGCGGATCGACTTCGCTTCCGCACGGATGAGGATCACGCCGGAATCCGTGGACGCGATGGCGTTGGCAATCAGGTTGGAGAGAATCTGCCGGAGCCTCGCGGCGTCAATCGTGACGCCGGGCGGAATGCGATGGCTGATTTCGTGGCGGAGCCGGACGCCCTTCCTGGCCGCGTGGCAGTCATGAAGCATGCAGACATCCCGGATCAATTCGGCCGGTGATGTCGGAATCGACTCGATCCTCAGTTCGTTCGATTCGATCTTGGCGAGATCGAGAATGTCGTTCACGACGGCGAGCAGATGGCGGCCATTTCGCTCAACCGTCGTGATCGCGTCCCGCGCCGATGGATCGATGTTGCGCTGGTCGGCGAGCAGTTCCGTGAAGCCGAGGATGGCCGTCATCGGCGTTCGAATTTCGTGACTGATGTTGGCGAGGAACTTACTCTTGGATCGACAGGCCGATTCGGCGTTTTCCTTGGCCTCGACGAGTCGTCGGTTCGCGTTTTCGAGCGAGTTATTCGCCTGACGCAGCGCGTGCGTCTGTTCATCGACGATCCGACGCAGTTCCGAGGGGCCCTTGAACTGAAGCGCTTTCGGAACCGTGCGCAACAGCGCGATCGACGTCAGCAGCGAGATCGCCGCCGTGGCGATTTTCAGGAGGCCGGCGATGCGATAGGCCGGCCAGTAGAAGATGGCCGCCTCCATCAGATGCGTCAGCCCGCAAAGCACGATGAACGCGACGAACAGCCAGAATACCCTCGGGAAGGGCAGGTCCGAGCGTTTGCGGATGAAGAACGCCAGGATCAGTGGAATCGTGATATAGGCGGCGAAGATCGCGATGTCTGAAACGATATGGACCCAGCCGAGCGCGCTGGACCATTGGCCGCATTGCCATCGCGGCGGGAAGTCCGACGTATCGAACAACATGGCTATTTCCGAGGTCAGTGGACGATCCGTCAGGCCGGCACGCGCGCCGCAGCAGGCCCCGGGCGTTGCGATTGCCGTGTCAGGTCGGAGTGACGCCGTGTTTTCGACGGGTATGTCGGCGCGGATGGACGGCGCGGCGTGAAGCGTCGTCGCCACGCCAAGGGCGACGACGAAGCGCCAGGGGGCGCTCAGGCGGCGAATGCGATTGGGCTGCGATAAGGCCATCGCGCTGACTCCAGTCCGACAGATCGTTCGAGGGCGGGCGTTCCTCGCCTGAAGTCTGACAGGCGCGGACGGGCTCGCCGCATATCCGTACATCGGGCGGCGCCACGTCGCGCATTCATTCGGCGCCGCGTGGGCGAGGCGACTGACAAATGCGATGGGTTGGAACTTCGCGGGATTCCGGTTCGTGGTTTGGCGTAGTCGGAATCGTCGAGATGCGCATGAAAAAGACCCGACGAATGTCGGGTCTGATTCGGATGAACTGTCGTCATTACCGCCGTGGCGGCGACGTGTGGGTTATCGCTGATCGATCGGGACGACCTTTCTTTCGGCGGGTCCGACATACTCGCTCGTCGGTCGAATGATCCGATTATCGGAGTACTGCTCCATGATGTGGGCGCACCAGCCTGTGACGCGGCTGCACACGAAGATCGGCGTGTAGAACGGGATCGGGATACCCATCTGGTAGTAGGCGTGGGCCGCCGGGTAATCCGTGTTCGGATGAATGTTCTTTCGTTCCAGCATCAGCTTCTGGAGCCGATCCGCCATGTCGATCCAGTGGCCCTGTCCCGTTTCCTTCGCGAGCTGCACGGACCAGTCGCGGAGGATCGACGCGCGATGATCGCCATTCTTATAGACGCGATGGCCGAATCCCATGATGAGCCGTTTGTTGTCGGGATGCGCCTTGTTGTGCGCCTCGAGATCGTCGAACCACTTCTCCGTGTCTTCCGGTTTGCCGATGTCCAGGAACTGGTACATCGCGGCTTCATTGGCGCCGCCATGCAGCGGGCCCTTCAGGGCGCCGATCGCGCCGCTGACGGCCGAGTGCATGTCCGCAAGCGTCGATGCGATCGTTCGCGCCGTGAATGTGGAGGCGTTGAATTCGTGTTCCGCGTAGAGGATCAGCGTGCCGTCCATGACGCGCCCCGCCAGGTCGCTGCCGCGTTCGCCCAGCATCATCATCAGCAGGTTGGCGCCATGGCTGGCGTTCGGATCCGGCTTCACGATGCGCACGTTGTTGACGAGGTGCGACCAGAATCCCGTCGCGGCGGCCAGCTGGCCGAGGAGTCGTTCGCTCTTTCGGAGATTTGCGGCGGGTTCGTTGCTCTGCGCTTCGGGATCGTAGTGCCCCAGCAGTGACGCGACGCTGCGGAGCATGTCCATCGGCGGCGTTTCCTTCGGCATCGCCGCCATGGCGTTGCAGACGGGCTCGGGCAGTTCCATCGCGGCGTGCACGCGCGTCCGGAATTCGGCCAGTTCACCCTTCTTCGGCAGTTCCCCGTACAGCAACAGGTAGGCGACTTCATCGAATGTCGCCTGCTCGGCCAGATCGCCGATCGAATACCCGCGATAGCGCAGGCTCGTCTGCGTTACTTCACCCACTGACGTCTGTCCGGCGACGATTCCCGCCAGGCCTTTGCTGCTCATGCGTCTTCTCCAGTTCCTGAATGGTTCGACCTGGCGCTGATCGCGACGAGTCTCGAGGTCGCGCTCTGGTCCGGGCCGAATTCCGGCGTCATCGTACGCCCGTTCGCCGCCGGCTGGCAATGCGTCTATGCCGTTGCCGCCGAATCGATGCGTGAAAGACCGTCGTAGTCGAGGAGCTCGTAGAGCTCCGCCCGTGTCTGCATGTTCTCCACCCAGGCGTTCTGATCGCCAGTCGCGCGGAGATCGTCCAGCATCCGGGCGATGGGCGCGAAGGCGACGCGCAGCGCCGTCTGCGGATAAATGACCATGCGATATCCGATCTGCGCCAGTTCCCTGATGTTCAACAGCGGCGTCTTGCCGAATTCCGTCATGTTTGCGAGCAGGGGGGCGTCGATCCGCTGGGCGAATGTCGCCAGTTCGTCGCGGCTCTTCATCGCCTCCGGGAAAATCGCGTCGGCGCCGGCGTCGAGGTATCGCTTCGCTCGATCCACGGCGTCATCAAACGACGTGACGCCTCGGGCGTCCGTCCGCGCGATGATCATGAAATCCGAGTCGGTGCGGGCCGCCACGGCCGCCTTGATTTTCTGCGCCATCGCCTCGGGGCTGATCAGTTCCTTGCCATCCAGATGGCCGCACTTCTTGGGCAGGACCTGGTCCTCGAGATGCACGGCCGACACACCGGCCGCCTCCATTTCGGTAATGGTTCGCGCGGCGTTGATCGCGTCGCCGAAGCCCGTATCGCCATCGACGATCACGGGCAGTGTTGTCGCGCGGACAATGCGGGCCGCGTGCTCGACGGCCTCTGTCATCGTGAAGAGACCGACGTCGGGCAGACCGAACACGGCGTTCGACAGCCCCGCGCCGGAAATGTAGATCGCGGGGAATCCGGCCTTTTCAATCGTGCGCGCCACCAGCGCGTTGAAGGCGCCGGGAATCTGAATCGTTCCTTCCGCAATCAGGCGGCGGAGTCGCCGATGTCTGGTCTCATGTTGCATGACCTGGATTATGCACGCTTTGGCGACGCAGGCAACGAACCCGATCGCGTCGCCGCCTTCATCCGATTCCGGCAAAACTGTCGGAAGGTCTTGATCTACCGAACAATACGACTCTTGTTACACAATTGGTCTCATGTTGCTGACGCTTCGTCGGCGATATCAGTATTGGCGGAGTGGCTCCGCCAAAAGGAGGCGCGCATGGCAGGCGAAGCCCCGAAACTCCATCCGGACGAGGGACCCTTCCGACGCTGGCTCGCCGAGGGCAGCGATTCGGGACTGGCGGTCGTCATGCTGCTCGCGGCGTTGATGATCGTCGTCGGTCTCTACCTGTTGGATCGCAGTCTTTTCTGGTGAGTCGCGCGGCCCCGCGGCCGCACGTCGCCGAACCGGGCGTGGGCCCGGGTCAGGCGACAAACGCCCGCAGTCGGCCGACGACCTCTCGAACGTGATGGATCGCCGCGTCGATCTCCTCGTCAGTCGTATCGCGTGACAGGCTGAACCGAATCGCGCCTCGGGCCACTTCCATCGGCAATCCCATCGCCAACAGCACATGCGAAGGTTCGATCGAACCGCTGGCGCAGGCGCTCCCGCTGGAGACGTAAACGCCGCGTTCGCTCAGACCAATGAGAATCGCCTCGGCCTCGAGCCCGCGAAAGCAGATCGTGGTCGTATTGGGAATCCGTCGCGAACGATCGCCCGCGATTGTCGCATCATGGTCCGAGGCGAGGATGGCGTCTTCCAGCCGATCTCTTCGGGCGGCCACGTCGGGCATGGACGCGATTCCCGAATGCGCAAGCCGGGCCGCGGCGCCGAATCCGACGATCGCCGCGGTGTTTTCGGTTCCGTCCCGCAGGTCCCGCGCGGTTCGCGCGCCGGTCTGTGGGCAGACGAATCGGACGCCGGGGCGAATCCACAGTGCGCCGACGCCTTTGGGGCCATGCGTTTTGTGGGCTGACAGGCTGACGACATCGGCGCCGAGGCTGGCGACGTCGACCGGGACACGCCCGATCGCCTGGATCGCGTCGACATGCAGGGGAATTCCGCGCGATCGTGTCAGCTTCGCGACCTCGGAGAGCGGAAAAAGAACGCCCGTTTCGCTGTTGGCCAGCATGACACTCACGGCGGCCGTCTGCGGGGAGAGCGCCTCGGAAAGCTGGTCCAGGTCCAGCGCGCCGCCAGAATCGACGCCGACGCGTACCACGTCGCAGCCGTCGGCGGCCAGCCGCCGGCAGGGGTCCAGAATGGCTTTGTGCTCCACCGTCGTCGTTACGATTCGCCGTTTGTCCGCCGCGGCGGCGACCAGACCTGAGATGGCGAGGCGATCGGCCGCCGTCCCGCTGGCGGTCAGGGCGATGTCGGCGGCGTTGGCGCTGATGAGGGACGCGATGTCCTCCCGGGCCGTTTCGATGGCGTGGCGGGCCCGTTGTCCCATGGCGTGGACACTGGCGGCGTTGCCGTAGTTCTCCGCGAGAATCGCCGTCATCGCCTCGATGACGGCGGGGGCGGGACGCGTTGTCGCGTTGTTGTCGAGATAGACGGCGTTCATTGGGCCGGATTATACGTCCAAGTGTGTGACGCGACTGTGGCGGGGCGTTGGCCCGCTTTTCTTGACAGTCTGTCGGAGCACTTCGATAATCCTCGCGGAGCAAAGCGTTTACATGCCTGCAGAGCACATCAGGTTGGCGTCGACCGACGTGGATTCACCCGAGCTCCGTCGCGTCGCAAAGGCGCTGGCGGACGGCGCTGTCGTCGTCTTCCCGACGGAGACGGTTTACGGCGTGTGCGCAAACGCGGGCAGCGCCGACGGAATGGCGCGGCTGCGACAGGCCAAGACGCGGGACGCGGACAAGCCGTTCACAGTGCACATCGGCAGACGCGAGCGCGTCGAGGCGTTTGTTCCCGACATGTCTCCGCTGGCGAGGCGTCTCGTGCACAAGGGCTGGCCGGGCCCCCTGACACTCATCTTCGGCGTGGACAATCCGAAACAGGCGAAGGTATTTGACCAGCTCTGCGACGCCGGCGCCGCCTCGATTTATGGCGCATCGAGCGTGGGCGTTCGCTGTCCCGCCAACGACGTCGCCGGCGCGTTGTTCGAGCAGGCGGGTGTTCCGATCGTCGCGTCGAGCGCGAACGCGGGAGGCGATCCCGCGCCCAACAATCTCGACGGCATGAAGCCGGACTTTCTCGAACAGGTGGATTTCGTCGTCGATACCGGCGAGACCCGTTATCGAAAGGCGTCGACGATCGTTCAGTTGAACGGCGACGGCTATCGGCTCGTACGGGAAGGGGTGCTCGACGCGCGCATGGTGCAGCGGCTCGCCCGCGTCGGTGTCCTGTTCGTCTGCACGGGCAACACGTGTCGATCACCGATCGCCGAGGGGATCTGCCGGAAGGCCATCGCCGAGCGGATCGGATGTCCGATCGACGAACTGGCCGCCCGGGGAATCGACATTCAGTCGGCCGGGACCTCCGCCTGGCCCGGCGCCGGCCCGGCGACACAGTCCGTGGAGGTCTGCGCCGCGCGTGGCGTCGATATTTCGAACCATCGTTCTCAGGGACTGAGTGACGACTTGATCCTGTCGTCGGACTATATTTTCGCAATGACCCGTGGTCATGTGAACGCCATCAACGGGATGGTTCCCGCCTCTGTCGGACGCGTTGCGCTGCTGGACGATCAGACGGACATCGCGGATCCGATCGGGGGACCGACGGAACTTTACGAACAAGTCGCCCGGCAGATTGAGCGGGCGCTGGCCAGGCGGCTGGAAGAGGTAAACGTATGAACAGGCGGCGTATAGCCCTCGGCTCCGATCATCGCGGGTTCGAAGCGAAGAAGCGCATCATCGCGCTGCTCGAACACTCGGGTTGCACGATCACGGACTTCGGCGCGGATTCGATGAAGTCGTGCGATTATCCGGATGCGGCGATCGCCGCCGGCGAGGCGATTCAGCGAGGCGACTGTGACGCGGGGGTCCTGCTCTGCGGAACGGGCATCGGCATGAGCATCGCCGCCAACAAGGTGAAGGGCATTCGCGCCGCGGTCTGTCACGACGAACTGACGGCGGAGATGTCGAGACGCCACAACAATGCGAACGTTCTCTGTCTGCCCGCCGATCTGGTCGGCGAGGCCCTGATGGAGCGAATCGTCGAAGTCTGGCTGAAGACGGATTACGAAGGCGGACGACATGATCGCCGCCTCGACAAGATCATCGAATTTGAAAAGCGGCAGTGCGCTGGTTAAGGGGGGCGGCTGCACACGGTGTCCGGCAACGTTTGCCGGGCGCGGCAATGAAAACGGATCCTCTTGGCGCGGAGCGATCGAATGCGGCGTTGAATCAGCGGGTCGATCCGGAGCAACAAGGCCGGCGGTGTCGAACGGCCGCCGTGTTGCGGGGATCGGCTGAACACGCGAAATCCAACGACGCGATGCGCGTTTCGCCGGCGATGACAGGAAAATGGCACAACTAGTCGAATTCAATCAAGCTCACATTCAGCGGCTCTACAAAATCGCGACGGCGCTGAGCGCCAAGCGCGGAATGTCCGTTCCGCAGGTGGCGAAGAAGTTCCGCATTTCCGTGCGGACCGCCTTCCGCGAAATGAACGTGCTCCGCGATCTGAAGGTCGATCTCGTGTCCGAGGACGGCGTGCATCACGTCGGGGCCTCATCGACAAAGATCAAGCGCGTGATCTCGGATCAGTGCCGCACTCAGCTGGACGACCTGCTCAAGCGATCCCTCAAATAATCGCGCAGGCGCGATCTCGAAGGAGCGTGCGAAAGCGGGCCGGTTCCCCAGCAGGATGGCGTGCGCCGTGAGTGACGCAATGTCCGATATTGGATTGCCGGTGATGCGCTGGCGATGGTGGCGAATCACGCTGACTCTCTGCGCCCTGTGCCCTGTCGCGTGCACGCCGGGGCGGAGTGAACGAATGGCCGACTCGCGACTCGCCAGCCACGCCTTTCGCCTCGCCCCCGGGGAGGACCTGAAGGCCGCCATCGTGTCGGCCGTTCAGCGTCGCGGCGCCGGGGCCGCGTGCATTCTCACGACTGTCGGATCCCTTTCCCGGGCGCGACTGCGTTACGCCGGGGTCAGCGACTACGACGAGATCGTCGGAGATCTCGAGATCGTTTCGCTCGTCGGGACGATCGGACCGGATGGCGCCCATCTCCACATCGCCGTCGCCGATTCGACGGGCCGGACGATTGCCGGCCACATGGGCGACGGCTGCATCGTTCGGACGACCGCCGAAGTTGTCCTCGGCGTCCTTCCGGATGTCACGTTTCGACGCGCCGAGGATCCGCAGACCGGCTATCGCGAACTTGTCGTCGAGCCCGCGACCGGCGACTGACACGCGCGCCGAATAATCCGCTCGCTGCGACCAATACCCAGTCACGTCAACACAATGTTATGCAGGCGTTCAGCGGCGGAAGCGGGCCATTCCCCGCGCGAACGTCGTGTCATGTCGGGGTTTGCACAATGGAGGATCGCGATGTCCGTTCAACGCACGCGCCGCCTTGCGCGCCGGTCGTTTGTCCTGATGGCGATATCGCTCTCGTCGGGGCGACTTCCTGTCGCCCGCGCGCAGACAAACGATGTTGACGACGCGCCGTCGACCGAGCGGTTCGCCGACAAAGATCCGCACAAACGCTATTTCCTCATCGGGGCGACGACGGCGGAGCGGGCGCCCGAGTCGGGCTTCAGACTGCTCGTCGTGCTCCCGGGCGGCGATGGGGGCGAGGACTTTCAGCCATTCGTCAGGCGGATCTTCAGCAAGGCCCTTCCCGACGGCTATCTCGTGGCGCAGCTCGTTGCCGTGAAGTGGACAGAGGATCAGCGGATCGTGTGGCCGACGAAGAAGCTGTCCGTCGAGCAACAGGAATTCACCACG
Organism: Phycisphaerae bacterium; assembly: GCA_035399845.1. Taxonomy (GTDB): domain Bacteria; phylum Planctomycetota; class Phycisphaerae; order UBA1845; family UTPLA1; genus ECT2AJA-110-A. The sequence goes on along the minus strand of DAOPJV010000013.1, from coordinate 6,232 downwards.
GAGGAGTTCATCGAAAGCGTCATTCGCGACGTGAAGGAACACTGCAGGATTGACGCGGAGCGCGTGTACACGCTGAGCTGGTCGTCGAGCGGACCGGCGGCGTACGCCACGGCGCTTCAGGAGAAGACCGGCGTTTGCGGGTCGTTCATCGCCATGTCGGTCTTCAGGCCCGGGGCGCTGCCCGATCTGAAAATCGCCAAAGGACGTTCGTTCTGCATCTACCATTCGCCGGCCGATCGCGTCTGCCCGTTCCGAATGGCGGAGCAGGCCCGCGACGCCCTGAAGGAGGCCGGGGCGAGCGTCCGGTTCCAGCGATATGACGGCGGGCACGGCTGGCGAGGCGATGTCTGTGCGGATATTCGCAAGGGGATCGAGTGGCTGGAATCGATGCCCCGGAAGAAGTCGTCGGACAAGGCCGAGGCGAGGCCGGACGCGGGTAAGAAGGAAACGACATCGAAGCCGGCGCGTGACGGCAAGGTGGACCAGGCTCCGGCCGGGGCGGCGCTTCGTTTGACCCCGGCGGCCGCGCGCGGTATCTCTCGCGCCGTGGCCAGATGGACGCAGATCGAGATCGAGATGATGCGCCGCGCATTGGCGCTGGCGGCGAAAGGGGAGGGTTGCGTCGAACCCAACCCGATGGTCGGCTGCGTCGTCGTCAGGTCGGGCCGCGTCGTCGGCGAAGGCTACCATCGAAAATTCGGCGGTCCCCATGCGGAAGTCCACGCCCTGCGCGCCGCACGCGGCGCCGCCCGAGGCGCGACGGTCTATGTCACGCTCGAGCCATGCGCCCATCAGGGAAAGACGCCCCCCTGCGTCGACGCCCTCATTGAGGCGAAGATCCAGCGCTGCGTCGTCGCGACCCGCGATCCGAATCCAATCGTCGCGGGCAGAGGACTCAAAGCGCTGCGCCGGGCGGGGATCCAGGTGGCGACGGGCCTGCTCGCCGAGGACGCAAGACAGCTGATTGCGCCGTTCGCGATGTTTCATGAGGGGGGGCGGCCCTTCGTCACGCTCAAGTGGGCGCAGTCCATCGACGGGAAGATCGCGACGCGTTCGGGCGATTCCATGTGGATCACTTCGAAGGAGAGTCGTCGTCGCGCCCACGCGCTCCGCGCGCGTGTGGACGCGATCATCGTTGGCGTCGGCACGGTCCTGGCGGATGATCCGGAACTGACCGCCCGCGACGCGAAAGTCCGGCGCGTGGCGACGCGCATCGTCCTCGATCGGGAATTTCGGACGCCCGTGTCGTCGAAGCTCGTGCGGTCGGCCGCGGATGTCCCGACCATCATTGTCGGCTCGGGAAAACGTGTGCAGTGGCGTCGACCGGAAGCGGCGCTGGAGCGGGCGGGTGTTGAAACGCTGCTCCTGCCGGAGGTCGACGGCGGCATCGATCTGGCCATGCTGCTGCGAATGCTCCGTGAGCGTCGGATGACGAATGTCATGGTGGAGGGCGGCGGCCGTGTTCTGGGCTCGTTCATCGATCGACGGCTTGCGGACGCGGCGGAGATCTATGTGGCCCCGCGGCTGATCGGCGGGGCGGGGGCGCCGGGCCCCCTCGCGGGTTCCGGGCCCGAGAACATGGACGGGCTCATCGACCTCTCGTCAGTCCGTCATGCCGACTGCGGGCCGGATATTTGCTATAATCTCAGGTTCGGATCCTGAGCCGACGAAGGGGATTCCCCGCGCCGAATCGACGCGGCGGGGAGATCGCAACGCCCTGTCGGCGCTATCTGACAGACTCGAATCTTCCAAGTCAGGAGTGATTGGCGATGACCCGTATGGCCTGCGTCCTTTCCGTGTTTGCACTTCTCACGCCGCTGCGATCCGTCGCGGCCGACGAAACGAAGGCGAAAGAAATCCTGGCGCAGGCGCAGGCCGCCGTCAAAGCGGCCAGGTCGATGTCGCTTGAGGTCAGCTTTCTCGGGGACGGTCTCCTCGGAAAGACGCTGCCCGTCATGGACGCGACAGTCGTCATGATGCGCGCGGATTCCGTGAAGGAACCCATGGTTCAGATTCAGGGCGAGAAGACGATGTTTCGCGCCAACAGCGCGATGCCGTTCCGCTATGTGTCGGATGGCGTGACAGCCGCCTTCGCCGACGACTTCCGCAGGATCTACAGTTCCGGCATACTGGCCGACGCCAACGTGCAGGAGCGCATTCGGCTGGTTCCGCCGTATTTCCTCTCCCCGGACGCGTTCTCAAAGGAACTCAACGCCCATCAGCTGACTCTTGCCGAACCTCGGGAGATTGCCGGCGTCAAGTGTCACACGATCGAAGTGACTTATGACAAGACCGGCTCGCGTCGGGCGACAATCTGCATTGGTGAAGACGATTTCATCGTTCGCAGCGTCATCACGCCGCAGCCTGCGCCGTCGGCGCCCATCATCCAGCCGAACGTCCAGTCGGCCGAGATCTTCATGGCGCGGAACGTCACGCTGAACCCGGAAGTCGACAGAAAGTCGTTCAGTCTCCCGCTCCCAAAGGGCTATCGCGTGCAGCCGTTCGCTCAGCCGACGCCCCGGCGCAGCTCGGGGATGCTGGCCGTCGGCAGCAAGGCGCCCGACTGGACGCTGCAGGACGCCGACGGAAAGGACGTCACGCTTAAGTCACTTCGGGGCCAGGTCGTCGTCATCGACTTCTGGGCCTCCTGGTGCGGTCCCTGCAAGATGGCCATGCCCTTCCTCCAGAAGCTGCACGACAAGTACAAGGACAAGCCCGTCAAGGTCTTCAGCGTGAACTGCCGGGAGCGCCGCGGCGACGCCATGGCCCGCAAGCACATCAAGGACAACAATCTGACTTACCCCCAGCTGTTTAACGGGGACACCGCCGCCAACGCCTACATGGTCCGCGGCATTCCGACGATGTACGTCATCGGAACGGACGGAAAGATCCTTCATTCCGAACGTGGATTCCGCGCCGACCTGGTTCAGACGATGAGCCGCGTGATCGACGAGCACCTCACTCAATCCAAGACAGCGAACGCCGACGAGAAAGCGCCGGCGAAGTCCGAGAAGACCGCCAAGGCGGGTTGATTCGCGCATTCAGGCGAATTCGGGTTTTCATCCCGGCCGAACGTACTACAATGTAACACGATTGGTCGCGATTGGCCCACGCGTCCGCGCGGATTCGCATTCATGACCCCTTTTCTGACGCTCGCACTCTATTGTGTTCTGGTTGGCGGCGCTTCGCTCTTCGGCGGCGTCCTGCCGACGAAGTTGCGCCTCACGCATCGCAGCATGAACCTTGTCATGGCGCTCGTCGCGGGCGTCATCCTCGGCATCGGTCTGTTCCACCTGCTGCCGCACGCCGTCGCGACCTCCGGATCCGTCGCCGGCGGTCTTGATCGGGCCCTCTGGTGGATGATGATCGGGCTGTTGTCCATGTTTCTCGTCACGCGGACGCTTCATGGACATCAGCATGTTCCGGATCCGGCCAAATCTCACGAAGTCGTCGATGCGGGTCACGCCAACCATCATCATCCGGAACGACAGCGCCACAACTGGATCGGCATCGCGCTTGGGATGTCGATTCACTCGATCTTCGACGGAATCGCGCTTGCCGCCAGCGTCTCTGACGAACACGCGGCGGAGGCCGGTGGCCTGCTCCTGGGGCTCGGCACGTTTGTCGCCGTGTTCATGCACAAGCCGCTGGACGCCATGTCGATCACGTCCCTGATCGCGCGCGGCGGCGGCTCCGAGTCGCTCAGTCGTGTCGTCAACATCGGGTTTGCGCTGCTGGTGCCGATCGGCGCCGCCGTCTTCAGTGTCGGCGTGACGCAGTTCAGCCATCGCGCCGACATGATCATCAGCGCCGCGCTCGCCTTCTCCGCCGGCGTCTTCATGTGCATCGCGCTCGGCGATCTGCTGCCGGAACTGCATTTCCATCCGCGTGATCGTCTGCGACTCAGCACGGCGCTCGTCTGTGGCGTCCTGCTGGCCCATCTGATGGGTTCGCTTGAGCCGAAGCACCTCCACACACCGCACTCGGATGCCCATCACACGACGCCCGTCGGCGCTTCAGATGACGGACATTCCGACGACGCGAATCACGACGGCCACGATCACGATCATTAACTACGAGGCCCGACGCCGCCCTGCGCGTATAATCTCCGAGGCCATCGGTCCGAGCCCCGATGACGCCAACCGGAGGTCCACATGATTCGTCAGTTGATTCCCCTGATTGCGATCGTTGTATGCCCGATCCAGGCCTGGGCGGCGCCGACGCCGATGAAGACTGTTCCGGGCACGAAGCCCGAAAGCCAGCCCGCCTCGACGATGTCCGCTGACCTGCGGTCGCGCAGCGAAGCCGCCGTCGATCGCGCACTGAAGTACCTCGAGCGCCAGCAGGGTCGCGATGGTGGCTGGTCGGACAACTATCGGCCGGCCGTGACGGCGATCGTCACGCGCGCCTTCGTCAATCACAGGGACTATGGACCGAAGCACGCTGTCGTGCGCCGCGCCGTCGACTACATTCTCAGGTACCAGCAGCCGGACGGCGGCATCTACGAGCGCGAGAACAACCTGGCGAATTACCAGACGAGCGTCGCCTTGTCGCTGCTCGCCGACCTGAATCTCCCTGAATACAAGGGTCAGATCGAACGGGCCCAGACGTTCCTGACGAAGCTCCAGTTCGACGACGAGGAGAGCGTCGACCAGGACAACAACTGGTATGGCGGCGCCGGCTACAACCGATCGAAGCGCCCCGATCTCTCCAACACGCAGATGATGCTCGAAGCGCTGCACGAGAGCGGATTGCCCGAGGACCATCCCGTCTATCAGAAGGCCCTGAAGTTCGTGTCGCGCTGCCAGATGAATGATGCGACCAATGATCAGCCCTTCGCTTCGCGCGGCGCCGACGGCGGCTTCATCTACAGCCCCAACGCGGGCGGCGAATCGAAGGCGAGTCAGGGCCTCTTCGAGATCGGCACGCCACGACGCTCCTACGGATCGATGACCTACGCCGGTTTCAAGAGCATGCTTTACTGCGGCGTCGAGAGAGACGATCCCCGCATCCAGGCGTGCCTGACGTGGATCCGAAACAACTACACGCTCGACGTGAACCCCGGAATGCCGGATCGCGACGCCGCCGATGGTCTCTATTACTACCTGCATGTCTTCGCCCGGGCGATGCGCGTCTGGAGCGAGCCCGTGATCACGGACGCCAAAGGGGAGTCGCACGTCTGGCGCAAGGATCTCTGCGAGAAGCTCATGTCACTGCAGCGCAAGGATGGCGCGTGGGCGAATGACGCGCATCGCTGGATGGAAAGCGACGCGAATTATGCCACGGCGCTGTCAGTCCTGTCGATGCAGACTGCGCTGGAGAACGACTAGTGGCTCGATGGCTGGTCGCGTGCGTCTGCTGTCTCGCCGTCGGGGCGTGTACGCCGTCGGAAAAGGATGAGCGTATCGCCGAGCATTCGACGGAACCTCACGCGGCGTCGCAGCCGTCGTCGATGGCGCCGGCGACTTCCAGCCAGGTCGAGGTCAAGGCGCCTGATTCATCCCGCGTCCCCGAGGCGCCTGAGAACGATCGACCATCGGCCGCCCCTGAGAAAGGTCGCAGCGTTCCGTACAAGCCGGGCATCACGCTGAACTATGAAAAGCTCCAGGTCGAAGTCGAGTCTCAGGTCGTCCTGCGCAAAGGGGAACTCGAACTGCTGGCGTGGAGCAGGGCGCCCGTGCCGAAGGAGCACGAGACGATTCTCATGGTCGACGCCGCGCCGAGCGATGTCTATGAAGCCCTCGGCCTGATCGGTCTCACACCCGGCGAGCCGCCGCGGTTTGATCCCGACACGATGACGGCGCGAGCCGCGACGGGCGATCGCGTGGATGTGTTCGTTCGGTATCGCGAGAAACGGCGCGTCATCGAGCGGTCCATCTGCGACTGGGCAATCGACAAGTCGAAGGAAGCGCCGCTGGCCCCTCGATCGTGGGTCTTCTGTGGTTCGTTCCGAACCGAAAAGGGAACACTCGCCGCCGATGTCGAGGGGACGCTCGTGACAGTTGTCGATTTCCCCTCATCGCTGTTGAGCCTGGCGGAGACTCATTCGGAGTCGAACACGGATTTGTGGCTCGTCGCCAATCACGACGCCATCCCGGCGGAAAGAACACGCGTTACGCTGATCTTCCGCGCCGCCGACAATTCGACCCGCGCCGCGCCTTCCGAGCCGCCGCAGTAATGCGGCGGTTGAAGCGCGAGGCGCCGCAGGCGGCGTCATGCGCCATGATGCGTG
>DAOPJV010000012.1:0-129096 GCA_035399845.1 Phycisphaerae bacterium | reverse complement strand
CAGCGAGACGCGCTCCGAGCCGCCGCAGTGATGCGGCGGTCGACATGCAATCGTGAACTTGGCCGGCGGAACGACCGAGCCATGACTGGCCCGGCTCGGAAGGGGATTCGCACGTTTCGAACGCGTTCCGATTTCTCCAACAACCGAGTGGTCGAAGTACCGAGCCGCGTGCGTCAGCGAGCCGGTCGCGCGACGCAATCATGACAGGCGGGGCGGGCAATATGCCCGCCCCGATGTGATATTGAGTTGGTCTGACGCTTGCGTGTGAATCAGGGCGCGATTGCGAGATTTTTCACGAAGTGCGACGTGTCGAGGCCATTCACGATTCCGTCCCCGTTCATGTCCGCGAAGGACCGGTCGCAATCCTGGAACTGCGTGGCGTACGCCTCGGCGTCGATCAGGGCCGTCGCAAACGGGGCGATGTCCTGTACATCGACGACGCCGTCGCAGTTCATGTCGCCGTCGTTGTTCGCAATCCGGACGGCGAACTCGCCATGACGAATGAACTGCCCTCCGGCATGTCCGAGCACTTCGATGTGCAGGAATCGGGTTTCCACGCGCGGGAAGTCATAGGCGCGACCGGCCAGAATGCCAGCGACGTCGAACGTGTCCAGCAGTGTGACGCCGCCGTTATCGAAATTGTTGTCGGAATCCGCGTACACGGCCATCGCGGTGATCACCTCGCTGTTGGCCGCCGCCCAGAGGGCCAGCGCGTCGATGGGGAGCGATTCGCCAAGGTCCAGTGTGAAGGTTCCGCCGATTTCGACGACGCCGTTCGGCTGGTTCTGACCATTGCTGTTGACCAGCATCATCGATTGATTGCTGTTGGCGTGGCTGGTTGTCGCGACGTACGTGTCGAATTCCGTTTCGCCGCTGATGTAGGATTGGCTCAACCCTGACTGATCGATCACGTGCAACGGTTTGCCAATGCTGCCGCCAAAAACAGTCGCGTACGATTTTGAAAAGCCGACGGGCTGAACGATGGCGCCCGGGGCGCGGGCCACGCCGTCCACTTCAATGATGCGCACGCCGGAGAACGGACCGGCGTTCACGCTCTGTTCGAACTCCACGCGCCAGTGCTCGGCAATGACCGGGGCGAACGCAAACTCCAGCTCGAGCGTGTTGTCCGGCGTGGCGAGATTGCCCGCCTGCCCGCCGTAGTCCACGTTGATCGGCGCATTTACAACAATCGTCTCGAACGCGCCGTCTCCATCGGTATCCGCCAGCAGGCGGAACGCGCTCATGGACCGGCGAAAGGAGAAGCCTGGTCCGTCGTTCCTCGCGTAGATGCGGACGCCGGAGAGACGTGTCGGGCGAGTGGTCTGCACTTCGATGAATGACGATTCGCCGGCGCCGAGGTTGGGGGCGAAGGTGTTCCCCGGCTCGCCCCCGCCGAGGTCGGCGCCGAACGCCGCTTCCGGCCCCGGCTCGAAGCCGACGGTTGAATTGACGACGATCGCGCCCTTGGACACGTCGAGCGGGTCGGTCGGGGAGGGGGCGACAGTGAACTGTCCGAATGCGCTGGTCGTCGCGAGCAGCAGCGCGGCTGCGCCGGTCAGTGTGCGGAAGGCTGACGCGCGATTCGCGTCACAGAGTCGATTCTTGTGCATGGCAGGCTCCTGGTCGGTTCGTGGGGTCAGTTTCCGGGGCCTCCGAGTGGGGATATCCCCTTCGTGGCCTCAGATACCCCTGCGTAGAGCGGACCGGGAACGGCTCAGGCGAATCGGGAATTTTCTCTGGGCCTGATATCGGGGGGCTTTCGGCGGACGGACAGGCCTGGCGGTGGGAACGAGAAGGGAATCTCGTTCCAGCGATCACGTGTGCTTCGCATCATCGGGGCGCAACAAGGGGTTACTCCGAGCCGCCGCAGTGATGCGGCGGTCGACATGCAATCGTGAACGTGGCCGGCGGAACGACCGAGCCATGACTGGCCCGGCTCGGAAGGGGATTTGCGTATCTCGAATGCGTATCGAGTCGTTGAACAATTGAGCCGTCGAACTACCGAGCCGCGCGCGTCAGCAAGCCGGTCGCGCGATGAAACGATGGCGGGCGGGGCGGGAAGGGATTCCCGCCGGATGTAGGTACGAGAATGGAATCTCGTACCAGCGAGTGAGGAGGGATTTTTGCACCATCGGCTCAGGACGACGAATCGAACGCACACGAATGGGCTGCGCTGCATTCCGGGCATCGCGCTGTCGAGCCGGAAAGGTCATACCCGCATTTGACGCACTGTCCTCGATTTCGACGTCGTCGTCGGCGGAGCGGTCCGCGTACAATGCACATTGTCGGCCAGATCGCGCATGCGACGAACAGGGCCCAGAACGGAATGGTCAACCTGTCCGTTCGAAAATCGGCGTGAATCGAAGGTCGTCCATCCTGACCGCCGATCGAGCCTCTCCGCCATATATATCGTTTGTATCCAAATCCGAAACAGGAATCGTCGATCTCCGGTGGTACGGGCGCATGTGTCAGGTATCCAGCCTCAGACAACAGTATGAGTTCGCCCACATTCGTACACACGCGATACCATGCGTGTAGATCTACTTGGTAGCTATAGTCCAGGCCAGTGCCCCGTGGGAACATACGCAGGCTGCCGGGGTCTTCCTTGAACGAATTGATCATGGACTCCTGGTCCGCCGACAGTGGTTCGTCCCAGTCTATGCGAACGCGGTAGCTGTCACCCCACAGCGCAGCGATGGCGAGCGCCAACGCGCCCATAAAGAACGCGAGACCATGTCGCAGCTTGCGGCTGAATCCAGAGTTGTTCATATCGACGCATGATAATTGAAGGGCCGCCATTTCATCGTGGCGGAATGATTGGTGAAGCGCCACGCTGGGGACAGCGAGGCTCAGATCGGGTCAGGGCGGCTCGCGCGAGGCTACCTGGCGACGCCTTCGCCGCCGACGATGAAGAAGCGGTTCTTGCCGGCGGCCTTGGCGCGAAGCAGCGCCTTGTCGGCGGCCTCCAGCAGCGATTCGGGGGTTTGGCCCTGGTCAGGGAATCGGGCGAGACCGCCGCTGATGGTCAGGAAGCCGACGGCTTCGGGGCCGAGCCGGCTGAATTTATGCGTGCCGAGCGCCCGCTTGAAGCGCTGCAGAATGTCCAGCACGCGCTCGGGATGGGCGGAGCCTTCGGCGCGTGGCTTCTCGGCGTCCCAGAAGACGACGACGAACTCGTCGCCGCCGAGTCGCGCGACCATGTCGGTCTTGCGCGAGCACTGCACGAAGAGCTTGCCGATTTCACGAAGGATCTCGTCACCGGCGTCGTGGCCGTAGGCGTCGTTGTAGCGTTTGAAGTCGTCGATATCGAAGACCAGCACGGTCGCCGATTCATTCTCCCGTGTGGCTCGCGTGATGACCTCCTTCAGGAACGCCATGAGTCGTCGTCGATTGGGCAGTCTCGTCAGGTCGTCAGTGAACGCGAGCTTTCGCCATTGCGACTGCTTCGCAGCCGCCTCGAACATGCGAAAGATCAATACGCCATACTGGCGCAGCTTGTCTCTGTCGGCCGACGTGTATTCGCCGCGACCGCTGCGGCCGGCGCGAATGCGTCCGATGGGGCGTTCGCGGGGACCGATGAGTTCTGTCAGTTTCGCGTCGTGCTTGCCGGCGGCGTCGAGCCCCGCGCGACCGATTTCACGTCCGACCTGTACTTCGACGCCGCGGGCCTCAATGCCGAGACAGATCATCTCGGCAAGATCGCCGAGCGTGTCGAGCTGCTTGTCCAGGACCCGGGGCAGGTTCAGGGCGATGCGACCGATTTCATCGGCGCCGACGGACGACGATTCGCGCAGCGACGGCGATCGCGTTTCGATCGGCGTCGGGGTCTCCGCCTGTTCGCCGAGCAGCGCCGTGCGCAGCGCCGAGCGTTCGGGCGGGAAGATCAGGTAGTCCGTCGCGCCGGCGTCGCAGACGCGCATGCCCAGTTGTTCGTAGGCGGGCGCGCAGCAGAAGACGATGCGCGTATCCGGGCCGGCCGCGTGGCGCAGGGCGCGCATGGCGGCTTCCGTCTGGCGACATTTCGGATCGTGGCCGACGAGAATCGCGGCGGGGCCCATGCTCGGCACGGCGGCGATGCCGGCGAGCATGTCGCGGACGCCGCTGATCGGTGTCGGCGCAATGGCGTTGCGCGCGATCGGCGCGAGACGATCGAGATCGTTCACGATCAGGAGCCGTGTATCTGTCTTGGTGGATTGGACGATCATGCCTCGCCCTTTCCGTCTTCGCGCGTTGCGTCCGTCATGTCATCCAGTGTTTCGTCGTCGGCGCCAAGCAGGGCGTCCATCTCCTCGCGCGACACGCGGGTCTCTGATTCGGGCGGCGTCGTGTCCGACGGAGCGGGCGGGGCCCCGGGCGGTCGCCTGCGCTGAACGCCGCCGCCATTGGCGCCCATGCGTTCGCGAACGGCGTCATGCAGCGAGGGACCTGACTGCGAGGCGTCCATGTCGCCGTCCGTCGAGAGTCTGGGCGGTTGCGGGGCCTCGTTCGCCGGCGCGAAACAGGCGCCGGCCGTGTCGCTCTCGACGTTGGACGGCTGCACGTCTTCGTCGGGTTCGCCGATCGTTCGTGGTTCGGACCATGTCGCCTCGGCGGCCTCCAGCGTTTCGGCGTCGCGAATGCCGAGGACGGCGTCGACGATGCCGTCGGGGCTCAGGACGTCGTAGCGGCCCTGTGTGAGCATTCGCTCATCCAGGACGGATCGAGCGGGAACATAGAACGAGGCGGATTCGTAGTACTGGGGCGCGAGCGACAGGAAGGATCGCTCGTAATCGTCCAGGGCGGCGGCCTCGACGACGACGTGGCCGAATCGCTCGCCCGTGGCCAGGCGGGCCATCGCCATGTAGACATCTGTCGTGAAATGGACGGCGGCGCCCGTCTCCTGCAGCGATTGTCCGAGTCGCAGCAGCAGATCGTCGGGGCTGGGCGCGACGATCAGGACGGAAGTCTGGTCGGTCTTGGTTGAAGTCGTATCGGCCATGGGTCCTTCGTCGCCGTCGTCCTGTGCGACGGCGTCTGGCTTTCGTATCGCTGGGCGGTCGATGCGTCGAAAAGGTACGGCGCGACGCAACGACCGCGTCGATATTGCATTGTAAGGGGACGTGGCGGCAACTGAACCGGCCAAATCATGAAGAACGCCGATCCGCTCCCTGAGGGACTCGTCGTCGTGACGAGGATTCGGTTAACCGCGGCCCCTTTAGAACTTTACGCGCGAATGCTGCGCGATTCAAAACCTTGAAACCGATGGCTACCGCGATAATATCTGCCCGAATGTGCATGGAGGCCGCAGAATATCGACCCCGACGTGAATGGCGCGCCGAGCGCGCCCGTCCGCAGCGCGTGACGGCAATATTGGCGTGCTTCAGCGTGGCGATGTCCGTTTCGACGGCGTTTGCCCAGACGGCGATCGCCGACAGGCTTGCCGATGCGCTGGCGCCCGTCAGCGGGGCGAAGACGAAGCTCGGCGTCCACGTGGTCGATCTGAGCGACGGCTCGACGATCTACGAACGGGGCGCCACGACGCCGATGATCCCCGCGAGCTGCATGAAGCTCGCCGTCATGGCGGCCTCGATCGATCACCTTGGCGCCGACTACAGCTTTACGACGGTTCTGGCGATCCGAGGCTCGGATCTCGTGGTCATCGGATCCGGCGATCCGACCTTCGGCGACGAGAAACTGGCCGAGGCGCGGGGGCACGAGATCGGGGCGGCGTTCAGGCAGTGGGCCGAACGGCTCAAGGCCGCGGGCGTGAAGCAGATTCCGGGGAACGTCGTCGTTGACGACTTCATTTTTGATCTGGATTTCGTTCATCCGAACTGGCCGAAGGACCAGTACCAGGCGTGGTACGAGGCGCCAATCGGCGGTCTGAACTTCAACGCCAACTGCGTCGCCGCCATCGTCGCGCCGACGGCGGCGGGCCAGCCCGCGGCCGTCACGCTGGTCCCGCCGAATTATTACACACGCGTCTCAAATGAGACGCGCACGGGCGGCGAGATGAGCGTTACGGTCCATCGCCAGCGCGACTCTGACACGCTGCTGCTTCGCGGCGTCGTGTCGAGAGAAGGCCGGCTCGAAGAAGTGACTGTCCGTGATCCCGGATTGTTCTTCGGCGCCGCGCTGAAGGCGGCGATCGAGGCCGAGGGAATTCCGGTCGGCGGCAAGGTGGTTCGCGAGAAGGTGCGCGTGGACGCAAACACGCTGCCGGCGGACGTGCACGTTGTCGCCGTTCATAACGCGTCGATCGCCGACTCGCTCGCCCGCGCCGGGCAGGACAGCCTCGGGATGATGGCCGACTGCCTCTTCAAGGCGATGGGAGCGAAGGAGGCGGGTGTCGGCAGCTGGGATTCGGGGCGCTCCGCCATGAACGCCTACTATCGAAAGCTCGGAATCTCGGCGAACCAGGTTTCCGTCGACGACGGCAGTGGTCTCTCCCGCAACAACAAGATCAGCCCGGCCGCGATGACGCGAATCCTGTCGACGGTACATCGCGACGAGAAGACGTTCGATCTCGTGCGGAATTCGCTGGGGGTCTCGGGTGAATCCGGCACGCTCAGGAAGCGAATGCGCAGCGGCGCGGCGAAGGGCCGTGTGTTCGGCAAGACCGGGACAATCCGCGGCGTGCGAACGCTCGCGGGGTTTGTCCATGCGTCCAACGATCGCTGGTACGCCTTCGCGTTTTTCTACAACAACATCACGAAGCCCGATACCAATCCGAAACCGAAGATGGATCGGGCGCTTGAACTGCTCGTGAAATACGAGGGCGAACAGCCGACAGTCTCCGCGAAGTCGGAGACCGCCGAATAGGCCCGCCTAGCGGGCTGCGCCGTGACCACCGACGGACTCGACGTAGGCCATGCGGAGCTGATGGAGCGTCGTGTCCAGGATCGTCTGTTCGTCCTGATCCAGATTGCCCTTCGTCTTCTTCTCCAGCACATCGAGCATGTCGATGAAGTGCTTCGCCAGGTCGAGATTGGGCGGGATCGGCTGGCCATTCGGTCCCTGCATGCCACCCAGGCCAACCATGACCTGCATCGCGAGCGTCTGAACAATCTCGACAAACGTCGGCGCCGGGATCGGGCCAGCGTCCCTGGCTTCGACCTCGTTGGCGAGCCGCTCCTTCTCGGCGGCGGCCTCGCTCTTCCAGTCGTCATCGATGTGAATCTTCGGCGCCTCGTCAGTCATTATGAATCATCGCTCCGAGCGGTTTGGCGTTACAGAAAACAAAGTGGCCGGGGCCCGGCGCGCAGCTGGGGGGAACCGCGGTTGGACCGGAACCCCGGACCGAGCGCCATTGTAAGATCCGTTCGGCGACACTCAAGGATTCGTGCGAATAATCGGTCAATCGTATGAGAGATGCCGTAAATGGCGGGCAAAAAAACGTGTGTAAGGTTGAAATCACAGACCGTCCGGCATAGACACGTCGGCGCCGGCGACCCATGTCCGCGCCGGCTGCGCGGCGCCCCGAATGATCTCGTCGACGACCTGATTCGTGGATTTTGCGACGCAGGGAATCGCACACACATCGGCCCATGCGCCGGGTTCGAGTCTGCCGGCGAATGGCGCGACACCCAGCGCGTGTGCGCTCCGCGACGTTCCCATCGACAGCAACTCGCCGGCGTTGACATCCGGATGACGCATCGCAAGGAAACGAAGCTCGTCCAGAATCGACAGTGAGTCATTACTCGCCAGGCTGTCTGTCCCGACGCAGACATTGACGCCGGCTTGCAGCAATGCGCGCCAGGGATGACCCTCGTGTCCGAACCAGGCGTGAGCGCGTGGGCAATAGACAACGGAGGAACCGGCCTTCGCGATGAGTGATGTTGTCTCCGCGTCGTCGTAGTTCACATGTGCGAAGAGGGCGGGGAACTCGTCAAAGCCGGCCGCCTTGAGCAGGGCGGACGGACTGTCGGGCTGATGGTCGGCGCACGTCAGACCGCGATCTCTCAGGAATGTCGCGAGGAAACCCGGGCGGCCATGGAGCCAGTCACGTTCCTCGATCGTCTCCAGCAGGTGCATCGTCAATGGACAGCGTCGCCGGGTCGCGAGTTGGACTGAAGCGCGCAGGTCCGTCGGCGTCACGGTATAGGGGGCGTGCGGCGTGACGCCGATCACGCATCTGTCGCCTCCGTGCGACTGCTCGGTATCCGCCGACATGGACTCAAGTTCCGCAATGTTGGATGGCGGGGCGGACGCGCCGCTGATCAGCTCGACAAAGCAGATACGCCGGATCGGAGATTCGCCCAGCGCCGACGCCGTGATCCCGCAGCGGGAGATGTCGCCGATGAGCGTTACGCCCGCGTCGAGGCTCATTTGCGCGCCCCGACGCAGCGACGCGAGCTCACGATCGGCGGCGCCTGGCGTCAGTCGGCTCGGCAGCAGTGTGTTGAACCATTCCCACAGCGGCGCACGCGGCAGAACGCCGTGATAGGCCGTCAGTTCGAGATGCGTGTGCGGATTGACGAAGCCCGGCAGCAGGGCGGCGTCGCCCAGGTCCTCGATGGGCGTTCCCGTCGGGGCGGTCCCTGCAATCGTCTCGAGCGAACCGAGAGCGCGAATGTGACCATCGCGCAGCAGGAGGGCGCCGCGTTCGATGACGGGCGTCGTGACGGGGACAACGAATCTGGCCGTCAGGATTCTCATGCGACGGGCCATGGTAATTCAGTGAATCGCGATCGCGAAGTGTGTCGGATCAGAGATTGTGATGATCGCTCTCGAGCGTGTCCTTCCACTCGGCGAGATTCTCGAGATAGACACTCGTGCCGCGGGCGACGCAGGAGAGGGGGTCGTCCACGACTTTGACCGTCAGGCCCGTCGCATCGGACATGACGGAATCCAGACCGCGGAGCAGGGCGCCGCCGCCGCAGAGGTGGATGCCGTTGTCAACGAGGTCGGCCGCAAGCTCCGGCTCGCAGCTCTCCAGCGTGTGGGTCACGGTATCCAGGATATGGCTGATCGGCTCGCGAAGGGCCTCGCGAATCTCCTGGCTCGTGACGACGGTCTTTCGCGGAAGTCCGCTGATCATGTCACGGCCGCGCACGTCGACCGACACTTCCTGGTCGAGCGGGGAGGCGGAACCGATTTCGATCTTAAGCCACTCGGCCGTCTGTGGACCGATCTGGAGGTTATAGGTTCGCTTCATGTGGGCGATGATCGCCTCGTCCATGTCATCGCCGGCGACACGGATTGACTGTGCCACGGAGACGTCAGCGAGTGACATGATGGCGACTTCGGTCGTGCCGCCGCCGATGTCGACAATCATGCTGGCGCGGGCCTCGGCGATCGGAAGTCCCGAGCCGATACCGGCGGCCATGGGTTCTTCAATCAGATAGACGCGTCGCGCGCCGGCGCGTTCGGCGGAGCCGTAGACCGCGCGCTTCTCGACGGCCGTGATGCCGGAGGGAACGGCGATGACAACGCGGGGGCGAATCAATCGGCTGCGTCCGCCGTGTACTTTGCGAATGAAGTAACCGAGCATCGCCTCAGTGATATCGAAGTCGGCGATGACGCCGTCCTTGAGCGGTCTGATGGCGGAGATGCTGCCCGGCGTTTTACCGAGCATTTCCTTGGCGACGAGACCAACGGCGTTGCCGTTCTGCAGAACCTGGTTCGTCCCCTTGCGCACGGCAACGACGGAAGGTTCGTTCAGGACGATACCTTCCCCCTTCACGCATACGAGCGTGTTGCACGTGCCCAGGTCGATTCCCATATCGACACTGAACATGCCCATCAGGGAGTCGAATAGCAAAGCCGAGGTCCCTCTCTGCTTATGGTCGAAACGGTTGGATCGCCGATATGGCTAACGGCGCAGAGGCCTGCAAACGCTTCCTCAACTGCGACGCATTCTACACGTCCTACGTCGGCGCGTCATCGGAAGGTCAGGAAATTGTTGCGTGTGAAAACGAAGCTTGTGAAATGTTGCTCGGCGCAGATGCGCCGAGCGAGACAGGCGCCGGGAGGCGCCGGAATCAGAGCTTGAAGCTCGGGAGCGATCCGAGGAGTTCGATCGCCTTGTAGGAGACGAATCCGACGGCGAGACCGACCACGCAGCAGGCGATGATCACAAGCGCCGTGTAGATGTCGTTGTCCGCCTTGCCGCCGCTTGATCGGTAGGCGCCACCGGGCATATTGGCCATCGCTGTCACTCCCAAGTCTTAAGTGGTTGTCGGCGTTCGTATTTATCGCCGAGCGTTTCTTCAAACTCGCCGGACTTTCGCCCACCGGTGTCCGGCGGCCGGCGAAGTGCGGCGTCCCCGGTTCGTTCGATCAGCCACCCATCGCGAAGCTGGCCTGGTCGCGGGCCGCATCGCCGACGCTGATGTCACCTTCCGACTGCTCGATCACGCCGGCGGCGGCGTTCGCCTCGACGGCCGTGATGCGGAGCGTGCCGACGTATTTCGGCGAGGCGCCCGTGCGTCGATAGAGCAGGAAACGCATGCCGTGTCCGACGCCATCGGCGCTGCCCACGGAGATCTCGGCAAGGTCGCCGCGAACGGCCGTGACTTCACCTCGGATCGGCGCCGTGATGTCGGAGAGACCGACGGGGGCCGACGCGCTCGGCGTGTAGGCCTGAACGATGGCGGGACCGCCGGGGATCTGCGTCGGCTCGGCGGCGCCGAGCTGCGCGCCCATGCCGCCACCGAGCTGCTCCTTGAGGGCTCGGACGCGGGACTGGGCCATGGCCATGTTGGCCGTCAGTTCCTTGACGCGATCATTCAGGTCAATGTTCTCGCGGGTCAGGCGCGAGTTGCGTTCGGAGAGCTTGGCGACGAGTTCCTGCTCGCGGGTCCGGGCGCCTTCGAGCATCTTGTTGTGCTCGGCAAGGCTCGTGGCCTGGGCCTGCTCGTTGTTGAGCTGGTTCGTCGTGCTGGCGATCTTCTGCTGAGAGTTGGCCAGCTGGATGCGATAGTCGTTGATATCGTTTCGCAGCTTGGTGATCTCCGCCTGCATGCTTTCGAGGCGGGCGACGGCTCGCTGCTGTTCAAGGGCGTTGCTCGCCGTGACAGCGTCGAGCTGCGCGATGGCCGCAGTGGCCTCACCTTTGTAATCAGTGGCGCTCTGCTTCCAGTTTTGCTGCGCGGCCATGGTGCCGATGGTGAGCATGCTCAGGGCAATGGACAACACAGTCAGAATCAACACGAACAGTTTGGTCAGGACGCTCACGACGTAACCTCCGGATCGTCAACGATTGAAAGCTCGGCTGCCGCCGGTGGAATGCTTGTGTGCTAAGCTTCTCTCTCTCAAGCCCCCCCTCGGGGCGTTTGCAGTCTGTCGGCTCCGATTGGCGTCGAAAAGCGCTGGGCTTTCGCTCACTCGGAGGCGGGAAGGTAGCCGCCGGCGTCCGATGCTCGGTCCTGGCCGTGTTGGCCATTCGCTCGGCAGCGATGCTTGATTATCCCCGCGTCGCGCAGCATTTGCAAGTCTTACGGCCGACCATACTTCGTTGTCAGGATTGTCGGACCATGACTGCGGGCGGCCGGCGCGTTTGCGCCGATCCGGCGGGCGGTTTTCGAGCGTCTGGCCGAGATTTTCATTTGCGGACGCTCCGTCGCGCACTGGCCTATAAATCGCGGTCATCCGGCGGGACCTTGCCCGATTTGCTTGACCCTGCGGCGTGAGCCCTATTACATTGGGTGGGACGACTTTACGTCGATTGCGCCGCCGTGCCCCGGGGGGGACGAGCGACCCACGAATCCCGCCAGATGTAGGTGAGCGCCGAGGCCGATCGCCTCCGCCTTTCCCGCCGCGAGGAGCTTTGCAAGATGATGATCACCACCCGCGTCGCTGTTGCGACCCTTCTATGCTCATTGGTTGGCCCCGCGGTCCCGAGCTTTGCTCAATCGCTGGTGAAGCCGGAGGACGCCGAGCGCCTGGGCATGCAGACATTCTGGAAGGCCGACGCGCCGCTGCCTGCGGGGGAGTTTGCCGGGCAGACGACACTTGTCGACGACAACATCTATCTGATGACGCCGTCGAACATCGCTGTTGTGATTCACGCCGGGACCGGCGTCGTTCGCTGGGTGTCGCGTGTCGGCGAGCCGGGACAGACGGTTCTTCCTCCGACACATTCAGACAGCTACGCGTTCTTCACGGGGCCCGGATCGGTCAAGGTCATTGATCGTCGCACGGGGCTTCCGGCGGAGCAGCCGCGCAAGCTTCGCGGCGTCATCATTACGGTTCAGCACGATACCGCGGAGATCTCGCTGGGGCGCGCTCATGGCGTGCGACTGGACGATGTGCTGGATATCGTCGGCGCCGGTGATTCCGCGTCGATCGGCGCGGCGCCGATTGCACGACTGCGGGTGACAGTCATCGGCGATCGCATCAGCAAGGGACAGATTCTGCAGGACGAACGAACGACGCACGTTCGATCGGGTGACAAAGTCTGGGCCGACATCGGCGTGCCGATCGACGCCGTCAAACTGCCGTTTGCGCCGAGCAGCCCGGCCGTGGCGAACGATGAAGACCTGTTCTTCGGCGCCGCCAACCAGCGGATGTACTCGATTCGATTCCTGTCGGGGTTCCAGAACTGGCAGGTCACGACGCCGCGCAACATGTCCGCCGCGCCGGTGCTTTTTGAGAACAACGTGTATTTCTGCGATCAGGACGGCCGATGCGCCGCCGCGACGCAGCGACGCCGGGACAAGATCTTCGAGTTCTACACGGACGGCGCCATCTTTGTGCCTCCTGTCGTGACGAAGGACCACGTGTTTGTGGCCTCGGCCGATCGCTCGCTTTACTGCCTGCAGCGCGTCAATCCGGACAACTCTCCGAGACTGGCCGGCGATCGCATCTGGCAGCAGCGATTCGATGAGGCGCCCGTCGTGGCGCCGATCGTCTCGGGTGACCTGATTTTCCAGCGGACCTCGGACGGACTCTACGCCGTCAGTGTCGAGGACGGCGCCATCAAGTGGAATCGTCCCGGCTCCGCGGACTTCCTGGCGCGGATGGATGATGAGGCCTATCTGTGGGAACCCTCGACGCGTCGCCTGGTCCGCCTGAAGGTCGCCGACGGTCAGGAAGTCGCCACAGTGGCGATTCCCTCCGCCGACTACGCGCTGGCGAACGTCGAGAATCAACTGGTCATCCTCGGCACGCAGTCGGGCAGGCTGACGTGTCTTCGACCGAAGGACGCCCCGTATCTCCAGCCGGCGCAGCTCGCGCTTGTTCTGCAGAATGACAAGCGGGCGCGGGAACTGAATACGCTCCTGGCCGAGGCGAAGGCGAAGCGCGAAGCCGCGGCGAAGGCCCGGGCGGAATCCAGCCGCGCCTCGGAGCGACCTTCCTACTCTTTCCTCGATGACGATGACTGGCTGGTCAGCACGAGCAACCGGACTCCAGTCGGCGTGCGGAATCTCGTGAAGCCCACGGGCGAGGCCAAGCCGAAGGACGTCAGGAAGGAAGAGAAGCCCAAAGAAGAAGCCAAGCCCAGGAAAGACGATGACGATGATGACGACGTCTGGGGCGACGACGATGGCGGCGATGACGACAGCAAGAAGGACGCCGACGAGGATGATTCAGACAAGGACGGCGACAAGGGCAAGGGCAAGGACAAGGACGACGATGACGACGACGGGGACGACGACGACTGGTGATCCATCGCGCGTCGGCGTCTGAACGCCGACGTGAAACGTTCCCCGGCCGCCCGGGCTGATTGCCAGCGGCCGACAATCGGATACCCTTAGCGGTCGGTTCGCTCGAGCGGCGAATCGGCCGCTTTTTTTCAGTTCGCCGACGCGCGGGCGCCACTTGAACGAGGGACTCCGATGGCCGAAATCACCATCAAACGAGCATTGGTCGCCGTGTATGACAAGCGGGGCGTCAGCGAATTCGCCCGGACGCTTGTCGATGAATTCGGCATCGAGATCATATCGACCGGCGGGACGGCGAAGCATCTGAAGGCGGACGGCGTTCCTGTCACGATGGTCGAGCAGGTCACGGGGTTTCCGGAAATGCTGGATGGCCGCGTGAAGACGCTGCATCCGAAGATCCACGCCGGTATCCTGGCCGATCGCGACAATCCCGTGCACATGCGTCAGTTGCAGGAGCACGGCATTCGGCCCATCGACATGGTCGTCGTGAACCTCTACCCGTTTGAAGAAACGATCAATCGCGAAGACTGCACATTCGACGAGGCGATCGAAATGATCGACATCGGCGGTCCCTGCATGCTTCGCGCCGCGGCCAAGAATCACAGGCACGTGCTCGTCGTTGACCAGGCGCATCTGTATGACGTGGTCGTTGACGCCATGCGCACCTATCGCGATGAAGATGACGAGGAGGGCTGGCGGGATCTCTACAAGTCCAACGGATTCGGCGCCTTCTGGGAGACGGGGCATTACGATTCCGTCGTGGCGTCGTGGCTCAGCCGGGACAGCGAGGATGACAATCCGCTCGTGCACACGATCCGGCTCTGGAGCTGGGGCGCCCTTCGCTACGGCGAGAATTCACATCAGGGCGCCGAGATGCTGTCGATGTACGGCGACACGAATCCGCTCGATCTCACCTCCACGGACGGTCACGCCGTCGGTGAAGACGAGGAGGGCGAGACGATCGCGATGTCGTACAACAACTACGTGGACGCCGACGCCGCCGTGAATCTCTGCGCCGAGATCCATCGGGAGCTGGGCCTGCCCGCCCGGAATCCGGGCGAGGACGTGGAGGGCGTTGTCGACATCCTGGAGCCCGTCGAGGCGAAACCGACGATCCCGACGTGTGTGTTCATCAAGCACACGAACGCGTGCGGCGTCGGCCTGGCAAAGGACCCGGTCGAGGCCTATCGCCGGGCCTACCTGGGGGATCCGAATGCGGCGATGGGCGGAATTCTGGCCGTCAATTTCCGCGTGGATGCGGCCTTTGCTGAAACGGTGATGGGCACGCTGCAGCTGTTCAGGCAGGATTCGACATCGAATGGCTGCGAGCATCCGCCGCAGGCGTTCTTCGTCGAAGTGATCGTCGCCCCTGGTTTTGACGAGGACGCGGTTCAGATCATTCGCACTGCAAAGAAATGGGGCAAGCGGGCGCGCCTGCTGGAAGTCGGGATGATCGACGACGCCCCGACGGACGAGAGCTTCGACGTCAGGCGGATCGCCGGCGGCATGCTGATTCAGACGCCCGATCTCGTGGGGCTGAACGAATCAGACTGGCGCGTCGTGACGGAACGAAAGCCAAGCGCCAAGGAGATGACGGATCTGCGAATGGCGTGGCTCGTCTGCAAGCACACAAAGAGCAACGCCATCACAATCTGCAGGGACGGCATGCTGATCGGCAATGGCGCGGGTCAGATGTCCCGCGTCATGAGCTGCCGGATCGCCACGTGGCTTGCCCGGGAGAATGGCCACGGCGAAAAGCTCGCGGGCGCCGTGGCGGCCAGCGACGCCTTTTTCCCGTTCCACGACGGACTCGACATTCTCGCGGAGGCGGGCGTCACGGCGATCATCCAGCCGGGCGGCAGCAAGCGGGATGACGAGGTCATCGCCGCCGCGAATGAACGCGGCATTGCGATGGTCGTGACCGGCGTACGCCATTTCAGGCACTGAGCTCACCCATGGCCGACGACGCCGCTTTGCGAAAATGTCGAGCCGCGGATCTGCCCGCCGTGCTTCGGCTGTCGGCGCAGCTCGGCTATCCGTCGTCGGCCGATTCCCTCACCGCGCGATTCTCCGAGATCGAGGCCTCTGGCGCCGACGCGGTCTTTGTCCGCGAAAATGCGACGGGCGACGTCGTGGGCTGGATTCACATATCGCGAAGAACGCTTCTGGAGTCGGGCCCCTTTGCGGAGATCGTCGGGCTGGTCGTGGACGAGTCGGCCCGTGGACAGGGCGTTGGGGCGGCGCTGGTCCGACAGGCGGAGGACTGGGCCGCCGAGAACGGCCTGACGGATATCCGTTTGCGGTCGAACGTGGTTCGGGCGTCGGCGCATCGATTCTACGAACGGCTCGGCTACGTCCCGATCAAGCGGCAGGCGGTCTTTCAAAAAAAGACGGCCGGCTGACGGCGTCGGCGGCGATTCGAAATTCGGAAGTCGCCCCTGGCTTTCCACTGGATGTCGCCGCGCGTTGTGCTAGTATCTGCGGCGACGACCCGTAGCGAGGACCGCAAGAGGCTTGAAGGCACAGCTCGATTTCAGTATTTCCGCACAACCGAACGAGACGACATGTGGTCCGACATGCCTGCATGCCGTTTATAACTATTACGAAGACACGATTCCGCTTGACCGCGTTATCGAGGAAGTGGACGCCCTCGGCGAAGGTGGCACGCTCGCGGTCTATCTGGCCTGTCATGCCCTGCGTCGCGGCTACAGCGCGACGATTTACACGTACAACCTGCACGTATTCGATCCAACATGGTTCGCCGTGCGGGGTGTGGACATTGCTGAGAAACTGCGGGCGCAGGCGGACGCCAAGCCCGATCCGAAACTCCGTGGCGCCATCGCCGGTTATCTCGAGTTCATTCGGCTCGGTGGCGAGCTCAGGTTTCGCGATCTGACGGCGAAGCTCATTCGCGAACCACTGAAGCAGGGGCTGCCCATCGTGACGGGGCTCAGCGCGACGTATCTCTATCGAAGCGTGCGCGAGATCGGCGCCACGAACACGGAAGATGATATTCGCGGCACGCCCGTGGGGCACTTTGTCGTTCTGTGCGGATATGACAAGTCGCAGCGGGAGGTTGTCGTCGCGGATCCGCTGGCGACGAATCCGTTCTCGCATACGCATTTCTACTCGGAGTCGATCGAGCGGGTGTTGGGCGCTATACTGCTCGGCGTCGTCACCTATGACGCCAACCTGCTGATTATCGAACAGAAGTCTTAGATCGTTCGACGCGTCGTTCTGACGCAAAGGGCTGCACACGTGGCGAATCTGATCGTCGTCAACAATCCGAAAAACTGGTCATTGCATGTTCCGGGCGTCCCTGTCGTATCGGCGAGGGATTACCTGACAGATCCGGCGTACAGTACGACACGATCGCTGAAGGTGTTCAACCTCTGTCGTTCGTACAAGTACCAGAGCATGGGATATTACGTGTCGCTGCTGGCGCTCGCGCGGGGGCACAAACCGCTGCCGAGCATCACGACGATTCAGGATCTTCAGACACCTTCGATTTCCCGGTTCATGGCGGAGGAAATCGACGAGCTGATTCAGAAGAGCCTGCGGGGAATCAAGTCGCCGACCTTCGCGCTCAGTATTTACTTCGGCCGGAACCTGGCGAAGCGATACGACGAACTGAGCCTGCGGCTCTTCAACACGTTCCAGGCGCCGCTGCTGCGCGCCGAGTTCGAGTGGGACGGGGAAGCCTGGCGGATGCGGTCGATTCGCGCGATCTCGGGCGACGACATTTCGGAAGCCCATCGCGGTTTCGTCATAGAGTCAGCGGAGACGTTCTTCAAGCGCAATCGGTTCCCGGCCAAGCGGTCGAGCCGAACACAGTTCGACATGGCGATCCTCGTGAACGATGACGAGCCGCTGCCGCCCTCGAACAAGGCGGCGCTCCGCAAGTTCGCCGAAGCCGCCAGGCGACAGAAATTCGCCGTCGAGTTCATCACGCGATCGGATTACGATCGCGTGGCCGAATTCGATGCGCTGTTCATCCGCGAAACAACGCAGGTCAATCACCACACGTATCGCTTCGCCCGGCGGGCGATCGCCAATGAGCTTGTGTCCATCGACGACGCCGACTCGATCGCCCGCTGTACCAACAAGGTTTACCTGACGGAACTCCTGGCGCGTCATCGGATCGCGATTCCCAGGACCCTGATCGTCCATCGGAAGAATCGGGACTGCGTAGCTGAGGAGATCGGCTATCCCTGCATTCTCAAGCTGCCCGACAGCTCGTTTTCACAGGGCGTGTACAAGGCGGAAACGCCCGAGGCGCTCGACGAAACGATCGATCGAATCCTGGCCAAGAGCGACATGCTCGTCGCCCAGGAATTCATGCCGACGGATTACGACTGGCGCATCGGCGTGATCGATCGCGAGCCGCTGTACGCCTGCCGCTATTTCATGGCCAAACAGCATTGGCAGATTCGTAACGCCAACGGCGGGTCGGAGTCCTACGGTGACGTCGAAGCCGTTCCTCTGATCGATGTCCCCAAGGCCGTGCTCAAGGCCGCCGTCGCGTCGGCCCGACTGATCGGCGACAGCCTTTACGGCGTTGACCTGAAGTTTGTCCGCAACAAGGCGTATATCATCGAAGTCAACGACAATCCCAGCATCGACGCGGGATACGAAGATCGAATCCTGAAGAATGAACTCTACGATGCCGTCATGCGGGTCTTCGCCGCCCGCGTTCAGAAGAAAAAAGGCGTGAATGGAGATCGTTCGTGAGCGCTGACTACCACTTGTTCGACTGCTTCGGCGTTGAGCTGGAGTACATGATCGTCGACGCGAAGACGCTCGACGTCTTTCCCGCGTCCGATCGCGTCCTGCACGCGATTGCGGGGGCTTACGAATCCGAAGTGGAAATGGGCGAGCTGAGCTGGTCGAACGAACTCGCCCTTCACGTCATCGAACTGAAGACGAACGGTCCGGCGGGGAAGCTGACGGATCTCGCCGAGAAGTTCGACGCCGACGTTCGGCGGATCAACGAAATCCTCGATGCGCACGGCGGCCGCCTCATGCCGACGGCCATGCACCCGTGGATGGATCCACACACGCAGACGAAGCTGTGGCCCCACGAATACAGCCCCGTGTACGAGGCGTTCAATCGCATTTTCGATTGTCGGGGACACGGATGGTCCAACCTGCAATCGACACACCTGAATCTGCCGTTCTCCGGAGACGACGAGTTTGGCCGGCTGCACGCCGCGATTCGTCTGCTGATGCCCATCCTGCCGGCGCTGGCCGCCAGCTCACCCGTGATGGATGGAGCGCCGACAGGCGTGATCGACACGCGGCTCGAAACCTATCGCTACAACTCGCGAAAGATCCCCTCCGTCTCCGGGCAGGTCATTCCCGAGGCGGCGTTCTCGCGAGCGGAATACGATCGGATGATTCTGCAGCACATCTACAAGGATCTGGCGCCGCATGACCCGGAGGGAATCCTGCAGTTCGAGTGGGCCAATGCGCGCGGCGCGATTGCGCGATTCGATCGCAGCGCCATCGAGATCCGCACCCTCGACGTCCAGGAGTGCCCGGCGGCGGACATCGCCATTCTGCAGATGATCGTGGCGGCGCTGCGGGCGATCGTTGATGAACGATTCTGCCCATTCGAGCGTCAGAAGGCGTGGAGTGTCGGGGCGCTGGCCGAGCTGCATCTGCAGGTCATCGAGGAAGGCGAACTCGCGATCATCGAGAACATGGACTATCTCAGGGCGCTCGGGCTCGAGGGCACGGCGCGATACACGGTCCGCGACATCTGGCGACATCTTGTCGAAGTTACGAACGTGAGGGTGGCTGTCTCCGAGAGATCGCGAAACGCGATGGACGTCGTCGTCGAGAAGGGACCGTTGTCGCGGCGCCTCCTGCGGCGCCTCGGGGACGCGCCGGATCGACGGACGATCGAGGGCGCCTATCGGGAACTCTGCGACTGTCTGCAGGCGGGAACGCTGTTCGATGCCTAGGGCGTGGGGCGTCGTTGTTTCCTGTGAACACGCGGGCAATCGCACACCGCGCGCCTTCGCGTCGCTGTTTCAGGGCGCGGCGGCCAGGCGGGCGCTGGCGTCACATCGAGGCTGGGATCCGGGGTCACTGACGCTGGGGCGCCGGATAGCCGACGCGGTTGATGCGCCGATCGTTGTACATGAGATCACTCGGCTGCTGATCGAGGTCAATCGATCGCCCTGGCATCCAAGTCTGTTTTCGGAGTTCTCGAAATCGCTGTCGCGGGCGGATCGGCGCGCGTTGATCACATCCGTCTATGAGACGCATCGGTCTCGCGTTGAGGCGGCGGTGCGTGAGGCGGTTGAATCCAACGGGACGGCGCTGCACATCGGGGCGCACACGTTTACACCGCAGATGAACGGCGTGTTGCGGAACGCGGATGTGGGCTTGCTGTATGATCCGCGGCGCAGGGCCGAGGCGTCATTCTGTCGCCGTTGGCGGGACGCCATTCGATCGCTGGATCCGGCGATTCGTGTGCGCCTGAATTATCCCTATCGCGGCGCCGCGGACGGTCTGACGACGGCGTTTCGCAGGCGGTTCGGAACGACGGAATACCTGGGTATCGAGCTGGAAGTGAATCAGCGTTTTGTCGGCGCCGGGAAACGGCGCGCGTTCAACATGCTCATCGCAGTGCTGACCGCCAGCCTCAGGACGACGCTGGACGCGCGTCCGAGCCGGCGGCGAGGTCGGCGCGCGCCCACGCGTTAGCCGCGTCAGCGTTCAGAGATTCAGGCAGGGAAAAACCGGCGTTCCTCGGGACGCCTGTTGTCGTCACGAGGGAACGCCGGTTCGATTGATGAAACGGACGGCGAAGTTTCCGCCGGAATCAACCGCCTTCGCAGACGCCGCCGGCAAGCACGACAGTGGCGAACGCGCTGACGTCGTCGAGGCCGACGGTTCCGTCCATGTTCATGTCGGCGCATTTACACGTGAGGGGATCGGCGCCGAGCAGGCAGTCGACCATCGCTTCGATATCCAGGCCGTTGATTTCGCCGTTCTCGTCGGCGTCGCCATGGCACGTGGCGCACGGCAGGCAGGGATTCGGATCACACGGAACCCCCGCGCCGATGAAGGTGCGGCCGGCGAGGAAACAGCTGAATGCGGGCGCCATTCCGCAGAACCCGTCGAGGCAGCAGGCGCCGGCGTTGCAGGCGCCGCTGGCGCAATCCTGTCCCGGAATGAACAGGCCACCGATGGCGCCGCACTCCGCTTCAGAGATATCCGAGCAGCCGCTTTCGTTGCAGCAGGCGCCGGGAGTGCAGGCGTTGGCCGTGCACTGTGTTCCGGCGCCAAGCCAGCTGTCGGACCCGGTGCAGGCCGAGGCGGCCACATCGTTCTCGCAACCGCCTTCGAATCGGCAGCAGGCGCCGACAGGCGGCAGTCCGCAGGGGAAGTTCTCGCAGGTCACGCCGCTTCCGAGGTATTCACCGCCGGCCTGAATGCAGGCGATCTGGAAGTCGAACGTGCAGGTCGATCCGCGGCAGCAGGCGCCGAGATCGCAGATGCCGCTCGCACAGGTCGTGTTGTTTCCGGCGTAGAGGCCGTTGCTCAGGGCACACTGCGTGGCGGTGACATCGTTGAGGCAGCCAAAGGACTCTGTGCAGCAGGCGCCCGTCGGGTCCATGGGTTCGCCGCAGGGATCGCCTTCGCATGTTGTTCCGTCGCCCAGATAGACGCGGCCGAGTTCCTCCGTGCAGTTTTCGGGGATCGTGATGACACAATTCGTGCCGGAGCAGCAGGCGCCGCTGGGCGGGGCGCAGGCGCCTGAGGAACAGGGGCCCCCCAGGAACTGACCGCCCTGGCTGGCGCACTGCGCCGGAATCACGAAGACGCAGTTTGTACCAACGCAGCAGGCGCCGGCATCGCAGGGGAGCGGCTCGTCATTGCACGTCGTGTTGGGGCCCGCCCAGAGGCGGCCGCCACTGACGCAGGCGTCTTCAAGGATGTTGTCGAAGCAGGCGCTGTTGTCGCAGCAGGCGCCCGTTGGCGGCGGACCGCATGGATTGCTTTCGCAGGTCTGGCCGGCGAAGAACGTGGCCCCGTCCAGATTGGCGCATTGGTCCGATGTGGAGTCGATGCACTGGCCTTCCAGCGTGCAGCAGGCGCCGCAGAATCCTTCACCGCACTCGGCGCCCGTCTGGAAGACGCCGCCCGCCTGATTGCACTCGATCTGGAGCAGCTGGAGACATCCTTCGCCCGTGCAGCAGGCGCCGAAGTCGCACAGATAGCCATCCGATTCGCAGGCGGTTCCTTCTCCAAGGTAGATGCCGCCGGGGCCGGTACAGGCGAGGGGCCCGACGACATCGGTACACATTCCGTTGAGACAGCAGGCGCCGCTTTGCGCCCTGGCGACGTTCGCGCAGGTGATGACAACTGCGACGAGCGCCCCGACGATCAGTCGAGAGCGCGTGGAAGCAAGGTCAATCATGGTCTTCCCCTCCTACAAGAGTTGATCGATTGGCTACGTTGAATGAAAACGCGGGCGGTCCCGGAATCAGGGGCAACCCGTGAGCAGACAGGCGACGAATTCGCTGATGTCGTTGGTATCGATGGATGTATCGTTGTTGACATCCGCCTGAGAAATCATGCAGAACGGATACATGCCCGGATAGGAGGCCGCGTCCGTCAGGGCGACGGAGAAGGGCGCCACGTCACGAGAATCGACAATACCGTCGCAGTTCATATCGCCACGAAGCGGCGTCGTGTCGTCAACAGTGAAAGTCAGCATCGATTCGACAGGGAGCACTGCGGCCGGGCTGGCCGGCGACACGGCCGGCGCCGTATTGACGGACACGAAGGTGTTCGCGACGACGTTCTCCAGAAGGATCGAATACGAGCCGGGAACGCCGGGCGCCGGGAAGGCGCCATCCGCGACGATGATGGGTCCGGGTTGACCGACGCCGGCGACGACATTTGTCGATTGCCCCATCGTCGTCCCCGCCTGGCCGAAGCCATTCTGGGCGCCGCCGATCTGGCGGAGGTTTCGCTGTCCGGGATCGCCGACCTGAACACCGACGTAGCCGGCGCCGGGATTGGCGTAACCATTGGGCGCGTCAAAGTTCTGCATCTGCGGCGGAACGCTCGCGGCCGGCGGAATATCGAATACCTGCGGATTGGCGGGCGATTGCGTGAGATCGGCGAGAAACAGGGCCAGGCCCGCGTTGTCACCCTGCGAGACTTCGACCTCGATTCGCCAGTCGATTGTTGCGCCGGGCAATAGCGTTGCATTGGCCTGAGATGAGCGCAGGCGAACCGTCACAACACCATCGGCCGGAAGCGTGCTGCAGGTCAGGAGGGCGATCGAGGCTGCGATTGCGGAGGCAAGGCGGCTGGGCATGCACAACGTCTCCGTGACTGGCTCGCCGGAAAAGGTGGTTTCGCTCAAGCCCTGTTCGTGCGATCGATCGGTTGATTCGCAACTTTGGCTTGAAACAGAGGTCCGTTTCATGCTAACGTTGTCGATTGGCGGATTCAACGATTTCTCTGTGAAGCCGCCATTTTCGCGTTCTTTTCGCAGCAACGCGAAAAGCTCGGATTACTGAGCCGATTCTCCGAGTAGGCCAACCCGGGAGGCTTTGCCGACATGAATCGATCGGTCATCCATTGCGCGCTCATTTCGATACTCTTCCTGGCTGCATCACAATTCGCGCATGCGGATTCTCCGCCGGTTTCGCCCATCCTGACCTCAACATCTGACGAATCGTCAGCAGGGCCGTTGGGAAACGAGAACGGGGCGCCGCGAGGCGCCGTGACGGGCGCATGCTGCTATGGGGAGTCGACGTGCGATATCACGACGGAGCTGGGCTGCCTGACGGAAGGCCTTCGATGGCTGGGCCCCGATACCGCCTGCGCGGACTGCCCGTTGTTGTCGGGCTGCCCTGGGGACTCGCTCTTTGCGCAGCGACCCGCCAATCCATTTCAGTTCCAGTCGGCCGGCGTGTCGGAACTGAGCGCGGGAACTCGGTTTTACGAGCGTTTTTCGGGGCTGGTCGGCCCGATCACGAAGGTGACGTTCTGGGGGTTTGATCTCGGCATTCCGCCGAGCGGGCAGTTTGACGAGTGTGTCGAAACGGACAACACGTTTCAGATATCGTTTCATCCGGACCTCGGCGATCGACCGGCCGAAGCAATCTGTGATTACACGCTGACGGCGACGCGAACGCCGACGGGCGTGTACTACATTGATGGATTCGAGCTCAACGAATACGAGGTGATTCTGCCGGAAGCCTGCGTGCTCACCCGTGGCTGGATCTCCATCCTGGGCATGGGCGATCCGCTCTGCAACTTCGTGTGGGCGCCGACGAGAAGCCCCGGCGACAACTTCTCCGTCTGCGCCGGCTGCGCCGAGGTTGAACAGTCGATCGACCTCGCGGTGTGTATCCGCGGTACCTATTCCGGTGTGTTCGGCGCCTGTTGTGACGACGCCGTCGGCGCGTGCACAGACAACGTTGAGATCGTCAACTGCCTGGGCCCTTCACAGCGATTCACGCCGGACACGTTGTGCGCGGATCTGTCGCCCGCCTGCGGCGTGGAGATCGGCGCCTGTTGCGGCAACGACCAGACGCGGGCGCTGACCTGCGAGGATGGTGTCCTGGAGGCCGACTGCCAGGGGCCCAATGAGACGTATGTTCCCAACGGCGTCTGTCAGTTCGTTCAGGCGACCTGCGGGGCGCCCACGGGCGGCTGCTGCATGGGCTACAGCCTCTGCGTTGAACTGACGCAGGCGGAATGCGTCGATGAGGGCTGGAACTGGATCGGCGCCGGGACCACGTGCGCCGAGTGTCCGCCGCCGCCGACGTGTCCGTCGAATACGCTCTTTGCGCAGCCGCTGGCGGACTATTTCGATCGTACGCCGGCCTACACGTCGGAGAATTCCAGGGGCGCCGTCGTGTATGACGACTTTGAGGGCGTCAACGGCGTCATCACGCATGTGCGTTTCTATGGCTTCGATCTTCAGCCGATCAATCCCACGGCCTTTGTGGAATGCGAGGAGCCGCTCCCGGATTTCGAGATCAAGTTCTACGAGGATCAGGGAGGTGACCCCGGGCCGGTCGTCTCTTCGCAGTTCATCCCGGCGCTTCGCACACCGACAGGAATCGTCTATTACGAATCCGAGGTCAATGAATACGAAGTCGAGCTGATCGAACCCGTCGCGATGACGCGCGGGTGGATATCCATCGTGGGCTATGGTGATCCGACATGCTATTTTCTGTGGTCGTATTCGAGCGCGACGGGCGGTGGTTCCGTGCGCGAGATTACCGACTACCCCAGACCTTTCCGGCACAACGCGGACTTTGCGTTCTGCCTGCTCGGCTCGCCGGGCGGGGCGTTCGGCGCGTGCTGCAATCAGCAGAACGGCGCCTGCACGAACAACACGCCGATCGAGAATTGTGTCGGACCGGACGATCGCTTTGTGGCGAATCAGACCTGTCTGGCCGCGATTGCGGATTGCGGGGTTCCGAAGGGCGCCTGCTGTCTCAACGGGCTGGCGTGTCAGTTCATCACGAGCGACGATTGTTCAAGCCTGTCTGGCGTCTTTCTCGGCGTCGATTCCTCCTGCATCGAATGCGGGTGCAAAGTGTTCTGCGATCCGATGGGGATATCGGAAGGGGAGCCTGACTGTTCCGCCGGTTTTGTGGACGTCACCAATTACGGCTGTGATCAGGCGTCGCCGATTTTCACGCCGATGATCCCCGGCGAAGTTCACTGCGGGACGACGGGGATCAATTTCGATGGCGAGAATATCGTCGTTGATGTCGATTGGTATCAGGTCGAACTGACAGAGGCGAGCGACTTCTCCTATCGATTCGAATCCGAATCCCCGGCACAGGCGCTGTTCCTCGACGCCACCAACGGATGCCCCGGCTTCCTGATTGACGGCGCGACCGTGAACGCGTGTTCACCCGTCAATATCTTCCTGTTCCTCAATCCGGGCGTGTATTGGGTGCGCATCGAGCCGATCGGTCCGTCAGACGCGTCGGCCTGCGGCGCGGCGTACAAGCTGACACCGCTGAATGCGCCGTGCGAGGGGGATTTCGACTTCGATCGCGATGTCGATATGCTCGACTTTGCCTTGCTTCAGACGCAGTTCGGAATGACGGGCGTGGGGCTGTTCGGCGATCTGAATAGCGACAACGTCGTCGATGTCGCCGACGTCCATCTGTTCGAGGCGGAACTCGGAAACGTCTGTCCTTAACTCACGTCAGACTTCGGCGCACGACGATCGTTTGGCGCTTGCCAACGACATCACCCTCCCGGTATGGTACGAACCGGGTCGCCGATCCGTTCGGACGGCGCGCAGGGGAATGCGACGGGTCATCGTGTGATGGGCGAATCGGGCACGCCATCCAGAATTCTTCTCGACGAACTGTTCGCCGCCGAGGACGATCGGCTGTTGTCATATCTGCGCAACGTGCGCGTTCCGACGCTGTTGTCGACCGTCGTCGAGCGGTTGAAGAGCGACACGCGCGACTGGGCGCGGCGCCAGATTATCGCCTATTTTGAAGAACCCCTCGACTGCCGCGGGCATGAACTCGTCGTCAAACGCCTGTTCAAACACGCCGAAGAGCGCGGGGACGACGAGATCATGGGCGTCTGCGCCGTTGCGTTCGATCGCGTCGTTCGACGGGTTCGAAGACGTCGCTACTACTTCGACAGCGTTGCGCGCTCCGATCGTCAGGGCGAATTCCTGACCAGCCCGCACAATCGCATTGCGCCGCACATTGCGGAACCGCGGCCCCGGGGCGCCTATGGCGGTCCTGCCGACGACTATCGCCCACGCGTCGACGATCGGCTCTTCACGTATCGAACGCGGTATTACCTGCGGCGGCGCGTGTGGCGCTATTTTCGCTTCCTGGGGTACTCGAATCCCGATCGCTACGTTCCGGGCATCGCCCATGCGCTCAGGCGCTTCACAGATGCGGATTTCGAGGTGGGCGAGAACATCATCGATAACTGGACGCTGATGCACGCGTGTTTCGCAGGGAACGAGGCGATCGAGTTCACGGCGTCACACGTGCGGCTCGCCGAGGGGCGATCGCTGAGCGAACTCCGGGCGGCGCCGGATCACGACGACTTGTGGCGGCGGACGGAGGCGTTCGATGCCCTGATCGACTTGGTGGGAGCGGCGCAGAGCAGTCTGGTCCGCCAATGGGCGATCGAATTGACTCATCAACATCACGCGCCACTTCTGAAGTCACTGTCGCCGGCGCGGCTGATTCGTCTGCTGGGTCACAGCGACGAGCGCGTGCAGTCCTTCGCCGCCGATGCGTTCGCCAATCTGGATTCCCTGTCGAGCGTGGGAATCGATGAGTGGTTGTCGCTGACGGATGTTTCAAACCACGGCGCGCTGTCGATGATCTGCGACGCGATGCGGCGGCATGTTTCGATGGATCGACTGACGACGGAGCAGCTGGTTGCGCTTGCGTGTGCCCGGCCGTCGCCCGTCGCACAGCTTGGCCTGGAGTGGCTTCGCACGCGGCACAACACGCGTCCGGTTCCCCCGAATGCGCTCAGCGGGCTCGCCAACGCGGCGTGCGCGTCGATCGCCGCGGAGATGGGCGAGTGGGCCCTCTCTGTTCTCGGAACGTTTGCGCTGTTCGACGTTGAATTTATCACGC
Source organism: Phycisphaerae bacterium (assembly GCA_035399845.1). Classification (GTDB taxonomy): domain Bacteria; phylum Planctomycetota; class Phycisphaerae; order UBA1845; family UTPLA1; genus ECT2AJA-110-A. The sequence goes on along the minus strand of DAOPJV010000012.1, from coordinate 101,885 downwards.
CCTTTTTTGACAGCTCGTTGGCGCCCATGCGCGGCGCCGCGCTGGCGTGGCTCGACGAATCGTCGCTCGGCTGGAACGAACCCGCATTGTGGACGCGATTGATTGAAACGCCGTTTGACGATGTGCGGCTCGGCGTCGTGCAGCGGCTGGAGCGCCGGCGAAGTCTGCCGGGGCGATGTGAATCGGATCGGCTGGCGCCTGTCTGGGCGGCCGTGATTCTCAGTGTGCATCGCGGCGGTCGGCGCAAGCCCGACGCCCTGCGGCAGATCGTTCGGGCGATTGAGCGGGAACCCGCGCAGGCGGAGCGACTCCTGCCGGTCATCGCGATCGCCATGCGGTCCATCCGTCCGACGGAGCGGCGGGCCGCACTGGCCGCCGTCGCGTCAATGCTCTCGCGCGAGCCGGCTCACGCGGCCATCGTGGCGCGGATCATCCCCGAGCTCGAGGCTCCACAAGCGATGGGGGGGGCGGCGTGATGCAGGTGCGGACCGCTTATTACGGGAGCAGCGCGATTCGCCAGGCGGCGGGATCGCGCATCCTGCAATTTGCGCCGGACCTGTCGAGGGATCGTGTGGCGTTCGACGCGCCGCTGAAGGATCCCGTGCGGTTTCGCGAGGCGATCAGCGCGCTGCATGATGTCGTCATCAACGATCTTCGCTTCAAGCCGCGCGACAAGTCCGGTTACCAGCTCTGGAAGGAGAATCAGCGGCAGCGAGAGGCGCAGATTCGATCGGACGCCGTCGCCGAGGCGCGGCGGGAGCTGGAGGCGCGACGCGCACAGCCGATTCACACGGAACTGCGAAAGTCCTTTGAGCTGGCGAAAGGCAGGTACTGGAAGGCCCGTCGCGGTCTGAATGACTGGCTTCGCAGGAATGATCCGAATCTGTGGCGGTTGTTGATGCCGTACGACCCGATCATCACCGTCGCGGACGACGTTGTCTTCTTCGAGTGTTTCTCCGCCGATGAGTCCAGCTATGGCTGCCTGACGGCGAACCGTGAAGACTGTTTTGGTCCGGACACGGGGATCGCCCACGGCACGACCAACGTCGATTATTCGTGGAACCTCTACGACAGTTTCCAGTCGCTGCGTTCCTATCGGGAGACGCGATTTTCGATCAACCCGGAGGGCTTCGCCGTCGCGACGAAGGACTCGCCGGACTATCACGAAGAGAAGATCGACCTGCCCGACGGCTGGCTTCGCGGTTTCATGCAGCTGCAGTCGGCGATGTGCCTGCCGATGCGAAAAGTCTCGCTCTCTGTGGCGAGCGTCTATTCCCTGCTCGCATTCCTCAAGCGGCGCAAGGCGCGGACGAGTCCGCGGGCGATCCGCTTTGAGCTGCGGGAGGGACAGGCGCCGCGAATGGTCCTCGAACCCTGGGAGCAGCCGATCGACAGCCACGGCGCCGTTTATTCCGGCCCGGTGGGCGATCCGATTCGTATCTGGGGGCGGCGACGCCTGCTCGTCCTTTCCCGGCTGCTGCCGCTGGCTGAGGGTGTCGACGTCTATCTGTTGGGCACGGGCCTGCCGAGTTTCTGGGTCGTTCGGATGGGCGCCATGCGGCTGACACTCGGTTTGTCGGGCTGGACGACCAACGACTGGACGCGGGGTTCCGCCGTCGACATGTTGATGGCGCCCGTCGCGCCCGACGACAGCCACGTCGCCCGCGTCGCCACGGAACTGAATCAATCGCGCCGCTCGTCGTTGCGCGATTTGTCGAACCGGGCGGGCGTCGCGATGGACGCGGCCGCCGCTTCGCTGAATCAGCTCGCGTTGCGCGGCCAGGTGATTCACGATCTGGACGCCGGTTGTTATCGATGGCGTCAGGCCCTGCCGATGGCGCTGAGCGAGCGGGAATTCGGACCGCCACATCCCGAACGCGCCGGTGCGATGGATATCCTCGGGAAGAATCGCGTTCAGGTTCAGTCGGCGATGGACGGACCGCGAGGCGGCGTGATTCTCGTCGGCAAGGCGGAGAACCAGCAGGTCGAGGCGCTGATCGACGACGAGGGGATCATCCGCAAGGGCAAATGCCTCTGCGGCTATCACTACAAGTACGGAATTCGGAACGGTCCATGCCGGCACATTCAGGCGCTGAGAGACGCGCACCATCGGTCCGGCGGCGGCGGCCATTCGACGAGCGACTGGTATGATCGAATGCGCCGATGGGCCACGGGAGAACACGTTGTCTAGCCGTCGCGAAAGTAGAACAAGCTGTCGCGCGGTGTGCGATACGAAAGGGGGATCGCCGATCACCTGAGACTTTTTCTGCGGCGTTCCGCCGTGGGTGAGTTTGGCTTTGCATGCGTCCCCAAGGCCGTTGTTCGTATGGCTCTACACGCCAGCCGGCGCGTTCGGCCATGACGAGTCAAGACTCCCGACGCGCCGGCTGGCGTGTAGAGCCTTGGTTAACGACCTCGGTCCGGAGATCTGAAGTCAGGTGATCGGCCCCCCGATCTTTTGTCGAAGATTCGGCGAGTAAATCATGGGGCTGTTCGATTTCATCAGGCGCGTCATTGGCGGCGAGCCCGCCGGCAGGGAGTTCTGCGCGCGATGCCGGCAGCCCTATCGCGCGGGGGCCCGCTTCTGCGCCAACTGCAATCATCCGCGTGGGGCGCCGTACCCGATTCCGCTCGCGCAGACGAAGCGAGCCGATCAGGGCGCCGTCGCGCCGCCGCCGGTACGCCCCCAGAATCTCTCCGGGCTGGACGCCGAGAAGTTCAGGCCGATGACGACGGCGGAAGCCATGAGCACGATCGCCGCCGCCGGATCCATGAAGTCGGCCTACTTCGATCCGATGAACGTGATCCCGGACGCCAGCCTGCCGCGCATCCAGGTCATCGATCGCACGATGGTGGGGCTCGGCCTGATTTCGTCCGAAGAGCTTGTTCACATCCATGACGTCGGCCGCGCGATGAGCGAAGCGCGAGGGGACTGGTCGGCCGTTCAGCGTCGTGGCGAGGCGGCGGTTCAGCTTTCGCGCGAGGAACGGGCGGCTCGCAGGAAACAGAAGATTGAAGAATCGGCGCGTCGAAAGCAGGCCCGGGCCGAAGCGATCGCGCGGCGGCGGGCGACGGACATCGTCTTCCTGGGGCGCGGTGTTTCTCGGGGGCTGGCGGATCGCCGATCGAACGTCGAAGCGCTGCGCGGCGCCGGACTGCCGTCGCTGGCGACGCCGTCTGACGTGTCGGCCGCGATGAACATCTCGATTCCGCGACTGAAGTTCCTGGCTTACCACAGCGATGCGCCGCAGCGGACGCATTACGTGTCGTTCAGGGTCCCGAAAAAGTCCGGCGGCGAACGACTGCTGTCGGCGCCACACGAGGCGATGGACGCCGCGCAACGCTGGATCCTTGAAAACGTGCTGGCGAAGGTCGGAACACACGATGCGGCGCATGGGTTCGTTGCCGGTCGGTCCACAGTCACGAACGCCGCGCCCCATGTCGGCGCGAACACGCTCGTGAATGTGGACCTGACGGACTTCTTCCCATCCATCACATTTCCGCGTGTGATGGGGATGTTTCGCTCGCTGGGTTTTTCGCCCGCTGTGGCGACGATTTTTGCGCTGCTGTGCACGGAATCGCCGCGCAGTGAGATGAAGTATGAGGGCAGAGCTTATTTTGCCGCGACGGGGCCCCGGGCGCTGCCGCAGGGCGCCTGCACGAGCCCGGCGATCTCCAACCTGATCGCGCGCGGGATCGATCAACGCCTGGCGGGCATTGCCCGCAAACTCGGCTGGACATACACGCGATACGCCGACGACCTGTCATTTTCCCGCAGGGACGCGGGCGACGCGCACGTCGGCTACCTGCTTGCGCGGATCCGCCACATCGCGCAGGACGAAGGATTCGAGGTCAACGAAAAGAAGACGCGCGTGCTCCGGCCGAATCAGCGGCAGGTTGTGACGGGGCTGGTCGTCAACGACAGGATCAATGTGCCCCGCAAAGAGGTCCGCCGGATTCGGGCGATTCTCCATCGCGCGAAGCGGGAGGGGCTTGCGCGGCAGAATCGCGAGAATCATCCGTTCTTCGAGAGCTGGCTGCGGGGCATGATCGCCTACATCACGATGGTGAACCCGAGTCTCGGCCAGTCAATGCGGAACGAACTGGACGCGCTGGCGTCTGGGGGCGGTTGATGACGCTGTTGATTGCAACGGGCATTCTGCTTGCGAACGTCGCGATGCTCCTGGTGGGATCGCAATTGATCAGCAATTTCATGAACCTGAACCTGGATCGGACCGCTCGTGTTCAGTCACGGAATCGCGCCGTCGTGACTTTGATTCTGGGCGCCGGCCTGCATTTCACGGCAATGGTCGCGCTGCCGCTCCACTATTTCCTGATCATGGAACTGGTGTTCTTGCTGGCTGTTTACACGCTCTCACGCAAACGCGGGCCGGCGACGGTCTAGCGCTGCCGGCGCGCCTACTGGCAGCCACCGGCCAGCACGCAGTCCACAAACGCCGGGATGTCATTCGCGTCGACATTTCCGTCGCAGTTCATGTCGCCGTTGTTGATGTCGCACGACGCGTACGCGCTCGCGTAGCCGGTGGCGTCTGTCAGGGCCAGCGTAAACGCCTGAATGTCGCCGGCGTCAATCAACGCGTCGCAGTTCAGGTCGGCGGCCGGTCCCGTCGCGATGCAGCCGCAGGAGAGGGCGTAGTAGCTTCCTGGTGAGCCGACTTCGCCGGTCGTCGCCGTAGTCGAGCCAAAGGCGTCAGCGGCTTCGGAGAGTTCCCACGCGATGACATCGTCCTGCCCGACGTTGCCCAGGCAGGTCTGACCGCTGGCGTCGCGCGTTCGGATCGAGCCGTCGAACGTCTGATCGCCGTACGTGAGGCGATCGATGAGCGTTCCGCCGGCGTCGTAGAGGTTGATTGTGTCGTTGCGGCCAAGGTTGTTCCCCGTCGCGACCCCGAGTTCGCCGATGATCTTTACGTTTGCGTCGAGGGCCCACGCCGTTCGGAAATCGGCTTCGACGCTTTCCGTGATGACGACGGACTCGCCCGGCTGGACGACACCGAAGGCGCTGAGATCGAAGGCGCCGGGCGTTACGTGATCGTCGTCGTAGCTCCAGCCTGTCATATCGATCGGATCGTCTGACAGGTTGGTGAACTCGATGAACTCACCGCTGTCGCCGGAGTACATCCACTCTGTGATGCGCATGCCGCCTGTCGAACCGAAGGTGTAGTTGATGTAGAGCGGCGCCCATTCCGTGAGGGCGGGCGCAAAGGTCGACGAGGCGTATGTGTTGGACGCCGTTGCGCCGACGTAATACGCGACGCGCTGGCCGGCCGTCGCCGAAATCGGCAGAACGACGCCATAGGTGTCGCCGCCGATGTTGGTCATGGCGACGCGCTGGTAGATGTCCGTCGGATTGGGGCGATAGAACAGTTCGACAGTTGCGATGGCGCCGCCGCTCGGCGTGACATCCGCCGTGATCGTGACGCTGTCGGCGGGGTCCGGCGCGTCGTCCGAGGCCTGCACATTGAGAATGGTCGGGCCACTGGCGACGAGCTCGGCCGTGCTGTTGAGGAATGTCGCTCGCTGGTCGACGAATTCCTGCAGGCCGATGAGATTGCCGCCGAAGGGACCGCCGCCGCCAAGGCTGACGGTGCTCGTGAAGTTGGTCTGGAACTGGGCGTAGGAGTAGAGCTTCTTCGGATCGGCCTGTACCGACGCGTCGATCAAATTGCGCAGGGCCGTCGCCTTCGGCTCGAAGTAGGTCCAGCTCAGGTTTTCCATCGCCGTGCGGAAATGCGCCATGTATCGCTGTCGAAGCTCGGCGACGCTGAGCACGTGACTCAGCACCGGCTTGGTCGTTGATGTGAAGTTCTTCGTCACGGTCCAGCTCGCCTGCGTGAATGTCTCGTTCGCATCCGTCTGCAGCAGGAATGTGCGTTCATCCGTCGGATTGCGATAGAGCATGAAGTCGGCGCCCTTGTTCACGTAGCTGTCGTCGTCCGTCAGCATGTTCTCGAGGACGATCGACCAGATGGACGGATCGACGGCGAATACCTCGTCGATCTGTGACCAGTCCGTCAGGGATCCGTTCGTGACGGCGTTGCAGACGGCGATCAGGGCGGTCCACGGGTCGGCGAGTCCGCCGTCATTCTTGATTTCGTAGCCCGAGTAGTTGGCCGGGCTCGTTCCAACGTAGCGGAGACCCGGACCGTTGGGGTTGTTCGCACACTTGATGCGAAGACCGCTTGTGTCGGGGAAACGCGTGCTGAGCATCGTCTTGTTGAACTGCTGGACGTTGATATAGACGCCCCAGTTTTCCCCGTTGATCGTGACGAGCACGTGATTTGCGCGCGGATTCGGGATGAACTCGGCGACAAAGTTGTTGTAGAGGACTTCCCGGCAGAATGTCGGATCGTGAAAACCGTTGTTCAGGTTGAGGGACGAATAGCCCAGCAGGTCCTGATCGGGATCGACGTAGTCCATTTCGACATTCAGCGAGAACTTCTGCGAACCGCTGGGCAGGGCCGTGTAGGACGTATTGCCGCGGATCCGCACGCCGACATCGGTGTACACTTCGCCGTCGACTTCGAGGTCGGCGAGGATGTTTGTCTGCGACACGTAGTTCTGGCGGAGCTGCGTCTCCCAGTTGGCGTCGGCAAACGTGAAGTTCATGGTCCGCAGGACCGTCGTGTCGTAGAGATCCTGGGCGCGCAGCTCCTGCGAAATGAAGCCGAGACAAATGGCGGCGATAGCGACGGCGATTGCGTGTTTCATGGTTGGCGCCTCAGGTGCACAGGTGGCGGGAATCGGCGAAATCACGAGCGATTCGGCCGGTTAGTCGAATTTCACCCGGTGTGGCGAAACGTCATGTCGACACGATTATTACAGAATTGCTTAACGCAATCTTCATAATCTTTCTTAAGGTTGAGAGCTTATCGGGGCGCGTGGAGTCCGCGCTCCAACGACATGAGACGTCGGGGGCGGGCGTCGCGTCCGGCGTTCCTTCGCGGATTGCGTCGCGGTTGTCAGGGCGTCAGAGATTGCAGCCGAAGATGGAGCCGACGCCGAATGTGAGGTCCGGCGCCGACAGCCCGAAGATGCCGTAGAAGAAGTCGAAGATGGCCTGGGGAATCTGAACGAAGGCCGTGACGAGGGTACACAAGAGACTTGTCATCGTTTCGACTCCATGGCGATTTCGGATGGCGTCGGGCGCGGCGGCGCTGAGCGGCGTCCGGAGGGAATCAGGAGCAGCCGAGGAAGCCGAGGATGTCGCTGACGAACGACACGCCGTCGAGACCGAAGAGGTTGAGGAAGAAGTTGAGAAAGCCCTGAAGGGGCGTCAACGTGGACTCCACCAGAACACATACAATGCCGATCATCGATTGCCTCCCATCCTGTTATTCATCGTCCAATCGTCGCGACGACTCGACTTGCTCGCCGCCATCGCTGTTCGGATTATAAGGGCCGCGTGGGGCCGGCCAAAGGGCGAGTTTTCCGGCGGGTCGCGTGCGATCAGGCCAGCGCGCCGATTTCCGCCTCGATCGCCTTCAGAATATCGCCATGGCGCAGGATCTCGATCGCCTTTTCGATGTCGCCGCCGAAGGCGCGATCGGCGTCGGCGAACGGAATGTCCCGGCGAAGCGTGGCGTGGGCGATACGGGGACCGATTCCGGGTCTTAGCGGGAGCCGGAAGTCCAGCGCCTGGCAGGCGCCCAGGAGTTCGATGGCCAGGACCATTTCGGCGTGATCGAGGATCTCGTGGCACTTCAGGGCGCTCGTGGCGCCCATGCTGACGTGATCCTCCTGGCCGAGGCTGCTCGGAATCGAATCGACACTCGCGGGCATGCAGGCCGTCTTGCAGGCGTTGACGAGTGACGCCGCCGTGTACTGCACGATCATGAATCCGCTGTTGAGTCCGGTATCCCGCAACAGCAGCGCCGGCAGTTCCTCATCGCCGAACAGGAGCATGTACAGCCGGCGTTCCGAGATATTCGCCCACTCGGTCAGCGCCATGGCGAGGTAGTCCATCGTCATGGCGAGCGACTCGCCGTGGAACAGGCCGCCCGATACGACGTCGCCGTCGACGATGACGGGATTGTCCGTCACGCTGTTCAGTTCAACTTCGACAACATCGCAGACGTGCCGGAGCGCGTCGCGACAGGCGCCGTGGACGGCCGGGACGCAGCGCAGGCAGTAGGGGTCCTGTACCTTCGTGCAGTTGGCGTGCGACGGGAGAATCTCGCTGTCGGCCATCAGACGGCGGACGTTGTCCGATGTCTCGCCGGCGCCGCGATGGGGTCGCAGCCGCATCAGTCCTTCCCGAAACGGGCTCAGGCTTCCTTTGGCCGCCTCGATGGAAATCGATGCGATGATGTCGGCGTACTTTGCCAGTCGGCGCGCGCGGATCGCGATGTCCGTCGCATACGCGAGCATCATCTGCGTGCCGTTGATCAGCGCCAGGCCGTCCTTGGCGCCGAGCGTGATCGGCGCGACGCCGGCGTCGGCCAGCGCCTGGTCCGCCGCGACTGCCACGCCGTTGACACGAACCGCGCCGCGGCCGATCAGCGGCAGAACGAGGTGTGCCAGCGGCGCCAGATCGCCACTCGCGCCGAGCGATCCGCGGCGCGGGATGACAGGCAGCAGGTCTGCGTTGAGCATCGCCGTGAGGGTTTCAATACACGCGGGCTGAAGACCGCTGGCGCCGGCGAGCAGGGCGTTGATCTTCAGCAGCAGCATGAGGCGGACGATTTCGTCGGGAATGGGTTCTCCGACACCGACCGCGTGGGAAACGAGCAGATTTTCCTGGAGCCTGGCGAGATCCTGCGAACCGATCCGCTTGTTACAGAGGCGACCGAAGCCCGTGTTGACGCCATAGATCACTTCGCCCGAGGCGAGGTGCTGTTCGATTTCGGCGCGGGCGTCTGCGATTCGCTGTTTCGCGGACGGACTGATTTCGACGCGGATGGGCCGATGGTGGATTTCCGCGAGCAGGTCGAGATGGAGCGGGGCGTCTCCCAGCGTCAGCGTCATGGGCTTCAATCCTTGATTGGTTACCGAATCGCCGCAGGCGAAGCCCGAGGAGTATATGGTGATGCAGGCGGGTTCGACCAGATGCGCTGTCTCTGCGGCGCGGGTCGGGACAATTGTACCCGGCGGCGCGGCGCCGAAAGCGGGGCCATCCCCGCAGAATGGGGCGGATTCGGGGGGCGAGGGCCTGGATCGCTTGACACGGGGCGTCAGCGCTGTTTACTGGTGGTTTGTCGGTGGTGTCTGCGCGCCCGGCGCGCGCCATCGTGGTTGAGATAGGTTCATAGTGGCACGGTGGCGAGTAGGATCCGAAGTTCGGCAAAGTGACGCCGCTTCATCATACGCCCCCGGATGTGTGGAGAAACGCGATGCTCACGCAAATACTCGCTCAGGAAGGGACCCAGGAAGTTGTCCCGCAGGCCGAAGGCAGCTTCTTCGAATGGTGGCAGCTTCTGCCGCTGGTGGGCATCGTCGTCATTCTTGTCGGCTACAAGATGTACAAGAACAAGACGATGAGCTGACCCGCCTCGGACCTTTGGCGCGGCTGCGGCGAAATCGACTCGTTTTCCGCCGTGTAGCTCGTCATCGGGATTCGCCAGTTTTCAAGCTATCGCAAATGTTCGTTGTGCGCGTGATGCGCCAGCGGACATTTTGCGCATTCAGCGCGAACGCGGCAGTGCTCCCTGGCCAGTCGAACGATCAGCGCGTGGTACTCGTTGAACGTCGCGACGTCGTGCGGAAGCCGGTCATGGAACATCGCCTGCATCTCGCCATAAGTCGCCTTCTCATTCACCAGACCATGCCGGCGAAGCAGTCGTCCGGTGTAGGCGTCGATCACGAAGATCGGATGTTCCAGCGCATAGAGCAGGATGGAATCCGCCGTCTCGGGACCGATCCCATTGACGCCGAGAAGCTGCGCCCGCGCGTCCGCGAGGGGAGCGCGCCTCAGCGGCGCCAGATCGCCGTCGTGGCGCGTCCACAGCCAGTTCACGAAGTTCCTGAGTCGCCTGGTCTTCAGGTTGTAGTACCCCGCCGGGCGAATTCGCTCCGCGAGCGCCGTGTCATCGATGTCACGAAGTGAGCGCCAGTCGAGCAGCTGATCTCGCTTCAGGTTGTCGATGGCGTATTCGACGTTGGTCCAGCTCGTGTTTTGCGTCAGGATCGCGCCGACCACGATTTCGACGTCGGATTCCCCGGGCCACCAATGCTGCGGGCCGAATCGCTCGAAGAGTCGATCGTAGAAGTCCTGCAGCGTCGAATCGTGTTGCGGCACGTGTTGTCGCTTTCGTCGGCGAGCCCGGCGCCAACGGGCCGAATGCTCAGGTGATTTCGTCCGCGTGCGTTGCACGCGCTCAGATGCCGAGGCAATATACGTTCATGGCCCGTGCGACGCAGCGCAGACGACCTCCGAAAACGCAGACGAGACGTCCGCGCCGAGTCAAGGCCAACGCGTGGCCGGACGACTACCTGCATATCACGCGCCGACCGCTCCAGAGCCTTGTGTTCCTCCTGCCGATGATCTTCGCCTACGAGATCGGCATGGCGCTGACGTATTCATCGACCTCGGCGCAGCGCCCGAGTCTCGCGGCGCCGCAGCTGTTGCACTGGTTCTTCAGTCTCTTCGGCGCCTCCTGGGTGTACCTGCCCGGCGTTCTGCTCGTCGTCGTGCTGCTGGGCTGGCACATCAAGCTTCGCCAGCCCTGGAAGGTGCGGGGGCAGGCGCTGTTTGTCATGGCGGGTGAAAGCCTGCTCTGGGCGATTCCCCTGATCGGACTGAACTGGTTCCTGATGAAGGTCAGCGAAGGCGGCATGCTCAAGGCCGGCACGCAATGGGACAACCTGCTGCTGAGCATCGGCGCGGGTATCTACGAAGAACTCGTGTTCCGGCTGATCGTGATCCAGTTTCTGACATTCCTGTTCGACGATGTCCTGCGTCTGCGGCAGTCGGTCGGCGTGGCCCTGGCCGTGATTCTCTCTTCGTTGTTCTTCGCCGTCAGCCATCATCGGCCCATCGGCAGCGACCCCTGGGACGCCGGGAAATTCGCTTTTCGCGCCGCGGCCGGGGCCTACCTGGCGGCGGTCTATGTGCTTCGCGGGTTCGGACTGGCCGTTGGCGCGCACGTTGTTTATGACGTGATCGCGTTCCTGAGCGCGGCGGATCCCGGTCCCTGAGTCGCGGGCAATACGCTGGCGCGCTGCGGGGCTGTCGGATGGCGATGGGCGCGCGCGGGCGCCTGACGCCGGGATCGACAATTTCAGCATTTCTTGATTTTCCAGCGGCGAAACGCCGGTCTCGGGGGAAGTGACTGTATGCACGCGCCGCGTGCGATGGAGATTTGCGATATGAGTGAAACGAAGCGACCCGCCGTCGGGAGTGTGACGTGGCGGGATCTGACGGTGGACAACGCTGAAAACATCCGGGCCTTCTATGAGAGCGTTGTTGGATGGGGATCGGCGCCCTTCGATATGGGCGGCTATTCGGACCACGTGATGAAGGACGCCGACGGCGAGATGGTTGCCGGCGTCTGCCACGCGAGGGGCTCCAACGCCAATCTGCCCGCGGCCTGGCTGATCTACATTACCGTCGCGGATGTCGAGGCGAGCGCGGCCGTCTGTGTGGAGAAGGGCGGCGCCGTACTGGACGGTCCCCGCTCAATGGGGGGGCGAAAGGCCTGCGTGATTCGAGATCCCGCGGGCGCCGTCGCGGCCCTGATCGAGCCGGAGTAACGCGGATTGCGGCGAGCCCGCGGCCTTAGTGATCGAGAATGTAGATATCCCCGTCCCGACGCCATGGGAGATCGGGCTCAACCTGCGGATGTCCCCGATCTCGCGGTACGAGGATAACGGGACCCGTCGCCAGCGTGATGTCCCGACTCACATCCGGCAGGTCTGCGGCGACGACGACTCGCGTCGACGGGTTGAGTCGATGCAGCGCCTGCGCGTACTGAACACCGAACGCCATCATCCGATCCTCCAGGACGATGGTGGTCTTCGGCGTCGCCCTGTCGGCGAGAACCTCGTTGAGAACGTCGGCGTGATTGTCGCCGGCGCCCCATGGGACGAAGAACGAGCGATACCCGTCCCGATAGGGTTTCCCTGCGATGGCGCCGGCCATGAACTGTCGCTTCTCCAGCAGGTGAGCGGCCGCCAGATAGACGATCGGCGTCCAGAGGGCGGTCACAAATGCCAGGGCGTACGCAATGCGAAGGGTCCGGGGCCGCATCCACTCACGAAGCCGTTCGACTCCGACGCCGGCGAATAACGCCACGAACAGATAGATGATGAAGAAATAGCTGTACTGGTCGACGATCGAATATCGCAGCACGAACAGCGTGTAGATCGCCGCCTCCACAAGCAGAATCCGTCGGAGGATGTCGGGGATTCGACGTCGCCCCCGCGCGACGCCGTAGATCGCCAGCGGGATCGCGACGCCGGGGAAGTTGTAAACAATGAAGCCAAACCCCATGGCAAGCGATCGGATCGAGACGGATGTGTTGAGAACGCTGTCCGCGTATTCGCCGAAGAGCGCCGAGTGAATTGTCCTGCCGAGGTCGTCGCGGAAGAGATAGTCGCGAACCATGTATTCGAGCAGTGGAACACAGCCGACGATCCAGATCGCGGCGCAGGCGAAGAGCAGCTTCCAGTTCACCTGGCGCTTCACGATGGCGAGACTGAGCAGAGTGGCGTCGGCAAGCGTGGCGAAGGCGGCCAGCATGTGATTGGCGACGCCGAGCCCGTTCGCAAGAAACAGCAGGACGAGCCAGCGGCCACGTCGTGTCGCGAGATATCGTTCGATACAGAGCCATTCGGCCGTCAGGAGGGCTGCGACGATTGTGTAGGTTTCGGTATGCGTCGCGTGTTGCCAGAACGTGTGGCAGAAGGCGAGTGCAATGGCGGCGATGGCGGACGCACCGGCGTTTCGCGTGAAGCGCATCACGAGCAGGGCGATGTTGGCGACGGTAATGGCGCCGGCCAGTGCGCTGACCAGGGAGATTGCGAACCCGGGTTCGATCGGCAGCAGCGATCTGAAGATGCGGCCGATGTAGAAGTGGAGTGGATGGGACGTCGCGATACCGTAGCGATTCGTGATGTCGTTCGTGATGATCCGGACCTGGTGCAGGCCGGAATCCTGCCATTGCGCTCCGCGATTGGTCGTTGCGGCGAACAGCAGGCACGCCGCGACGAATGCAATCCACCAGATGAATCTGATGTGGTTGCGCGGCGCCTCACGCGGATCAGGCATCGAACTGGATTCCCAGGGCGCCGAGTTCCGCCTTGATGAGGGCGACGGACTTCATCTGGTCCATGCGCTCTGTCGGGAATCGGACCCCGAACTCCTCTTCGACGGCCGTGACGAGATTGATGTGATTCAGCGAGTCCCACGTGTCGGCGTCCGTCGAACTCAGGGCGTCGTGAACATCCGTCACGCTGACGCCGAGGATGGCGCTCACAATGGACTTGAGTTTCTCGTCGTTGGTCATTTCGCCTTGGCGGCTCCCATCACGTCCCGCATTGGAGACGGATCCTGTGTCTGGCGCTCTGACGGCCCGTGCGGTCGGCCGGGGTCACGCCACCGCATCCGACTCGATGTCAAACCAGTCGGGTATTGTTGTATCGGCCGATTCGACTTTCAACACCCACAGCGAGTCGTTCGTATCCGGCGACGGCGGTGAAAACCCGCATTGGCCGTAGAAATCCGAGAATGGCCTGTTCTTCTGCGTAAGCGTAAACGCGCCCGCCAGAACCGAGACGCCGGCGGCGTCGGCCCTGGTCGCAATCCATCGAATAAAAGTGGATTCGACGGTGCGTCCGAGGACCCGGCAGCTCATGAGCATCATGTGCAGCGTCCATTGCCGGTGCGATTTTCGGATGACGGCCAGTCCGACGACGCCGGAATCTCCGAATCGATCGCTGAGCGACAGCGTGACGACGTCGTGGTCGCCGGAACGCATCCAGGCGAGGATGTCGCCTTCCGTGCAGCGAATCGTGTTCATGTTGAACTGGTTCGTGCGCTGCGTCATCTGCGCAATGCGCGACACGGCGCGCTCGTCGTTGACGCGGATCGACAGTCGCATTTCGAGCCCGCGATAGAAGGTCGGCAGGTCGACTGTCGTGGACGCCAGGCGCTGGCGATCGGCCTCCGCCTTGTACATCGCGCCGCGCCGCCTGTCTTCCTCCGACAGCGTGTACTGATCGAAACAGTCGAGCGACGCAATCACCGACGGATAACGCGCCGGGTCATCGGGGAGATGGACCGTCAGGACCTCGGGCAGCGTCTCGCGCATCATGGCGCATTCGACGGCGCTGTCATCGATGAACACGAAGCTGTCGGTGTTGAGATTGAGCGTGGCCGCGATCTCCCGGACGGCGTCGGGCTTCGGCGCCCAGCTCACGCGCATGGAGGCGAAGTGCTCGGGCCGCAGGACCATGTCGGGATGCGTTTCGATGACACGCTCCACGCTGCCCGGCTCGTTCTTGCTGGCGACGCAGAGGATAATTCCGCGCTGCTGCAGGGCGAGCAGCCGGCGCTGGAATCGCGTGAAGGCGTTGCCGGGAAAGTCGTGCCCCAGCTTGATACCGTCGGGACCGTCGTCGCCGAGAATGCCGCCCCAAAGCGTGTTGTCGGCGTCGAGGACGATGACTTTGCGGGTCCTGCCCGCGAGCGGTTGAAGGTATCGGCGGATGAACCCGGCGTAGTCCCAGTAGCGCCTGGGCGCGACGGGAATTCGGCCGAAGAGTTCGGTCCGCGGATCGATCCAGGAGCTTGCGCCGTGCCGCGCGACGAGCGCGTCGTATTGCATCACGCAGCAGTTGCCGGCCTCGGCGGCGATCTCGCCAAGTCGCTCGTTCGCGCTGCGCCACAGATCGATCTGTCCGCCGGCCGCCTCCGTTTCCGCGAGACCCGCCACGACGTAGTCGGGCCGTTCGAAATTCTGAATCAGCAGCGTCGACTGGGAGCGTTGTCGAAATGCGCCGATGGCCGCTGAGAGCTGATTCAGGTAATCCGCGATCGCATGCGCGATCGGCGTCGACGTCGCGCCGGCGCCGTCATACAGACTCGGGACGATGTCGGCGAGCCGTGTGACGACGAGCGTGACATCCGGCGTGAAGGCGTCGAGCCCGGATTGCGGGTTGATCAGTGTCGGCGCCACCTGGCCGAAGGGCGCGTTCCAGACATCGGCCCGAATGCCGGCGCGAATCGCCGCCAGACGTATAGCGGGGATCAGCGGCGCCGTTGTGAACGTCGAGAGAACTGCAAGCCGCAGCGAGGTGTGCGGTATCGCGTCCGCCAGCGCGTCGAACTGGCGATAGGCCGACGCAAGGGCGACTTGCGTCGGGTCGTCGGCGACACCGTCCAGGATCCTGATGGCGTCCGCGTGTGACGGCGGGGGATGGGGCGTCGACGCCGTCATGTCGCCGTCGCCTCCCGTTGCGAGGCGTCGGCGCTGGGCAGGTTTTCCGCCCTGAACCGATAGCACGCCGACCACTTGTCGCGCATGTTGAACTTGAACAGCTTCTCGCCACCGTACTTCTCGTAGAAGTTGATTCCCTCGGGGTTGTCCGTGAAGACGATGTAGGACGCGAGGCCCGCCTCTTCGAGTTCTGTGCGCCAGATGTCGAGGAATCGCTTGCCGAGACCGAGCCGCCGGGCGTCCGGCGCGACAACGATGGAAAGCAGTTCGGCTTCATCCGGGTAGTCGCGGGAAAGCGATTGTTTGCGGAGGGCCCGCAGGACCGCGATCGGGCTCAGTCGGAATGTCACGAATCGCCACGCCGCCAGGAATCTCGTTGCGCCGCTTCGGTTCGCGGCTTCGAAGTGATGCCGATTCGTCGTGCATCCCAGGAAGCCGACAACGCGGCCATCCAGTTCCGCGATCCACAGCGAGCAATCCGGCTCACAGATCATTGCGTCGTAGTAGCGCTGCACGAATTCGCGCCCCAGTCGCGTCGTAATGCCCGCGTGAAACGCCTCCAGATGCAGGTCGAGAACGCCGTCGATGCTGTGATGATCCTCCGGATCCGTGATCTCGCGTATCGTCGGGCCGCCGTCGGGGGCGACGTAGATCGCACGATGCGGCTTCCACTTCGGGCTCTTGCGGGCGGGCTTGCGCCAGCCAATCCGGCGACCGCGCGGCAGACCGCCGAAGTTGGCGAAGGGCTGCACGTCGCCCGTCACTTCGCAACCCGCATGAACGATGGCGCCGCGACCAATTCGGATATTCGGCATCAATCTCGCCGACATGCCGATCATGGCGTATTCGCCGATCTCGATCGGGCCTTCGACAATGTGCTGATGCGTCGCGTGGGCCATGTGCGACATGCTGATGAGCTGTCCGGGGTCGCTGGGTTTCACGATGACGCCCGTTGCGCTGTAGAGATGGGCGTTGGCCATGACACCCACGAAGTTGCCGATTCGCACGCCGCCGCGACCTGCGATGTGGACGCCCGGGCCGAGATGGACATGGCTGCCGATGCGGATGTAACCATGCTGGCCGTGGCGCCGCTCACCCGCCGCGAGCCGAACGTTCGTGTCGATGTGGCAGCGTGAGCCGATGGAGACGGAGGAGGCGCCCCAGATCTCCGTGTACTGATCGATGATCGTGTCCTGGCCCAGGTAACGCAGATGGGCCTTCCAGTAACAGGCTCGAAGGAAGAAACCGAACGCGTTGCGCGTATAGACGCGCGCAAATGTCTCCAGGAGGGAGGAGAAGACGGGCGTCCACGCCACCAGCATGATCAGGCTCTGGGCGATCGCCATGCCGGCGCGGACGAGGCGACCGATGAGCATCCAGCCGGCGGTCCGCCGGACCTTCTCGGGTTCCGAAACGCAGCGCTGAAGCGTGGCGAGAACGAAGTCGAGGGTATAGACCGGCCAGCCGCGCGGCGCCGGCTTGGACGGGGCGACGTACCACGATTCCGCCACACGCTGGACAGTCTCGTTGATGGGTTCCGGCGACGATGGCGATGGGGCGTGCGTCACGTCCTGATTGGGTCCTTCGTTGGGCGGCGATATACTGGGTTCCATCGAGCGTATCGTTCCACTGACGACTCGACAATATGCAAAAGCGCCTCGAGAGTCATACGAAATACGGGGTCGGCTGTTCAGGGTGGATAATAAGCGGGAGCGTTTGTGAGCGCCGATGAAACGCCATTATCGGAGTCAGCGGGGGATTCGCCGGCCGGCGTCCCGGCGCCGCGCGTCGGGTTCGTGCGCCGATGGGTCCGGCGGCTGACGGGATTCGTCGGTGTGTGCGCGATCCTCACGGGGCTGTTCATTCTCAGCCCGCTGCCGAATCGCATCTACGCCGCGATGGACGGGCAGGATGAACTGCGAAAGGCGGACGTCATCATCTGCCTCGGCGGGGAGCCGGGGCGCGTCATCGAGGCGGCCCGCCTGCTTCAGGACGGATACGCGCCGACGATGATCGTGACGAACTTCGGACCGGCGGCGCATCAGATGCGCTCCCAGGCGATTGAATGGGGCGCGCCGCCGGATCGCGTGCTGGTGGAGGCGACATCCCGGCGCACGGCGGATCATCCGGCGGCCGTGGCGAAGGCGGGCGGCATCGACATCGCCAACGACACGTGCATCATCGTGACGAGCTACACGCATCTGCTTCGGGCGCGGGCCGTCTTCGAGAAGGCGGGTTATCGGCGTATCGTGATGCGCGAGCCTCGCTGGGAACGACAGTCGCGAGACGCCGCGGGCATGAGCTGGCGATCGCGGGTCCTCGTCTTTCCGCAAATGCTCTACGAGGGGACGGGCTGGCTTCTCTATCGCGTCAGCGGCGACATCTGATTCCCCTGTTGACGCGACCGCCGGGTGACGGGGCGTCGGAATGTTCGTCCGGAAACATCCTGTTCGATGCCATCCAGGGCCCATTGTCGGACTCGGCGAGGCGGGGATATGATGCCGCGTTTCGCGCGGGCGGGCGTCGAACCGGACGAGTCATCGGACGCCGATCAACGGGAGCGGAATCGCGACGGCGAAGGCGCGATTCAGGCGAGGAGTGGGAGACGAACTCATGGGCTTTATCGATCTCGAGAATCTGGCGCAGTACATCGACTTTCCGACGGCGGCGATGGAGATCCTCGCCGAACCGCAACGGCAGACGATCCTCTCGCTTCGGCTGAAGCTCTCCGAGACGGAGTCGCTCTCGGCGAAGGCGTATGTTGTCTATCACAGTCTGCTGCGGGGACCGGCCAAGGGCGGCATCCGCATTTCGCCGGACGTGACGCTGGAGCACACGGCGCATCTCGCGGAGCTGATGACGTGGAAGACGGCCCTGATGAAGCTGCCGTTCGGCGGTGGCAAGAGCGGCATCGCCATCGATCCGGCGCCGCTGACGCATTTCCTCAAGTCGTCGTTCCTTCGCGAATGGGTGGCGCAGAAGCGGCTCGACCTGCAGAAGGGCGTGTACGTGCCGGCGCCGGACATGGGCAGCGGTCCCTCCGACATGGCCGTCATCTTCGGCGAGATGCACATTCCCGAGTGCGTGACGGGCAAGCCGATCGGTATCGGCGGTCTGCCCGGCCGACTTGAGGCCACGGGACGTGGCGTCGCGACGACGGCGCGGCTGCTGGGCGAGGACGTGCTGAAGCGACCGCTGAACGAGCTGACGGTCGCGATCCAGGGCTTCGGAAACGTGGGTTCGTTCGGCGCCTTGTTCTGCCACGAGATGGGCTTCAAGGTCGTGGCCGTGAACGACGTGCGCGGCGGCATTCATAATCCGAACGGCTTTGATATTCCGCGACTGATGCGGCATGTGGCCGAGACGAAATCGGTCGTGGGTTTCCCCGGCGATTCGATCGACGGCGAGGAACTGCTGCAGCTGCCGGTCGACGTGTTGATTCCGGCGGCGATGGGCGACGTGATCCACGCGAAGAATGCGCACAAGATCCAGGCGCGCTCAATCGTCGAGGCTGCGAATGGTCCCGTCACGGCGGAGGGCGATGTCTATCTGCGCGATCGCGGCGTGCCGATCGTGCCCGACATTCTCGCGAACGCGGGCGGCGTGTCGGCGAGCTACGTCGAATGGCATCACTCGAAGAGCGGAGGCATGACGACGAAGAACGAGGTGCTGACGAACCTCGACAAGCTGATGACGGACGCGTGGAAGCGCACCCGCGCCGCACAGGAACGCTGCAAGTGCGACCTCCGCACGGCGGCGCAGCTCGTCAGCGCGGACGAACTGATCACATCGCTGCGAGATCGAAACTGGATCTGACGATTTGCGATGTGGCGCCTCGTGAAGTGTGATTGAGGAATTCGTGACGGCGTCGGCGACCTGCCGACGCCGTTGCTTTTTTTGGAGCCTGTGGGGTTCGCTGTGCGAGCCGGTCGTCGGCAGTCGAGCGGTAGGGGCCGCTGTGCGGACCGTTGGCCGGCAGTCGAGTGAATTGTCGGTCAGCGCGACTTCCCATGCCCATGTTCAGCGTCGGCATGCCCCCCGTTGTTGGCTCAGCGTTGCATGCAAATGCGATCATCGTGACCCCAGAGTTGAAACTCCGGGCCACCCACGTTTGCTGAGATTTGCCCGTGATGTTGGCGCCGCGTTTGCTCGACTTCTCATGCTTGCCTTGAAGGGCAAGCATGCCACCCGACGCGATTTCCGGGTGGCATGCTCCCCCTCAAAGGGGACGCTGTCCGGGAATTCGAGTGAGATTTTCCGATTTGCAGAACCGTCGTAAACGCCAGTGTTTCCGAGGCCAACACAGCTCCGAAGGAGCGTCAGTCTTTAGCCACGGGTGGAGCGGAGACCGCATAGCGGTCGGAGCGCAACCCGTGGTTAGCGTTTTTTCCTCGGGTTTAGCCCTGAAAGGGCGACACAATTCCCGGACAGTCTCCCCCTCAAAGGGGAGGGTGCGGCCGTCATCGGGGCCGCCATGGATTCGCACACAACGCGGGCCGCGGTCGCGCGACTTCTCATGCATGCCTTTGAGGGCAAGCAAGGCGCCCCGAGACTTGGGGCGTCGGCATGCCCCCCGTTGTTGGCTCAGCGTTGCATGCAAATGCGATCATCGTGACCCCAGAGTTGAAACTCTGGGCCACCCACCTTCGCCCGTGATGTTGGCGCAGCGCGACCGACTCCCTGACGGTCGCGGCTCGGAACGATTCGCTCCAACGGAGCGACGGATCGTAGCCACGGGTGAAGCGCAGACCACGAAGCGGTCGAAGCGTAACCCGTGGTTGCAGGGAGCCGGATTTCATTCCGCCACGATGGGGCGGCGGAGGCGGCGCCCAATCCCACCTCCCCCCCGAATTGAACTCGAACCCCGGCGCGATATATGATGAATTGAAACCACGGCCGGCCCGGCGTCCCGTCGCCGATCCTCAATTGGGGAGAGTGGACATGCGACTCCGAACGATTGCTCTTGGACTCATCTTCACGGCGACGTGTTCCAATGTCCTTCATGCGTCCCCCTTCACGATCACGGACATGGACATGAGCACGCAGGTTCTTTCCGGAAGCGAGCAAGATGATGAGGGTGTCATCTTCCCGACCAATCCGCTTAACACGACGCATCACTCGGCCATTGGAGACAACCAGGCGACGACGATTTACGACGTGCTGTGGGGCGACGACGGAGGCGACTTCGGCTTCCAATTCGACCATCGAATCCAGGATTGGCCCATGACATCGGAAGTTCGGTCCGACGGCATAATCCTCTTCAACACCCATACGGATGTGATGTTCGACTATGACTTCGACTACGCGTTCTCCAATCTCTCTTATCCCATGCACATTATCGCGAGGATCAGTGTTGTTCGTGCGACACAACAACCTCCGTCGGAAACGCTTGTTGGTTACCTGCAAACTGGCGGGGGTGGACCCACCAACGGCGCCGGCGCCGCCGGAACATTTGCCACGGACGGACACCTCCTGCTTGAGGCCGACAATCGCTTTCTCATCCTGTACAGAGTCATTCTCCAGGCGGGCGGGAACACTCCTAGAATCGGCGTTGGATCGGGATCGCTGCATTACTCGCTGACGCCCGTTCCGGAACCGGCGACGGCGGCGCTACTGTTCGGCGCCGTGGCGGCGCTCGCGCCACGTCGTCGCCGTTGATCGAGAGTGAACTCCGTAGGGTCCGCTGTGCGGACCGTATGCCGGCAGTCGAGAGCATCGCAGGCTTGCGCGACTTCAACATGCCGACGTGAAGCGTCTGCATGCCACACGCGCCCTCATTGCTGGAATTCGCCCGTGATCTCGACGCCGCGCGACCGACTCTCTGACGGTCGCGGCTCGGTGCGTCTGCGAGACTATTCAGGTTTGCCTTTGAGGGGCAAGCCTATCTGCTCATTATGCCGCCTCTACAGGGCTCATATCGTGAAGGAACGTGACTTCGGGGCTGCGCTTCTACTGTATTGCGGTCTGCGCTGATTTTCGGTCGCCTTGATTTGATTTTTCGGGACGCTCATTCGACCTTGGCGTCGGCCAGTGCGGATCGGCTGTCCAGTTCGTTCGTCACGACTCGCCGAAGGCCACGAGCAGGGCCTTCCGTAGGCCCTTGACGATGTCGTCTTCAACGCCGGCGCCGCGCGTCGAGAAGTCGGCCAGCGGTGTTTGCATCAGCGGATGATTGATCGTCGGTGTTTCAAGGCCCTTGCGCTCACGCAAAGCGCGGATCGTGAGAATCTCCGTGGGGATAATGTGAAACGGCGCATGTTCGAACTCCGGCTCCCAATCATACGATCGTTCCTCCAGATTCCAGCAATGGTAATCGCAGGCTTCCAAGAGCGGTGTGACCAACTTGTCCGCATCACTCCAATTCGCAAGGATGGCGTCGTATACACCCAGTGAGCGACTCACGAGCGAATCCGGGGCCGGCAGGCCTCGATCCATGAGCAGCAGTCGCAGTACGAACGGTTCGAAGCGGCGCTGTGGCCAGGAATCCGAACTGATGTTGCTCGAATCCGACTCGATCTCGAGCAGGATGACGGCGGCGCGATCCTCGATTTCTTTCAGCCCTGTCAGGATTCCGTAGCAGTAGAGATGCGCCCAGGCCGTCACGACCCTTGCGTGGAGTTGTTCGCCGTCAGCCTGGGCGCCGTGACTCGAATTGACGCGACCCATCGAAAGTCGAAGCCCCCAGTATCGATAGAGGGCCGATCGATTGATCCACTCCCAGCCATCGGCGTGGCCGGTGAGAACGTCAAGCTGCCCGAGCTTGCCGAGGCAGTTTTGGATGTAATAGACGGCATTTGAGAACCCCGTCCTGTTGATGGAGGTCGCGCTTGCGTCGGCGTCATCCAGATCGACGCGGTCAATGGCGGACACATAGTGCGCCGGATCACACGCACACCATTGATACAGGTCTTTGATCGCCCGGGCCAGGTACTTCTGCCTGACGCCGCTCGTGTCGGGCTTGTCCACAGTGACGGGGGGATTCAATCGCACCGGCATCGCAACGGGCCTGCGGGTCTTCTTCTTCGGCGTCTCATGCGATGAATTGGGCGCGGCGGATTGCTTCGAGCCTGATGTCACGGGCGTTGGGGGCGCAACGGCGGCGGGGGCCGCTTCTGTAGGCGTTGCATCGCCGACTTTCATGAATTCCCATGTACCGCAAAACCCGGGATCCTCTGAATCCACGAGGAGCCAGACGCGCATGTCGACGTCTTTGGCGCCCTTGGGGCGTTTTTCCGGCAGGACCAGGGCGCTGTGCTTCCATTCGCCGACAACATAGTTGAAGCGTAAGACCAACTGGCCCCGTTCCAGCTTGAAGGAGTCGACGACGCCGAGCACGGGCAGCCCGTTTCGCGCCAGCTTGCGAAAGCGGAGAGGATACCGCCAGGCCGCCATCGTCCCACCCAACGCCAGCGCGACGGCGAACGCCTGGACCACGATCATCGACGTGAAGAAGGACGCGACAACCAGCGCCGCCAGCACGATCGGGATGAAGAAAGCAAAGAACCGCGTCCTTGGCGGCGCCATTGCGAACCACTGACTGTACGATGCCTGTCGCGGCGGCGGGCCGGGAGGGAGCCCCAGCACGCGCACGGGGGACGCCGGCGACCTGGGCGGCGCCAGAGCGGCTGAAGGCGATGCGGCCGTCAGCGGCTCGACGGCTTCGCTGCTCGAATATGACTTGAACAGATCCAGGTCTTTTGCGAACGCGAGAAACCGTTTGCCGAGTTCTTCGCCATACCGATTCTCGAGCGCCGTCCAATCCGAGGACTTCAGGAGCAGGAGGACGAAGGTGTCGGAGCCTTCGGAGTCCGTGCAGAATCGTATCTCATAGTCCGGCGCCAGCACTTGGTTCAACCCGTCCAGAGTCGCGCATTGATTGTCGAAGATGTCTTTTGTGACGGAGAAGCTCGATCGGCGCGAGCCAAAGTCTATATGACACCGCGGATTCGCTTCTTCGTCGTCATCATGCTCGCATGAGAGTTTGCCGGACTTGAGAATCGTCTCACACGACAGGACAATTCCCTCGCCCCATTCCTTCCAGTCCACCCAGAGGAATGCGGACTCATCCTGAAAGACGTCCCACGCGTCCTCCGAATCGGATTGCATCAATGCGTCAGCGACTTTCGGGTTCATGGCGCGACGACCCTCGGGACTTTGTCGATCGATACTGGCTACTGAGGAATCTGATCTAAGACTGTATGGCGATTCTACACAACTGAGTTTCCATCGGCGAGGCGGAGAGGACATGGAACGGCCTGCTGTGCGGACAGGTCGTCGGCGGTCGAGAGAATCGCAGGCCTGCCGGACTCCGCCACGCCGACGTTGGGCGTCGGCATGGCGCCCGCCGCGACTTCCGGGTGGAATGCAACCCCCTGCCAGGGGAGCGTGTGGATGTCGTCGGGGCCGTCATGGATTCGCACACGACGCGGGCTGCGGTCGCGCGACTTCTCAGGCTTACATTGAAGGGCAGGCGCTCCAACCCGGGAGACACGGGCGCTCATTGCGGGGAGTCGCTCGCAATGTTGGCGCAGCGCGACCGACTCCCTGACGGTCGCGGCTCGGTACGATTTCGTGACTTCTTAATGCCACTCTGGCGCAACAAGTAACGCGGCCGAACCCGGAATCGGATTCGGCCGCGTTTTCGATTATCCCGGCCGTGGATTGGCTCGCTCACGCCTCTCAGCGCGTCGCGGCGAGATTCTTGAATTTCGGGGACTGCTGCTCGGCCTTGTGGCCTTCGATCATGATGCCGGCGATCAGGTTCAGCGCGTCGGTCCAGGCGCGCTGGAAGTCATCGTTCCAGGCGTCGCCGGCCATGTCGCGCATGACGCTGATGAGTGTGTCGCGGACGACGGGATAGTGCGCCGGTTGCGTCCCGTAGTAGACGTGTCGGCGTCCCATGTCCGTCAGCGGCTCAAGAAGCGCGTCCGGCTTTCGCACGTTGGCCATGACGAGCTGAATCGACGCCAGCAGCTTCTGCTTCTGCTCGTTCATGTTCGACGGGAACAACGGTCGAACCTGCGGGTTCTTTGAGAACAAGTGGGCGTAGAATCGGTCCACAAGCTCCGGACCGCGTGGCGCGAGAAGATTGAAGCTCTTTTCGAGTCGTTCGACCGTTGTTGCGTCCATCGTTTTCCCCCTCCGGAAAGCGTCCCTTGCGCAGCCCCGTTGCAGAGGCCAGCGACTTCTCGCAGTTGATCGGATGGCGGCGCCGCGCGGATGATGTCGGAGGCGCGTCAAAAAACGGAGCCATCAGGTCCCGCCCGCCAGGCGCCGGTAAGAACCGATTTTCGATTGTCAAAGTCCTCGCCTTTCAGGCATTGCGGACGGCCGATGGACCGCAAAGAATTGGGCGATTGCGGACCCATCGGCGTGTGTTCGGACGTCGATGGGAGCGTGCTGTGAAAGCGTACAAACGCGATACGAAAGGACTTCGGACGATGGCGAAATCCGTGGACTGGTACTACCACAGAAATGGCTGCGTGACCTGCGGCAGGTCGCAGGGCTTTCTTGAGGCCAATGGCGTGAAGCCGAAGGAAGTGACGTCGGCCAACAAGATTCGATACGAGGATGACGCGGCGCTGGAGATCGCGAAGGAGGCGTCGAAGATCATTGTCTCCAGGGGAAAGAAGGTGGAGACGTTCGACATGAAGAAGAACCCGCCGAGCGACGCCGACCTGCTGAAGGCGATCATGGGACCTTCGGGGAAGCTCCGAGCCCCGGCCCTGCGGAAGGGGAAGACGCTCTACATCGGGTTCAACGAAGACGCCTACGCCGGGCTGCTGAAGTAGCAGCGGTCGCGCGCCCTTACTGAGGCGCTTAGTCTGCAAGCTCTCGAGCGCAGCGGGCCGCGATGTCGCGGACGCGCTGGGCGAATTCGCGTTTGCAGACGAGTGTGGCGTCGGGGGCGTGGACGATGACGAGATCGTCCACGCCGATTGTCACGATCAGATGGTCCGACTCGCTGAAAAGCGTGTTGTTTCGCGCGTCCTCGGCAATGTGCTTCGCCCCGACAGCGACATTGCCGTCGGCGTCGGCCGCGTGCAGGGCGGCGATCGCCTCCCAGGAGCCGACATCAAGCCAGTCACACTCCAGGGGAATGACCAGCACTTTCGCCGCCTTCTCCATGACGCCGTAATCGATGGAGATCCGCGGCAGCGCTTCATAGCGGGCTTTCAACGCCGAATTCGCTGACCAGTCCGCGGCGATCGATTCGAGGGCTTCCTGGTTGTCGGGGAGGTTCCTGCGAAGCTCCTCCAGGATGGCGCCAACGCGCCAGACGAACATACCGCTGTTCCAGAGAAATTTGTCATCTGCGGCGTATCGCCTCGCCGTCTCCGCGTCGGGCTTCTCGTGAAAGGCGGCAACGCGCCAGGCGTCCGCGTCAACGGCGGCGGCGCGTTCGACATAGCCATAGCCCGTATGGGCCGACGTCGGTTTGACGCCGAGCGTGACGAGGGCGTCGGGGTTCGCTTCGGCGGCGGCGATCGCCTTGCGGATCGTCCGCTGGAACCTGTCGCGCGGCGTGATGAGCTGGTCCGCCGTGAAAACGCACATGATGGCGTCGGGATCGTCACGGGCGATGAGATGGGCGGCGAGACCGATGGCGTTGGCCGTGTCCCGAAGCGCCGGCTCGGCGATGATGCGATCGGGGCCGAGGTCGGGGATTTCCTTTTGTATGGCCGGCGCCAGATCGTTCGTCGTGACGATGCGAACGCGATGGTTCGGGAAGAGACCGTCCAGCCGGCGCAGGGCGTGTTCCAGGAGCGACGCGCCGTCGAACAGACGCAGGAGCTGCTTCGGCCGTTCGGGGCGGCTCAGGGGCCAGAGGCGCGTGCCGGCGCCGCCCGCGAGAATGATGGCGTGAACATCGGGCATGGCGTCGGATTATGCGCGGCGTGACGGCGTGGGTCGAGCGCCGTTCGAGAGTCAGCGGACCGGCGGCAGGGCCTCCAGCGTCCTGAAGCCGGCGGATGTCGCGACCTTCATGTTCGCCATGGCGGCCGGCAGGAGCAGCGTGTCCCCGCGACGAGCCGTTACTTCAAAGCCGTCGCCGCTCAGTGTCGCGGCGCCGCTGAGGATCATCCAGATGGCGAAGGTGCTCTGGCGGCGCGTCCACGTGAAGGGGGCGTCGGCCGAGAGTTCATCGATCGAGAAGCGCTCGCACGCGCAGACGCGCTGTCGCGTGTGGCCCGTGGCGTCGAGCGTCGTCCGCGTCTGCGCGATCTCGGCGTCGGCGACGTCATAGCGAATGTTGTCGAGGGCCTCGGCGATGTGCAGCTCGCGCGACTTGCCGTTGGCGTCCACGCGATCCCAGTCATAGATGCGATAGGTCGTATCGCTCGGCGTCTGCACCTCGGCGACGAGCAGGCCCGCGCCGAGGGCGTGAAGCGTGCCGCTGGGGAGGTAGAAGCAGTCGCCCGCCTTCGCCTTGCGCGTCTGGATGAGGTCGCGCATGGCGGGCGTGTTCGCGGTCCGTCGGATGTCGTCGGCCGTGACGCCCGGGTTGAGACCAATGTAGACCTCGGCGCCGGGCTCGGCATCGACGATGTACCAGGCCTCATGCTTGACGGCGACTCCTGCCGCGGCGGCCGCCTGCGGCTTGGGATGGACCTGCACGCTGAGCGGCTGTTCGGCGTCGAGGAACTTGATGAGCAGCGGGAAGGCGTGCTCGTCATCGACGATGTCGCCCAACAGTTCGGCCCTGTGGCGCGTCGCCAGTTCGATGATGGACTGATTCGCGGCGGGGCCATCGACGACGCGGGATTCATTGCCGGGAAGCCCCGAGAGTTCCCAGGATTCGCCGACGGGCGGCGCGATCGTCGCTGTCTGTTTGCCAAGCGTTTCGGCGAGACGGGTCCCACCCCAGATGCGTGTCTGTAGGATGGGGGCGAATCGTAGCGGTCGGATCGATAGTTGCTGCGTCGTCATGGTTCAGTGGTCTTGGGTGGAGGGTTGGTCTTATCGAGTCCGTCCGACACGGGATGACGATCAGTGACGCCGGCGTGTCGGTATGTCAGACGCGCCACTGGCGCCGGTTGATCGATTCAACGATCTGCGTGGCGAGTCGGACGGCGGCGGCGCCATCCTCGGCCGTAACGACCGGCGCCTTGCGCGTGACAACGCTGTCGAGGAAGGATTCCAACTGGGCGCGCAGCGGTTCGACGTCGTCGATATGCAGCGGCTCGACGTTGATCATCTGGCCGAAGTCAACGTTGGCCAACTGCGACAGGTCGTCGAGGTTCTTTTCGCGGGCCATCTTGATAATGTCGAGGTTGGCGTCGCGTGTGATGGAGATTCCGCTCTTCGTCTGGTAGTCAAGCGACAGGTAGGCTGTCTCGCTGAAGACGCGCAGGCGGCGATCCGTTTTCAGGGCGAGGCGCGAACCGGCGAGGTTGGCGACGGCGCCATTCTCGAATTCGATGCGGGCGTTGGCAACATCCTCGTGCTTGCCGAGTACCGCGACGCCCACGGCGTGGACATTCGCGACGTTGGATTTCACGAGGTTCAGGATGATATCGATGTCGTGGATCATCATGTCCGACACGACGCCGATATCCGCTGAACGAAATCGGAAGGGGCTGATGCGCTGCGCCTCGATGTATCGCGGCTGGATGTCGAGCCGCGAGATGGCGCGAACGATCGGATTGAACCGTTCGGTATGGCCGACGGCCAGAATCCGGCCGGTCTCCCTGGCGCACGTCAGCATTTTCTCCGCTTCGGCGATGTCGGGGGCGAGCGGCTTCTCGACGAGAACATCCATCCCGCGGCGCATCAGCGGTTCTGTGATGGCGAGATGATGAATTGTTGGCACGGCGACGGAGACGGCGCGAACGCGATCCGGGAGCTGCTCGATCGACTTCAGGCCGAGGGCGCCATATTGGGTCGCGTAATCCGCGGCGCGTTCTTCGTTCCCGTCAACGACGGCGACGAGTTCCGCGCCTTCCATTTCGTGGTAAAGCCGTGCGTGATGGCGGCCCATGTGGCCGACGCCGATGACTGCGACAGGGACTCGAGAACTCATGCGGGCGAAGTCGCTCCGTTTCCATCGCCGCTATCGCGGAGACCTTTGCGATAAAACTCAGGTGGCGGGCTGCCGGAGTCGCGTCGGCGGCTTTCCAGATAGCGGCCGTGGACGCCGGACTGTATCGATCGTTTGACGAAGGCCAGCAGGTACTGGCAGTGTTCGTCCGTGAACGCGCGGGAATCCGCCTCGCGCACGCGCTTGGCGAGCGTGGCGACGCCCGTCTTGTCGGCGCCGCGGGGCGCCAGCAGACCGTACAGATTGCGCAGGCGATGCTGCGTCGGCGCGGCGCTGCGGCGCGGGAAGAGCACGCGACAGAGATCGCGCAGCTGCTGGACTGTCACATCGGAGAAGCCCCAGCGGGCCAGGCCTCGGACGTTGACGCCGTTGATGGCGCCGTCGGGACCAAAAATGACATAGGGAGGCGTATCGGCCGTGCAGCGGGCGGCGCCGGCCAGGAAGCAGTAGCTGCCGAGCGTGACGAACTGCTGGACGCCGGCGAGGCCGCCGATGACGACGTGATCCTCGATGTTCACATGGCCGGCGATCTGGACGGAGTTCGACAGGATGCAGTGATGGCCGACTTTGACATCGTGCGCGATGTGGGAGCCGACCTGGAACTGGTTATGGCTGCCGATCTCCGTGACGCCACCGCCGATTTCGGTGCCGAGATGGGCCGTGAAGTTCTCACGGAAGATATTGTGATCGCCAATGATCAGTTCGGTATCGCCACCCTTGTACTTCAGATCCTGCGGGGCGGCGCCGAGGACGACGGCGGGGTAGCACACGTTATGTTCGCCGAGCCGCGTCTTGCCGAGGACCGTGACATTGGCAATGAGACGGGATCCCCGGCCGACCGTGACCTCCGGTCCGATGTAGCAGCCGGGACCTATATGTACGTCGTCGGCGATAATCGCTTTCGGATCGACTGTCGCCGTCGGTGCGATCTGGGGCATCTAACTTCCTACCACGGCGGATGAAAATGGACCGCGCTGATCCGCCGGTATCTCGCGTCTTAACGGGGGTTCATGCTAACCGAGGGGGCGGACTGATTCCAGCGCGATTTGAGGGGTTTGGAGCGGCGCAGAATCGTCCAGAGAGTGGCGCCTATCTTCAGCGTGGCGTGGGAATTAGACGGGTTCGGCGTCCACCAGCATGAACTTGATCTCGGCCTGTGCGACGAGGGAGTCTTCGACAGTCGCGCGGGCTCGAACGTGGCCGGTCCGGGCCTTCACGCGGAGCGTTTCGACCTCCATGACAAGCCGATCGCCGGGGATGACCTGGCGGCGGAATTTCACATTGTCCATCGACAGCAGGACGGCGATCTTGCCCGTGTGCTCAAGCTTCTGCGACAGCAGGATGCCGGCGAGCTGGGCCATCGCCTCGATGATGAGAACGCCGGGCATGATCGGCTGCGACGGGAAGTGCCCCTGAAAGAAGGGCTCGTTGATGGAGACGTTCTTG
Organism: Phycisphaerae bacterium; assembly: GCA_035399845.1. Lineage (GTDB taxonomy): Bacteria > Planctomycetota > Phycisphaerae > UBA1845 > UTPLA1 > ECT2AJA-110-A. The sequence continues at coordinate 71,999 of DAOPJV010000012.1, read as the reverse complement.
ACGCCGACGGCGCGCCGATCGCCATCAATCTCGATGACGCGATCGATCATCAGGAACGGGTAACGATGCGGCAGGATGCGATGGAGCTGCCGCGCGTCGATCGTGGCCGGGGCCGCGAGGCGGTTGTGTCGATCCTTTCGCTCGATGGCGTCGAGCAGCCGGCGGACGAGTTCATGGTTGAGGGCGTGACCGCTGCGCGTGGCGATGATCTTGCCGAAAATCGGCCGGCCGGCGAGATAGACGTCGCCGATGAGGTCGAGGATCTTGTGGCGAACGCACTCGTCGGGATAACGGAACTCGTTGCCGATGACGCCGTCCTTCCCGATGACGACGATGTCCTTGTAGCTGAGATGCGCGCCCATGCCTGCGGCCTGGAACTGCTTGGCCTCCGCCTCGAGCAGGAAGGTGCGCGCCGAGGCGATATCGCTGCAGAAGGACTCGTCCGTCAGCGTGATTGCGAGGAACTGTCGCGGGATATCGGCGTGGGGACCGTAGTCGAGATCGTAGAGGATATCGAGATGATTCCTCGGACCGGGGACGGCGATGAGTTCGGCCGCGCCATCGGTCACGTGGATCGTGTCCTCGATGATGATCGGCCTGAGTTTGGACTCCTGCTCGATGATGCCGGCCTTCTTCAGGCTGTCGACGAAGAAGAGGCTGCTGCCGTCGCCGCCGGGCAGTTCGCCGGCGTTGAGCTCGATTTCGATGTTGTCGATGCCGAGACCGTGGAGGGCCGCCATGCAGTGTTCGACGGTCTCAACGGCGTAGGTGCCGTTTCGAATGGCGCTGCGTCGGGCGCGCTTCGTGACGTTGCGAACATGGGCGGGAATGCGCGTGGGGACGTCCGTATCGAGACGGACGAAGGTCACGCCGGAATCCGGCTCGGCGGGCTTGAAGCGCAGCGTGACTTCCGCGCCCGTAAACAGGCCTCGGCCGCGGATATCGGCGGGGTTCTCAATGGTCCTTTGCGCCCTCAAGGCTGGCTACTTTCTTTTCCAGAGCGTTGACGCGATCGTTCAGTTGCGGGAGACGCCGAACGCGAGCCAACTCGCGTTTGTGCGTCATGAAGTCCTGTGCCGGATACCCCATCAGCGTCTGCTGCGGCTCATCCACATCACCCATGATGCCGGACTGCGCAGCGATGCGTGTTCCGTTCGCCAGGCGGACCCCATCGGCTACGCCGGCCTGGCCGCCCAGCACACAACCTGCGCCGAGACGCACGCTTCCGGACAAGCCGACTTGTCCTGCGAGTATGCAGAGCGGGCCAATCTGGACATTATGGGCGACCTGAACATGGTTATCAATCTTGGATCCGCGCCCGATGCGCGTCTCGCCGACTTTGGCGCGATCGATCGTCGTGCACGCGCCGACTTCGACATCCTCTTCTAATACAACGGTCCCGATATGGCGCAACTTTCGATGTTGTCCGTTCCGGAAAATATAGCCGAATCCGTCGGCCCCGATGACGCTGTTGGCGTGGATGATGACGCGATCGGCCAGGACGCAGCGGTCATATATCACCACGTGATCGTACAGAAGGCAGTCGGCGCCAATAACAACGTCCCGCCCAATACTGACAGCGGCCCCGACGACGGTTCGCTCGCCGACAACGGCCCCCGCCCGGACGACGGCGAAGGGGCCCACACTGGCGTTGGGCGCCACGCGGGCGCCCGGTTCCACGACGGCCTGGGGATGGATCCCCGGGGACGGGGGAGGCGCCTCGGGGGCGAAGCGATCGAGCAGGTCGGCCATGGCGGCCTGGACATCCGGGACGACGAGGCAATTCGGCAGGTCGCCGGCCAGATCGGCCGCGACGACGATGGCGGCGGCGCGGGTCTCGCGGGCGGCCTGGACCCACCTGGGACCATCCACCCAGGAAACGCTGCTCGCATCGGCGACGGCGAGGGCGGCCAGCCCGCTGACGCGAATCTCGAGATCGAGCGAGGGGGCGGGCTCGGCCCGGAGGATCGAGACGACCTCTCGAAGAGTAACGGATGTTGTCATGACAGGGCGTCCCCAGGCGCCGACCGTTCGGCGTGGCGCCGCGAATCGGACTCGTCTCGCGGCCCGGGCCGATTCGCGGCGGCGGCCCGGGGCCTGCGACATCTCAGTCGACACTGGACGGATGTCGGGTCAGGGACCGCCCATCGGTGTCGCCGTGTTCGTCGCACGGGGCTGTGACTGATAGGACTGGTCCATTCGGCGGATGACCTCGTCCGTGATGTCGATGTCGGCGCGATGGTAGATGACATCGCGCTCCTGGATGACGCGCCGAATCGCCTGCACGTTCGGATCGATCAGGTTCGGCTTGTAGTCCTTGAACTGAAGGATGGCGTCAAAGCCTCGCTCATTGCCGATCTGCCGGGTGATATCAAGCGCCTTCTCGTAGATCAACTGCGTCCAGTCGAACTTCATTCGTTCGAGTTCCGACTCCGTTGTCTGGAGCCAGACGTTGGACTCGATATTCAGGCGAACAAGGTCCTTGCGGCGCGATTCGTAATCGGGCGTGCCGGGTCGAAACGCGACGAGTTCCGTCTGCTTGGTCTCGATGACTTCCTTGCGGCGCTGCGCTTCTGCGCGGAAGTCCGTTTCCTGTTGCTTGATTTTGGCGTTCAGGTCGGCGATCTGCCGAGTCTCGTCGAAGATGCGATGCAGATTGACGACGGCCACGCGCGTGTTGGACGGGGCCGATGAGGCCGCCGGCTGGGCGGACCCGTATGTGGCGAACGCAAAGATCGCGCCGCCGAGCGTCAGGGCTGTAAGTCGAGCGGTGAGTTTCGACATCAGGATTCTCCAGAGGGTCAAGGGGTCATTTTCGACCGTTTCGCTGGGGCGATTGTCGCCGACGATAGGCGAAACGCAAGCCGAGCAGGGCGTTGTCGTCTTACCAATGGAGCACTGCGTAGTAGAGGACGCTGTAGGCGACAGCCGCGACAGTGACGCGTTTCGCCTGCGGGGATGATTCCGTGGCGGGGGCGATCGCGAGCCACCAGATCGGGAGGAAATCCAGCGCGTAGCGGTACATTCCGGGTGGTCCGCCCGTCGTATGGTAAAGGTGGAGTCCGATGATGACGGGGATCGTTCCGAGGACCAGGATGCGGGCGTCGATGTCTTTCCACCAGCGACGGACAGTCAGGAAGATACCGATGGTGAGCGGCGTCGTCAGCCAGAGGCTGCCGCCGATGACGTCGACGATATCGATGTGGAGCTTCCCGTGACGAATATCCCAGGGCGCGAAGTCAAGGTGCATGGCGCGCAGATGCATCCAGAGATATCGAACGCTGAACAGGGCGGAGCGGGCGCGTTCCGCGATGGGGTCCGTGCGATCGGCGTAGAGATGCACGTATCCCGTGTCGAGCGGGTTGCCGAACTTCAGGTAGTTCAGCGTGAGCGGGATACCGCCGGCGATGGCGATCCCGAGGACTGCGAACGCGATGGGTCGGTAACGACGCGGCGTTGTCGCGTCAGCGGACAGCGCCGGGCCTGCTGAAGACCGGACGGATGTCGCGCGCCACGCAATCAGCAGGAGCGGCGCCGAATAAAGGCACGTCATCTGCCGCGACCAGCAGGAAAGAATGAGACCGATCGCGGCGGGCCAGATGCGACGTGCGCCGAGAAGGTCCGCCGCGATGAGGAAGACTCCAGTCACGGCGATGACATGATTGATGTCGTAGATGTTGCCTGTATAGCACGAGCCGATCTCCGGGCCCATCGGCGTGCCGCACACGAAACCGATCGACAGCAGGGCGGCCCATGCGGGCGACGAAACGAAGCGGCGTATTGACAGGTAGGCGACGATCGGGATCGGGATCGTCATCAGGAGAAAATAGACGGGCCGAGGAAAGTGCGTGGCGCAGCCCAGAAGGTCCGCGATCCAGGTGATCGGAACCGAGATGATCGTGAAGGCGAGCCCCACAACGCTGTAGGTCTTGCCGTTGAACTCGGCGTCTTCGTAGAAATCCTCGTCGAGCGAGAGATGGCCCTCTCGCCACGCCATGGTCTCGGCGAGGGCGATGTTCTGCCCGAGCGTCTCAAACTTGGGAGAGACGTTCCATTTGCCGTATGGTGTTCGGGGACCGATGAGCAGCGCGAGGGCGAGATAGACGAACGCGATCGCCAGCAGGTCACGCCGGTCCATCCGGCGTCTGGATTGATCGATGGGGCGGGCGTCGGTCATGGGCGGAATTATAATTGGCGGATCGGACCTGTCGTGTCGGCGTCCTGGGACGATGTCGTCGAAATCTCGGCGGATCTCCGACTTTTCGAAATCACAGAGGCCATCCGCGGAATAAGAGCGAGCGGCGCGGCTGTGCGCCGCCGACACCGAAATGAAATGAGGTCATCAATATGCGAATGACGCAACGGATGATAGTCGCGCTGGGGGGCGCCGCTCTGACGGGGATCGTGGCGCTGTCGATACGCGCGGAGGATGGCGGCGCGACGTCGGCCACACCGCAGGAACTCGGAACGATCTCCTGGCGCCGCGGGTTCGACGCGGCGGCGGCCGAATCGAAGCGGTCGGGCAGACCGCTGCTGATTCTGTTTCAGGAAGTGCCGGGCTGCGGCACGTGCAAGTCATACGGCGATCTTGTTCTGAGTCATCCCCTGATTCGTGACGCCGCCGAGTCCCTGTTTGTGCCCGTCGCCGTCTACAACAACATCCCGGGGGATGACGAAACCACGCTGAAGTCCTTCAAGGAGCCGGCCTGGAACAATCCGGTCGTGCGGATTACGCGTCACGATCGCGGCGAACTGGCCACGCGTGTGGCCGGCGACTACTCCGTCGCGGGACTGGTCTCGGCGATGGTGACGGCGCTGGAGAAGGAGAAGCGGGATGTTCCGGCCTACCTGCGGCTGCTGAATGACGCGTCAATGGCCCGCAAGCGCGGTCTGGAGCGGGCGACGTTTGCCATGCATTGCTTCTGGGAAGGCGAAGGTCAGCTTGGCGGCCTGGCGGGGGTCGTCGAAACGGCGCCGGGGTTCGTGAAAGGGCGGGAGGTCGTGGATGTCTGGTATGACGGCCGGGCGCTGTCATTCGCGAATCTCGTGGCCGAAGCGCGCAAGGTGCGATGCGCAAGCGTCGTCTTCAGCCGAACGGATCAGCAGCAAGCGGCCTGCGCGTCGATCAAAGGTCTGGACGCGATTCGAACGGACGACAAGACACGCCCCGATTCGGAACCGAAGTACTACCTGTCGAAGTCGCCGTATCGCTTCGTCCCGATGACGCCGACGCAGGCGGCGCGCATCAACGCGGCGCTGCATGGACGGCGGAATCCGGACGAATTCCTGTGCCCCAGCCAGCTTGCGCTGCTGGCGAAGGTGAAGGCGCAGCCCGACGCCGGTTGGGCGAACGCGATCGGCGAGGCGGATCTGGGCAAGGCGTTTGCCGCGGCGCAGCGTATCAGTGAGCGGACGACGAAGCGTCGCTAGCGGGCTGCGTTGTGGGTTGAGTACTGCGGCCCAGCAGGCTGGCCGCCTCGCGATGGAGCGTACGCTCTTCGTCGTCCGCGTCATCGTGAAGGGCCGCGAGGCGCGTTGTCAGTTGATCGAACGCCTCGTTCGCCATTTCACCGCGGCCCAGGCGATGCGCCGCCATCGCGCGAAACGCGAGATCACTCGGGCGACTCCTGGCCGCCTTCTCGAACGCGGTATCAACGGCGCCGGACGTGGCGGGCGCCATTTGCCTGACGACATCCCCGAGGGCGCCGGCGCTGGACGTTTCGACACGGCGCCTGTCGAGTTCGCGCACGCGATCGAGCGTGGCGACGGCTTCCTCGTAACGCCTCGTTCGATATTCAGCGGCGGCCAGTGCGCGCAGGACGTTGGTTTCTTCCGGCAGCTTGTTCGCCGACTCCCGGATTCGCAGATAGGCGGCGTCGTAGGCGGCTTGCGGGCGATCCGCGCGGACGACGACTGGCCACGCGGCTATGGCGATCCTTCTGGCGTCGCGCTCGGCGATCCAGACGGGATCATCCTGCCGGACAATATTCTCGAATGAGGCGTCACGCTGCTTGAGCACTTCCTTCGCCAGGGCGCCTCGGATCATCGGCATCATCGGAGAGATCAGCAGGCGAGCGCCGGCCGGGAGCTCTTCTCGCGTGGCGGCCGCATCCAGCATCACGTCCAGCAATTCGCCGGATTTCTCGTGTATCAGGGCGTTTGTTGGCAGTACGCCGGCCCACGCGACGGCCGGCGACGCGTCCGACGGCAGCTGGAGTTTCTGTGAGACGGCGGCGTCGGCGATCGGGAGTGGCGTCATCCGAAGAAACAGGCCCAGGATCGGCCGCATGGCGCCGTCATCCTCCCGCATGCGCTCGCGCACCTTCGCGACGCGATCTTCCTGGGGGTTGGCAACGCCGGCGAGCTGGGCCTGGCCGTAGATGAACATCGACAGCAGTTCGTCGAGATCGTCCGAAATCGGCGCATCGTTGCGATCTGAGACGATGATGAGGCCCTTCTCGGGATTGGCCTCCGAAGGCGTCGGGAGGTGACGTCTTGTCGCGATGTCGTTGGTCAGCCGATCCGCCTCACCTGCGGCCGCGGCGCTGGTCGCGTAGATCAAAGCGCGGGGCGTGTGGTAGAGCTTGTGACTTCGCCATTCCCCCGGCCATTCGACGGGAGGCGAGAGGATGACGCGCGGTGCGCAGGCGACGGCCCCCGTGATCGCAATGAGAGCGCCGCAACGCAACACGATGGATAGTGACATGGTCCGCAGGCGGCGGACCAGCGCGTTGAGCGGATTCCAGGCGGGTTCCGGCGTCATTTGCGTCTCCAGTTCCTGTCATTCATCTGCGAGCGTGTCAGGATTGTACACGAGCCTGTGGCGCGGCGTGAACGGCGCGCTCATCATCGGGGCGTCCGCGTCATGGGTTGGCGTTTCCCGTACGTCAGGGAACGCCACAACCACTCAAGCGGTCCGAATCTGAAGAATCGAAGCCAGACGACGCTGAAGACGACCTGCGCGGAGAAGACGCCACAGGCGATCAGGAATGTCGTCGCGAAGTGGGTACGCCCGATCCATCCCAGGCCGTAGCTGTAGAAGACGAGACCGCAGAGGATGGACTGGCCGATGTAGTTCGTCAGGGCGAGTCGGCCGGCGGCGGCGAAGGGAAGCAGCGCGCGATGCCAGCGCTCGCTGAGCGAGATCAGGCAGACGATCGCGAAGTAGCCGGCCGTCAGTCCGAAGGCGCCGGTGTAGGACGCGACTTCCGGGATGATGGCGCGGAGGTAGCCATCCAGTTCGGGATCTTCCGCGGCCCACACGCCGATCGCCTGGATCGCCATGCCGATCGGCATGGCGATCGTGACGCAGCGGATCAATCCTCTTCGACAGGCTTTCAGTTGGTCGAACATCCCGGAGCGAATGATGGCGACGCCGACGAGGAACATCGCGAGGCATCGCCATCCGAGCGTTGTGGCGCCGGCAAATACCTGCATCACGACAAACAGCATGCCACGATGAACGACGGACAGCGCATAGGGGCCTCGCCCGTAGAGTTCGACTTCAATCGAGTCGAATTCGCTCATCAGGCGATTGAAGTCAACGGGTTTTGCAGTGAGTGGGGGCGTCGTGACGTCGATGTCGGATTCCCCGGCGAATTCGCAGTCGTCGTCGACCGGCGACATAACGTCCGAACGGGATTCCTCACCTGCCGGCGGAGTGGGTTGGTAATCCAGCGCGACAACAGGGGGAATAAGAACAAGCGGGACGGCGGCAAGCAGCGTGGCGGTCACGAGCAGCGTCATCTGTTTCGCGTGACGGAAGAGCATCGCGATGAGGCCGAGAAGGGCGTACATCGTGAGAATGTCGCCGTACCAGAGAAACACGCCATGGATGAGGCCCATGGCGAGGAGGATGAGCAGCCGCCGAACATAGACGCTCGTGAAGCGCGTACCGCGTTCGTCGGCGCGCCGACTCTGCAGCGCAAGCCCCATGCCGAAGAGCACGGAGTAGAGCGTGACAAACTTGTAGTTCGCGAAGAAGCGCGAGAGGAATCGGGCGAATTCGTCCAGCGGCGCGGACAATGAAACGTCGCGAGCCGCGCCTGACGAGAACCCTTCCGAAAAATAGATGATGTTGACGAGGAGGATGCCGAGGAGGGCGACACCTCTGAGGGCGTCAATCACGTCGATGCGATCCGCTTCAGCGGTCGGCGACAGCCGTTCGGCGGGCGTCGTTGCGGCATGCGCCGTGGCGACGGGAATCGCGGTCGGAATCGGATATGGTTCGATGGGTTGCATCTCGGCCCTCGCTGAAGCGCCGGCGCATCTTAGCCACGATCGCGATCGGCATCACCCTCAAAGTCGGCCAGACGCGTCCTGCGGACATCATGCCGCGACACGCGGAGTCGTATCGATTCCGAGACGTAGCCGCACAGCCGCACCAGGTAGTACGCCAGCAGCAGGGGGAATGTGATGAGCGTTTCGAACAGCGTCTTGCGTTTGCGAAACAGGTCGTTGTAAGTGATGGCGGCGATCGCGGCCGCGACGAAGAACGCCGGCAGGGCGAAGAGGGGACGCCAGAAAATACCCAGCGGCGCCGTGAGTATCGCGAGCAGGAAGGGCGCCATATCGAGTCGCTGCGGCAGGGCGTACTTGTAGACGAGTCGGGCGGCGGAGCGACCTCCGCGGAAGGCCTGTCGGAAGAAGGCGCGCCGGGCGAGATGATGTTCGTGCAGCACAACGGCGTCGGGCACGGCCAGAAGCTGATAGCCGGCGGCTCGCAGGATCAGGTGGACGCCTTCCTCATCGCCTCGGCCGGATACGCTGACGTCGGGCGCTCCGTCCGACGTGCGAAGCCGCTCGGCGCGATCCTCGTCGAGTCGATAGCGAAGGAGCAGGTCGCGACGAATGCACATGTTCCCTGCGATGAGACGGGACGCGGAACCGGCGCCCTGGATGCGATGCGTCCCTTTGAACGTCAGATCGAAAGCGCTGTGCGGCGGCGCGTCGAGCACCATGCCCGTCGTTGCGGCGATTCTGCGCGTGTTGTCGGCCGCCAGCGGGGCGATGAGGTGTTCGAGCCAGCTCGCGTCGGCCATGCAGTCACAATCCAGGAACGCGACAAGGGCGCCATTAGCGACGGCGATGCCGCGATTGCGGCTGGGATTGGCGCCGGCGTGGGCGTCGTTTCGCAGGCGAATGACGTGAACGTCGTCGCGCCCCGGCGTGTATCGGCGAATCACGGCCGGTGTGTCGTCCGTTGAGGCGTCGTCAATGATGACGATCTCAAAGTTGTGAAAGGTCTGTACCGACAGGGCTTCGAGGCATCGCGAGAGGACGTCGGACCGGTTGCACGTCGGGATGACGATCGAAACGAGTGGCGCCGTCGCGTTGGGATCAGGGGCAGTGGTCATTCGTCGTCGCAGTTCCCGCATGGTGCAATGCCGTCGCGCCGGTCAATTCGACACGACATCGTCCAGGACGCGGGCGAGATCCCGTGTCAGATGTCGCCGGGAGAATTTCTCCAGCCGCTCGTCGCTCATCGTCAGTTCGCCGGCGCCGGACTTCCAGGATTGCCAGCATGATTCGATGGCGCGGGCGACGGATTCGGCGTCGTCAAAGGGCGTGACGATACCCGCCCGGGCCTCGCGGACAAGCCAGGCGTCGCCGCCCGTCTCGCTGACGACAGCGAGGATGGGCTTTCGCGCGGCAAGGTATTCAAACGCCTTGCCGGAAACGACGTCCTGTCCTTCGCTGATCGTCTGAAGCAGGACGTTGACGTCGGCGCCATGAATCATGCGGAGGCTGTCTTCGTGTGTCACGCGGCCGACATTCGTCACAACGGCCTCCAGGTCGAACTCGGCGATCCCCGCTTCGTGGCCGGCCATGCCGCCGATGAACTCGAAACGAACATCGCGGGCCAGTTCGGCGTTTCGCTCACGGGCAAGCCGCAGGCCCTGGAGGATGATGTCGGGGCGGCGGCGCTCGTTGAGTGAACCGACATAGCGGAAGAGACAGACGTCGGCCGGCGTCTCCCGAATCGGAACGACAGTGTCGGCGCTGTAGCCATTCGTGATGACGCACATGCGATCGGGCGCGACCTCGGGAAAGCGCCTTTGCATCTCCTCCATCGTGAGTGGACTGGTAAAGACGATGCGCGCGGCGCGACGGAGAATGCGGCGCGCCCATTTGCGTTCGGCGTGATCGACGTCGCGCGTCGCCGGCGCCCAGAGGCTGCCGTAGGTCCAGGGATCGCGAATGTCGAGGACCAGCGGCTTTCGCAGGAGCCGCGAGAGCCAGTAGCCGGCGAACATGTTTCGCGAATGCGGGCCCGAGACCCAGACGAGTTCGTATCGCCGACGCATCGCCATGAGCGCGCCTGTCAGCAGGACGGGCGCGCACCAATCGACGTACCAATAGAGTCGCCAGACAATGGCCCAGTAGATCCTGAATCGGCGCGTTTCCCTGATGTCGCCGCCCGCTGGTCTCGCTGTGCCGGCGCCGGCGTCTTTGGGGGGCGCCGTCGGCGCGGTCCGCGGTCGCGATCCGCCGGGGCGAAGTCGCGAGAGCCACTGTCGGAAGGTCGTGACCCAGAGGCGTCGCCGCTTCATCCGGCAGCGAGAATCCAGTTGATCGAGCAGCGAATCGTCTGTGGCGTCGCCCGCTTCCGGCGTTGCCGAGATGACGTCGGGGAGGTAGCCGAACGCGGGCAGGTGCTTCGCAAAGAAGAAGGGGCGCCAGGAGCCACTGACAGTGAACGGCGGGAACTTTTCAAAGACAAAGAGGATGCGTCGCGTTGGGCGCGTCGTCGATTCCTCCTCGTTGTCGTCGCGCCGTGTCATCCTCGCCATGTTACCAGAATCGATCATCCGCCTGTTCACGCCGCCGGTTTCCTCCATCGAGTCGCGGGCGCCTACTCGGACGTTGTTGCGGAGGCGTCGTTTTTCTTCCTGCGCGGCAGAATCGTTGCCGCCAATGAGAGGACCTCGTCGAGTCGGCGCCGACCGCCGGGGATCGCCAGCCAGATTCCCGCGTAAAGGGCGGCAACGGAGAGCGACATCGCGATGAACATACCGAGTGTTGTGTGCATCGGGGACCAGGGAACGAATCGCAGCGCGTAGGCGCCGGCGCCGGCGCCGAGTGAGGCGATCAGTGGGCGCCAGACAGCCGCGACGACGTCTCGCGTTCCGATGAATGTGTCCTGAAAACAGTAGAGCAGTCCGGGCCAGCGCAGCACGACCTGCACGATGCTGAAGGCGGCGGCCACAACGACCGGGTCTTTGCAGAGGACGCCGATGACAAACGCGGCGAGGATGAAGGGCGTGCTGATGAGGGTCCAGGCGAGCTGGCGTCGGACACGTCCGAGTGAGATGCAGACCCAGCCGATGGCGCCGTTCGTTGTTCCGACAAAGGCGGCGGGAGCGAGCCACTGGAAGATCGGAACGACGGCGTCCCACCTGGGGCCGAGGAAGATACGAACGACTTCCGGCGCGGCGACGAATGAGAGCGTTACGACGGGCATGCCGGCGGCCGCGAGCAGCCCCACGGCCGTGCGATACGCGCGTCGGAATTCCTCCCGCTTGTCCTGGAGGCGGCTGAGAACGGGGATGATGACCGCGGCGATTGGCGCGTTGAACTGCCGGAGCGGCAGGAGCAGCAACTGGTAGGCCTTGTCGTATACCCCCAGCGCGGCGTCACCGCAGACTTTGCCGATGAGGATGTTGTCGAGATTGCGGGCGAGATAATTGACGAAGTTCGACGCCGTGATCTGGCCCCCGAAGGAGACGAGCGCGCCGGAGTCGCTCGTCACGCGGGGTCGGCCGGGGCGCCAACGACAGAGCCGCCAGGTCACGACGAGCGTGACGATGTTGGTCACAATCATGCCGGCGACGAGGGCCCAGTATTGGGCGCCCATCCACGCGGCGATGATCCCGGCGATGGCGCCGGCGGCCGCCGAAACCACCTGGATCACGGCGATGGCCCCGAATCGCATCTGCCGGCGAAGCAGGGCCGTGTGCTGAAGGGCGAGTCCGCTGAACACAAACGGAATGGCGAGCACGATTGTGATCCAGAGCAGTTCGCCTCGGTCATAGAAACCGGCCACGAGCGGGGCGGCGACGACCGTGAGGATCGCGATGCCGACACCGATCGCTGCGTTGATCCAGAAAAGCGAATTGACCTGGTCGTGCGAAATCTCCTTGCGCTGGATCGTCGCCGTGCTGAGACCGAGATCCTTGAACAGCGTGAGGAAACGCGTGAAGGCGGCGATCATCGCCAGCAGACCGAAGTCGCCCGGCGTGAGGATGCGCGCCAGCACGGCGGTCCCCGCGGTTCCGATCAGGAAGCGACCCGCCTGCGACGCGATCGTCGCTGTTCCGCCTCGAACGCTCTTGGTCCGAAGGTCCTTTCCGAGCGCGGGATTGTTGAAGAACTCGTCGAACGCCTGTTGCTGCGCGGCGCCGTCCTGTCGCGAAGCGGGTGGATCATGAGAATCCGCATCGTTGTCATCATTGCGGATTTTCGGACCCATGCGCGACTCCACGATCGAGCGTCAATTCCATTGCGATCTCATGGCGGTAGATTCGGCGCCAGGAGTGTGTTCGGATCGACAGACGAGGGGGCATGATATCATTCGACGTGGTCTTCGAGAATGGCGAACGCCCGCCGCGCGATAATCGGCGCAGGTGGATGGCGTCAGCGAGGATCAGGTACAATGCGCGAAGCGACAGACGCGGTCCGTCGCGTCGAGTCCCGTCCGCTGAATGACGTCTATGAAAGTCTGTATTGTTGACATCCATCCCGCGTGCGCCGGGACACGGGAAGAGGCGAAGCTCCTGCTGGCCGAAGGCGTTGACGTTCATGTCATTTCGCCGGCCGAGAATGGCGGGCGGCCCATCGGGATTCCGTCGGCGTGTACCTGGGAGCGGGGCGAAGGTCTCCGATTCGCCTATCCGCGGCTTCGTCGACGCCTCATGGCGGTTGACGCAGACGCCTATCACACGCACTGTTCGATTCCGTTGATGGCGAGCGTGGCGCGGATTGCGGGCGCCAGGTATTGCGCCGACTTCAACGACATCATTCTGCGATCGAGAATCGAGCGCGGCGATGTGGGAAGCGCCGAACACAATATCTTTGACTACGTCGATCACTGGGCCAGGCCGCTGACGGAGACCGAGCTGAATCGCATGGCGGCGATCGACGCCATTCTCCCGCCACAGATCGGATCGATCCTGGATGTCGGCTGCGGTGACGGACGAATCACGGGACGGCTGGCGACGCCCGACCGATTCGTGGTCGGCGTGGATGAGTCAGCCATTGCCCTGTCGCTGCATGAGAACCTCAGGGCGAGGGCGTCCATGCTGCATCTGCCGTTCGGGGACGCCGCGTTTGACGCCGTCACGGTGCTGGAAGTCCTGGAGCATCTTCCGACAGATGTTCTCACGCGAAGCGCCTGCGAGATCGCGCGCGTGGCGGGTGAGTATGTGCTGATCGGCGTACCGCTGAAGGAAACGCTGCCCTTGCGTGACGTTCGATGTGAGCGCTGCGGACATGTCTTCAATCAGACGGGGCATCTGCAGCGTTTTTCCAGTCAACGGCTGCGCGGGCTGATTCCCGGGTTTCGCATGATCGAGTTCCGGGAATGCGGCGCCGACGTGCGGCCTTATTACCATGGCGGACTATTAAAACTGCGACAGCGGGGCGCCGGCGTGTATCGCCGAACGGCGCGAAGCGTCTGCCCGAAGTGCGGTCTGCCGCTGACACCGACGGATCGAACCGAGGTCAACACGCTTTCATTTCTCTGCAACAGGATCAACGATCGGCTGCGAAAGTGGCTTCCGCTTTCGAAGTCCCACTGTCTCGCGCTGTATCGCCGTCTGGCTTAGTCTGATTTCAACCTTGTCAGATTGGATCCCGGCCAAAGTGGCCAGCGCCTGTCCGCCTTGTCATCGGGGATCAGCGCGTCGGGGCCGATGAGATAGGCGGCGTCGTAACGCTTCAGGATGTCCATGCGCGCGGACATCGGCGTCCGCTGCGTGTAGATGCGAGCGAGGTCGCCGCGTCGTCGTGACAGATCCGGGACGCCCGTGCTGCCGGCGCGTGGCGCAATCAGTCTGCAGTCATGGACCGCCGGGAGGAACATGCCGCGGGGTTCGCGCGGCGAAACGGCGATGACGGACCCCGCAGGGATTCGTTCGACGAGCGCGCGCTGCAGGGATTTCAGGTCGTTGCGACGTTTGAGGCGGCTCTCGCGCGGCGCCTCGGCGAGTGTTCGATATCGTTCCCATCCCGTGATCTGGCTGTCGGCCGGCTTTCCATAGTTCTTATAGGGGATGATCGATGCGAGGACGATGAGGCAGACGACGCCCTCGACGGGCCATCGCAGGACGCGGAGTCGATTCCATTTCTCGGCCCACGGGCGACAGAAGTCGCGATCCTTGCCCCAGATGTTCCCTCGAAGCAGTTTCTCCAGCCCGAAAACGGCGATCGCGGGAACAATGGCGTAGAACGAGATTCGGAAGACGCTCTCAAATCGCATCAGGATGAAGGGCCGACGGACGGTCTCCATGAAGATTGTGCACAGCGCGGGGACGAACAGCCATGCGGCGGCGACGGCGATGACGCCGGCCGGCGCGATGGCGTAACGACGTCGTTCCGTAACGAGAAAGAGCCCCATCGCCAGAAACAGCAGTTTGGGACGAAGGCCGCGTTGGGCGAAGTAGCCGTATCCCCAGATACGCTCGACGCGCCCGTCATCGAGTTTGCGAAGGCGCTTTTCATCCTTCGCGAGGTCCGCGGCCGATTTCGTCGGCGCCGCCCTGACGGCGCTGTCCGCTGCGACAGTTCGTGTCGATGCGAATTGCGCGTTGGAGATCCAGGCGAACACGAGGCCGGCGCCAAGTGTGAGACAGCAGAGGGCGGGCCACAGGCGGCTCCGGGCGGGACGGATCGCTCGGAACAGGGCGTTGGCGAGGAGAACAGGGCCCACGACCATCGCCGTGAAGACGGCGTACATGCCATGGAGCTGGCCGATGACGAGCGATCCGATGAGGAGCTTGAGAAAAACGCGCCAGTCCGCCGGTCGCGCGACGGCCTGCGCGGCGAAGGCGAACAGGATCGGCATGAGCCAGAAGGGCGCGAGCTTGTTGGGATAGATGAGAAATCGCACGGGGCCCTCGACGCCGATCACGAACACGGCGGCGGCCCACGCGGGCCAACGGCGGCCGCTGATCGTGCAGGCAAGGTAATAGGCGCCACTGGCGACGAGCAGCTTGACCCACGTCAGGCTGTTTGCCCACACGTCGATCGGATCCGCGCCGGTCAATTTGCAGATCGTTGCGATCAGGGCGTAGAGAATGTTCGTGTGGTACATCGGGAAGAAATAATCCGGCCGGACAAATGGATCCGTGTTGTTGAGCCCGTGATTGAGAATGTTCCGGATTCGGGCGAGATGCACGAGGGCGTCGTCAAACAGGTAGGCGCCGACGCGCGCTGACAGCAGAACATCAAAGAGCACGACAGCCATGGCCAGCGTGGCGCCGCTCAGAAGCAGGCGACCCGCGTCGCGCCACCATTTCTGTCGCGTGATTTCGATCAGGGCGAGAACCGGAATCAGCGCGCAGACCGCGGCCAGGGCCGCCACGGGGAGATGCAGGAGGTAGCCGAGGATCGCGAAGGGGGACAGAATCGCCAGCGTCGCCATGAAGGACAGACCGATCACGCCGATCAGGCCGCACTTCTCCTCGCTCGGCCACAGGTGTTTCACGGCGACGTAGCCGGGCAGAAGCAGCAGAATGAAAATCGCAAAGGGCATTGGCATTGTCTCAATGCGGATGGCCGATCGTGTGGATCAGATCATGCGCGGGATTGTTGGACAGGCGTTCGATGTCGGCCGAGCACGCGGGCGATCACGCCGGCGCTGAGGCCGAGTCCGCGCCAGAACGCCCGGATGAAGCTCATGCCGGCGAACGCAATGTACCGAATCTGTCGAGTGTGTCGAACGAGTCGCCATGTCATCGGACTCTGCGCGATCGCCAGGAGAATGACGAGCGTGATACAGATCCATCGCCACGGGTGGAAGGGGATCAGCGGGATTGACGCCAGAATCAGCATGGCGAGCGGCGGCTGAATGTGATCCGAAAAGCCGCTGTATGAATCGCCCATCGCGTGACCTTTGTGGTCAAGATGGAGAAAGAGCCGCCAGTAGCCCTGCTGTCGCTGTGTTTTCAGGTAGGAGCGCAGACGCGTCGGATGGTAGTGCTTGACACGTGACGCGATATCAAAGTGCAGGTCGAAGCCGGCCTTCATGACGCGGAAGGAGAGTTCGGCGTCCTGCCCCTTCAGGAAACGCTCATCGAACCCGCCGACCTTCTGCAGGGCGTCTCGACGATAGAGCACGTTGAACGTGGCGAGGAAGTTGACGCGTCGGCCCATTCGTCGATGGCGTTCGACGATCTCCTCGTGGATCAGCTGGCTGAGCAGCGAGTGATCCGTCATTGTGCCGTAGCTGCCGCTGACGCCGCCGACCTTCGGATCGCCAATGTGCGGCAGAAGCGTCGCGAGGGCGTCCGGCTCCGCGACACAGTCCGCGTCGACAAACCAGATGTACGCTGACCTGGCGGCGCGCCAGCCGAGATTGCGCGCGGCGCCCGGACCTTTTCCGGCGCCGGTCAGGCGTGTGACGGACCGCTCGCTGACGATGGCCGCCGTGTCGTCCGTCGAGCCGTCGTCGACGAAAATGATCTCCTGCAGCGTTTGCGGATCGTCCTGCTGAATCGCGATGACGGCGTCGAGGCACTGCCGAATCGTCCCGGCGCAGTTACGCCCGGGGATGACGAGGCTGACGGTTGGCGTCGCGTGCATCATGACAATCGGCGTAGGGTCCGGACGCGACGACTGGGCCGCGGCGATGGCTTTCGGCTTCAGCTTCCTTGTTGTCGTTCCAGGTTCTGGAGCGCGCGCTGCAGCGTCTCGGGATTCTCGCAGACGGCGGCGCCGGATTTCAGTGTCTCGATCGCGTCCGTCATCCGACCTTCGAACTGGTAGCATCGCGCCAGTTGCAGCCAGGCGGTCGTCTGCTCCGGAAAACGCCGCGTCGCTTCAATGAGTGGGGGAATCGCCTTCTTGTACCGCTTCATCGCGAAATAGGCGTTGCCGAGCTGTATGAGCGCCACGCGCAGTTCCGACTGGGGTGGGTTGTATTTGAGGCCTTCCTCGAAGGCCTCGATTGCCATCACGTGGTCCCGTTCCCGCAGGTAGGTAAGGCCGATGCCGATGCGGGCGCTCTGATGTGATGGCTGGGCTTCGAGCGCCGAGCGGTACGCCGCACGGGCCTTGTCGAGCAGGTCCAGCCGATCGGCGTTCAGCTGCAGGATGCGCCAGTAGGTGTTGCCAAGGTTGTAATAGGCGCGGGCGCGAAGCGCTTTGTCGTTGGTCGTGTTCTTCCGCGCCGTTGGCGCGGCCGTCGCGAAGGCCTTTGCGGCTTCTTCCAGCGCCGCCGTCGCTTCATCGCGTTTTCGCTCTGCGGACAGGACGATCGACTTATCCGTGAACGCGTTGCCGAGCATGATCTGCGCGACGGTATAGATCGGGTTGGATTTCAGCGCGTTCTGGTAGGCGTTGATTGCGTTGTCGTAGTCCTTCGTCCGGGCGTAGGCGTTGCCGAGGTTGTACCAACCGTTGACGAAGGTCGGATTCTCCTCGACACAGAGCCTGAGCTGCTCGATCGCCTTGTCGAGGTAGGCCGGATTCGAGTCGGCCTCGTCGAGGTACTGCTTTCCGAGATTGTTGCGAGCCCGCCAGTTGTCCGGGACCTTGGCGACGTTGTCTTCCCAGAGCAGGAGCGGATCGTGATAGAGCTTGTTTCGTTCGAACGTCAGGCAGGCGAACACCACGGCCGGAACCAGGCAGACGCCGGCGCAGGCGGGGCCGAGGAGTCGCCCGACGGACGCGCCGCCGAATTTCGCCAGCAGTTGCCAGACGCCGATGACGAACAGCGCCAGTGCGGCGGCGATCGACAGGTAGACGCGATGTTCGTAGATCGGATCTCGGATCGGGATGAAGCTGGATGTCGGCGCCAGGATGACGAAGAACCAGACACCGATGAATCCCAGCCAGGGCTTTCTGATCAGCCCGACAATCGTCGCGCCGAGCAGCGCGAGGACGAACAGGCCTGGCAGCAGGGACTGCGTGAAGAGTTCGCCCATCGTCAGTGCGCGGGGATCGACTTTCTCCATCTTGTAGTCCAGCGCCTGGTCCGTTGGCAGGACGGTCAGCTTCAGATACCTCGGGATGACCTTGGCTTCCGTCAGCAGGTACTCGGCCGGGCTCACGTGATACAGGTGTTTCTGATCGGAGAGACCGAATCCGACTGTCGCCATCAGCGACTTCTTCCCGGCCGATGGGAACAGGACGCCGCGCACGACGCCCGCATACATGAGCACGCCGAGGGATGCGACGATGCAGGCGTGCGCCATCCATCGCTTCGAGATCACTTCGTTCCAGCTGGATGCGAGGAACACTCGGTCGTAGATGAGGGCGACGACGGGGACCGTCACCATCACGGCCTTGCTGCCCATTCCCAGGACTGCGGCGAGAAAGACGCCGACCAGCCACAAGGCGCGGAGGGCGCTATTGGAGGTCGTCGCGAAGCGCAGCAGGCAGTAGAGCGTCAGCAGGTAGAAGAGTCCCATCAGTGACTCGGCCCGCTGAATGATGTATGTGACGCTCTGCGTCTGGAGCGGATGCAGCAGCCACAGCAGGGCGACGCAGAAGGCGATCCAGTGGGCGGACGCCTTGACGCTGTCGCCGAAGGGACCGATCCGAATCGTGCGTCGAACCAGGCCGAAAAGCGTCAGCCCCGCGAGAATGTGAATGATGAGATTGACGACGTGATAGCCATAAGGGCTGGGGATTTCGGGGACCGTCATGTCGCGCGGGGCGGGTGTCATCTCCGCGACGCTGTAGTTCAGCGACAGCGTCGCATCAACGACGGGGCGGCGCGCCCGGAAGATGGATCGGATCGGACGATCGATCCGATCGACGGACATCTGCTGGACCCACTTCGTGTCGTCATAGACGAACTTCCCGTCATAGCTGTTGGAATAGGCGATGGCGGTCATCGAGGCGAGGACGAAGCCCAGCGCGAGAATGACCAGTATCGGGGCGTCCGGGACGCTCGTTCGCTGCTCGCCCTGTTCCTGCTTGCGCCGGGCCTTTTCTTCTCGTCGAATCTGCTTGGAGGATTTGCGGGCCATGCCTTCCCTGCTCGAAACTTCGTGCCGTCGGCCGCCGACGAGAGATGACGAATCGACGTGGAGGATCATCCATGTCGGGATCTTGGGCGTCGATCTCGGATTGACGGGTGAACGCGCAGCGTTGTGAACCGTGCAGCCAACTATACAGCAGGAGGCCCCGTGCGTCGTCGCCTGCGTATGTTGTCCGATAAGAGCGACGCAGCGCGGACCGGCGCGAATCGCTGAAACGGACGATCCCGACGCGGGCGGACGTGGATTCGCGCGCGGCGAGGCCGTACCATAGTGATGGCGCCCGCTGGATGCGCCCGTTTCCGTCATGATTCGCGCCAAGACTCCATCTGAATCGGCCGACGCCGAGTGTCTGTCCCTGCCCGCATCCGTCCGGGCATCGACGTTCGTCATCGTTCCCGCCTACAACGAGGGACCGGCGCTGGAGGGCGTATTGCGGGACCTGCGCGCGATGTTCCCCAACGTGGTCGTCGTGAATGACGGTTCCCGCGACGACACGGAGGCCATCGCCCGACGATGCGCCACATACACGCTGACACATCTGATCAATCGCGGTCAGGGCGCGTCGATCCAGACGGGGATTGACTTTGCGCTGCTGAAGGGCGCGGCGTACATCATCACGTTCGACGCCGACGGGCAGCACCAGGTGGAGGACATCCCCCGACTGCTGGCGCCGATCCTCGCGGGGGAGTGTGACATCGTCATTGGATCAAGGTTTCTCGGCGAGGCGACGAACCTGCCGACGTCGCGCCGGCTGGTGCTGCGGGCCGCCGTCCTGTTCACGCGACTGGTCAACGGTGTGAAGCTCACGGATGCGCACAATGGCCTTCGCGCGTTTTCGCGAAGGGCGGCCGAGAAGATCCAGATACGACAGGACCGGATGGCCCACGCCAGCGAAATCATCGATCGAATCCGAGAAACGGGACTGCCATTCAAGGAAGCGCCCGTTCGCATCCGGTATACGGAGTATTCGATGGCGAAGGGGCAATCGGCGCGCGGCGCCTTTCGCATCGTGTTTCACTACCTCGTCGGAAAGATGGTGGATTAGGCGATGGGTACGCTGACGATCTTTCAGATTATCGTCCTGGGAGTGCTCGGCTTTCTCTTTCTGGGCATCGTTCTCGCCGGCATGCGGGGCTGGGCGCCCAGACGGGAATCGACGCTGTGGGGAATCCTCTGCTTTCTCGCGGCCGTGGCGACGCTGCGTCCGAATCTGACGACGGAATTCGCTCAGCTGCTGAGCATCGACCGCGGCGTCAACCTGATCACGTACCTCGCCGTTCTGATGATGATGATCGGTTTCTGGGCGACCTACATGCGCCTGCGGCACCTGCGCCGCGAACTGACGTCACTGGTGCGGCACATCGCGATTCTCGAAGCCCACGACGCGTCGAAGAACGGTACGGACTCGGGCGACGAGGCGATGGACGATCGATCCTAGGCGCCGCCCTGAACGCCGCGAACGTCGGCGTCGACCATGAGACGAACCAGGTCGTCAAACGTCGTCTGCGGGGCCCAGCCGAGGATCCGCTTCGCCTTCGAGGCGTCGCCGAGCAGGTGCTCGACCTCACTCGGCCGATCGTAGCGGGCGTCGTGCCGGACGTGTTTCTTCCAGTCCAGGCCCAGATGTGAGAACGCCTTTTCAAGGAACTCCCGCACGGAGTGACTCTCGCCTGTCGCGACGACATAGTCGTCTGGCGCATCCTGCTGGAGCATTCGCCACATGCACTCGACGTATTCCTTTGCGTAGCCCCAGTCGCGGCAGGCGTCGAGGTTGCCGAGATAGAGTTGTTCCTGCCGGCCCGCGTGGATCATGGCCGCGGCGCGCGTGATTTTTCGCGTGACGAAGGTCTCGCCTCGCCGTGGAGACTCGTGATTGAACAGGATGCCGTTGCAGGCGTACAGGCCGTAGCTCTCGCGGTAGTTGACTGTCATCCAGTAGGCGTAGACCTTGGCGGCGGCGTACGGGCTGCACGGACGAAACGGGGACGTTTCGCTGAGTGAAACGGCGCCGACGTTGCCGAACATCTCGGAGGAGCTGGCCTGGTAGAACCGGGCCGGCAGGCCCGTGTCGCGAAGGGCTTCCAGCATGCGCGTCGTTCCGAGCCCCGTTACATCGCCGGTGTACTCCGGCGTGTCGAAGCTGACGCGGACGTGGCTCTGGGCGCCCAGATGGTAGATCTCGTCGGGTTGGGCCTTTGTCAGGATCTTGCGGACATTCGACGAATCGCTCAGATCGCCGTAATGGAGAAACAGACGGACGCCGCTGATATGGGGGTCCTGGTAGAGATGATCGATTCGATGCGTATTGAATGTCGACGCACGGCGGATAACGCCGTGGACCTCGTACCCCTTGTCCAGCAGCAGCTCCGCCAGATAGGAGCCGTCCTGGCCTGTGATTCCCGTGATGAGCGCTCGTTTCAAAATCGGCTCCGATCGTTCGAGTCCGTCGACGGGTCGCTGTGATCCACGCCCGGCGCATTATCGTACCGGATGGCCACGGGTTCTCCCATGGCGCCGCTACTCGTCGATCACAAAGTCCACACTGAGGTCCGTCGCGCCGATCGCGCCATCAACGGCGGCCTCCAGCGCGTCCCGCTTGAACTTGATGAAGATGGATCCTTTCTCGATCATGTCGGCCGGCGGCGTGTTCAGGTCGTGGAGCATGATGCCGACGAGTCCGCGGCGATCCGGCCTCTCGAGATACGTCCGGATCTCCCACGCGACCCACGGATCGAGAAACGTCGTCTGTCCGATCAGGCAGACGAGCGTGTCGCATGTCCGAATCTGCGCCGAGAGCGATTCACGGATGGGCGCCGCGTCCGGATCGTCGGGCGACAGATCGACGCGGGCGTCGTAGGCGTCGAGGTTCGTCGGACAGACGGAATAGCCGTCGACGCGATCGGCGATCATCCGATAGTCGGGCTCGTAGCAAAGATAGAGTGTTGGAACCATGGTTTTCGACACGTACGCGGGGGTTGGGGGCCTCCGGGCGGGGCGCCCTGTGTAAATCCCGCGTGGGGCGCCGCGCCGCGGACGGGGCGATCATACAATGAAGAGGCGGCGGATGTCCGATGATTCCGATATTCGCCCTGGGGACTCTGAATGAATCGACTGCGGACCGTCATCTTCGCATGGATCGTGTTTGGCGCCGTCGGCGTCGCCCGCGCGGACAGCGCGTCGACTTCGGCGGACGTCCTGCCGCCGGAGGTCGAGTCGCTCGTTGAACGCCTGGACGACTCGAACTGGCGGACGCGTGATCGGGCCATGCTGGCGCTGATGGACGTTTCTCCGGTCTGGCTGGAGACGCTGCGCCGTCGATCGCAGTCCGGTATCTCGACGGAGGCGGAACTGCGTCTGCGACGGGCCGCCGAAGAGCTTTATATGTCAAGGAATGGTGTGCCGGCGAGCGCGTGTCTCGGGATTCAGCATACGCAGTGCATCGACGGCCGATACGATTCGCGGGTGGCGCCGGGGGTGTATGCGCTTCGGGTCGATATCGTGTTTCCGAATACCGCCGCCGATCGCGCCGGGATTCGCCCCGGCGATCTGATCATCGGACTGAACGGGGACATCGCCGCCTCGGAGGCGGAGTGCAACAGCATTACGCCATGGATTGCGACACAAATGCCCGGCGCGCGATGCGAATTCACGGTGCTTCGGGACGTTGTCGGACGCACCTATCGCCCGGGCGTGGAACGCGGTATCGATTCCCGCGGGTTTCGGGACCTGAGCACGCGTGTTGTGCGAGGGGCGGATGACGCGCGTCTTCCGCACGACGCCGTTGCGCTCGAAGTGACGAGCGTTCGCGACGCGGACCCGCGACTGGATCTTGCCGTGGGGGATCTGATTGTCGCGCTGAACGGAAAGCGACTGCCGGCGCAGGATCCAAAGGGGGCGCTGGAGACCTGGGCGAATACGCGACGGAAGACGGAACCGGACGCTGAGGACGCCCCCATCCCCAATATTCCGCCGGCGTTCCTGCCGCCGAACGCGCGACGATCCCTGCGAGAGTCGATTCAGACGCTGCGGGGCGGTCAGCGAATCACGCTGGAAGTCACTCTCGGACGCTGGCCCCTGTACATTGCGGCCACGCGCGATGTTCGTCGCGGCGTAAGGCGTGAGCGGATCCTGAAGCTGTCAGTCGAATTCAACCAATGGTGGCGCGAGCCGGCGTCGGCTGACGGCCTGACGCTGCATCCGGTCTGTCCGGACCCCGCCATGTTCTGGCAGATGGAGCAGTAACACGCGCCCGATCTTCTGACCCGGGGAATGGGCGCCATTCGGCGCCGCATGTTGCGACGCCGTTCGCAGCCGCCCGATCACCACGTTCAACCTGATTTCAGCTCGTATCGGAAGTGCGCAGTTGCTGCGCGTGCGCAATACGCCGATTCACGCGCACGTCCTGCGCGATAGCGGACGAAGGTCTGTCCGGAAAATTCAATGTCATCAAGGTGACAGTCCAATAAAGACGGCGCGCACAGCACTGCAGACAGGGCCGGGAATAACGTTCAACAAAAGCGTGGAGGAAGGTCGGTTCGCGCCTCAAGTGCCGAGGACGCCTGCGCCGTGGCGTGCCGATATGGATTATCAGCACTGGTATTCATGATTTCGGACACTTGTCGTGATTTCTGCAGCGAAACTGGAAAAACCCGGCTCGATCGTTTGCCCGGCCCACGGGGGAATCTTATGTTTTGCCTGACGCTCGACGATTTCACTACTGGGAATGAGGCGAGCGTGAGCCACGTCTGGCGCGACAGTCAATCTCGACAGTCGCGCAAAAGATGCGGCTCGACTCAGGACACGCGGGCTTCCAGTTGGAAACAAGCGAGTCCTTTCTCCGGTCGGCGCCCTGAAGCGCCGGCCCCGGCGTCGCCCCTGGAGAGTTGCGACGGCCGCGAACCTCATTCAACAAACTATGGCGAGTTTGCCAGAGGCGAGCCCGTAGCGGCCCGTTTCAAACGAACTCTGATTAGGGACTCGGCGGAAGGGATACCGTCGAGAGTGGTGGCTCCGCGTCACGTCGGCGCGGGGCAAGGGTAAACGGGCCTTGAAGGATCGCATGACGCGATTCAGTTTTCGAGGCGGAGCAATGGTTGGCCGGTGGGGACCGGTCAGCGGGATAAGGAGCAGAACTATGAAGGGTATCACGAACCTCGTTAAGTCGTTCATTCGGGATGAAGAGGGCGCCACGGCGACGGAATACGCGGTCATGCTCGCGCTGATCATCGTCATTTCGCTGGCCGCCATCAGCGCTCTGGGTACGAAGGTTTCGGACATCTTCGTCGATGTCGAATCCGCCATGCCCTAACCCATGAACCTTCGCCGCGCACGGAGTCGCGCGGCTGTCTGAGGCCACGGTTGGCCGTCTCTTGAGACGTATCTTGTGTCGGGCAGGTGGGGCTCTTCCCCCACCTGCCCGGTATTCGGATCGAACCTGTTGCGCTTCGCAACGGGGAAACCGAACAGGACGGCGGACTGATCCATGGCCCCTGGAATCGAACATCTCGCGCTGCTCATTCTGACGCCGGCAATGGCGTACGCCTGCTGGCGTGATCTGAAAGAGCATCGAATTCCAAACTGGCTGTGCGGTCTTCTCGTCTTGTCCGGTTTCGTCGTTCACGGCGTACTGAAGGGTTGGTCGGGGCTCGGTGAGAGTCTGTCCGGCGCCGCGTGCGGCTTCGGGCTGTTGATTGCGCTCTGGCTGATCCATGCGATGGGCGCGGGCGACGTCAAGTACATGGCGGGCGTCGGCGCCTGGCTGGGACCCGAGATGACATTCCACGCGGTCATCGCCGGCATCCTGGTCGGTGGCGCGATCTCCGTCGGGATGATCGTCTACCAGCGTACCTGGAGTCGGTTTGCATCGAACATGGGCCTGATGCTCGTGAAACTGAGTTCCGCCAGGACGGCGTTTGGTGAGTTTGCGTCGGCAAACCAGTTCAGCGGGAACGGCAAGGCCTCCGTTCCGTATGCCATTCCGCTGACACTTGGTGTGTGGGGCGTTCTTCTCTTTTCTCAGATCGGATGGTGGAAAGTATGGTGAATCTGATCAGGCGACATCGTCATATGCGTCGGGGCGCCGCTGTTGTGGAAACGGCCGTCGTGGCGCCGCTGTTGATTCTCGGAATGCTCGGCATGATGGAAGTCGGCTGGGCGTTCATGCTTCGTCAGACCGTGACACTGGCGGCCCGCGAGGGCGCCCGCGCCGGATCGCTTCCGGGCGCGACGCTGGCGGACGTGCAGTCCGCCGTGGACGCGTCCATGGGCGCGGCCAATCTCGAGGGGTACTCGATGGAGTCGAACATCGCGAACCTCGGCCCCGCGGATCTGGATGTCACTGTGACCGTGACGATCCCGCTCGATCGGGCGACGTTCACGGGCACGATGATCGGCGGCGGGTCCTTCAACATCAGTTCGACGACAACCATGCGGCGCGAAGGCGTCGATGCGGGTGAAGGCGCTGGCGGCGTCGACCCCGTATAGGAACAACGTATTGACACGCTGGCGAGATCGGCCGACGCGGAAACGCGTCGGCCGCCGTCAGGCGCGAAACAAGGGCGGTACCACATAAGGCGTCATCGCTTGCCCGTTGGGGGGCAACGGGGCTCGGCGAAGGCCGGGGCCCGGGCAATCGAAAGGACGGACGGATGAAACCGAAGACACTCATTCCACTGGTCGTTGGCCTCGGCGTCGGCTTTTTCGCCATCAAGATGGGCATCGACATGGTCAAGAAGGCCAAGGGTTCCCAGGAGGAAACCTACAAGGTCGTCATCAGCACGAAGTCGATCGAGGCCGCGCAGCGCGTCACGGAGACAATGCTCACGACGCGGGACTGCTCGAAGAGCCTGGCGCCGAAGGACGGCTTCATGGACGTCGAATCGCTCGTCGGTCGCGTCACGAAGATGCCCGTCGCGCCGGGCGTTCCGATCACGAAGGCCATGCTGGCGCCTCCGGGATCCGAACCGGGCCTGGCCGCGACGATTCCGGCGGGTTTCCGGGCCGCGAGCGTGAAAGTGAATGAAGAGTCGGCTGTCGCGGGATTCGTCATGCCCGGCAGCCGTGTTGACGTGTATTCGGCGGAGCGCGACGAGGCGGGCAAGTGCCGCCTGATTCTGTCGGATGTCGAAGTCGGCGCCGTGGGACAGTCCATGTCGCAGATGGGGCCGGACGGAAAAGTCGCGAAAGTCTCCAAGTCCGTCACGCTCTTCCTTCTGCCCGAGCAGGTGCAGACGCTGAACGCCGCCATGGCCCAGAGCCGCGGAAACATCCGCCTCGCCATGCGCGGTCACGAAGACGATCCGGCCGAGTCCAAGCTCGCCAGTCTGTTCAGGAATTTCCTTTCGGCGCCGACGGTTGCGGAAACGCCGAAGCCCGAACCCACGGTCGCACCGGTCCAGGTGGCTCGCGCTGCGCCCGCGAAGAAGTATCACGTAGTGGATGTCAGACGCGGCGACGAGCATCAGAAGCTTGTCTTCGAAGAGAACGGAACCGTTCGCACGTTTGATGGCGACAAGCCCCTGCCTCCTCAGTTCGGTGGTCCGGCGTGGACACCGACACAGGGCGATCGCCAGCCGAACGTGGACGAACCTGAATTGGAGTTGCCAGAAGAATGAACCAACGCGTGGAAGGTCGTGACACATTCGGGAGCGCACGACGGCGGAATCGTCGGGCGCTCCGACAGTCTCCGGATCATCGTCGAATGCTGGGCGCCGTGGCGGCGGGGCTCGTAATCCTCTCGACGATGACGACGAATGAAGCGAACGCTCAGAACAACGCCTCCTCCGGCAGTTCGAATCGAATTCCAGTCGTTTCGAACGCGCCTCGGGAACTACCGGGCCCTCGGCCGGCGCAGAACAATCGGCTCGTGGCGATCGGCCCGGATGCGACCGCCATCGGAAGCCAGCTCATCATGCCGGCCTCGATGGGGCAGCCGCAGATGCAGCCCGTGGGCGTGACGAACGCGTCGCCGACTGTGGCGACGATCGCGCCAGTCGCCGGCGGGGCGCCGCTCATCCAGTCGATCGCGATCGAAGGTGAGACGGCACAGCGGATTCGCGTCAATCGAAACTCGACAGCCGTCATCAAGCTGAATCGGCCGGTCGCCGACGTTCGCGTCGCCGATCCGACGATCGCCGACGTCCTGGTGACGTCGCCGACGCAGATCATCGTCGCCGGCAAGGCCTTCGGCACGACGCAGCTCCTGCTCCAGGTGGATGATGAGCGGAAATCGCTCAGCATCGATGTGGAACTCGACCTGACGCTCCTGAAGGCGTTCATTCGCCAGACGGCGCCGACGGCGAATGTGGAGATTCGCAGCGTCAACGGCACGCTCTTCATGAACGGCACGGTTCCCGACGCCGCCATCGCGCGGCAGATCGCGGAAGTCGCGTCGCTCGTGCAGGGGGGTGAAGTCCGCACGAACCTGACGATCGCGGGTGTGCAGCAGGCCATGCTGCGCGTTGTCGTCGCCGAAGTGAACAAGAGCGCCATTCGGCAGCTCGGCGTGAACTGGGCGATCGGTGGCAACGGCTGGTCGCGCGATTTTTACTTTGCCAACAACCTCGGCCAGATGAACCCGACGACCTTCGGGACGACGGGACTGACGGATGTGCGACTCGGGCAGAACACGACATTCGTGCTGCCGAATCAGAACGGCGTCGGGTCGAACATCACGTTCGGCTTCCCGCAGGCGGAGTTCCAGATGTTCGTCAACGCCCTGCGAGAGAACAATCTCGCCCGGCTGCTGGCGGAACCGAATCTCGTCGCCATCAGCGGTCAGACGGCAACGTTCCTCGCGGGCGGCGAAGTGCCGATTCCCGTGGCGCAGGGCGGCTCGGCGACGGGCGCCGTGACCATCGAGTATCGCGAATTCGGTGTGAGACTCGCATTCACACCGACGATCCTTGGCGGGCAGCTCATGCGGCTGCACGTCATGACGGAAGTCAGCGACGCCGTCCCGACGGGCGGCGTCGCCGGCGGTTTCCCGCTGTTCACGTTCAACACGCGACGTGTTGAGTCGACGATCGAATGCGGGAATGGCCAGACATTCGCGATCGCGGGCCTGCTCAACGACCAGGTGCGCGGTCTGGCCTCCAAGATTCCGGGGCTGGGTGATCTGCCCGTACTGGGCACGCTGTTCAGCTCCACGGACTACGAACGGGAACTGACGGAACTCGTCGTGCTCGTCACGCCGCAGCTCGTCGAACCGCTCGATCCGCACCAGGTTCCGCCGCCGCCGGGCAGCCTCATCACGGAGCCCACGGATTCGGAACTCTTCTTCGAGCAGAAGCTCGAGGGAACGCCCAAGCCGCACCCGGATCATCGCGGTGGCGTGCCGCGCGAGACCTTCCCTGCGAAGACGCGGCCCGGCATGGGTGGTGACTGGGCGTCGAACGACCTGAACATTCGCGGCCCCTGGGGCATGGCCGAATTCGGCGAGAAGTAACTCGCCCTTCGACGGGAACGTCCGTCGCGACGCCCTTGACGCTGTAGAGAGCTGGCCACGTGTGTACGACGGCGCGACTTCGAGGTCGCCGTCCAACGTTCGCAAGTGACAATTCGGCGCCGACTTATCGGAAAGTCCGGCGCACGAACGGCAGTAAACAGTGGAGAGGTGAAAGATGCGTCGGATATTACGCTGCGACTGGGGCGGTCGGCGTCGTGGATCAGTCATTGTGCAGTCCGTCATTTTCGGCGGGACTGTCGCGCTCGGAGTCGCGGCGCTGGCCGTCGACACGGGCCTGATGTTCAGCGCGAGGCAGGAACTGCAAAGCGCCGCGGACGCCGCGGCGCTGGCGGCGGCCTCGCAGCTGGGATCACGCGAGGATGCGCTGACCCGC
Organism: Phycisphaerae bacterium; assembly: GCA_035399845.1. Classification (GTDB taxonomy): domain Bacteria; phylum Planctomycetota; class Phycisphaerae; order UBA1845; family UTPLA1; genus ECT2AJA-110-A. The sequence goes on along the minus strand of DAOPJV010000012.1, from coordinate 42,952 downwards.
GCCCGCGCCGAAGCCGAGCGATTCGCCAACGCGAACCGCGTCGCGGGTGAAGGCGCCGACATTCTCGACTCGGACGTCGAATTCGGACGCGCCGAGCTCGTGGGCGAGAAGTACGAGTTTGTTCCCGGAGCGACGCCGCACGACGCCGTGCGCGTGACGATTCGTCGCGACCAGACGGCCGAGGACGGTCCCGTCTCGCTGTTGTTCGCGAAGGTGTTCGACATGAACTCCGCGCGGCTGACGGCGAAGGCCACGGCGATGCTCGTTCCGCGAGACATCGCGCTGGTCATCGACCTGTCGGCGTCCATGAACGACGACAGTGAACTGCGCCATCACAAGCGATTCGCTTCCGAGCGAACGGGCTACATCGACGGCGTTCAGATCAACCTTGGTAAGATCTGGAATCACCTGCCCGAGTCGAAGGGCCGGGCGGGCGTCCGAAACGGCCAGAATCCGTCGTCGCCGGGCGCCTGCACGGCGTCCGACGATCAGCCGGGAACGGGTCCCGGTTCGCCGACGGCTGTCGCCGGCTACAACGGTTCCAGCGGCGTGAACACCGGCGGTGACGTCGGCCCGCGATTCGGCTGGATGACGGGCTATGGCGATGCGATCGCGCTCGGCTCCTACAACTGCGTCAATGACGGCGGTCTTTACTACATTCCGCGCTACAGCACGTGTACGGACGCCGATGTCATCGCCAACCTGACGGAATCGGGTTACACGTCCGCCGAACGCACCGCGCTGCTCAGCGGCAGCTACGACAGTGACCTCACGACCTATCGACGCCGCGTCGCTGTCATGCTCGGGCTGGCCGGATGGAAAAGCGGCAAGAGCGGCGGCAAGTACACGTCGGGTGGCGACGGCGACAACGTCGTCGAAAGCAGTGAGATCACGCAGTCTGTCAGCTACCCCTTCGACAGCGGAAGCTGGGACGACTTCGTGAACTATGCGGCGAGCGGCAGCACGCAGATGGAGGCGACGGAGCCGAACCTGCGCTATCGCTATGGTCTCAAGACGTTCGTGAACTACCTGCTCGAGAAGCGACCGGCGCACAACCAGACGCCGGAACTGGCCGACACGCCGGAAGAGCCGCTGAACTCCGTCAAGAACGCCGTTCAGGTGCTGGTCGACGATCTCGTGGCGAGTCAGACGCAGGACCAGATGTCGCTCGAGACCTTCGCCCAGTATGGCAACCATCGAATGAACCTCGTGACGGCGAGCGAGACGCAGACGCTTGCCGAGGCGTTTCAGTCGATTGCGGACAATCTGTACACGTTCCAGGCCGGCCACGATACGAGTATCACGAATATCGGCGGCGGTATGGACAAGGCGATCGAGGAGCTTTCGAGCGAGCGCGCCCGATCGGCCGCCCGAAAGTACATCATTCTGCTGACGGACGGAAAGCCGAACGTGAACCAGTACAACCAGAGCGTCGGGAACAACCATCCGAGCGCGCTGGGCTGGGCCGTCGATCGCGCCACGGCCGCCAAGGAGCAGAACATGACGGTCTTCGCCGTCGGTGTCGGCGGCGACGTGGACGAAGGCCTGCTGACGGAAATGGCCTCGGGCGCCGACAAGTACTTCTTCGCGGACAATCAGCCCGATCCGGACAACGGCGGTGAGCCGATGTACGTCCGGCAACTGAAGAAGATCTTCAGCGATATCGGCGCCAAGCGTCCGGTTCGCCTGATTCAGTAACCGAGAATCGCGGCGATTCAGCAACGTAATCACGTGAAGGCCCCGTGCGTCGCACGGGGCCTTTCTTATTGCGCCGCGAAGGGACTGTGGTATCCAGATTTGTGCATGAAGCGCCGATAGATTCCGGATTTCCCCGGACGCCGCCGGGCGTCCGATTCGACATTCGCGGGGGCGGTAAGGGTCATGGACTCGATGGGCTATCGGGCCGGCGCCTGGAAATCGGCGCCAACCCGGAGGATCCCTCGAAATGAATCGTACCTTTTCCATTAACGGGATAGTTCGCCCGCGGAAGCGCGAGGCGTCATGGACAGGTCGGTCTACGCCGAAGAGGCTCGTGGCCAAGGGATACAGTTCGGAGGGGATGTAAAATGAATCGCTCGGGCGCAAGACGCGAGCGGCGATATCGCCGCGGATCGGTCATCGTTCAATCGGTCATCTTCGGCGGTACCGTCGCGGTCGGCGTGGCCGCGCTGGCCGTGGATACCGGCCTGATGTTCAGCGCGAAACAGGAACTGCAGAGCGCCGCGGACGCGGCCGCGCTTGCGGCGGCCTCTCAGCTGGGTCAGACGGGCGACGCCTTCGCCCTCGCCAGGGCGGAGGCCCAGAAGTACGCCAACCTGAACAAGGTCATGGGCGAAGGCTCCGACGTCGTCGATGCGGACCTCGTTTTCGGCCACGCGACGCTGAACGGCGCCAAGTATGACTTCGAGGCGAATGTCGAGCCCTACGACGCCGTGCGAGTGACAGTGCGTCGCGATCAGACGGTCGCCGACGGTCCCGTGTCACTGCTGTTCGCCAAGACGTTCGGCAAGAACACGGCGGACATCAGCGCCAGCGCCGTCGCCATGCTCGTACCGCGAGACATCTCGCTGGTCATCGACCTGTCGGGGTCGATGAACGATGACAGCGAACTTCGCCATTACAAGCGATTCGCCTCGGAAAAGAGTGGCTACATCGACGGCGTCCAGATCAACCTGAAGGAGATCTGGAAGGCGCTGCCGATCGCGAAGGGCAACGCCGGCGTCGGCAACGGCATCGATCCGCCGCCGCCGGGACAGCCCAACAGTGAGAATGACCAGCCGGGCACGGGACCGGGCTCGCCGGCCAACGCCGGTGGAAACCCCGATCCCGGCGCCGCCGGCGCGGGGGGTGGCGGCGATGGTGAGTCCGGGCCTCGCTGGGGCTGGATGACGGCCTGGGGCGACGATGTCGTTCTCGGGACCTATGACGCCAGCGACGACTGGGGCCTCTACTACATCCGCAAGAGCTCGACGACGAGCGATTCGGACGTGATCGAGAATCTCACGGAAGCCGGTTATACGTCGGCGGAGCGCTCGGCGCTGCTCAGCAGTCAGTACGACGGCAACACGACGTACTATCGAAACCGTGTGAAGGTCCTCCTCGGCCTGGCCGGCTGGCGCAGCAAGAAGTCGGGGAGCAAGTACAACGGCGGTCCCGGCGACGGCGACAATCGCGTTGACTCCAACGAACTGTGGCAGGAAGTGGACTGGCCGTTTGATGACGGAAGCTGGGATGAGTACATCAACTACGTCATCAGTGGAAGTACGCAGATGGAGAACACGGACTCCGAGCTGCGCTATCGCTTCGGCATCAAGACCGTGACGAATTACCTGCTGGAGAGTCTGGCGAACAAGAATGACTGCCCCGAGCTGCAGAACGCTCCGGAGGAGCCGCTCCGATCCGCCAAGAACGCCGTGCAGGTGATGATTGACGAGATTGTCGCGCTCGATACGCAGGACCACGTTTCGCTGGAGACGTTCGGTCAGTACGGTCTGCATCGGGTCGACCTGACGGAACCGCACGGCAATGAATCGCTCGCCGAGCTGCTCCAGGAGATCCCGGCGACGCTGAACGGCTTCCAGGCCGGCCACGACACGAGCATCACGAACATCGGCGGCGGCATGGACAAGGCGATCGATGAACTGACGAGCAATCGCGCAAGAACGGCGGCGTCGAAGGTGATCATCCTTCTTACGGACGGTAAGCCGAACGTCAACTCGAACAATCAGAGCGTCGGCAACAATCACCCGTCCGCGCTGGGATGGGCCCAGGATCGGGCCGACGCCGCCAAGGAATTGAACATGACCGTGTTTACGGTCGGTGTCGGCGGCGATGTTGACGAAGATCTGCTGACGGACATGGCGTCGTCGGCGGACAACTATTACTACGCAGATAATGCGCCTGATCCCGATAATGGCGGTCAGCCGTACTATGTGAGTCAGCTTCAGCAGATATTCCAGACGCTCGGCGGCAAGCGTCCGGTCAGGCTGATTCAGTAAAATCGGACCAGGAAGATTTGAACGGGGGCCGTAGCGAACTGAAGCGGTTTGCTGCGGCCCCCGATATTATTTGGGCGAGTCGGTGCTCGCCCTTGCTGGCATGGAGGCACGCTCCTCGCGGGAAGGGGCCGCATTCAGACAAATGGCGCAGACGGTACGCACAATCGTGTTCACGGCCAACGAGGCCCAGGCCCCGGAGCTGCGCCGTACCCTCACGTCGCTTCCGCAGGTCCGGATCGTCGCCGAACTCGATGAACCCAGCCTGCTTTCACACGCCGTCGCTCAGTTTCCCTGCGACCTGTTGATCGCGGATCTGGATCCGAGCGCTCCCGTCGTCATTGAATGTGTTCGCCAGCTTCGCGAGATGGCGCCGAATCTTGCCGTGTTCGCGCTCAGCAAGGAGACGGCCGGCGATCTCGTCCTGAAGGCGATGAAGGCCGGCATTCGAGAGTACTTCGTCAAGCCGCTGAATCTCGAGGAACTCGAGCAGGCGATCGCGAAAATCACGACGGCCAGCGACGGCGCGAAGGAACCCGGCAAGCTGATCTCCATGATGGGATCCGCGGGTGGCGTCGGCTCAACGACGATCGCCACGAACCTCGCCGTCGAACTCGCGGACCTGGCGGGCGAGGACAAGCGGGTCGTCGTCGTCGATCTCGATTTCCGCTTCGGACACGTCGCGACGCTTCTCGACGTGCAGGGGCAGTACACGGTCGCGGATCTCTGCTCCACACAGGAAGAACTCGATCTTGACATCGTTCAGAAGGCGCTGATCCGGCATGAGACGGGCGTTTATGTCCTTCGTCGGCCGCACTCATTCGCCCAGGCCGAGCTGATCACAGCCGCCCACTGCGCCAACGTGCTGACGACGCTGCAGGACATGTGCGAGTACGTCGTCGTGGACGGACCGACGCGGCACGATCCCGGCGGTCGAAGCGTGCTCGACGCGGCGGACTTCAACTTCATGGTGCTCCAGCTGCTCGTCACGAGCGTTCGAAACACGGATCGCATGATTCAGGAACTCGCGACGCAGGGCTTTAACACGTCCCGTATCGAGTTTCTCTGCAATCGACTCGGACGTGAAAGCGGTCATCTGGAGATCGAGCAGGTTGAATCGATTCTCGATCGCAAGATGTACGCCGCCATCTCGGACGACTGGAAGAATGTCAGCGCGAGCGTCAATATCGGGCAGCCGCTGAAGGCCTACAACGAGAAGGCGCGCGTGCGACAGGAGATCCGGGAACTCGCGCTGCGGATTCACGATCCGCGTGCGGCCGAGCAGATGGCGTCGCAGCGGGGCGGCCTGATGAGCCGGCTCTTCGGCGGCAAGGGCGGCGCCGACAGTTCCAAAGAGCCCGTCGCGCAGTAATTCGATTCTCATGGTTATCGCAGGCGCCGGGCCGTCCGGGCAACGCCTGATAAGCGTTCCCCTTCGGCGAGTTCATGGACCGGCGGCCATAATCGCCGACGCGATCCCCCTTTTACAGCCAAACCACAGGCGGTTTCCGGCCGATGTTGCGCGATAGCGGGCCCGCGCGCCGAATTGCGGCGGCGGCCTGTAATGCGCGACGTCCCGAGCGACGCGTATCGTATTTTTGTCTCGGCAGGCGGTCCATGGTGGCGGAGGGGCCGGTACGTGACGGATGTTCCATCCGTGCTGCGTTCAGCTCTCACGCCCGCGACATCATCGGAGATGAAACTGAATGTTCGGGCGATCAAAGATCCCGACGCTGAAGGTTCCGAAGCAGCCCGCTCCGGATGCGCAACCTCCTGCGGCGGAAACGACCAGCGGTGAAAGCGCGGGGGCGCCGAAACTCCCGGCCGGGGCGAAGGCCGCGGCCGGCGCGAACAACAAGAAGAAGGATCGTTCGGACGAGTTCTACGATCTGAAATCACGCGTTCATAAGAAGCTTGTCGAGACCCTCGATCTCGCGGAGATCGGCAAGCGGAACAGCGAGGATATCAAGGAAGAGGTTCGTCAGGTCATCGCCAAGCTGTGCGATGACGAGGACGTCCTGCTGAATTACAACGAAAAGCAGCAGATCGTCACGGAGATTCTCAACGAGACGTTCGGCCTCGGACCGCTCGAGGCGATTCTCACGGATCCCCACGTCAGCGATATTCTCATCAACGGTCCCAAGCAGGTCTACGTCGAACGAAAGGGACGGCTCGAAAAGTCGACCTGTCTCTTCAAGGACGACGCGCACCTGATGCACGTGATTGACAAGATCGTCTCCAGTGTCGGGCGACGCTGCGACGAAGTGTCGCCGATGGTCGACGCCCGCCTGAAAGACGGCTCCCGTGTCAACGCCATCATTCCGCCGCTGGCGATTGACGGCCCGTCGATGTCGATTCGACGATTCGGTACGGACCCGATCACGTGGGACGACTACGTTCGATACAACTCCGTCACGAAGGAAATGTGCGACTTTCTGAGGGCCTGCGTCCTCAGCCACATGAACGTCATCGTGGTCGGCGGTACGGGCTCGGGTAAGACGACGCTGCTGAACAACCTCTCGTCGTTCATCCCCGATTCCGAGCGTATCGTGACGATCGAGGACTCGGCGGAACTGCAGCTTCGACAGCCGCATATCGTCCGCCTGGAAACGCGTCCACCGAACATTGAGGGCAAGGGACAGGTCACGATTCGCGATCTGCTGATCAACTCGCTGCGTATGCGACCCGACCGGATCGTCGTCGGTGAGTGTCGCGGCGCCGAAACCCTCGACATGCTTCAGGCCATGAACACAGGTCACGACGGGTCGCTGACGACGATCCACGCGAACAGCGTGCGCGACGCCGTGCAGCGCGTGGAAACGATGGTCATGATGGCCGGATTCGATCTCCCGATCCGCGCCATTCGCAACCAGTTCGCCAGCGCCGTGCACCTGCTGATCAACGCCAATCGACTCACGGGCGGACCGCGAAAAGTCATGTCCATCGCGGAAGTGCAGGGCATGGAGGGCGAGGCGGTCACGATTCAGGAAATCTTCAAGTTCGAACAGCTCGGCATCGACTCGACGGGCAAGGCCTACGGCCAGTTCATCGCGACGGGATTGCGGCCGGGCTTCCTCGATCGGCTCAAGTACTCAGGCGTCGAAATGGACCCGGCCATGTTTGAACGACGCGTGCTGTCGAGAGATCCGGTCGGCGCATAGAACGTAACAAGGGCGGCAATTGTCATGACGATGGATCTACTGGCGCAAAGCGGCACGATGACGCAGGTGGGGGTGGTTGCGCTGCCCCTGATCGGCTCTGTCCTGCTGACTTACGCGATATTCAGCCTCGTGAAGGACCTGCGCAAAGTCGAGACCCGAAAGGTCTCCGATCGTCTTCGCGAAAACGAAGGCGGCATGACGGACAGGAGCGTCGAGAAGGCGACACGCGCGTCGATCCTCCGACAGAAACGGGAGGCCGAGAGCGCGATCTCCGCCGCCATGGCGAAGATGAGCATCATCTCCGCCCTGCAGCGGATGCTCGATCAGGCGAACCTGCCCTGGTCGGCCTCGAGGACGCTCATCAACCTGATCGGCATGTCGGCCGTCGCGTTCATCGTGACGAACTTCATGAAGCTCGACCTGTGGGTCAGCATCTCGCTCGGCATCGGCCTGCTCGTCGTTCCGCTGATCGTCATCTTCATCAAGCGGAAGATGCGGCTCAACAAGTTCCTCAATCAGCTTCCGGACGTCTTCGAGCTGATGAGCCAGGCGCTCCGCGCCGGCCATTCACTGCCGAATGCGATTCTGCTGATCAGCCAGCAGTTGCCGGATCCCGTGCGATCGGAGTTCGCCCGCGTGTTCCACGAGCAGAACCTGGGTATCAAGGTCGAGGACGCCCTGAGGGGCATGGCCAAGCGCATCGGCATGATGGACGTCAGCTTCTTCGTCACGGCCGTCTGCATTCAGCGGCAGACGGGTGGTGACCTTGCGGAAGTCCTTGACAACATCTCCGGCGTCATCCGCGAGCGAATCAAGCTCTTCGGCATGGTCAAGGCCCTGACGGCTGAAGGTCGACTATCCGGCTGGGTGCTTCTCGCACTGCCGATTGTCGTTTTTGTGCTCGAAATGGTCGTCAATCCGCAGTACGCCGAGAAGCTGACGGATACGGAAATGGGCCGTTACATGCTGATCGCGGGCGCCGTCATGCAGGTGCTGGGCCTCGCGATGATTCAGAAGATCGTGAACATCAAAGTCTGACGACAGTGCGATGGTAACGGAACAGGCCGGCCTGGGCCGGATTGCGATAAGCGTCAGTAAGGAGTTGGGGCCATGGAAGATGTCATAATGCTTGGAGTGATGGTCGTCGTCGCCGTGACGATGATTCTGTACTCCATTCTGGGTGGCAAGAAGGACGCCGCCGATATCGTTCGACGTCGGTCCGCGGGCCTGTCGAAGGAATCCGACCCGAAGTCCATCCAGGAAAAGGCCCGGAAGCGCGCGAGCCAGTCGGTCTTCGAGAAGGCGGCGCCATTGCTGTCGCGCCCCGTCATGCCGAAGAACGCCGAAGAGCAGTCGACCCTTCGGGCGAAACTGTCACAGGCCGGATTCCGCAAGGACTCGACACCGACATTGTTCCTTGCGAGCAAGACGGTCTTCGCCGTGATCGGCGGCGCCCTGGCCGCGATGTACGGACTGAATACCGAAGTCGAAATGGCGATGCTCGCCGGGTACATCGCCTTCGGTCTCGGCGCCGGCTTCATGGCGCCGAACCTGTGGCTGAACATGTCGATCGGCAAGCGCGCCGAGTCCATCCGCAACGGTCTGCCCGATTCGCTCGACCTCATGGTCGTTGGTGTCGAGGCCGGGCTGGGTCTCGACGCGGCGCTTCTGCGCGTATCCGATGAGATGGCGAGCGTCTATCCGGCGCTGGCCGAGGAATTCCAGATCGCAACAGTCGAGACGCAGATGGGTGTCACGCGCGGCGAAGCCCTGTCGAAGATGGCCGAACGCACGGCCGTGGAAGAGATGCGGGCGCTGGTCGCCACGATCACGCAGGCCGAGAAACTGGGAACGAGTGTCGCCAAGGCGCTGCGAATCCAGGCGGAATCACTCCGTGTCAAGCGTCGCCAGAAGGCGGAAGAACGCGCCCAGAAAACAGCCGTGAAACTGCTGATTCCACTGGTGCTGTTCATCTTTCCGACGATTTTCATCGTGCTCGCCGGCCCGGCCGCGCTGCACCTGATGGATACATTTAACTCCGGCGCGATTTCGAAGTAATCGCTCGACGCCGAGAACGCATTTACAAATGTAAGGTCGTGTAAAACGCGGCGCCGAATCGAGGCGCCCGTGACCACTACTCCATTGCACGCTTGAAGTTGCGGCGGCGGCGGCCACGGATTCCGGGGCGGCGCTGTTTTTCGTTGACGCCGATACGTCGCGATTTGTAGCATCACAGGTTCATGTCCTCGCGCAGGAGTTCCCAAGACATGATGAGAAGACGCAGAATGGTTGTGGCCATGCTGGCCGTGCTTGTGTTCGGCACGGGCATGATGAGCGAGCAATGCCAGCAGAATCCCGTGTTCGACGGCCTCGCCGGCCTCTACACGCTGGAGCGCGGCGCGACGAGCGTCCGCGTGACGTTCAGCGTGAACAACGGCGGCGAAGTCGAGACGAACTCGGCCTCCAGCGAATTGCAGCCGCTGGATCCGAACGATTTCCCCGAGCAGCTCGCCGACCTGATTGCCCAGTGGAACGCCGGCCTTGACGACATCAACGCCGCCCTGGACGAGGCGCTGCCGGATGTCGTCGGCGTGGAGTTTCCGCAGTTCGGCGTCATGCGGATTTTCGATCCGACTGACACGAGCATGGCGGGACAGGGACTGATTAACAATCAGACGCTCGCCTACGGTTTTGTCGGTGACCTCTCCGGCGCCGGGGCGGGCGACGACCAGGGGGGCGGCGGCGTCCTGCAGGCGTCATCCATCGTGGGTTCCTTTGACGCGATGAGCCTGACGACAGAGGGCGAAATCGCGCGCACCATTCTCGTTACGCTTCAGAACACGAGTCAGGGCAGCGGCGTGACGTTTACGGCGCAGGTCGCCGTCGCCTATTCGGGTCAGCGGACAGGCGATCTGCCCGAGGACACGGGCCTCAACGGAAACGCCAACGCCAATGGAAACGGAAACGACAACGATAACACGAACGGCAATTCGAACTCGAATTCGAATGCAAACGACAACGGCGCCTAGTCGCCGGCGTTGCTGATGCGCTTCAGTTGGCGGCCGCGCTCAGCCAGAGCGTGGCCGCTTTTCTGCGCCGTCAGAAGAACTTTGCGACGATGCCATACAGGAGAAAGACGACGGGCGACGAACAGAAGATGAGCCAGGCCACGGACGCGCCGAGGGCTTCGCGCTGGCGCCTCGGCGTGAGAGCGTTTTCATGCCAGCGAATGACCTGAATCAGCAGGGCGAGTGTGCAGCCGCCGGCGATGGGCAGTGGCGTGTAGAGCAGCAGACCGAGTCCCCTGGACATGTTGCAGCCGGCCCGCTCCAACCAGATGCCGATCGTGAACATGACCAGTGACGGAAACATGAAGTAGGCCAGCCGCTGCCGCCAGAACATGACCCGGCGGAGCAGGCGATTGACGTTCATCGAAGCCCGGACCATCGCCTCGATCGACCCGAACGTCGCGCCGCACTCGGGGCACTTCGCCTCGGACTGCCCCCGCAGATCGTAGTCGCACCTCGGACACAGGACTTCACCGTCAAGTTCGCGTGTCTCTGGCGTCATGTCGGATCGGAGACTCGTCGGCGCGGAAGTGGGCGGAGTGACGCTTGTCGTGTGATCATGGGTTCTCTCGAAGACCGCGACGCCGAAGGCCGGCGTGACGCGTCAGATGAATGGGAGCAGCAGCACGACGACAAGCGTAACAATGAAAGGCGCCGACAAAAACAGCAGCCATGGAATCGAGCTGTTGAGCATCACGCGCTGGCGCCGTGGTATCAACCTGTGAAATCGCCAGCGGATCACCTGCGCCAGCAAAATGAAGGCCAGGAGTCCCGACAACGGCCACAGCAACAGGACCCACCACAGACGTCGGAAGACGTAGGCCGCCGACAGGTACGACTCGAGGAAAATCATGAGAATGACCGCGCAGATGGCGCAGAGCGTGAAGATCGCGAGTCGCTGTCTCCATTTCATGACAACGAGATAGAGCCGATTGACGCTCAGGGCCGCGCGGGCCATCGCCTCCAGCGATTCGAACTGCGATTCGCACTCGGGACAGCGCGCCGTCGCCTGGCCGCGCAGATCGTAGTCGCAGGTCGGGCAGGGCAGCGACGGGACCTCGGCGACGGGTAATTCGTTCATGTTCTCATTCCGGCCTTTGTGCGACGAGCGACGCGACGATACGACGCGGCGCCGCCTGTCCTTCATGATAGTGGACGATTCGCCAGCCCTCAAAGAAACAGGGCAGTTCGCCCGGCAGCAGCAGATGGGCGTCTTTCCGGGGTTTGCCGAATTGCACACGCTGCTCGATTGTGAATGTCTCATAGACGACGAAGCCGCCGGGTCGGATCGCGACCGCCATGGCCGGCAGGAGCGGTCGATGCAGGAAATTGAAGCATGCGATTGCGTCGAAACTGTCTGTGGCGAGGGCTGGCGACGCCTCGACGTCAATCTGGCGCGTCGTCACGCCGACACCGCAGCTTTCGCCCAGTTCTCTGCAGCGCGTCAACGCTTCCGCGTATCGATCCCAGGCGTGGACGTTCAGCCCGGAGATCGCCATCGTCACGGCGTCCCGCCCTGAGCCACATGCGAGGTCCAGTGCTCGACGAGCGCCCAGCGATCCCCACGCGGTCCGCATCGCGGGCAGGGCGATGTCCGTCAACAGCGCGTGCGGTCGCCAGAGCCGCTTGTCACTGGGGCCCGTCGCCGTGCAGTGGGTCGCGATCCAATCCGGACCGCTCCTCGTGTCGATCCGCGATCGGCCGCGCGCCCGCAGGCGAGACGCCGCCCATCGCGCCCGAACCCGGCACGCGTCGTAAATCAGGAGTTCCGTATCCGGCGACGGCAATTCGTGGGTCCGCCGTGTCACGTCCTCCAGCGGGATACTGACGGCGTCGGGATGATGGCCCGCGAGGAAATCCGCGGCGGGGCGAACGTCCAGTAGCGCGATTTCCGGTGGTTCATTCGGAGGGCTGGTGGGGTAGACTGGTTCCAACCGTTGCGTCCTCAACGTGTTATGACGCCGTGAACCGATAACGCCTTCGAGGTGGATTTCCGGCGTCATCGGGCGTTTAATTGAGCATCTGCGCCGCGTGGCGTTCGATCTGACGCTCGCACTGTCAAACGACGCCGAGGAAGCATGTCTGTCGCCGTTCTCCACATATCCGGTCCGCCCGACGCGGGAAAGACAGCGACCGCCATCGGCTTCGCCGAATTCCGCGGCGATCGTCCTGCGTATTATCTCCGGCTCGACACGCAGCGCGAAGGGGCGCCGGCGCTCCGTCTGAGTCGGCCGCTTCCGGTTGTCGCCGAGCCTCGACGGCTCGTCGCCGCGCCGGGCGTCGTCTTTGAGACGCTCGCCGCCGCCATCGGCGAGATCGCGCAGCGTGACGCCGACGCCACAGTCATCGTCGAAACCGACAACGAACCCTGTTTCCGGCACGCCTATCCCTGGCACGCCCGCGTCTTCTGCGTTCCGCCCATCAACGATCCTCGCGTCGTCTTCCGAACCCGGGAGCAGATCGCCAAAGCCGTCAAAGAGCTGATGGAGGATACCCACAGTTTTGCCGCCGAGGTCTTCGGTCTCGAGCACGGCCCCGGTGATTCATCCATCATGTTGCCCGCGATGGAAACCCGGCAGATCGTCGAGGCGGATCGGCCGATCGTCGAAACGGACACGACGGAGCTCCTCGAGCAGTTCCTGGCCTCGGAAGTCGGCGTGGATATCACATTTCGCATGCGGGTGCACACAGAGTTTTACGCTATCATGGACAGCGATGTCCTCGTGATGAGCGAGGCGCGAGGCGCCTGGACGGGCGCCGCCGCCGAGACCGGCGGTATGCTTCGACAATTGCTGGAAATGACGCGCGCCCGGCTGGGGCGCAGCGTGTTTCCGGTTCAGTGCAATCCAAACGACACGACCAGCGCGTCGTTTCGGACCTGTGTGGAAATGATCGACAAAGCCGTCGAATCCGGACGGCAAGAATCGCTATGAAAGAAAACGAACTCATTGATCTCGCCGTCAATCAACCCCTGACCGCAGAACAGTTCAAGCCCGTCGATCTGCACATCGATCGAAAGTCGGGGCTGACGATCGACTGGAAGGACGGCAGGCAAAGTCACTTCGATCTGACCTTCCTTCGCAGAATGTGCCCCTGCGCCCAGTGTCGCGTCGAACGGGACAAGCCGAAGGACGTGGCGAAGCCCGCCGCGACAGGGACGTCACTGACTGTGCTGCCGGCGAATATCGACAAGGCGACGACATTCGAGGACGCCAAAGTCGTGGGCAATTACGCCATCAGCATCGTCTGGGGCGATGGCCATCGCACGGGAATCTACGATTTCCGCTACCTGCGTCTGATCTGCCCGAAACACGGCGACAGCACCCTCGCCAATGGATAGCGTGGGGACAGGTGGCATGCCGACGCCCAGCGTCGGCATGCAGAAGTCGCGCAGGGCCCCGACATTCGGACGCCGCCGCGCGACATCCCCCATATAATCCCCGCCTATGGATGAATCCCGACTTCGAAAGCTGATGGACGATGTCGCGGGGGGCCGCGTCAGTACCGACGACGCCATGGCGGCGCTGCGCACATTGCCGTTTGAATCCCTTCCCTTTGCGACACTCGATCATCATCGCGCCCTTCGCTGCAACTTTCCGGAAGTGATCTACGCCGAGGGCAAGTCGCCAGACCAGGTGGCGGACATCTTCCAGCGCATGGCGGAACGAAGTGATCGTATCCTTGCGACCCGCGCGACGTCCGCCCACGCCGACGCCGTCCGCGCCCGCGTTCCCGCGGCCCAGTACCATGAGACCGGCCGATGCGTCGCGCTGAAGACACCTGATTCTCCGCGATCGAAAGGCGTCATCGCGATTGTCGCCGCCGGGACGTCCGATCTGCCCGTGCTGGAGGAGGCGCGCATCGTCTGCGACATGATGGATCAGACGACGGACGTGATCGTCGATGTCGGTGTCGCCGGCGTGCATCGGCTGCTCGCCCAGACGGATCGCCTGCACGCGGCCCGCGTCGTAATCGTCGTCGCCGGAATGGACGGCGCCCTGCCCAGCGTTGTTGGGGGGCTCGTCAGCGCGCCAGTCGTCGCCGTGCCAACCAGCGTGGGCTATGGCGCCAGCTTCAACGGCGTGGGGCCATTGCTCACGATGCTGAACGCCTGCGCGCCGGGTGTGAGTGTCGTGAATATCGATAACGGCTTTGGCGCCGGCTATGTGGCGTCGATGATCAATCGCATTGGCGAACAGAGCGAGTCGTAGGTCGGATCATCGACCCGACACGATCGCGGACCATCGTAGGGAGGCGACGGACCTTTGGCGAAGAAAAAGACAACACGCGCGATGTCCGCGGCGTCCTGCGCGTCGCCGCGCGTGATCTCAAAGCTCCCGAAATTGCCGTCGCGCGAGACGGACGCCCACAAGGGCGACTTCGGTCGCGTTCTCGTCATCGGCGGTTCGCGCGGGATGATCGGCGCCCCGGCCCTGACGGCCAACGCCGCCCTGCGAGTCGGCGCCGGACTTGTCACGATCGCCTGTCCCGAATCGATCTATCAGAGCGTCGCCGTGCTGTGCCCGTGCGCCACGACGATTCCCCTGCCTGAAACACCGAAGGGCCAGCTCGATCCCGTCCGCGCCCTGAAGGTGATCGACGAGGCTCGGAGCTTTGGCGCCCCGGCGCGCCCGAGCGTCGTTGCCGCCGGACCGGGCCTGGGCCGAGGGAACGTGCGATTCGATCAATCCTGGCGATCACTGATTCACGCGTTCGCCGTCGAGCGCCAGGTTCCCGTCGTGTTGGACGCCGATGGTCTCAACGCGATGCCGACAATTCTTCCGACGGATGGCGAGAAGGTTGCGTGGGATTGGTCGAATCTCACGCTGACACCGCACCCGGGAGAGTTTGCGCGACTGTGCGGTACGACGGCGGGCGATGTGCAGTCGCGCCGACGGGAGTTGCTGATCGCGGCGGCGCGAGCCGTGAATGCGCGCGACGATGACGCGCCCGATATGCGATGCGTGATCCTGCTGAAGGGCGCCGGCACGCTTGTGTGTGACGGCGACCGGATCACGGAGAATAAGACCGGCAATCCCGGGATGGCGACGGGGGGGAGTGGTGATGTCCTGACAGGCGTCATCGCGGGCCTGATTGCCCAGGGCCTGGCGCCCTTCGACGCGGCAATACTCGGCGCCCACATTCATGGAAAGGCGGGCGATCTCGCCGGGGCGGAACTTACACAACAGGGGATGATCGCAACGGATATCCTGGCAGCGCTGCCGCGGGCGATCTGGGAAACGACCTGAGTCATGTAGGTCGGTGTATCGAACCGACACCGGTATTTGGTCGATGCCCCGTCCTGGGCCACGACGCTATTTCTTATTTCGCTTCACCATCTCATTGATCCAGATCGGAGCGAACGGCGACACGCAGCCCTTGGAGACGGGGTAATCGCGATAGATCCCCAGTGACTCACCGATCGAAATCGCGCGCCTGCGTTGCTTTGCATGATGGATACCGATCTCGGCGAGACAGGTGTTCATCGTCCACTGCGTTTCCGGCGGGGCGTCCGGCATCTCAGATTCGATTCGATCCAGCAGGGCCGCCAGGTCGAGACCCTTCGGCGCCTTCGCGGCGCGTCCCGCAGTCAGGGCCCAGCCCGCCCGCGCGGCCCACTTGTCGTCGTCCGCCATCCACATTTCGCGAAGCGACTCCTTCTCGGGATGATCCTTGATGACGTAGGACATGAGCCAGTCGGCCACGTAGGCGAACGTGAGCGAGCGGACCATCGCGTCGATGTCGTCCGCGGACAGCTCCCTGACGTCCATGATGAGAATCGCGACCTGTCGCGCTTCGATGTTGCCCGTCTCCCAGAGTTTCAGGGCCAGCGCGTGGTTGGTCTTGAGCTTCTTCGCCAGCGCCCGGATATCGCCCATCTTGACGCCGAACTGATTATCGCCGGCGCCGGCCTTGATGTTGTGCTTGCGCCGAGCGTCGTCGCCGAGGGACTTGAGCTGTTGGAGAATCTCTTTTGTGGTCATGGGCGGGAATTCTAGCGTCGGACGCGTGGATTGGGAGAGGACGGCCCGCGCGTGGCGCCAGCGTATGCGGGGAGGGCGCCGGAAGGGATTCCGGCGCCAGCGGTCGCGATTGTGGGCGCCGGAGAGGAATCCGGCGCCAGCGGTGAGATTTCCGCAATTCGACGAATCCAGTGTGTATCCCGCTCGGGAATGTCGCACGGACTTCCTCGGGATGCGGCGCCAGCGGGGCGGCGCGATCCCGGGCTGAGGACGCGAAGACGAGGATTCACACACATGGACCGGCAACAGAATGCAATCAATCGGATCATCGCGTCAGCGATGGTGGTCATGGCGGCGGCGGCAGCGAACGCTCAGACGATCTCGAATTACTCGCAGGGAACGACGCACGCGACGCTCCAGGATGCGCTCGATCAGGCGACGAACGGCAATCTCATCCAGATCGGTCCCGGCGTCCTTTACGAGGACAACCTGAGGATTCCGGTCGGCGTCAACGTGACGATCCGTGGCGGCGGACAGGGCGCGACGTTCATCGACGGGACCGGCGGGTCGTCGGCGAAGGGCGTCTTCGAACTCATCGATTCTCAGCAGGGATTCGAGACGATTATCCAGGACCTGACCATCCGGAACGATGTGCGCGGCGCGTCGTCGGGAGGGACCGGCGGGGCCGTATTCATGAGCGGCGACGTTCGCCTGACGCTTCGCCGCGTCACGCTGACGGGCAATCGGGGGATCGTGGGCTTCGACGGGGCGCGGGCGGTTCACGTGCGGAATGGCGCCAAGATTCGACTGCGCGAATGCCGCGTGCTGGATAACGATGGCGTGAACGGGGCGGCAATCCTCATTTCCGGCGCCAGCTCGGAGGCGAGCCTGACGGGCGCCTTGATACAGCACGGGAGCGACGCGATCTCCGTCGAAAACCAGGGGACGCTCTACATGCTTGGCTGCACAATCGTCGGCGCCGTCGCCATTGATGCGACGGGATACCTCGGCGGCACAAACAGCATTCTTTCGGAGGGGTTCGCCGTCGTCCCCGGTGGTCAGGTGGGCCTGTTGCGCTGCGTCTATCTCGGCGCAACGGGCGGCAATGTCGATGGCGACGCAATCTTCGTTGACGCCGACGCGCGGGACTATCGACTGGCGGCGGGTTCCCCCGGCATCGACGCGGCAAGCCTGATCAGCCACGCGGACAATGTCGGGACCTTCGTCGATCTCGCCGGTCGCGATCGGATCGTCGACGATGCGCGGACCGCTGATACGGGCCTGGGCGAACTGCGGTTCCTGGACATCGGCGCCTACGAGTACCAGGGCGACGAGGCGACTTCGACATGCCCGGGTGACATGAACGGCGATGGCGTCGTCAATGGTCTCGATACGCAGTTGTTCGTGATCGAGCTTCTGGCGGGAAGTGTGTGTCCGTGACGTCGGCGGTATGTTGCATGCGCAGGTCCCGGCCATGGTGACGAGTTCGACGCCGGAATGGAGTCCGGCGCCGGCAAACGCAAAGACGGGATGGAAGCGCACAAGCGTCGCAATGGCTGGCAACCGACCTATGCGGAAGTCGCTGACGCCCCGGGGACCTTCTGGAGCAGATTCCAGACCCATCGAAGGGTAGGGCTGGAGGCAAAGAAGAAGTGAGATCAAGGCCCCGGCCAGGGGCCAAAGTCTGTAGCCACGGGTGGAGCGAAGATCGCGAAGCGATCGCAGATTAGAGTGTTATCAAAACACGCCGCCCCCGAAGCGGGGCGGCAGTGCGCTTGTGTGTTACGAACTAACGCCCCCATCCGGGGGCTAATTGCGTATCAACACCGCCGATTACCCCGCGTTGCGCTTTGACCGCGGTCGCGGTCTGCGCTTCACACGGGGCTACGAACGATCGCCCCCAGCCGGGGGCTGATTGCGATGCAGGAACGTCTCCTTCCGAGGCGTGAATGCGGACCTTGCCTCGTCACATCCGTCGCTCATGGAACACATACCGCTCGTTGAATGGTATCTCGTGCGCCTTGAGGAATGCGATAAATTCCTCCCGAAACGAACGTGTGCGATGATGTTCCTTCTGATGATTGATTTACGCCCTGACATCGGCCTCGGCCGACTTGCTGACGCTGAAGACGCCGTACCCCTCCTGCCATGCGAACGCCGCCAGCTCGCGAAACTCGTCGTGGATCCACTTGGATGAACTCGCCTTGACGTTGCGCATCAGGTCGGCGATTGAGCGGTCCGTTCGCCATCGAATCAGCAGATGAATGTGATCGGGCATGCC
Organism: Phycisphaerae bacterium; assembly: GCA_035399845.1. Lineage (GTDB taxonomy): Bacteria > Planctomycetota > Phycisphaerae > UBA1845 > UTPLA1 > ECT2AJA-110-A. The sequence goes on along the minus strand of DAOPJV010000012.1, from coordinate 24,484 downwards.
GCCGGCGGCGCAGAGGACGCCTTTCTCATTGCGGATGATGCCGCCGATGTATTCGTGAAGCCGATTTTCAAACGCCAGGTCGATCAGCGGCGCCCGGTCCTTGGTGGCAAAGACGACGTGGATCAGAATCTGTGAATAGGTATGAGGCATCGTCGAACCTCCCGCGAGCATCGTGATTGCGTTGGCAAGGCTGTTCAACGGTCATTGCGTCATGGAGTGCCATATCCGACCAAGGCCCCGGCCAGGGGCGAATTCGACCTGAATTCGATGTGGATTCGCCTTGGCCCCGTTCAGGGGCCCAAAGTCTGTAGCCCCGGGTGGAGCGAAGATCGCAAGGCGATCGGAGCGCAACCCGGGGACATGAGGCGAAAGGTCAAAGCCCGCCCCCGAAGCGGGGCGGCAGTGCGCCGGCGCCTCGCACGCATGTCAAACGAACCGAATGTCAATCCGGCGCCAGCGGCGGCTCTCAGGACTCAGGACTCATCACTCAGGACTCACAACTCGCCACTCGAGACTATCCAATCGTTCCATCAACCGGCGAACTCGCCGTGGCGTAGCGCTTCTTCGGGATTCGGCCGGCGCGGAACGAGAGATACCCCGCATCCAGCGCGTGCGCCATGGCCCGCGCCATCGCGACCGGATCCTTCGCGTGGGCGATGCCCGTGTTCAGCAGGACACCGTCGGCGCCGAGTTCCATGGCGATTGCCACGTCGCTTGCCGTGCCGACGCCGGCGTCGACGATGACGGGGTAATCCGGATCGCCGTCCTTCAGCATTTCCAGGATGATCGAGATGCTGTTGCCGTTCAGGACGCCGAGGCCCGAGCCGATCGGGCTGCCGGCGGGCATGACGCTCGCGGCGCCGGCCTCCTTCAGTCGGCACGCCATCGCCGGATCGTCGCTCGAATAGACGAGCACGCGGAAGCCATCCTTCACGAGTTCCTTCGTCGCCTCCAGGGTTGCGACGGGATCGGGCAGCAGCGTCTTTGTGTCGTGCAGCACCTCGAGCTTGACCCAGGCGGCGCCGGGGTTGTTGAGCTGCTCGAGAATATCGCGGCCGAGTCGCGCGACGCGAATGGCGTCGTCCGCGTTGAAGCAGCCGGCCGTGTTCGGCAGGATCGTGTAGCGATCCGTGTCGATGTAGTCGAGCAGGTTGCGATTCTGCGCGTCGATGAGTCGTTCGCGCCGCACGGCGACTGTCACGACTTCGCAGCGGCTCGCCTCAAGGCACTCACGCATCTGTTCAAACGTCGCGTACTTGCCCGTGCCGACAAAGAGGCGGGAGCGGAAGGTCAGTTCGCCGATCTTGATGGGTTGCGGATCCATGGTTGTCTCGTTCTCTGCTTCAGTTTGCTCGTGAGCCGGTTAACGCCCTTTCAGGGCTTGGGTTTGCATGGCGGCTGATTCCCGGGGTTGCGCTCGACCGCTCAGGCGATCTTCGCTGACACCAGGCTGGCTTGTGTGTCCCATTCAGGGACATGGATGTTGCACGCCGACGGACATCGTCGGCCTCGTGGCGTGCCGACGCCCAACGTCGGCATGTTTCGTCGCGAAGCCGCCGGCGGTATCAACCACCGCCCACAAGCGTGACGATTTCAATCTGATCGCCGTTTGCCAGGGGCGTCGCGTCATATTCTCTGAAACGCACCAATTGCTTGTTCACTTCGACGGCGAACGGCGGACGCGGTTTGCGCACGTCGACGAGCGCCGCCACTGTCGCGGGGGCCGCGATCGACACATTGTCGCCGTTCACAACGATCTCAATCGATTCCACGTTTCGGCGTCGCCTCCCGGCAGGTGGTCCACGTCCGCACGGGGGCGCCATCGCCCCCATTGGTGCGGCGGGGCATTATACGGCATCAGGATTCGCCTGGCTTCCGCATCACGATTCGCGTGTACAGCAGCCAGCAGACGTAGAGAAACCCGTATTCGATCAACATCGCCGCGAGCGCGTACCACGGATCGAGCAGCGAAAAGAGCAGGATGGCGAATGTCATCGAGTTGATGAACAGCGACGCGACAGCCTGAAGCCGCTGTCCCGATACGCCGGGTTCCTCGTCCGGTCGGGTCCGCAGCCGCCAGAGAACGCCCGCGGCCAGCGTGGCCGACAGGGCGATCGTATACGGCAGCAACGTGACGACGGGTTCGGCGCCCTCGCTGGGAAGCAGGATGACGACGATCGACGTGATGAAGGCCCCGAGGGCGATCCAGACGGAGAGTACGGCAAACATCCACGCCATCATCGTGCAGGCGGGCGACGCTGTCGACATGGCGGGCCCACGCCGTAGGATCGTCGTGTGAAGGCCGGGCGCCCGCCGATCGAACCGCCGTAACGAATTGCGCGTAGAGTCATGATCGTGATCGACAACGTGTCACAACCCGACAGGCGGCGAACTGAATGACGCATATCATCGCACGACTCCTGCTGGCCATGCTCGGGGCGCCGCTCGCCCTCGTCGTCCTGATCACGGGGCTCTGCATCGACGTGGCGACGGGAGGGCGGCCGGATTTCAACGGGATCCTGCTGTCGTGGGTGGCCACGAATCTCTTCATCGTTACGTACTGGATTCTGATCTGGCGTTCGAGTGTCCGATGGACCGTCCGGCGCGTTCGACAGACGCTGACCGCCGTCGGTCTCGGCGCCTTCGCGGCGTTTGTCGGTGTGTACAGTCTGAAGGAATTCGCGAATGTTCCGCTGGAACCGGCGACCATCTTCGGCGGCATCCTCTTTCCGATCGTCTTCGTCCTCCTCACGATCGTGAACTGGCGCGAGACGCCGGCGGAGCGGGCGGCGAGGATTCGGGATCGAGGCGCCGAGTTCGTCCTGTGTTCGACGTGTGGCTACAACCTGGCCGGGCTGCGTGAAGCGCGCTGTCCGGAATGCGGAACAGTGTTCACCCTGGATGAACTCTTCGCCGCGCAGCGAGCGCCAGCGCCTGAGGAACTGACGGAAGCGCATTGAGCGCGATTCGATCGATTCGTCACGCCGTGGCGACGGGCTCGCCCGTGGCGGCCGGCGTTGCGTCGACGCGCTTGCGGTTTTTCGTGAACGGAATCTTCAGGGCGTACACGCCGTCTTCCATCTCGCTTTCCACGGGGAAACCGCACTTGTGGAAGATCTTGAGCATGCCCTGATTGTCGATCAGGACGTCCGCCGTGAAGCCGGCGATGCGGTTCTCGCGGGCGGCGTCCACCAGTCGGTTCATCAGAAGCGTGCCGATGCCCTGGTTCTGGAAGTCGTCCCGCACGAGGAAGGCCGCGTCGGCGAAGTTGTCCCGCGGGTTGCGGCTGTAGTGGGCGATACCGACCATCTCCGCCGATTCGTCGCGGTCCGTCATAACGACGAGGACCATGTCGGCCTCGTAGTCCACGTGGAGCATCTCCTGCAGCTTCTCGTGCGGCATCGACTTGATCATGCGGAAGAAGCGATAGTGCACGGATTCGTCGGAGAGCTTGTAGAACATGTCACGCAGCAACGGCTCATCCGTCAGGCGCAGGGGCCGCAGGAACGCCGTGTTTCCGTTTCGCAGCGTGAAGACCTCTTCGTACTGCTCCGGATAGATCGGCATGCGGATCGGCAGCTCGATCTGGTCGCGATAGATCATCTTTCGAGACTTCGCTTCGGCGAGGAGCCAGGGGCGGAACTTCGGATCGGCGATCTGGATCAGCGCGAGGGCGCGCTCACGAATGTTCTTGCCGTGCAGATAGGCGACGCCGTGTTCCGTGACGACGTAGTGAACGTCGCCGCGGCTGGTGACAACGCCGGCGCCCTGCTTGAGGTAGGGGACGATGCGGCTGATCGAGCCCTTGTCCGCCGTGGCCGGCAGGGCGATGATCGGCTTGCCGCCCTTGCTGCGGGCGGCGCCGCGTGTGAAGTCCACCTGGCCGCCGATTCCGCTGTAGAACATCTTGCCAAGCGAATCCGCACAGACCTGTCCCGTCAGGTCGACTTCGATCGCCGCGTTGATCGAGATCATCTTCTCGTTCTGGGCGATGTTGAACGGATCGTTGACGTACTCCGTCGGTCGGAACTCGATCAGCGGATTGTTGTTGATGAAGTCGTAGAGCTTTCGCGATCCGAGCACGAAGCTCGAGATGATCTTGCCGCGATGAAACGTCTTGCGATTGTTCGTGATGACGCCTTTTTCGATGAGGGGGATGACGCCGTCGCTGAACATTTCCGTGTGAATGCCGAGATCGGAGAAGCCGTCCAGGTTGTGCAGCACGGCGTCGGGGATCGTGCCGATTCCGAGCTGAAGTGTCGCGCCATCCTCGATCAGGTGTGAGATGTGGCGCGCGATGCGCTTCGAGATGTCATCGGGTTCGCCCTGAATCGCCTCAAGCACGGGGCGATCGCTCGGCACGAGAATGTTGACGTCGCGCACGTGAATGAAGTTGTCACCCAGGACGCGCGGCATCTGTTCGTTGACTTCCGCGATGACAAATCGCGCCGTCTCGGCCGCGGGCTTCACGATGTCACATGAAACGCCGAAGCTGCAGTAACCATGCTCGTCCGGCGGGCTGACTTCGATCATGGCGACGTCGATGACGACGCGACCGGTTCGGAACTGATCCGCAATTTCGGACAGGAAGATCGGCGTGTAGTCGGCGCGACCTTCGCTGACGGCGTCGCGCACGTTGGGGCCGATGAAGTAGGCGTTGTGGCGGAAGCGATCGCCGAAGCGCGGTTCGGCGTATGTGGCGACACCCAGCGTCAGGATGTGAACGATTTCCGTGTCGCTGATGTCCTCGCGGGCGCTGAGTGCCTCGACGAGCGTCTGCGGTTCACCGGCGCCGGAGCCGATGAAGACGCGCTGGCCGTGTCGGACGTGGCGAACGGCCTGTTCGGGCGACATCACTTTGTCGTTGTATCGTTCCTTCCAGTTTACTACCTTGGCGTCGTTCATCTCAGTCATTTCCTTGGGATTCTCAGTCCCGCCGTCCGCGCCGCGAACGTGTCCCGACGGAGTTGGCGTCGGGATTTCCGGGCCCCCATATCCAGTTTTGGAGGGCGCGTGATCGGCGTATTTCACGCTATGTGTATGATAGTTGTATCGGCGTCGTCGGTAAGGCCCGTAGATTATCGATATAGGGATTATTGTGACAAAAATGCGTGAGCCAGCCACGGCCGGATATTCCGGATCACCGCTTCCCCGGAAGCTCGGAATCAAGGAAAACCATCGCGTCGCGCTGATGGCGGCGCCGGATGGATTCGAGTCCTCCCTATCAGCCCTGCCGAGGGATGTCTGCGTGGTCAGCGGGCTGCGCGCAAAAGGGCCGTTCGACGTCATCCTCATGTTTTGCCGCAAGCGGACTGATCTGGTGCGGAATTTCGAGAAGGCCCGCCGTCGCCTGTCGATATCCGGCGGACTTTGGATCGCCTGGCCCAAGAAGGCCTCGGGCGTCGAGACGGATCTGTCAGACAGCGTCGTTCGTGCGTTCGGTCTCGATTCGGGCCTCGTGGACAACAAAGTCTGTGCGATTGACGCGACGTGGTCGGGGCTGCGATTCGTCGTCCGTTTGAAGGACCGAAAATAAGGGGAGCGAGCATGCCGGCGCCAATGACACCTTACCAACTGCCGCCTCGCGATGACGCCTGGCGCCGCGAGGCGGCGAAACGCCTGTTTGCCGAAATGATCGCGCGCCGAAGCTGCCGACATTTCTCGAATCGCCAGGTGGATCGAGAAGTGATCGAGACCGCCATCGCCATCGCACACAGCGCCCCGAGCGGGGCCAATCGGCAGCCCTGGCGATTTGTCGTCGTGGACGACCCGGCGCTGAAACGCGAGATTCGACTGGCGGCGGAGGCGGAAGAGCGAGAGAGCTATGAGAATCGAATGACGGCTGACTGGCTGGACGCGCTGGAGCCGTTGGGGACAAACTGGGAGAAGCCCTTCCTGGAAGTCGCCCCGTATCTGGTAGTCATCTTCCGGGTCGATTCGCAGATCGTCGATGGCCGAATGCAGCGCAATTACTACCCGACGGAAAGCGCCGGGCTCGCCAGCGGTTTCTTTCTGATGGCCTGCCACGCCCTCGGTCTCGCGACGCTGACCCACACGCCCAGTCCCATGAATTTTCTTCGGGATATCCTGGGGCGTCCGGCGCACGAGAAGCCGTTTCTGCTCGTTCCCGTCGGCTACCCGGCGGATGATTGCGTTGTTCCGGATCTGGTGAAGAAGCCGCTGTCCGACGTCATTCAATGGAATCGATGAGTGAGGGCCCGGGGCGGTGGTTGATGCCCCGGGGCGCGGCGCGGATCTGAGTTTGAGGCCCGGAACTCTTCGAACTTCGATGTTGATTTTCCAATCGCGTGTTCGCACGATACCCGAATCGAATGCGAATTGGTTGCAGGGCCTGAGAATTTCACGGGGCGTATGACGTCATGATCATTGTCAATACAGAAACGGTTCCGGGATACCCCATCCGCGAGGTCAAAGGCCTCGTCCAGGGGAATACGATTCGCGCCAAGCACCTGGGGCGCGACATCATGGCGGGCCTCAAGAACCTCGTGGGCGGCGAGCTCAAGGGATACACGGAGCTGCTGACCGAAGCGCGCCGCGAGGCGATGCAGCGCATGATCATGCAGGCGCAGCAGCTGGGGGCCAACGCCATCGTTAACACGCGATTCACCACGAGCGCCGTGACGCAGGGCGCCGCCGAGCTGTACGCCTACGGGACCGCCGTCGTCGTCGATCCGCCATCCGCCGCGCCGGTTCAGGGAAACGTCGATCCATTCCAGCCGGGAGTGCGATAGCGTGGACTATGAGCTGCTCATGTTTCTGATTCCCTGGATGCTGCCCGTCCTCTGGTCGGTCATCGGCTACGCGACGGAGCAGCGTCATCTCAGGCGGCTGGCCGTTCGAGAGGCGGCGGCGGCGGATATCGTTGTGACCAACCTGAAGACAATCGTCCATCCCGAGACCGTCCGGCAGTCGCAGTTGGTCGCCGGCAACGTCGTGATCGCGACGGATTACTTCAAGACGCTCGTGACGACGCTTCGAAACCTGGTGGGCGGCGAGATGAAGGCCGCGCAGCGACTGATGCTGCGAGCGCGCCGCGAGGCGCTGCTTCGTCTGCTGGACGAGGCCCGCGCCATGGGCGCGACGGAGGTCTGGAATCTCCGGTATCAGTTCTGCAACGTCCAGCAGATGTCGGGGAACAAGGGGGCCATTTCCGTCGAAATCTACGCCTATGGCACCGCCATTGTCCGCGAGGCCTGAGGCCCGCGCCCTGCAGGCTCGCTGGCGATTAAACTACACGTCGTATGCAACCTGAAGACTTGCCCGACTCAAGACCGTCGCCCGTCCCGCCGCCAACGGCGCCGCCGATTCGCATCGCCGGCTATACGACCGAAGAGCTGGCCCGACATTCCGTCTTCAATGAACTGAATATCTTTCCCGGCCGGCCGAATGAGATCATCCAGGTCGACTGGCGTTGCGGCCAGTGTGGTTACAACCTGCGCGGCACGATGACCGGCGCCCGGTGTCCGGAATGCGGAAGCGTCGAGCTGTTTCGTCCGCCGCCGCCCGGCGAAGTCAGCTACGCCACGTGGTACGAGGAACGAAAGCGCCGGGCTTCCGGCGCCAAAGTGCTGATCATGCTGGTCGGCGTCATTCTCGCGGGTGGTCCCTTCGCGGTTGTCGGCGCGTTTCTCTCGAACATCATCCCGACGTTTCTGGGGCCGATTGTCATCGGACCGGCGACGGAGGAGATCATGAAGATCTGCCTGGTTCTCCTCATCGTGGAGACGCGGCCCTACCTGGTCCGGCGCGAGGTCGAGATCACAATCGCCGCGATCGCAGGCGCCCTCGGCTTCGCCGTCATCGAGAACATGCTCTATCTGAACATGTACGTGACCAATCCAACGATCGGGCTGGCGATTTGGCGATGGTCGATCTGTACGACGCTGCACGTCGTCTGCAGCATCATCGCATCGCGGGGCGTCGTTGCCGTCTGGCGGGCGACGGAAGAGCAGAAACGCGCGCCGACGCTCCAACTGATGTACGGGCCGCTGCTGCTGGCGATCATCACGCACGGCGCGTACAACGCGATCGTGACGCTGATGGGTATCGCGGGTATTGATTTCTGACTCGCGTCAGATCAGTGCATGAACTCACGATCCGTGGGTGAATCATCGTCTGTCCGAACCTTCGGCTGGTCCTGTGTCCATTCCCTGTGCTCGTCGTGAGACGTATTGAGCGGCTCGATGTGGACAGTCACATGGGCGGCCGGCCATTCCGTCAGAATGGCGTCCTCGATCTCGTGGCTGAGATCGTGCGCCGCTCGAACGGTCGTTTCCGGCTGCACGACCAGGTGCATTTCGATGTGCCGTTCGACGCCGGCCTGTCGCGTTCTCAGGCCGTGGATTTCGACGAAGCGGCTGCCGAAGGGTTCGAGCAGTTCGCTCAGCCGGCGGACCTCTTCGCGCGGCAGCGACACGTCCATCATCTGGTTCCAGACCTGTCGAAGGACCTGGCGGGCGATGCCCAGCAGGCAGGCCGCGACGCCCAGGGCCAGCAGCGTGTCGACAATCGGCCAGTTCCCGAGGGCGCCAATGAGCAGGCCCGCGCCGAGCCCGCCTGTGATGTAGATGTGCGTCCGAAGGTGCATCGCCTCGGCGTAGATCGCCGGCGATCCGGACTCCTTCGCAATGCGCATGAGGTAGAGGGAGACGACGTAATAGAAGACCGCCGCCGCCATCATGCAGGCGCAGACGTAGAGCGGAATCGACGGGGGCGCCTCGCCGGAGACCAGGCGATCAATCGCCCGCCACGCGATGCCGATCCCTGCGCCGAGGACGAACAGGCCCTCGACGCCGGCGCCGAGCGCCTCGTATTTGCCGTATCCAAAGGGATGCTGACGATCGGCCGGGCGGGCGGCGAGGTAGATCGTGACGAGCACGATGATGGAGTCAACGCCGTCCAGCAGCGTGTGAATTCCCTCGGCCAGCAGGCTTTCCAGGTGCAGCAGGTAGCCGAGGATCAGCTCGATGATCGCGACGGACACGCTGGCGGCGATGGCGACATGGACGGCGCGTTTGCGAATCTGTGTGTTCTGATGCAGATGATCGTGATGTGACATGGACTGATGCACATCGGATACGATGCCGTCAAGTCGCGTCGCACGCAAGTGGCGGGTATAGTTCCCTGCCGCCTCCGGGAACGGGGCGAAGAACGCCGCCTCGACACACGTTGACGCCTCCGCCGCTGACGCCCGCATGAACGACCCGCTCGCCACGATCGTGATACCCAACTACAACGGCGCGAAGTTCCTTCCGGCGCTGATCGAGAGCCTCCGCAACCAGTCGGATCGACGGTTCGTCGTGACGCTCGTGGACGACTGCTCCACTGACGGCGGTATTGGCGACATCGCGGGCGGCGCCGCCTTCGTGAACGTGATCCGCAATGAGCGAAACCTCGGCTTTGCCGGGTCCTGCAATGTCGGGCTCGACCTGGCCCGGACGCCGTTTGTCGCGCTGCTGAACAATGACACGACGGTCGACGAGAACTGGTTCGCCAACGCGATGGCGGGATTCGACGCCGACGACGTCGGCGCTGTCGCCTCGCTGGTGCTGCTCGCGGAACCGCCGCACCTCATCGACTCGGCCGGGGATGTCTATTCGATCGCGGGCGGCGCCGCCAAGCGCCTGCATCTTGCGCCACGCGAGTTTGCCGCCGGACTGACGGAAGAGTGTTTCTCGGCGTGCGGCGCCTCGGCGTTCTATCGGCGCAGCGCGCTGGAGCGCGTGGGGGCGCTCGACGATCGCTTTGAGAGCTACTACGAGGATGTGGACCTCGGCTTCCGGCTCGCCTGGGCCGGCTATCGCTGCCGGTTCATGCGTACGTCGATCTGTTACCATCATCTCAGCGCGTCCTACAGCCCGACGGGCTGGAAGTACCATTACAACTCGGCACGAAACGCCGAAATCGTCTGGGCGTCCAACATGCCCGAGTCGCTTCGGCGAAGGTACGCCGGGGCGCGCCGCGCCTTCCTGACGATTCAGTCGCTGAACAAGCTCCGACAGGGATGCTGGCGCGCCTATCGGCAGGGCCGCGTCGCGGGACGGCGCGCCGACGAACTGATCGAGGCGAAGCGCGCCGCGCTGCGAGCCTTCGCGACGGCGACGGACGAACAGATCGCTCAGCGACTTGAGTCGGATTGGTTCACGCTCCACGTTCGCGGGTCGCTTCGCGCGGGGCGCGGGAGGGCGCGGCGTGATTAGCGTGCTGAGTGTGAACTATCACGCCGCCGACGATCTGCGCCGGCTCGCGGACAGCCTGCGCCAACACAAAGGGGACGCGCGGATCGAGCTCATCGTCTGCAATAACTCTCGCGATGAACCGATCGAGTCCGAGACGTCGCCGGAGCTCCCCATCACTGTGCTCGAGGATGAGAACATCGGCTTCGGCGCCGGCATCAATCGGGCCTTCAGAGCGTCGCGGGGTGAGACCATCTTCATCGCCAACCCCGATGTTCGCGTGACGGCCGGCGCCCTGGCCGCCGGCGCCGCGTATCTTGCGTCCAACGCCGACGTCGGGATTGCGCTGCCGCTGCTGCGCTATCCCGACGGGGCGATTCAGCCTTCCGTGCGGCGCTTCTACACGTGGCCCGTTGTCTTTTATGCGCGTTCGCCCGTTCGAGGTCTCGCCATCACGCCGCAGTTCTTTCGGGATTACCTCTGCGAGGGGATTGATCGATCGGCGCCGAGCGATGTCGATTGGGGACTGGGCGCCGCCATGTTCCTGCGCCGCGCCGACATCCCCGCGGATGGACCCTTCGACGATCGGTTCTTCCTGTATTTCGAAGACGTTGATCTGTGCCTGCGGACGTGGGCGTCGGGCCGGCGCGTCGTCTATTGTCCGCAGATCGAGTGCGTGCACGCCCATCGCCGCGCAAGCAGTCGGGCGTTGTCGTCGGCGGGCTGGCGTCATTTCCAGTCGCTCTGGCGATTTGTCGGCAAGCATCGCGGACTCCCGAAACGACCTTCAGCGCCATAAGTCGCGTCGTCGCCGACGCTGGCGTTGCCGGGGGGCTTTGGTTAAAGTCGATTCGCTCGTTCGGCCTCAGCGCCGGTCGACTTGTGGAGCCAAGATGGAATTCAAGGCGGCGATCAGCACACATCGCGAACCGGAAGGCATTGTCGACGATCTCCTGTCCTCGGGCGCCGTGGCGCGACCGGATCTGGCCATGCTCTTCGTATCGCCGCATCACGAAGACGCCTGCGAGGAGATCGTTCAGCACGTGCTCGACAAGACGGGCGCGAGCAATCTCATCGGCTGCACGGGCGAGAGCATCATCGGTCCGACGAGCGAACTGGAACGCACGCCGGCCGTTGCGTTGTGGACGGCGGCGTTGCCCGGCGTTCGCGTCATGCCGTTCGTTGTCGACCTGGATGATGTGAATCGATTCGAGACCGTCGAGGACTGGAGCGATCGCATCGGTGTCGATCGCGACGAATCGCCCAGCTTCATCGTGCTCCCGGAGCCGTTTACGTTCGGTCCCGCCGTCGAGCACACACTCGGTCTGATGGACCAGTTGTATCCCGGCAGCACGATCGTCGGTGGTCTTCCAAGCGGGGGGAGCCAGCCGGGGCAGAATCGGCTCTTCCTCAACGACCAGGTCCTGCGACAGGGGCTGATCGGCGTGTCGCTTGCCGGACCGATCGAAGTGGAGGCGATCGTGTCGCAGGGCTGCCGGCCGATCGGCGAGCCCTACATCGTGACGAGCGCCGAACAGAATGTCATCCGGGAGCTGCGCGGCCGGCCGGCCGTGGAGATACTCAGCGCCGTCTTCAACGCGGCCGACAAGGCCGATCAGGCGCTCATTCAGCAGGGACGGCTGCACATCGGTAGCGCGATCGACGAGACGAGGCCCTCATTCGGATCGGGGGACTTTCTGATTCGCAATCTGCTCGATTTCGTCGATGAGACGGCGATCGCCGTCGCGGCCTTCATTCGGCCCGGGCAGACGATCCAGTTCCACATTCGCGACGCGGAAAGCGCCGACAAGGACATGCAGCGGCTGCTTGGCGCCAGCATCTCCGCCAACGCCAGGTTACCACAGGGCGGGCTCCTCTTCTCATGCAATGGTCGCGGCACGCGGATGTTTGACAGTCCGAATCACGACATTCAGCTCGTGAACGAGAAGGCGCCGGACTGCGCCGTGGCGGGGTTCTTTGCGGCGGGCGAGATTGGTCCCGTCGGCGGCAAGACCTTCGTGCACGGTCTGACGAGCAGCCTCGTGCTGTTTCGCGATCGGGCGTGACGATTGTCGAATGTGGCGCCCGGGCGACGACGCACGATGTGTCACGCTGTTGCGTCATCCGCAGATTCGTCGCTGCTTTCCAGGAATTCGCTCACGATTCCACGCAGGTGCGCCGGCGTGATTCGAATTTTCTCAGCCAGGCTGTCCAGAAATACGCGCTGCTGTTCCGTCAGGGGTTCTCCCGAACGCGCAACCAACAGGCTGGCGCGGATCAGCTTCTCCTTGGATTGATCGCCGAGATTGGGCGCCAGCGTCCTCAGCGATCGCTCATAGGGGCCGCTGTCATCGTTGAACGCGTCGATGTCCGCCTTGATTTCCTCGTGGCTGAGTTCCTTGGCCGTCAACTCGGCGTAGATCTGGCGAATTTGCTCGACCCGCTTGGCGCGGAAATCGAGCGCGTGCGCCGTCATGCCGATCAGGACATACATGAGCGCCTGATGGAAGTCTTCTGTCGCTTTCACGACAGGGTTCCGGTTCAACGCCTCGGGTCGGAACGTGCCGCGGCAGGAGAGACACTCCACATACTCGGCAAGGACATCGAGCGGAATCAGCGGGATGAAAAAGAGCGTGAAGAATCGCCGAATCCGCTTTCTGAGGTAGTACCGCTGCTGGCCGCATTGCGGGCAGAAGAACGACCCCTGATCACCGCCCAACGTGACGCTGCGAAATCCGAAAATAATGAACATCGTACGACTCCGAACCCGACAGGAAGATCCACTTCGCGCGCACAGACGCCGAGAACAGGCCGGCGGATATGTCCTCGCCCGCGTGTGACGCCATCATAGTCGACGAAACGCCGGCGGCGCAACGTCAGTTACGCCCTACGTCACGATTGTCTGACAGGTTTGAGTCTTCGTTTTTTGGTTTTCTTGCCAGTTTGGCGAGCTTGTCCGGGTTCCTCTGCACATAGATGCCGACGACGCGTTGGCCGTCGACCTGGAAGTGGAAGGCCGACGCGAGGGCGCCATCCTGGTAGACAAGTTCCCCGGGGGCGCCGTTGAAATAGGCCGCATGGCGACGGATCGACAGGTAGTTCCCCGTATCGATGAGGACCGACTGCAGGAACGCGATGACGTTGTCGGCGCCGACGATCGGCTGCAGGGCGGCCGCGACCTTCCCGCCGCCGTCGGAGCGAAGGATCACGTCGTCGGCGAGGACATTCCGCAGGTCGGCGAGATCGCCCGCGTCGATGGCCTGGAAGAAGGCGTTGCTGAGTCGCCGGATTGTCGCCTCGTCGGCGTCGGATCGGACGCGTTCGCCGGCAAGATGTGTGCGGGCGCGGGCGGCGAGTTGACGGCAGTTCGCGGGATTGAGTTCGAGGATATCGGCGACTTCCTCGAAGGAGTAGTCGAACACATCGTGCAGCAGGAATGCGGCGCGCTCCGCGGGGCGAAGGCGTTCGACGGCGACGAGCAGGGCCATTGAAAGCGTCTCGTCGCGCTCGTGTCGATCGGCGACGGCGGGGAGGATCGGTTCGGGCAGCCACTCGCCGATGTAGTGTTCGCGCTGGCGCTGTACCGACTTGAGGCGATCGAGACAGAGCCGCGCGCAGGTTCGCGTGAACCAGGCGCGCGGGGCGTCGAGTATCGGTTCGCCGGCCGATCGCCAGCGGAGCCATGCGTCCTGCACGATGTCCTCCGCCTCACTGACATCGCCGAGCATGCGATAACAGAGGCGAATGAGGTAGTCGCGCTCGTTGTCGAACGCCATCGTGTCGGTCATCTCGCAGACTCCAGCGTCAGTTTTTCGCAGGCCCTGTTCATGTCCATGGCGCGCTTCAGCGTTGGGAAAATGCGGCAGCCCGTCAAGCAGACGGCAAGTTCGGCGAAGCCGGCGGGGCCGTAGTGGTCGCGGAGACGTTGCGTGCGCTCGGGACAGGGCGGGGCGTTCCGGGCGACATCGGCGGCGTGTTTGCAGATGTCGATGAGATGGGGCGGCAGCGTTTCCGGGGCGTCCAGCAGGCGTCGGAGCAGGTCGCGATCGACGCCCGCCTCGATCGCCATGCGGAGGTTGAGCTGGGCGCAGGCGCCGCAGTCGTCGGACCGCATCATGGCAATTCGGGCGACGTAGTGGGCGTCAGGCGGAAGATGCTGGCGATGGGAAATCATGGCGCGGGCGGCCGCGAAGTGGGCGTAGGCCTCGGGCGCGGCGTCAAGGACGGCCGTCTGGTAGCCGGCGTCGTAGGCGTAGGCGTTTTCGAAGGCGGCGATCTGGGCTCTGATTTCAGTGGGATTCATGATTGGTTTGTTTTCCTGTTATTGGCCATGCCGCCGTCGCGACAGTGCGGCGGCTTCGGAAGAATGACGAGTCGGCGGGGCGGATTGTGACAACCAGTCGCAGTTTTCTCAGTTTCCGATAGGTAGTTTCGGCGGGATGCGTGTCGCGGGAGCGGACTCCCGCCTGGCGTGGGCACGGGATAGGAATCCCGTACCAGCGATCTGGATGTCGTTCGCACGCCGGGGGCCCGACATTCCGAGCCGCGAGCGTCAGCGAGTCGGTCGCGCGATGTGACGATGACGGGCGGTGCGGCAAAGGCATCCCGCCCGAGTTGGGTACGAGCTGGGAATCTCGTACCAGCGGTGAATCAGGAATCCCGTACCAGCGGCGAGATGGGAATCTCGTACCAGCGGTGGTTGGCGGATCGACCGAGCCATGAGATGGAAATTGCGTCCCAGCCGGTAAACACATACGCGCGTCCTGTTCCGCTACGCTGGCCTGCTTCCTCGCGGGCGCAGTTCGGTCCAGATCCGAGCGACCGCAGTCATGCGGCGGTCGACCTGCAATCGTGAACACGATTGGCGGATCCTCCGAGCCATGACTGGCCCGGCTCGGAAGGGCGCCAGGCGCCCTGACTCCGCCTGGAATGGGATCGCACGCGTTTTGTCAGGATGATTGTGGTAAGCTCGGCGGTATGAGCAAGCGATATGTGGCGTTGTTGCGCGGGATCAATGTCGGCGGCAGGAACAAGCTGCCGATGAAGGATCTCGTCTCGATCTTCGAGGCCGTGGGGTGCGCCGATGTGCGAACCTACATTCAAAGCGGAAACGTCGTGTTCGACGCCGACGCGGCGACTGCAAAACGGGTTGCGGCCGCTGTCAGCGACGCCATCGCGGCGAAGCTGTCGCTGCGGGCGCCTGTGATCCAGCGCGACGCGAAGGCGTTTGAAAGCGTTGTCGCAAAACACCCGTTGATCTCGCGCGGCGCCGACCCGGCGACGCTGTTCGTCATGTTTCTGGCGGATCGCCCCAAAGCCGTGGACGTGAAGCGGCTCGATCCCGATCGCTCGCCCGGAGATGCGTTCGTCGTGACGGGCCGGGAGATCTACATCTCGTGTCCCAATGGCGCGGCCCGATCGAAACTGACGAATGACTATTTCGATCGAGCCCTCGGGACGATTTCCACGACGCGGAACTGGCGAACGTGCCTCAGGCTGGCGGAAATGCTCGGCGCCTAGCTCGGCGGGGAAGAATCCCGCCCGAGGTTGGTACGAGATGGGAATCTCGTGCCAGCGATCGTGAGTTGGGAATTTCGTGTCAACATTATTTGCGCTTGTAGTGGGTGAACGCATTCGCGTGTCTTATTCCGTGACGCCGGCCTGCTTCCTGGCGGGCGCAGTTCGGTCCAAATCCGCGCCGCCGACAATCCGAGCCGCGAGCGTGAGCGAGTCGGTCGCGCGATGTAACGATGGCGGGCGAAGCGGGTAGTGATTCCCGCGGGGATGGGGACGAGATGGGAATCTCGTCCAAGCGGGCGATGACGGGCGGAGCGGGAGGGGATTTCCACGGGGATTGGGACGAGAAGGGAATCTCGTCCCAGCGGCGAGATAGGAATCTCGTCTCAGCGGTGAATGGCGAATCCACCGGGCCATGACCGGCCCGGCTCGGAAGGGCGCCAGGCGCTTTGGTCCGTTTCGGAACGGCGTGAGTCGCAAAGGCGCGTCGCCAGTTGCCGGTTCGGCGCGGACCTACGAAGCGAGCACCCGGAGCGGGACGTCGCGCTGCTCGTCCTGGCTGGCGCTGTTGTCGCTCGAGGGGCGCTTCGGCGGCAGATTGAGCGTCACCAGCGGCGTGCCGGGCAGCGCGTGGGCCGCCGTGCGGCCATCGGGGGCGCGGAAGGGCAGCTTCGTGTTCGGCGGGGCGCTCTTGCGTTCGATCTTCCCGGTCATCAGTCGGAAGAGCCAGCCGATCGTCCGCTTCGCCGTCATGGCGAGGCCCCACATGCCGATGAACTGCATACCGCTGTCGACGAGATAGAGTCGCGTCTTGGGACGCACGAGGGCAACCAGGAAACGCAGCGGGTTATAGAAGTAGGCGTAGGCGATGAGAATGTTCGCCTGCTTCCGCCACGGCTTCCGGAAGTTGGAGGCGATGACGTAGTTGCCGCCGAGCATGTGCTCTTCGACCTTCTTGCCGGCGACGGAATCGTAGGCCATGCCGGACGTGTAGGTGCCCGTAAAGAGCTTGGAGCCCGTCGCCGGGACGAGCATGAGCACCTGCATGCTTGCGGCGCCGGCCTTGCGAAGCAGGCGGACCTGGTTGATCAGGCCGTAGGGCTTGTCGCTGTTGCTGATCAGCGGCTGATCGTCGTGATGCATCATCATGGGCATCGGCGCGATGCCATGCTGCTGCAGAAGCTTGAAGGCCTCCATCGTCTTCGTTGTCGTCTGGCCCTTGTTGACAAGCGTCGCCGTCATGTCCTCGACGCCCATCCAGAGAAAACGCACGCCGGCCGAGCGAATCAACGGAATGTGATCCTTCAGCTTCAGCGTGTCGTGGACCGTGACCTCGGTACCCCAACGCGCGATCTTGCGCACGGGCTTTCCGCCGATGGTCGTGTGGGCCAGCTTGTCGACGATGTCAAGCGTTCGCTTGTGATCGTTGAAGAAGTTGTCGTCGGAGCCGAAGAAGTAGTGCAGACCGTATTCGTTGTAGAGCTGGACGAATTCATCGGCGATGCGCTCACCGCTCTTGACCCGATGCTGCCGCTGGTTGTAAGCGGGAATCGGGCAGTATTCGCAGGCGAATTTGCAGCCGAATGTGAGCACCAGTGACGAAATCGGGCTGAGCTTGCGAATCCGCTCGGCGGGCGCCGCCTTCGAGCCCAGCGTTTCGAGTTTGCTGGGCGGCTCAAGCAGCCTGTAGCCGAGAACGGGATGCGGCAGTTCGTCGAGATCGCCGACGAGGCGCTGAATGCCCGTGTCAACGAGTTCGATCGCGGCGCCCTCGGGACCGTGGTTCGGATAGACGAGTCCGGGGATCGCATCGAGGGCGCCCGTGTCACGCGCCCGACGAAAGGCGCTGCGAAGCGATTCACCACTGGCGCGCAGATCGAGCAGCATTTCCAGCAGGCTGAGCAGGACGTATTCCTCGCCCGTCACGACGACATCGGCGCCCCAGGGATCCTTCGGATCGGGGCTGAAGGCGTCCCAGGGTTCGTAGATGAACTTGGGACCGCCGGCGATGATGAGGGGGCGATGGGCTTCGTCGATGCGGCTGGCGTCCCGGATGAGGTCGCGGCACGCGTCGGCGTGAAGCTGCATGCTGGAGACGAGAAAGAGATCGGGGATGCGATTGTCGAGGCGCATCCGCGAGGGGCGGAAATTCCGGTTCCACTGCTGGAGGACGATACGCGTCTTTTCGAAGCCGGCGTCCAGCATGGCGGCGCCGATGGCGCGGCTGCCGGCCGGGGCCATTTTCATGTCGGCGTAGATGAAGGGGAGCATGCGCGTACGGTGATCAAAAGCGCACGCTACGACACTGGTCAGATCGTGATTCGGCGCCTTGGCGCGGAGGCGATCGCGGAGCGCCGTCAGTTCCCCGGGGCGGAGCAGTTCGTCTTGTCGTTCACGTCGCGGAAGTTCCATGAAGGTCCTGCTTCGTACGCGGGCGCCGCCGCAGCGGTCGGTTCAATGCTAACTGCCGGTATTATAACGTCTTATCCGGTGGTTCAACCCGGAACCTCAGACCTGGTGGGAATCGGCGTCCTCGGCGTCAATTCGGGCGGTCTCCTCGACGTCCGGCCCGGCCTCTCGGCGACGGCGTTTTTCAGCCGCTTTTTCCGCTTTTTTGACCTCGCGTTCGCGTTTCTGTTGTTCCCGTTCCCGTTTTCTGACGGATACCTGGCGTTTCGCCAATAGTCTGTCCTTTCGTTGTTGACGGCGCAGCGGGCGTCGATGCCGACGCTAGCCGATTTCGGTAGGCTGCGAGTCATCGTTAGACCTTCGACCGCCGGGGCTCCAGATGGGCATCGAGTCGATCTGACGTCGGATGTCGTCGAAGGTCGTTTCGGGATGGTCGTTGAACACCTGGAGCTCGCCCATTGCGCCGACACCGTTGTCGCGGGAGAGCAGGACGGAAGTGCGACGGCCATTGATATGGCGGGCGAATTGCCCGAACAGCGCAAGGGCGCGATCCCAGCCGCAGAGCCTGCAGATGGCGCCCGTCAGGTCCCACGACACGGCGTCGTCACTGTCGAAGCAGGTGGGATCGCCGTTTGAGTCGCGAGCCTCGAAGTCCCGGCACCATCGAGATTCATCATTCAGCAGATCCAACAGGCCCTGTCGTTCTTCCTGCGTCATGGTCGTTCTCTTTTCCGAATGGTCACGGAAGAAGCGTGATGTGAACGGAAACGCCGGCGCCGGGCGGTCATTCGGGCGACCTGCGTGAGGCGCCGCTGATCGTCGCGTCGCCGGCGTTCCCAGTCGATTGGGTGGCGATTACCAGCGTCGACCGCGATCGTTGCCGCGACCACCGCCGCCGGTGCTCGTCTTGGGCTTGGCTTCATTGACCTTGAGGGCGCGACCTTCAAAGTCCTTTCCGTCCAGCGCTGCGATTGCGGAGCGGGCGTCTTCGTCGCTGCTCATCTCGACGAAACCGAAGCCCTTGCTGCGCCCCGTATCCCGGTCAGTGATGACGCTTGCGGAATCGACTGTTCCGTGTTCGCCGAACAACTGCTCCAGTTCCGATTCCCTGACGTTGTATCCCAGATTTCCGACGTACAGTTTTCGACCCATGGTCAAACCCCTTGTGTCCCGATTGTCGAGCCATGGATCGCCGCATCGCGTCTTGTGCAGTGAATCGCCGGGCCAACGGGCGCAGCGAAAGCGGCGCCTGTCGTGGTACGCCACGCTGGCATGTCGTGGCTGGCGAATCGATCAAGAGAGAAGGCGGCGAATGGCTGAATGACGGGCTCTGTTTAATGTCGTGCGAACGAGCGCACGCGGACTGCGCCGACATCCGGTCGTGAAAACGCTTCACTGTTCGGACTCGTCGCTGTTTTCGAGCGAGCCTCGGTGATCGGATCCGGATCGAGGGAAAGGCGCTGCCAAGCAGCCAGATCCGCGAAATGGGAAGGGATCAGAGGAGATCGAATACAAGAGTCACTCTAGTTCCGATTCCGGCGGGTGGCAAGCAATGATTCGGAGAATCGGCCACCGAATCGCATTTGACATCCGCCGATTCGATCGCGGAATCAAGGGTAACAGGTGACGCTCGCACGCTTTAGGTTTGCGTCGAGGCGCCATTGGGATGCGCGCGGAATCCCGGCGTGCAGGACGAGCCGGCGGCGCAGATTGCCGAAGAACGCGTGAGCATCGCGTCGCCGGATGGTATGATGGCGAAACGTCGCAAACGACGGATCTTCGTCAGAGGGGTCGGACAGAGTGAGCATTACGCAGGATCGAGTTGAGACGGATGCGCCGGGCGCAGTGATGGCGGCGCGGCTGGACGGACCGCCGGACTGGTCGTTGTCGGATCTCGAGATTGTCTGCCCGCTGTGCGGCTACAACCTCCGCGGGCTGTCGGAGGCGCGATGCCCGGAGTGCGGCTCCGAATACACGTGGGCCGAGCTGCTGGACGAACGACGCAGGGCGCATCCCTATCTGTTTGAGCACCATCCGGAGCGGAATACCTGGAGCTTCCGGAAGACGCTCACCGGGGGACTGCGCGTCCAGGAATTCTGGGCGACATTGAGCCCGCTTCAGCCGACATCCCTGTGGCGACTGATCGTCTATGTGGCGGCCTGCTGGTTTCTGGCGTCGGCTTCGATGGCTGTCGCGCTCGTCGGACGGGAACTTGCCGGGCTGGAACTGCTCGCTGCGTCGTGGGGGATGGTCAATTCGCCGCGCGGTCTGGGGCCGGCGTTCACGCGAGTCCTTGCGTATCTGACGACGAGTGAGTTCCTGATCATCTGTGTGGCGCCGCTCATCTGGGCCGGCGTGACGTTTCTCACCTTCGAGTTGTTCGGCGTCACGATGCAGCGGGCGCGCATCAAGCGCCGTCACATTGCGCGCGCCATCGCGTACTCGTTCGATGTGATCGTCTGGTTCGGCGCCCTCGCGTTCCTGCAGTCCTGGGGCCTCTATCTGATCGTCGCTTATGAGCAGGGTGACGAACAAGGCGCACTGCAGCTGATTGCCATGCTCTTCCTGGTGTCGTTGATCGTTTCTTTCTTTCTGATCACGTCGCGCAGCGAGCTGCGAGCCAGGCGCTGGGTCCGGGGCCTGACGGTCCTGAATGTTGCGATATGCCTCGCGCTGGGGCTGTTGATGGTGCAGGCGCTGTGGGATCGGAACGCGGCATGGGTCCTGACGAACGGCCCGATTACCAACGGGGCGGCGATCCTGACCTGGGCGGTATTCGTCGGCCGACTCGTCGTTGCGGTGCGGCGCTACCTGCGGTTCAGGCACACTGTCGCGGTCGTGATCTCGACCCAGATCATCACGGCGCTGGCGATACCGGTCGGTATTCTGTTCTACGGCTTCCTGACGGGCCATATCTGACGATTCGTTAGGGAAGGATGTCGATCGTGGAATGGGCTTCATGTGAATCCGACGAAACGCCGAGTTCGACCCCGAACTGGGAGCGGATCGTCGATGAGATTCACTGCCCGCTCTGCGGCTACAACATGCGCGGTCTCGTCGAGGCCCGCTGCCCCGAGTGCGGGCGCGTTTTCGAGTGGCGCGATCTGCTTGATCCAAATCGGAAGAAGCATCCCTACCTGTTCGAGCATCATCCGAATCGAAACTTCTGGAGCTTCCGGCGGACGATCCTGGGCGGACTGAGCCCGACATCATTCTGGAAGACGCTGCATCCAATGCAGCCGAGTTCGATGCGGCGACTGGCGCTGTACGTCATGCTGACGATGCTGGTGTCCGTCGTTTTTCTTGCCGCCGGGATTCCCGCGTTTTTTCTCGCGAAGTATGGGGCCTATATCGACGAATGGTCGGACATCATCAATCAACCATGGTTGCTGATTGTCGTCAGTATGATCGTCGTCGTCGCCATCCCGTTCGTGTGGGCGTTCGTGACGTTTCTGGTGTTCATGATCTTCGGGACGTCGATGGCGATGGCGCGAGTGAGAATAGCGCATGTGGTCCGCGCCGTCGTCTATTCGTTCGACGCTGTCGTCGTCATCTCTTTTGCCATGATGTGCGTGAATCTTGTGCGGCTCGGTAACTGGCTGATCGTTGAACTGACAATGGTCGATTGGGCCGTTGTTGACAGCTTCATCTTCGTCGTCGCGGCGGCGGGATGGACGCTAATTGCGGTATTTCGAACAGCGTCGAACCGAACGAGGGCGCAGCGCCGGGTGATGATTGTGCTGGGTTACTCGGCGCTCGTCTTTGCGGCCGTCATTGTCGATTCAGGATTCGGCCGAAGTCCGGCGGGCGCGGCGCCGATTGCGATTTCCCTCGTCCCAATCCTGTGGATTCTCATCACCATTCGGCTCTGGCTGGCGTTTCGCTCCTACCTGCGTTTTCCGCACGCCCTGGCCGTCGTGCTGACATCGCAGGTGATCACGCCGCTCGCCCTGATGGCGGCGGCGTTCGTCATTGGAAAAGCTCTCAATGACCTGAGGTAACGCGCGCATGACGGACCTACCGACGCTTCATCCGCCGACGACGCCGAACGCGACTCCGATTTCTCAGCCCGTGCGCGAGAATGTGGCGCCGGATTGGGACACGTTTCTCGACGACATCGATTGCCCGCTCTGCGGCTACAACCTGCGTGGTCTGTCCGAGGCGCGCTGCCCCGAGTGCGGCGGGGCGTTCTCGTGGAACGATCTGCTGGACCCGCGCCGGCGCACGCATGACTATCTCTACGAGTATCACGAAGGTTATCACGCAGCCTCCATCCTTCGAACGATGACGAGCGGGATTCTGCCGTGGCGGTTCTGGCGAAGTGTGTCGCCGGCGCTCCCTGTGCGAATGGCGCGGCTTCGTCAGTACCTTGGCGTGATCTTGGGAGCGATGATCCTCTCGTTCCTGTGTGGACTTGCGGCGATCAGTGTGTGGGCTTCCCCCGTCGTCTGGTGGGCGAGCAGTTGGTCGTTCGCAGGATCTCCAATGGCGCCATGGTCGTGGTCCGTCTCCGACCTGCAGACTGTTCTCGGCGTCAATCACTTTGTGCTGACGATCGGGATCTGGTTCGCCGCAACCTATGCGGCCATGCATCTCTTCGGGACCACGATGCGTCGCCGCCGGATCAAGACCGCCCACGTGTTTCGATGCCTCGTCTATTCGAGCGACGTCTTCATCTGGCTCGCCGGCCTGTTGATGCTGCTGGATTGTTGGGAGGCCTTTGCGGCGGATGATCTCGCAGTGCTCGCACAGTACCTCGCAACGCTGGTCGCGATCCTGATCGTCGATATCAGACTCGTCTTCGCATTTCGCGGCTACCTCCAGTTCCCGCGACCGTTCGCCGTGGTCTTTCTGACGCAGGTGGTGGCGGCGCTTGTGATCTTCAACGCCTATATGGCGATGATCTGGCTCTAGGGAACGGACCGGCCGAAATTGCGGCGCCCGCAGGAGTGGGAAATAGGGGGCGCCCGGGGCCATGACAGCGCGTCGGGGGGGCGATAGCATTCTCCGTCGCGCGAGGCGCCTGGCGGCGTCCGCGATTCTCGCATTCCGGAGTCAAACGTCGCCGTGGTCGGCGACAGCTTCTGGCCTTATCAACTGAGTTCCAAGGAGAACGGGTATGCAGGTGTGTGCGCGGAAAGTGCAGGTTCTGTGTGCAGTGGCGCTGGTCGCCGTGGCCCTCGGCATGGATTGCCCCGGCGGCGATCCAATGGGGAACACGAACAGCAACCAGAACAGTAACGGCAACGACAACACGAGCGTCGATCGGTTGTTTGTCGTGAACAACGCGTCGGGGATCACGAGCCATTCGAACCCGGCGTCGAACAACGGCAATGTCGCCCCGGCGACGAGCCTGCCGGCGGGGGCGGCGACGGACATCTTCCAGCCCCGCAGCCTCGTCGTCACCAAGATGGGACAGCTCATCGTCGCCCGCCAGAACGGCGGTCTCTCCATCCACGACGACGCGCTGACCGCGACGGGGAACACCGCCGCCGATCGCATCGTCGAGGGCGCGGCGACGGGGCTCGATGCGCCGATCGCGCTGGCCTACGACGCCGACAACGATCGGCTCTTTGTCGGTTGCATCAACGCGACGGATGGCATTCTCGTGTTCGAGGATGTCTCGGAGACGTCCTTCAACGGAAACGTCGCGCCCGTCCGGATGTTCAACCCGGCGGATCGCTCGCCCTCCGTCAGCACGGAAATGACGATCGACGCGCTTCACTTCGATTCAGCGGGCCGCCTCTTCGTGTCGGACTCGTCGGGCGTCAACCAGAACAGCAGCCGCATTCTGCGCTATGACAATCCGGGTACGGCCAGCGGCGAAACGACGCCGAACGGCATCGTGACGAGCCTGTCGTGGGGCGGTATCGAGGACCTCTTCGTGGACGACAGCGATCATCTGTATGTCGTCGATGATTCGGAAGAGATTGAGGTGCTCGACGACGCGTCAACGCTGAACGTCGTCGTGACGCCGGATCGCACGATCACGCTGAATGGTTCAAGCGTGGCGCTGCGCGGCATCGAGGTCGACTCGCAGGGCCGGGGCTTCGCCGCCGACACGGGGAACTCGAAGATCCTGATCCTGCTGAACATCGCGTCCCTGACGGGCGCGGTCGACGCGAACGCCTCCATCAGCGGCGCGAATACGGATGTGTCGGCGCCGCGGCACATGTTCATCGTGCAGGAATAGGCGGGCGCGCTGCGGCGCGTGTTCATTGCGTCGGAACGTGGATCGGAGATCCGATTCTGGAATCCAAAATCTCAGATTCGAGAATTGAGATTTGAAATTCGGAACTTGATATTCGAAATCAGTACTGTCCGGCTGAGGAGTGCGATCAAGCCTGTAAGCCTTTGGGTTC